>NZ_JBVJMF010000001.1:675408-863107 GCF_055584345.1 Streptomyces sp. NPDC104106
TCCACCCGGCAACGGTCCCAAAACCGGTCGCCGACACCGACGACGCAGGCCTCCATCAGGGCCCTGCGGGAGACGGCGGCACGGATCCCGGACTCACCGGGAGCCGGAAGGTGACGCCCTCCGCACGGGGGTCTCTCCACCGGCCGGAGCGCCCCCGGTGTCCTCCCCTGTCAGTTCCCGGGCCAGCAGCGTCGCCCCCGCCACCGCCCCCGGCATCAGGAACACGGCGGCGAACGGCACCAGGAAGGCGAGCCCGAGGGGCGTGCCGAAGCCCCAGACGAGGGTCTTGCGGGAGCGGAGCAGGGCGAGCCGGTCGCACAGTTCGACGCCCCGGCGCTGCAGGGCCACCGCGGTCAGTTCCTCGGTGAGGAAGAAGCCGGTGACGAAGAAGCCGACCACGGGGACCACGGTCTGGCCGACGAGGGGCAGCAGGCCCAGGCCGAACAGCAGCACGCCCCACAGGCCGGCCCGCACCAGCACGCGCAGGCTGTCGCGGGCCGATGTCCACAGCTCGCGCCAGAGGGGCAGCTCCGAGCGCGGGGCGGTGCCGTCGGGTGAGACGTCGGCGTCGACCCGTTCCGACAGGCTCTCGTAGAAGGGCTGGCCGACCAGCAGGGTGACGGCCGTGAAGGTGAGCACGGCCAACAGCAGGCCGAGGGCGAACAGGACGGCGGTCAGCAAGCCGCGGAACAGGCCCTGCCAGGGGTCGGCCCAGCCGTCCGCGAACGGCGTCGCCCAGGTGACCGCGTCCTCGCCCCACACGGCGAGCGCGACCAGCGCCGCCCCGTACAGCACCAGGGTGATCAGTGCGGGCAGCAGCCCGAAGCCGTACTGCCTGCCGTGCCGGCTCACCCAGCGCTGGCCCTTCAGCAGATGACCGAACCCCACCCCGAGATCACGCATGGCGAAGACCTTACCGACGGCCGACCGGCCGATGCTCAGCCGGCCAGCATGCTGCGCAGCAGATCGCGCAGCGCCCGGCGTTCGTCCGCCGAGAGGCCGGCGAGGGGTTCGCGGGCGAAGTGGAGGCCCTCGCGCAGGTCACGGGCGACGCGCAGGCCGTCCTCGGTGGCGGCGGCCACCTTCACCCTGCGGTCGTCCGGGTCGGGGCGCCGCTCGACCAGCCCCCGGGACTCCAGCCGGTCCACGATCCCGGTCACGTTGGACGGCTCGCACTTCAGCTTCTGCGCGAGCTTGCGCATCGGCAGCGGCTCCACCGAGAGCAGGCTGAGGAGCCGGGCCTGGGGTCCGGTCAGGGCGTGCTCCCCCGCCGCCTTCTCGTAGTCCGCGTAGAAGCGGGCCACGACGTCCCCGATGAGTTCGACGACCTCCATCGTGAGGGCATCGGGGCGGTGGGTCTTCGGTGGTGTGGCCATACACGCCAGGATACCCCTTTACTTGACATACTGAAATATTCAGGCGCATGGTTGTTTCAGGTACTGAAGTAAAAGCGGAAAGGCCCTGTCATGATCAACCGCGAGTGGCACCTGCTCAGCCGTCCCGTCGGATGGCCCAAGCCCGAGGACTTCGCCCTGGTCGAGACCGAGGTCCCGACCCCCGGCGAGGGCCAGGTACTGGTGCGGAACAAGTACCTCTCGGTGGACCCGTACATGCGGGGCCGGATGAGTGCCGCCAAGTCCTACGCCGCCCCCTTCGAGCTGGGCAAGGTCATGCAGGGCGGCGCGGTCGGCGAGGTGATCGAGTCGCACGCCGAGGGCATCGAGGCCGGCGACCACGTCCTGCACTTCTTCGGCTGGCGCGAGTACGCGGTGGTGGACGCGAAGAACGCGGTCAAGGTCGGCCCGGCGGCCGTCCCGGCCGTCAAGGTCGACGACACGGCCCACCAGGTGCCGCTGTCGGCGTACCTCGGCGTGCTCGGCATGACCGGCCTGACCGCCTACGCCGGCCTGCTGCGCACCGCCGCCTTCAAGGAGGGCGACATCGTCTTCGTCTCCGGCGCCGCGGGAGCCGTGGGCAGCGAGGTCGGCCAGCTCGCCAAGCTGCTGGGCGCCTCGCGGGTCATCGGCTCGGCCGGCTCCGACGAGAAGGTCAAGCTGCTGGTCGAGGAGTACGGCTTCGACGCCGCGTTCAACTACAGGAACGGCCCGGTGGGCGAGCAGCTGCGCGAGGCGGCGCCCGACGGCATCGACGTGTACTTCGACAACGTCGGCGGGGACCACCTGGAGGCCGCCATCGGCTCGCTGCGCCAGGGCGGGCGCATCGCCGTCTGCGGCATGATCTCGGTCTACAACAACACCGAGCCCGCGCCCGGCCCGAAGAACCTCGCCCGGCTGATCCAGACCCGCGGCCGCATCGAGGGCTTCCTGGTCGGCGACCACTACGACCTCCAGCCGGAGTTCGTCCAGAAGGTCGGGCCGTGGGTGGCCTCGGGCGCGCTGAAGTACCGCGAGACGGTCGTCGAGGGCATCGAGAACAACCTGGAGGCGTTCCTCGGGGTCCTGCGCGGCGACAACATCGGCAAGATGATCGTCAAGCTCTGAGGTTCCGGCCAGCCCTTCCCCGGCGTTTCCGGCATGCGGTAACTTCATTCCGAAATCCGTCGTCGATCGTGGGCGCGAGTCGCGGCGGACCGAGGAGGAAGACAACCGCATGCCCATCACGCAGTCCGACGTCCTGTACACCGCCGTCGCCACCGCCGAGAACGGCCGTGACGGCCGGGTCGCCACGGACGACGGCCGACTCGACGTCGTCGTCAACCCGCCGAAGGAGATGGGCGGCAACGGCGCCGGCACCAATCCGGAGCAGCTGTTCGCCGCCGGTTACAGCGCCTGCTTCCAGGGCGCGCTCGGCGTCGTGGCCCGGCAGGAGGGCGCCGACGTCTCCGGCTCGACCGTCACCGCGAAGGTCGGCATCGGAAAGAACGACGAGGGGTTCGGGATCATCGTGGAGATCTCGGCGAACATCCCGAACGTGTCCGCCGAGGAGGCCCGGGCACTGGTCGAGAAGGCGCACCAGGTGTGTCCGTACTCGAAGGCGACGCGCGGGAACATCACCGTGACGCTCGTCTGACCACCGTCGTTCTCCCGGTGGCAGCCGCATCCTTGGACGTGGGGTGCGGCTGTCCCGGTCCGGCCTCAGCAGGCCAGCGCCGCCCGGTGCACGGCGCGCACCAGCGCCTCGTTCTCCGGTGCCGCCCCGCCCGGGAACACCATTCTGCGGCGCGCGTACCCGTACGCCAGCCCGCTGCGCGGGTCCGCGAAGGCCTGCGAGCCGCCCGCGCCGCTGTGGCCGAAGGCGCCCGCGCCCAGGACCGGGTGCCACATGTCCGCCGTGGCCTGGAAGCCGAGGCCGTACGACTTGTGCGCGCGGGCCACCAGGTCGTAGCCGACGGAGTGGATCTGGCCCACTTCGGCGACCGTGTCCGGCTTCAGCAGCGGCGGGCGGTCCCCCAGCTCGCTGATGGCCGCCGCGTACATCGTCGCGAGCCCGCGCGCGGAGGCGACCCCGCCCGCCGACGCCGGCCCCTTGGCGCGTACCAGGCGGGAGTTGACGTACTCCTCCAGCGTCTGCGGCCGCGGCACATGGCGGTTGAAGGCGATCGCGGTCAGCGTGTGCGGGCCGACCGGCTCGGCGTCGATCAGTGCCTGCTGCTGCGGGGTCGGCAGCATCGGCTGCACCGTGCGGTAGCGGGGCTCCTCGGAGGCGGGCAGGCCCAGGAAGAAGTCCGTGCCGTACGGGGCGCGCACCCGCTCCTCGTACACCTCCTGGAGCGTGTGCCCCGTGGCCCGGCGCACCACCTCGCCGGTGAGCGCGCCGATCACCAGCGCGTGGTAGCCGAAGGCCGTGCCCGGGCGCCAGAACGGCTTCTGGTCCGCGAGCCGTTCGGCGATCGCCCGGTCGTCCGCCATCTCCTCGACCGAGAACCCGGCGTCGATCCCGACCAGCCCCGCCCGGTGCGCCATCAGCTCCCGGAGCGTCAGCGCGCCCTTGCCCTCGGCGCCGAACTCGGGCCAGTAGTACGTCACTTTGCGGTCCAGCTCCAGCGTGCCCTCCTGCACCAGGAGCGCCACCACCAGGTGCGCCGCGCCCTTGGTGGACGAGAACACGCCGTACAGGGAGTCGGCCTCGCCGCCCGCCCACAGGTCGACGACCCGCCTTCCGTGCACGTACGCGCACAACTGACCCTCGTAGTCGTCCCGTTCCCCGGCGACGAACGCGGTGAACTCCTCGCGCACCGCCTCGAAGCCCTCGGCGACGGTGCCGTGGACGGTGATCTCCTGTCGCATCCGCTCTCCTCCTGAGCCGCTCTCGCTGCCCCTCGCACAACGCCCGTTCCCGCTCCGGACGTTCCCGAGACCGGTACGGGGAGATGTACCCGTTCGACTCAACCGCCGCAGGCGCCCGTGGGTGTCTTCGATGCCCCGGATGGCGGATGGCAGGGGTGGCGCGCGCGGGCGCGACTGGGCTCAGGTGCTCAGGCGCACCACCACAGGAAGCGGTTGCAGGTGTTGCTCGGCGACGGCGCCGGGGTCGGGTGGGACTTCGTCGGGGCGCCGGTCGGGGTGGTCGGGGCGTGCGAGGTGGCCGTGGGCGCCGGTGCGGTGGGGCTCGGGCCGGGACCCGTCGCGCCCGACGGGACCGCGGCGCCGGTGTCCTCGGCCTTCGGGGACGTGGAGGCCTTGCCCTTCGGCGGCTTGCTCGCGTGCGAGGCCGAGGCGCCCCGGGAGGCGGCGCCGCCCGCGCCGGGTGTGGCCCCGGAGGTGCCGCTCGCCGGATCGGCCGTGCCGCCGGGCGACGCGGAGGCCGTACCGCCCTCCGCCGCGGTGTCCCCGGAGGCGGCCGGGGTGCCGCCCGAGAACGGCGAGAAGGGCGCGTCCGTGCCCAGTTCGGCGAGGCTGAGGCCGCCCGCGGCGATGACGAAACCCGCGGCGACGAGCAGCGTACGGCGCCGTCGGCGCCGGTGGACGGCGGCCTTGCGATCGCGCCGGCTGGCGTCCGGCCCGGCCGGACCGCCACCCTTGCGCCGGGCGGCCCGCCCCCCGGCACCGGCCGCCGGCTCGTCTTCGCCGCCCTGCCGGGACTCTGCTTCGGGGTCACGCCCGGAACCGGCCTCGGGTTCGCCCCCGGGACCGGCTTCGGGGTCCACACCGGGCTCGCCCGCGGGGCCGTGTCCGGACTCGCCTGCGGGGTTGTGTCCGGGCATCGCGCCGGGCCGGAGTGAGGAGTCGGCCTTCGGGTCGTGCCCGCGCACGGTGCCGGGGTTGTGTCCGGACGCGGCGCCCGTGTTGCTTCCGGGCATGGCGCCGGGACCATACCCGGACTCGGCATCCGGGCTACGCCCGGGCAACCCGCCCGGACCATACCCGGACTCGGCATCCGGACTGCGCCCGGGCAACCCGCCCGGACCGTACCCGGACTCGGCGCCCGGGCTGTGCCCGGGCACGGTGCCGGGGAGGTATCCGGACGCGGCCCCGGATCCATGCCCGGGCCCCGCTTCGAGGTCGTGCCCGCGCCCGGCTCCGGAGCCATGCCCAAGCCCGCCTTCCGGGTGGTACCCACGCCCGGCTCCTGGGCCATGCCCAAGCCCGCCTTCCGGGTAGTGCCCGCGCCCGGCTGCGGGGCCGTGCCCAGGCCCCGGCGCGGACGCAGCGCGCGCTGTGGGCTGGGGCTCGGGAAACGGCCCCGGCCCCGGTCCCGCCGGCTCCCCCGCCCCGGCAGCCGGGTACGCCGAGGATCCGCCGTACCCGTACTCCTCCGGCACACCGCCCGCGTACCCCTGCGGTACGCCGTGGGTGTGTTCCTGGGGTGCCCCGTGTCCCTGTGCCGGGACCCGGGCGGCGTACTCCGCGCCGGGGGTGGCCGGGGGGCGACCACCGCCGTGCCCCGGTGTCTCCCCCGCGCCCGCGTACGCGTAGGCGGCGGCGTGCGCCGGTGTTCCGCACCCGGGGCAGGCCAGGGCGCCGTTGAGGTGCCGTTGGCACGGGTAGCAGTAGTCCATGACGCGGGAAGACTAGATTCCCCGCCGGTGACGTTCCTAGGGGTGCCTGTGAAGGTTTCGTAGATCAGCGAAAGAATTCTCGAAAGCCTTGCCGAAACCGTTACCTGTTCGACCCATTGACACCTCCGCCGCCCCGTCCTTACTGTCACGCCAGCATTTCGAACGTGTGACGAAATCTCGAACAGCTGAGGGGCAACTGCCGTGCGCATCACCGGAATCAGCACGCACGTGGTCGGCACGCCGTGGCGCAACCTGACCTACGTCCAGGTGCACACCGACGAGGGGATCACGGGAGTCGGCGAGACCCGGATGCTCGGTCACACCGACGCGCTGATCGGCTATCTACGCGAGGCCGAGGCCAATCACATTCTCGGCTCGGATCCGTTCGCCGTCGAGGACCTGGTACGCCGGATGAAGTACGGCGACTACGGGCGGGCCGGCGAGATCGTGATGTCCGGCATCGCCGTGATCGAGATGGCGTGCTGGGACATCAAGGGCAAGGCGCTGGGCGTGCCGGTGTGGCAGCTGCTCGGCGGCAAGGTGACCGACAAGGTCAAGGCGTACGCCAACGGGTGGTACACGACCGAGCGAACGCCGGAGGCGTACCACAAGGCCGCCCAGGGGGTGATGGAGCGCGGGTACAAGGCGCTGAAGATCGACCCCTTCGGCACCGGCCACTTCGAGCTGGACCACGAGCAGACCCTGTACGCGGTCTCGCTCATCGAGGCCGTGCGGGACGCGATCGGGCCCGACGCCGAGCTGATGCTGGAGATGCACGGCCGCTTCTCCCCCGCGACCGCCGTCCGGCTGGCGAAGGAGATGGCGCCGTACCGGCCGGCCTGGCTGGAGGAGCCGGTGCCGCCGGAGAACCTGAAGGCGCTTCAGAAGGTGGCCGACAAGGTGGACGTCCCGGTGGCCACCGGTGAGCGGATCCACGACCGCATCGAGTTCCGGGAGCTGTTCGACAGCCAGGCCGTGGACATCATCCAGCCGGACGTCGGCCACATCGGCGGCATCTGGGAGACCCGCAAGCTCGCCGCCACCGCCGAGACGCACTACATGCTCGTCGCGCCGCACAACGTCGGCGGGTCGGTGCTCACCGCCGCCTCCCTGCAGGTCGGCTTCACCGCGCCGAACTTCAAGATCCTTGAGCACTTCAACGACTTCGCGGACGCGGAGATCAAGAAGGTGGTCAAGGGCGCGCCGCAGGTCGTGGACGGGTACTTCCACCTCTCCGACGCGCCCGGGCTCGGGGTCGAGCTGGACGTCGACGCCGCGGCCGAGTTCCCGCAGCAGCGCGCCCACTTCGACCTGTGGGCCGAGGGCTGGGAGAAGCGCAGCCCGAAGGACGACCAGTGAGTTCGCAGGTCGTCGTCGAGGCGCCGGGCACCCACCGGGTCGAGGAGCACACGCCCCGCGAGCCCGGCCCCGGCGAGGCCCTGGTCGCCGTGCACGCCGTCGGGATCTGCGGCAGCGACCGGGAGGTGTACCAGGGCAACCGGCCCGAGGGGTATGTCCGTTACCCCCTGACGCCGGGGCACGAGTGGTCGGGGACGGTGGCGAGGGTGGGGCCGGGAGTGCCCGGCTCGCTCACCGGCCGCAAGGTCGTCGGTGAAGGCTTTCGCAACTGCCAGGTGTGCGACCGCTGCCACGCGGGCGAGACCACGCTGTGCACCGACGGCTACGAGGAGACCGGCTTCACCCAGCCGGGCGCCATGGCCGCGACGCTCACCCTGCCCGCCCGGCTGCTGCACGCCCTGCCGGACGACGCCGACCTCACCGCCGCCGCGCTGCTGGAGCCGGCCGCCTGCATCGCGGCGGCCGCGCTCAAGGCGGCGGCCCAGCCCGGTGAGCGGGTCGCGGTGGTCGGCACCGGGACGCTCGGGATGTTCGCCGTGCAGTTCCTGAAGGCGGTCTCGCCGGCCGAGCTGCTCGTCGTCGGCACCCGCGACGACCGCGAGGAGCTGTCCCGCCGGTTCGGGGCGAGCGACTTCCGCACCCGGGACCAGGCCCTCCCCGACGACTTCGACGTCGTGATCGAGACGGCCGGGTCCGCGTCCGCCGCGCGCACCGCCGCCGCGCTGCTGCGGCGCGGCGGGCGCCTGGTCCTGACCGGGATCCCGGCGCCGGGCGCGGACGGGCTCGACCCGACCGACCTGGTCGTACGGCAGCTGGAGGTGCACACCGTCTTCGGGGCACCCCCGGACGCCTGGGCGCACACCGTGCGCGTCTTCGGTGCCGGGCTGCTGGACCCGCTGCCGCTGGTCACGCACCAGCTGCCGCTGACCGAGTTCGCCCAGGCCATCGATCTCGTGGGCGCCGGCGACCCCAAGGTGGGCAAGGTGCTGCTCCGCCCCTGATGACGTACGCCGGCCGGGGCGTGACCTGACGGCGCCCTGGCCGGCGTACCCCATGAAGGCCGCGATCCAGGCCTTCTCCTACCCAGAGCCGCGGACCTTGTCCGATATCTCGAACGTCTCGACCGCGAAGGAACAGCTCGTGACCGACGCTTCCGCCCCGGCAGCCCGCAGGCCCGGCGAGCAGATGCTCGCCGCTCTCGGCCTGGGCGCGCCCGCACTCGACCCCGCCGACGCCTCGCCCCACACCTTCCCGGGCGGCGGCCGCTGGCGCACCGAGATCCCCTCGTGCGAGGGGCCGGAGGCGCTCGCGGTCGTGCTCAAGGAGGCCTCCCGCCTGGACGTGCCGATCCACCGGATCAGCCAGGGCAGCGGTGTGTGGATGCTCACCGACGCCGAGATCACCGAGATGGTCGAGGCGACCGCCGAACGCGACATCGAACTCTGCCTGTTCACCGGCCCGCGCGGCACCTGGGACACCGGCGCCTCGGTGCGCTCCGACTCGCGGGGGGCCGGACTGCGCGCACGCGGCCACGACGCCGTCGCCGGATGCGTCGAAGACGCCGTCCGGGCCACGGAGCTGGGCGTCAAGTGCCTGCTCGTCGCCGACGAGGGCGTGCTGTGGACCCTGCACCGGGCCCGCGAGGCCGGCCTCGTCCCGGCCGACACGACGCTGAAGGTCTCGGCGCTCATCGGCCCCGTGAACCCGGCCTCGTACGCCGTCTACGAGCGGCTCGGCGCCGACTCCGTCAACGTGCCCAGCGACCTGACGCTGGATCACCTCACCGAGATCCGCCGGGTGTCGGCGGCTCCCATGGACATGTACATCGAGGCCCCCGACGACCTCGGCGGCTATGTGCGGATGTACGAGGTCGCCGAGCTGATCCGGCGCGGCGCACCGCTCTACCTGAAGTTCGGGCTGTCCAAGAGCCCCGGCATCTACCCGTACGGACACCAGCTGCGGGACCTCACGCTCGCCACCGCCCGGGAACGGGTGCGGCGCGGCCGACTGGCCCTGGACCTGCTCGCGCGGCACGGAGCCGACGGCGACATGGCGCCCCTCGGTTCACGGCTGCCCGGGACGCTCGAGCGGTTCGACATCTCCGCATAACGTTCCGGACAATCCGCTTCACAAAAGAAGACGCAGTCAAACACAATCCCACACATCTCTCGGTCTCCCGCACCGCCTCGGAGCGTCCTTCCGCACGCCAGGCCGAGCCCCGCACCGCCCCACACACATCAAGGATGATGACCATGCGCAACCGCAGAACGGCACTCGCCGCGATAGCCGGAGCCGCCTCGCTCGCCCTCACCCTGACCGCCTGTGGCCAGAGCGGTTCGGGCGGCAGCAAGGAGAAGACGGGCGACGTCAAGGGCGCCACGATCGGCATCGCGATGCCGACGAAGTCCTCCGAGCGGTGGATCAACGACGGCAACGACATGGTCAAGAACCTCCAGGCCAAGGGGTACAAGACCAAGCTGGTCTACGGCGAGGACGACCCGAGCACCCAGGTCTCGCAGATCGAGAACATGATCACGCAGGGCGTCAAGGGCCTGATCATCGCGGCCATCGACAACAAGTCCCTGAACAACGTGCTCCAGGAGGCCAAGCAGGCCAACATCCCGGTCATCGCCTACGACCGGCTCATCCTCGGCACCAAGAACGTCGACTACTACGCCTCGTTCGACAACGAGAAGGTCGGCACCCTCCAGGGCACCTACATCGTGCACAAGCTCGGCCTGGACGCCGGCAAGAAGGGCCCGTTCAACATCGAGCTGTTCGCCGGTTCGAACGACGACAACAACACCCAGTACTTCTTCGACGGCGCGATGAAGGTGTTCCAGCCGTACATCGACAAGAAGGAACTGGTCGTCAAGTCCGGGCAGACCAAGCTCAACCAGGTCACCACGCTGCGCTGGGACGGCGCCACCGCGCAGAAGCGCATGGAGGACATCCTCACCTCCACCTACTCGAGCGCCAAGGTCGACGCGGTGCTCTCGCCGTACGACGGCATCTCGATCGGCATCATCGCCGCGCTGAAGTCGGACGGTTACGGCTCCGCGAGCAAGCCGCTGCCGGTCATCACCGGCCAGGACGCCGAGCTGGCCTCGGTGAAGTCGATCATCGCGGGCCAGCAGACCCAGACCGTCTTCAAGGACAGCCGCAAGGAGACCTCCGTCGCGGTGTCCATGGTCGACGACGTCCTGCACGGCAAGAAGCCGCAGGTCAACGACACCACGACCTACACCAACGGCGCCAAGGTCGTCCCCGCCTTCCTGCTCCAGCCGGTGAGCGTGGACAAGACCAACTACGAGAGCGTCCTGGTCGGGGGCGGCTACTACACCGACTCCCAGCTCAAGTGATCCCGCCCATCTGCCCTGGGCCGAACTGACCCCACATTGATTGGAAGGCACGACCATGGCGGGACCCGTCCTGGAAATGCGCTCGATCGTCAAGACCTTTCCCGGTGTCAAAGCGCTGTCGGACGTCACTCTGACCGTCCGCCAGGGCGAGGTCCACGCCATCTGCGGGGAGAACGGCGCCGGGAAGTCGACCCTGATGAAGGTGCTCTCCGGTGTCCATCCGCACGGCACCTACGAGGGCGAGATCCTCTTCGAGTCAGAGGTCTGCCGGTTCAAGGACATCCGGGCGAGCGAGCAGCACGGCATCGTCATCATCCACCAAGAGCTGGCGCTGGTGCCGTACCTCTCCATCGCGGAGAACATCTTCCTCGGCAACGAGCACGCCACGCGCGGGCTGATCAACTGGCGCGAGACCCTGCGCCACGCCAGCGAGCTGCTGCGCCGGGTCGGTCTCGACGAGCACCCGGAGACCCGCGTCGCCGACATCGGCGTGGGCAAGCAGCAGCTCGTGGAGATCGCCAAGGCGCTGTCGAAGGAGGTGAAGCTGCTCATCCTCGACGAGCCGACGGCGGCGCTGAACGACGAGGACAGCGGCAAGCTCCTCGATCTCATCCTGGAGTTGAAGAACCAGGGCATCACCTCGATCATCATCTCCCACAAGCTCAACGAGATCCGCAAGGTCGCCGACTCGGTGACGATCATCCGGGACGGCCGGTCGATCGAGACGCTGGACGTCAAGGCGCCGGAGACGACCGAGGACCGGATCATCAGCGGCATGGTGGGCCGCGACCTCGACAACCGCTTCCCCGAGCGCACCCCGCACCAGCCGGAGGAGGGGGCGGCCCCGGCGCTGGAGATCCGCAACTGGACCGTCCACCACCCCATCGACCAGCAGCGCAAGGTCGTGGACGACGTGTCGCTGAGCGTCCGCCGGGGCGAGATCGTCGGCATCGCGGGCCTGATGGGCGCCGGCCGCACCGAACTCGCGATGAGCGTCTTCGGCCGCACCTACGGCCGTTACGCGGGCGGTACGGTCCTGAAGGACGGCGTCGAGATCCGTACGAAGAGCGTCGCGGAGGCGGTGGAGCACGGCATCGCGTACGTCACCGAGGACCGCAAGCACTACGGCCTGAACCTCATCGACACCATCAACCGCAACATCTCGCTGACCGCCCTGAAGAAGGTCGCCAGGCGGGGCGTGGTGGACGAGCAGGCGGAGCGGCAGGTCTCCGAGGGCTTCCGCAAGTCGATGAACATCAAGGCGCCGACCGTCTTCGAGCCGGTGGGCAAGCTGTCCGGCGGCAACCAGCAGAAGGTCGTCCTCAGCAAGTGGATCTTCGCCGGTCCGGACGTGCTGATCCTGGACGAGCCCACGCGCGGCATCGACGTGGGCGCCAAGTACGAGATCTACACGGTCATCGACCAGCTGGCCGCCCAGGGCAAGGCGGTCGTCTTCATCTCCTCCGAACTGCCGGAACTGCTCGGCATGTGCGACCGCATCTACACGATGGCCGCCGGGCGGCTGACCGGTGAGGTGCCACGGTCCGAGGCCACGCAGGAAGTACTGATGCGCCAGATGACGAAAGACAAGGCGCCGACTGACAACGCGAAGGACGAAGAGGTAACGCGATGAGCACGGACGTCACCGACAAGACCCCGGCGGCCGCGCCGCCGGGCAAGGGCGGATCGGCCGCCGGCGAGGGTCTGTTGCAGCTGGTGCTCGGCGGCCTGCGCCGCAACATGCGCCAGTACGGCATGCTGATCGCGCTCGGTCTGATCGTCGTCCTCTTCCAGATCTGGACCGGCGGCGACCTGCTGCTGCCGCGCAACGTCTCCAACCTGGTGCTGCAGAACAGCTACATCCTGATCCTCGCGATCGGCATGATGCTGGTGATCATCGCCGGGCACATCGACCTGTCGGTCGGCTCGATCACGGCGTTCGTGGGCGCCTTCGCGGCCGTGCTGACCGTGCAGCACCACATGGCCTGGCCCCTCGCCCTGGTGCTGTGCCTGCTGGTGGGCGCGGTGGCGGGCTCCGTACAGGGCTTCCTGATCGCGTACTTCGGCATACCGTCGTTCATCGTCACCCTCGCCGGGATGCTGCTCTTCCGCGGCCTGACGGAGATCCTCCTCAAGGGCCAGACCCTCGGCCCCTTCCCGAACGGCCTGCAGAAGATCGGCAACGGCTTCCTGCCCGAGGTCGGCCCGAACACCAACTACCACAACCTCACCCTGCTCCTCGGCATCGTCCTGATCGCCAGCGTGGTGTGGCAGGAGATGCGCGACCGGCGCCGCCAGCAGGAGTTCTCGCTCGACGTGGTGCCGGTGAAGCTGTTCCTGCTCAAGCTCGTCGCGCTGGTCGCCGCGATCCTCGCCCTCACCATGCTGCTCGCCAGCTACGACGGCGCGCCGATCATCCTGATCATCCTCGGCGTCCTGGTGGGCGGCTACGGATACGTCATGCGCAACTCGGTCTTCGGCCGCCACATCTACGCCATCGGCGGCAACCTGCCGGCGGCGAAGCTGTCCGGTGTGAAGGACAAGCGCATCACCTTCCAGGTGTTCCTGAACATGGGCGTGCTCGCGGCCCTGGCGGGTCTGGTGGTCGCCGCCCGCCTGAACGCGGCCTCGCCGAAGGCGGGCGACGGCTTCGAACTGGAGGCCATCGCCTCCTCGTTCATCGGCGGCGCCTCCATGAGCGGCGGTGTCGGCACCGTCCTCGGCGCCATCATCGGCGGTCTCGTCCTCGGCGTGCTGAACAACGGCATGAACCTCCTCAGCGTCGGCACCGACTGGCAGCAGGTCATCAAGGGCCTGGCCCTGTTGGCGGCGGTCGGCTTCGACGTGTGGAACAAGCGCAAGTCCGGTTCGTAAGTCAGACCGGGCCCCGCCGGAGAGCCGGCGGGGCCCCTCCTTTGTGCAGGAGCCGCACATGGAACTGAACAGACGCACGGTCATCGCGGGAGCAGCGGCGGCGGGCATCACCGCCACCACCCTCGGCGCGACGGCGACATCAGCCGCCGCCGCGCCGGGGGCACAGCAGGCGCGGGAGGGCGGGAAGCCGGTGAAGGAGTACTTCGGCACGCTCGCCGACGGCACGAAGGTCCACCGCTGGTCGCTGGCGAACGGCGGCACCCGGCTGAAGGTGCTGTCGTACGGCGGCATCATCCAGTCCCTGGAGATACCGGACCGCCACGGCCGGTACGCGAACGTCTCGCTCGGCTACGACAACCTCGACGCCTATGTGAAGGGCACCACCTTCTTCGGCGCCACCATCGGCCGCTACGGCAACCGCATCGCCAAGGGCCGGTTCACGCTCGACGGCAAGAAGTACCAGCTGTCCGTCAACGACGGCGTGAACAGCCTGCACGGCGGCGCCAAGGGCTTCAACACCAAGGTGTGGGACATCGAGCCCTTCGTCTCCGGCTCCGATGTCGGCCTGCACCTGCACTACACGAGCGTCGACGGCGAGATGGGCTACCCCGGCACGCTGAAGACGAAGGTCACCTTCACCCTCACCCGGCACGGCGACTGGCGGATCGACTACGAGGCGACCACCGACAAGCCGACGGTCGTGAACCTCACCAACCACACCTACTACAACCTCGCGGGCGAGGGCAGCGGCAGCATCTACGACCACGAACTCTGGCTCGCCGCAGGCCGGTTCACCCCGACCGACTCGGGCCTGATCCCGACCGGCGAGCTGGCCAAGGTCAAGGGCACCCCCTTCGACTTCACCCACCCCAAGCCGATCGGCCGGGACATCCGCGTCGGCCACCCGCAGCTGGTCACCGCCAAGGGCTACGACCACAACTTCGTGCTCGACAAGGGCGTGACCGCGCGTCCCGAGCACGTGGTGACGCTGCGCGACCCGGAGTCCGGTCGCACCCTGAAGATCTTCACCGACCAGCCCGGAGTGCAGTTCTACTCGGGCAACTTCCTCGACGGCACCCTCGTCGGCCCCTCCGGCCACACCTACCGGCAGGGCGACGGCCTGGCCCTGGAGACCCAGCACTTCCCGGACTCCCCGAACGAGCCGAAGTTCCCGTCCACGGTGCTGCGGCCCGGCCAGACCTACCGGACGACGACGATCCACAAGTTCAGCGCCTGAAACCACCTGATCCTCGGGTGAGTTGAACACCGGGACCGCCGTCTGCGTACTCATGGGCGGCCCGTGCTCCCCCGCACGGGCCGCCTTGAACGGAGGTCCCCTTGGCCGGCAACGTCACCTCGCTGTTCCGCGGCACCGCCGCGCACAGCCCCTCGATGGCGGCGCTGACCCGGGAGGGCGGGGACGGGACGGGCCCGGTGGACTTCTGCGTCCCGTGCAACCCGTACTTCCCCACCGCGGCCATGTTCGACGAGCTGGCAGCCCGGCTGCGCGAGATCGTCACGTACTACCCGAGCGGTGCCGACACCATCACCGGTGAGCTGTGCTCCCTGCTGCAACTGCCGCCCCAGTGCGTGGCGATGGGCAACGGCTCGACGGAGCTGATCTCCTGGATCGACCACCTGCTGGTCCGCGCGTCGCTGGCGGTGCCGGTGCCCACCTTCGGCCGCTGGACCGACCAGCCGATGGAGACCGGCAAGCGGGTCGACATGTTTCCGCTGCAGGAGGCGAGCGGCTTCGCGCTGGACCTCGCCCAGTACGCGGACTTCATCCGGGCCCGCGGCACGCGCGTCGCGGTCGTCTGCAACCCGAACAACCCCGACGGCGGCTACCTGCGCAAGCAGCAGGTGGTGCAGTTCATGGACGCGATGGCGGACCTGGACCTGGTCGTCGTGGACGAGTCGTTCCTGGAGTTCGCCGACGCCGAGACGGACCCGAGCGTCGTGCAGGAGGCGATCCTGCGCCCGAACGTCATCGTCCTGCGCAGCCTCGGCAAGAACTTCGGCCTGCACGGCGTCCGCTTCGGCTATCTGGTGGCGAACCCGGCCCTCGCGGCCAGGGTCCGCTCGATGCTGCCGAAGTGGAACCTCAACTCCTTCGCCGAGCACGTGGTGTTCATGCTGCGCGACCACGGGCCCGAGTACGCGCAGAGCCTCACGCAGATCCGCCGCGACCGCCTGGAGATGGCCAGCCATCTGTCGGCGCTGCCGGGACTGACGGTGTACCCCTCGCAGGGGAACTTCCTCTTCGTACGACTGCCTGTCGGAGCCGAGGGCACGGTGGTCCGGGACCGGATGCTCGACCAGCACCGGATCCTGGTCCGCGAGTGCGGCAACAAGATCGGCTCCTCCAGCCGCTTCCTGAGACTCGTGGTGCGCCCCCAGGTCGACGTGCGTCGCCTGGTGTCCGGCCTGGAGCAGGTGCTCTACGGGTCCGGGAGGGGTGCCGCCGTACCCGAGCTGGGCACCGGGACCAGCTACAGCTCGGGTACGGCGGCCGTGGACCGGCTGGTCAGCGAGACCAACGGAGGCGGCGTACGGGGCCTGGCCGCGCAGGCCCAGGCCATGGCCGCCGGTGCGGCGTCCGCCGCGCGAGCCGGTGCCGTCCCTTCGCCCGCCCCCGCTCCGGCCGCCGGCACCGGCATGCCGCTCCCCGCCGCCGTACCCCCGCCCGGCGCCGGGATGCCGATGCCGGCGGCGCCCCAGCCACTGCCGATGCCCGCGGCGCCCCAGCCGGCCCCGATGCCCCTGCCGACCGCACCGCAGCAGCCCCCCGCACCGGTCGCACCCGCTCCCACCCCGATGCCGGCGCCGGTACCGGTAGCGCCACCGGCGCAGCCGCCCCTGGCCCCCGTGCAGCAGCCGATGGCCCCGATGCCCGCGGCCGCCGTCGCCCCCACCCCGCCCGGCGTCCCGGCGCGCGGCGGCCTCACGGCGGCCCAGGTACGCGGCATGACGGCCCCGCCGGCCGGCCTGACCCCGGCGCCGGCGACGGGGTGGCCGAACGCGCAGAGCTGGCCGAACGCGGCGGGGGCCTGACCGCACCGTCCGCCGGGGCCGGTCATGCCGGGCACCGGAGACAGGCGCGGACCTCCCGGCCGCTGCGCGTCTGGCGGATCTCGGTCGACTGCGCGAGGTACCTGACGATGCCCGTGCCGCGGCCGTGTTCGTCCGGGGCGACATCGTGCGCACCGCGCTCCACCGCGGTTCCCGAGTCACTGACCACGATGTACAGGGCGCCATGGTCGAGGACGAGGACCAGCGTCATGCTCGCGCGGCCGTACTGGGCGGCGTTGGCAGTGAGTTCGTCGACGATGAGAACGGCGGAGTCACGCTCGCGCTCGGGAACGCTCCAGCAGTCCAGCAGGTCCGCCGTGAAGTGACGCGCGGCGGACACATGGGCCTCCTGCGCGGGCAGGGTCAGCGTCGCCCGATGGAAGCAGGGCCGTGAGCTGA
Organism: Streptomyces sp. NPDC104106; assembly: GCF_055584345.1. Taxonomy (NCBI): domain Bacteria; kingdom Bacillati; phylum Actinomycetota; class Actinomycetes; order Kitasatosporales; family Streptomycetaceae; genus Streptomyces; species Streptomyces sp. NPDC104106. The sequence continues at coordinate 692,434 of NZ_JBVJMF010000001.1, forward strand.
TGCACTCGGAATCGGTCACAAACATGGTCTTCTGGCTCTTCTGTGTGGGTGCGGAACCTGCGTGTGAGCGCTCATCTGGTACTACGAACGGCGAGTGGCATATGGTTCGAGTTATTCGTACCTTTTTGCCGGGTTGACGACTTTCGGTGGATCTCACGCCCGGATCGTGACCAGCTTCCGGCCGTTCGCCGCGTCGATGATCTCGAAGCGCTCGACGGCTCCCGGACGCATGGGGATCGCCCCTGGGACCTTCGTACCGGTCGGGTACGCCCCGGCCCGCCAGGTAGCCGCGTCCGCCCTGGTCCCACCGGGACCGACGGCCCGCAGTCGGCAGACCATACCGGCCGGCGCACCATGGGCCGAGACCTCCAGGACACTGCCCCAGGCCGAGGGGAAGACCTTCACGGAGGCGGTGACGCCGGTGGTGGAGTCGGTTCCGGAGAAGGTGCGCGACGGAGTCGGCGCGGCAGGTCCGGGCTGCTTGCCCGCACTGGTCACGGAGGTGCCGATCGCCAGCAGGGTTCCGCCGACCGCCCCCGCGGCGACCAGCATCACGGAGGCGGCCGCGCCGGCCAGTTGCCACCGCCAGGTCCTGCGGCGCCTGGCCGCGGCCTGCTGGAGCATCCTCTCCACCAGCCCCGCCCCGGGAGCCCGAGGCGTCGCGGACATGCCGGACGGTGCCCGCGCGGCGCCCTGCGCGCTCTCGGCCGCCCGCCGCACCAGGCCGTCGGCCAGCTCGTCGTTGCCGGCGGGTACCGTCCGACCTGCCGCTTCGGCCGCTGTGACCATCGCGAGCAGCGCCGGCAGTCCGGCCAGCTGCTCGTGCTCCGCCCGGCATGCGTCGCATGTCTCCAGGTGAGCGCGCACCTGTTCCGTCTCGGCCGGGGACAGCGCGCCGAGGACGTACGCCCCCAGCGCCATCCGCAGGGCGTCATGGTCCGTGTTCATGGCCGGCACCTCCTCCGCGCCTCGGTCATGGCTCGATGCCTCGCTCCTGCAGGGCGAGCCGGAGGGCGTGCAGGGCGTAGTACGTCCGCGACTTGACCGTGCCCAGCGGGATGCCCAGCTCGCCCGCGGCCTGCGCCATGGTGCGGCCCCGGTAGTACGTCTCGATCAGCACGGCGCGGTGGTCCGGGGACAGCGTCCGCAGGGCGTCGGCCACGGCCCAGCTCTGCAGCGCCTGCTCGATCTGGTCCTCGCCCACCGCGTGCTCGGCGGCCCGCTCCAGGGCCTCGCCGCCGGTCTCCGCCGGCCTGGCCAGCCGGGCCCGGTGGGCGTCGATGACCAGGTGCCGGGCGACCGTGAACAGCCACGCCCTGGCGGGACCGCGTCGGGGCTCGAACGCGGTCGGGTGCTGCCACGCCCGCAGCAGCGTCTCCTGTACGACATCCTCGGCCCACTGCCGGTCTCCTGACGTCAGACGCAGCACGTAGTGGAACAGGGGGCCCGCGTGCTCGGCGTACAGGGCGCGGATCAGCTCCTCGTCCGTGGCCGACACGGTCCCCTCACCAGAGACACGGCGCGCGGAGCGATCCGTATCGGCTGTTTGGCCACGTTTACGGGCACTCCATGGCATAAGACGATCATTACCCATGAACGCGCTTTTGTCGTATCCGTCGATATGCCGAGAAAAAGGGTGTATCCGCCGAACCGGACGGCAGCGTCGCCCGTGGAGTCGGGCAAGAGCTTCGACACACGAGGAACGAACACCATGTACCCGAACCTTGGTCACGCCGGCCGGCGATCACGCGTCGCGGCCGGGCTCACAGCCACGACGGCAGCCGCCCTGGGGTTCCTGAGCGCGTGCGGCCAGTCCCCGCACTCCCCCACGGCCGGTGCCATCACAGCCGGCCCCGGCCAGCACCAGGTGGCCGGAATGCCCGGCGCCTCGCGGATGCCGGGCATGAACATGTCCCCGAGCTCGCCGAAGCCGGGCGCAGCCGATGCGCCGGTGGCCGCAGAAGCCGTGGCGATCAAGAACTTCGCCTTCTCCCCGGAAACGCTGAAGGTCACCGCGGGCACGACGGTGACCTGGACCAACCAGGACACCGACGCCCACACCGTCACCAGCGCCGGACCGGGCGGACCGCTGCACTCGCCCGCCCTGGCCACCCACGCCACCTACAGCTACCGGTTCACCACGCCGGGCACCTACGCCTACCTCTGCACCATCCATCCCTTCATGACGGCCAAGGTGGTGGTGACCCGATGACCGGGGAACACGACATGACGCGACGCCAACTGCTGCGGCACGCCGGGTGGTTCGGCGGGGCCGTCGTACTGACCGTGGCGGGCGGGGAGGTGACCAGCCACATCGCCGGCCCCCGGGGCACCGTCGCCGAGGCCGCCGCCGCGGGAGCCAGCGGCGCCCTGCGGTTCGTGCAGGTCTCCGACAGCCACATCGGCTTCCACGGGCCGGCGAACCTGGACGTGGCCGGCTCGTTCACCGAAGCGATCGGCCAGGTCAACTCGCTCGGCTTCCGGCCGGACTTCGTCATGCACAGCGGCGACCTGACGCACCTGTCCACGGCGGCCCAGTTCGACCAGGTCAGACAGATGATGACCAGGCTGCAGACGGACCGCGTCTTCACCGTGCCCGGCGAGCACGACGCCATCGGCGACGCGGGCCGCGCCTACCGGCAGATCTTCGGCCGGGGCACGCTCGGCGACGGCTGGTACAGCTTCGACACCCACGGCGTGCACTTCCTCGCCCTGGTCAACACCCTGCACCTGGAGAAGCTGGGCCACCTCGGCACCGAGCAGATCGACTTCGTACGCAAGGACCTGGCGGGACTGTCGGCGGACACCCCGATCGTGGTCTTCAGCCACATCCCGCTGTTCGCCATGTACCCCCGGTGGGGCTGGAGCACGGACGACGCGTTGAAGGTGATCGCGCTCCTGCGCCGGTTCTCCTCGGTGACCTGCCTCAACGGACACGTCCACCAGCTGTTCACCAAGACGGAGGGCAACATCACCTTCCACTCCGCCACCACCACGGCCTACCCACTGCCGAAGCCGGGACGGGCCCCCGCCCCCACTCCCCAGGTCGTGCCCGCCCGGCAGCTCAAGTCCGCGCTGGGCATCCGCACCGTGGACTACCGGCAGGGCGACCGGGAGCTGGCGGTCAAGGACACGAGGCTGGCATGAGCGAGGGGCCCCATGGGCGGCGGGGGCTCAACAGGCGACGGGCCAACCGGTCGACCGGTTCAGCAGGTTGACGCCGAGCTTCGGGGTGCCGTTGTCGCTGCCGTCGTAGTAGTGGTACACGATCAGGTCACCGTCGGTGTCGTGCATGACGGACTGCCCGCCGGAGCCGGTGACGCTGCCGTGCGACTCCAGCACCGGGGTGCCGCCGCTGTTCGTCATCGCGACGCCGCTCTTGTCGTAGTACGGCCCGGTGACGGAGGTGGCGTGCGGATCATCGTCGGATCGTGGACGACGACGTCCCCGGTGACCGTGCCGGGGTTGGGGTACGCGGACGCGGTGCCCGGGACGAGGGCGGGCAGGATCGCGGCGGGTACGGCGAGAAGTGCGGTGCGGGTGCGCTTCGTTGCAGCTCCGTTCGACACAACGAACATCGATCGCCGACTCGAACGGACCGTGGAATCGAATGGTTTGCGAGTCAACGGTTCCCACAGCAACTCGTACGCCTCACATCGTCGGGCCGGCTGGCACGGGCGCCGTGAGCGAGGGGCGCAGCCGGCCCGACGCCGGTCAGCTAGCCGGGCACTGCTTCCACGCCAGGTGGTACACCGTGCTGATGTCGCCGTCCGTCGAGTCCATGGTCATGAAGCTGACCTTGTCCGGGTTCTGGGTGCCGGCGCTCACCCTCAGCTCGGTGTTGATGTTGAAGTTGCGCAGCACTCCGCAGGGCGCCCAGACCAGCTGGGCCCAGTCCGTGCTGTCGGTGGCCTGCCAGTCGTCGTTGTAGGCGCCGGTGAAGGGGTGGGTCCTCGGGACGGTCTGGGAGGAGCCCTGGAAGTAGTACGAGGCTTTCTGGGTGGCCGTCGCGCCGGGCTGGAGGGAGAGGAAGCCCCGGTAGTCCGCGCTGGCTACGGCGTAGGTGAAGCCCTGCGGGACGTGGACGATCAGGTTGAGCTGGCAGTTCTTGCGGAAGGCCGTGGGGTCGGAGGTGCCGCCGGCCTGGGCGAGGTAGGAGCTGTAGGTGACCGTGAAGGCCGTGTTGTCCGGCGAGACGGCGACGGCGGCCGTGCCTTCCGGGCAACCGGAGCCGTTCACCGTCGCCACGTCGATGACGATCTTGTCGGGGGGCGGGTTGTCCAGCACGCCCGAGGCGGGTGTGCTGGCGGGCAGTGCGGTGGTGAGCAGAGCGGCTACGGCGCCGCTCAGGAGGAGTGCACCAGCCATGGTTTCTCCTTGAAGAAACTGTGGGTGCCCTGTGAAGGGCGGGAGGCGTGGGCATCGTAGGGACGGACCGCACCGGCCCGGGAGGGTGAACTCCGGCCATTCACTTCCGGTCTTTCACGCGTCGTCCGGGACCCCGCTCAGCCCACTGCGTGCCCCACCCGCTCGTCCACCAGCTCCCGCAGCCCCCGCAGCAACGCCGCCGCCTCGGCCCGGTCCGCCCCGACGCACACCGCGCCGAACTTCCCGGACCCGGCGGCGGCGCTCATCATGTGCAGCACCACGCCCGTCGCGCGCCCGGGGTCGTAGCCGAGGGGGGAGCCGGCGACCGCGCGGATCAGCTGGGCCGGCCGCAGGCCCACGTAGCGCGGGTCCACGATGCTGTCGGAGGCCTCGTAGACGCGCTCGGGGCCGCCGGGCCCGCCGGCGACCAGGCGGCCGTCCGGCGTCGCCCGCGTGCCCAGGAGCGCCGAGACGATGCCGAAGGCGTGCTTGGTCCCGGTGCCCCGCAGATTGATCTCGCACCCGAGGACCTGCCAGCCCCCGGCGGCGGGCCGGGCGAGGAAGTCGACCCCGTAGTCACCCCGGTCCACCCCTCGCTCCCGCAACGCCCTGCCGACCCGCAGCCCGTAGTCGATGAGCGTGTGCCGGTACGCGGCGTCCGCCGGGAACCGGCAGCCGACGTAGCTCTGGCGGTGGCCGGCGAGCACCTGGTCATGGGTGGAGACCGCCTCGACCGCGCCGCCGTCGGTGATCCTGCCCTGGAAGCTGGGGCTGCGCAGCGCGTCGTCCTTGATCCACTCTTCCACGAGGGCACCGGACCTCTCCATCGTCCGGACGTAGTCGTCCCAGGTGATCCCGGGGTCCACCAGAGTGGCGCGGGGCAACGCGGCGAGCACGCGGTCGGTCAGCGCGCCGTCGTCCGTCCCCGGTGTCGGTCCCAGGCCGCCGAGGTCCAGCAGCGCGTTGCCGAGCCCGGCCCCGGAGGCTGCGTCGTCGAGCTTGACGACCACCGCGCGGTGCCCCGACCGCGCCATCCGCGCCACGTCCGCGGCGAGGCCGGCGAGGGTGTGGCGCAGTTCCGCGGAGCCTTCGGGGACCGGGATGCCCGCCTCGGCGAACAGCCGGCGGCCGGCGTGCTTGGTGCCCAGCGGGATGCAGGACGAGGGCGGCTGGTTGCCGGGCACCCCCAGTTCGCGGGCGAAGCGCTCCAGCGGGGCGGACGGTTCGAAGTAGTCCAGCCGGACGTCGGCGCCGGCCCGCCGCTGGTCGTCCACGAAGGCGCGGACGGCCGCACGGACCCGCGCGGCCCCCGGGTCGTCCGGATCGAGGACCTTCTCGCTCAGCCAGCGGGCACCGGCGTCGTCCACGCCCGCGAGGCGCACCCGGTCCCGCGCGTCCTCGTACCCGGCGCCCAGCAGCCCGAGGTAGTAGTCGACCTGCTCGTCGGCGTCCAGCGGCGGTGGGGCGGTGACGTACAGCAGGCGGCCGCCGGCCCGGCACACCGTGTCGACGATCGCCCAGCCGAGCAGCCGTTCCGGGAAGAACGTCGCGCCGGCGAACCGCGCCAGGATCTCCCGGTCGCACTCCCGGCTCTGGATGTGGACCTGGGCCGGGCGCAGGGTCTCCACCGGTTACCTCCTCCTCGGGCGCCCGCATCCAGCGGGACAACAACGGATGAAAGCGGCTAAACGTGCGCAACCGAAGGTATCCGGTACCGTGCGGCGCGGCCACCGTCACGCTGCCCGCGCTACGGGTTCTCCCAGGCCGCCGGCTCCGCCGCCAGCGCGCGCACCGCTTCCGGCAGCGCGTCCTCGGCGAGGTCGGCGACCGTCACGCCCTCCAGGATGCGGCGGACGCCCGCACGCAGGGCGATCCAGAGAGGGAGCAGCGGCTGGGCCGTGCCGGTGTAGGACAGGCCGGTCGGGCGTTCGCCGCGTACGGAGACGATCGGGCCGTCGACCGCCCGGATGACGTCGGCCACGGTGATCGCCGCCGCGTCCCCGGCGAGCCGGTAGCCACCGCCTCCGCCCCGCCTGCTCTCCACGATCCCGGCACGCCGGCAGTCGCCCAGAATGCCCTCCAGGAACTTGTGGGGGATGTCCTGGACGGCGGCGATTTCCTCTGCTTTCACAGGGCCGTTACCCTGCCGTACGGCCAGTTCCAGAACCGCACGTACCGCGTAGTCCGCCCGCGCCGAGATCCTCATGGGTCCATTGTGGGGCGTCGCTCCGGTGAGAACGGCCGGACCCGCGCCCCGTAAGATCGCCGCCCGGGAGGATCCACCTTGGGCTTCAGCAGACGTACTTTCAGTGCCCTGGCCGGCTCGGCCGCGCTCGGGCTCGCCCTGGGCGGCAGCGGCGGCTCCGGGGCGCCCTCGGCGTTCGCGGCGCGCGGCGACGGCAGCCTGCCCACCGGGCCCGCGCCGCTGCCGCCGCGCGTGGACGGCGCGCAGCACACCATCGGCTACGACCGGTACTCGCTGCTCGTGGACGGCAGGCGGGTGGTCGTCTGGTCCGGGGAGTTCCACCCCTTCCGGCTGCCGAGTCCGGCACTGTGGCGGGACGTCCTGCAGAAGATGCGGGCGCACGGGTACAACGCGGTCAGCATCTACGTCGCCTGGAACTACCACTCCCCGGCACCGGGCACGTACGACTTCACCGGCGTGCGGGACCTCGGCCTGTTCCTGCGCATGGCCGCCGAGACCGGGCTGTACGTCATCCTGCGTCCGGGGCCGTACATCAACGCCGAGGTCGACGGCGGCGGCTTCCCCGGCTGGCTGACCGTGACCGAGGGCACCGCGCGGACCGACGACCCCGGCTACCTCGCGCACGCCGACGAGTGGCTGACGCGGGTCAACGGCATCGCCCGCGAGCACCTCTACACGCAGGGCAGGGGCACGGTCCTGCTGTACCAGATCGAGAACGAGTACGACGCCCACGCCGGGGACGCGACCGGCCGCCGGTACATGTCCCACCTGTACAAGAAGGTGCGGGCCGACGGCATCGACGTACCGCTGTTCCACAACGACAAGGGCAGGAACGGGTACTGGGTGCCCGGGTCGTTCGACACCGGCGGTGAGGAGGGCGGCTGGCTCTACGGGTTCGACGGGTACCCGTCGCCGTCCAGCACCCCGCCGGACTGGGGGCGGTACGGGCCCGGCGGCGCGAAGGGCGGGGCCAGTGCCTCGCCGTCAACGCCCGGCTTCATGCCGGAGTTCGGGGGCGGCTGGTTCGATCCGTGGGGCGGGGCCACGTTCGGCGGCAAGGGCTACGCCGAGGCGCGGCGGACGCGGGACGCCGCCTACGAGCGCCGGTTCCACCTCACCAACCTCGCCAACGGGCTCACCCTCCACAACGTGTACATGACCTTCGGCGGGACCTCGTGGGGCTGGCTGCCCGCGCCCGTCGTCTACACGTCGTACGACTACGGGGCGGCGATCGACGAGGCCCGCAACGTCACGGCGAAGATCGCGCCGATGCACCAGCTGGGCCATCTCTTCCAGCGCGTGCCCGACTTCGCGAAGCTGGACCGGGCGGAGGCGGTCGAGGCCAGGGGGCTGAAGGTCTACCACCTGGCCAATCCGGACACCGGCGCCCACGTCTACGTCGCCCGCAACGACGGCACCGCGCCGGTGACCACCTACCTGCCCACCGACGCCGGCGAGCTGCGCGTCACCGTGCCCGCCGAGGACGCCCGGCTGCTAGTGACCGGGCTGCGGCTCGGTGAGCGGACGCTGAAGTACGCCACCGCCCAGCCGGTCTTCCTCGTGACGGCCGGGCGGCAGGACGTCGTCCTGTTCACGGGGCGCACGAACGACATGGCCGAGCTGGTGCTCACGTCACCGGAGGAGCCGTCGGTGATGCGCCTGGACCCGGAGGCCGCCTGGGTCTACGACGACGCCGACGAGCTGCGCGTGACCAGTCCCCTCGGCGAGGGCGGGCTGACCCGCGTGCTGGTGCAGAAGGGCGGCAGTGACACCCCGCTGGTGCTGCTCTTCGGCGACGACGCCACCGCCACGCGCCTGTTCCCCTACGACACCCCGTCCGGGACCGTGCTCGTCTACGGTCCGGCACTGCTGCGCCACGCGGAGGTGCGCGGCTCGGCCGTCCATCTGACCGGTGACGTCACCGACACCACGGCCATGGAGGTCTGGGCTCCGCGCGGGGTCGACACCGTGGTGTGGAACGGGCGCGAGCTGCCCACCCGGGTGACCCTGTCCGGCAGCCTGATGAGCAGCGGCATGCTACCGGGCGTGCCCGAGGTGCGGCTGCCGGTCCTGGACGGCTGGCGGATGCGCCGGGAGAACCCGGAGGCGGGGCCGAGCTTCGACGACTCCGGGTGGCGGACCGCCGACAGGAAGACGTCCCGTTCGACGACGCCGGTCCCCGCCGGGCAGCCGGTGCTGTTCGCCGACGACTACGGCTTCCACTACGGGGACGTCTGGTACCGGGGCACCTTCTCCGACTCGAGCGGCCTTCAGGAGCTGTCCCTCGACTACGCCGCCGGCACCCAGGGGCTGCTGATGGCCTGGCTGGACGGGGAGCCGCTGGGCACCCACCGGATGCCCGTGCCGGACGTCTCCTCCGTGCGGCGGGGAAGTTGGCAGGCGACGGCCGTCCTCCCGGTGCGCCAGGCGCTGCGCTCGCCCGGCCGGCACGTGCTGTCCGTGCTCGTGCGCCGGATGCAGCACGACCAGGACGGCGCGGCGCGCGACACGCACAAGGCGGCCAGGGGGCTGACGGCCGCCCGCTTCGGCGGCGCCTCCCCGGAGGTGACGTGGCGGATCCAGGGCGAGGCGGCCCCGGACCCGGTGCGCGGGCCGATGAACAACGGCGGCCTGTACGGCGAGCGGCACGGCTGGCATCTGCCGGACTTCCGGGAGGACCACGACTGGGAGCCGGTGGCCTTCCCCCGGACCGCCCGGTACCAGGGCGTGACCTGGTACCGGACCGCCTTCCGGCTGTCCGTGCCGGCCGACGTCGACGCGTCGGTGGGCCTGACCCTGGAGGACGACCCGTACCGCGCCTACCGCGCGCAGATCTTCCTCAACGGCTGGAACCTGGGCCAGTACATCAACGACGTCGGCCCCCAGCACACCTTCGTCCTGCCGAACGGCGTCCTGCGCACCCGGGGCACCAACACCCTCGCGCTGGCGGTCCTCTCGGAGTTCACCACGCTGTCGGGCCCCGGGTCCGTACGCCTCACCCTGCTCGGCAGCGCGCAGGGGGGCCTGCCGGTCACGCCAGTCTGATCACGTTCCAGGACAGCGGTTCCAGTACGGCGGTGAGGGTGCCGTCCGTGACGGCGGTGCCCTCGACCGGGTGCGGGGCGACCCGCTCGGGGTCGTCCAGGGTGTTGCGGGCGTCGGGGTCGGCGTCCGCGAGGGCGCTGTGCTCGGTGACGGCTCTCAACTCCAGCCCGTTGAGGGCGACTTCGAGGGGCAGGGCGTCCGTGCGGCTGCGGTTGACGGCGAACACCGTGACCGTGCCGTCGGCGGCGCGGACCGCCGTGGCGTGCAGCAGGTCGGCCTCGCCGTACTTCTTCGTCTCGTACGTCGGGGAGTCCACGCGCACGTCGAGCACCTCGCCGCGGCCGTACTTCGAGGCCTGCGCGAAGGGGAAGAAGGTCGTCTGCCGCCAGGCCGGGCCGCCCGGCTCGGTCATGATCGGCGCGATCACGTTGACCAGCTGGGCCAGGCAGGCGACCGTGACGCGGTCGGCGTGGCGCAGCAGCGCGATGAGGAGCGAGCCGAGGACGACGGCGTCGGTGACGCTGTAGTTGTCCTCCAGCAGGCGGGGCGCCTGGGGCCAGTCGGACTGGTCGATGGTCCGCGCGTGCTCCTCCCAGCGGGAGAGGTACCAGACGTTCCACTCGTCGAAGGAGAGGTTGATCCTCTTCTTCGACTTCAGCCGCGCGCCCACGTGGTCGGCCGTCGCGACCACGTTCTCGATGAAGGACTCCATGTCCACGGCCGAGGCCAGGAAGGAGTCGATGTCGCCGTCCACGGGCTCGTAGTAGGCGTGCAGGGAGATGTAGTCGACCAGGTCGTACGCCTCCTGCAGGACGGTCGCCTCCCACTCGGCGAAGGTGGGCATGGCCTGGCTGGAGGAGCCGCAGGCGACCAGTTCGACGGCGGGGTCCTGCTGGCGCATGGCCCGTGCGGTCTCGGCGGCGAGCCGGCCGTACTCGGCGGCCGTCTTGTGCCCGGTCTGCCAGGGGCCGTCCATCTCGTTGCCCAGGCACCACAGGCGGATGCCGAAGGGATCCTTGTCGCCGTGGGCCGCGCGCAGGTCGGACAGGGCGGTGCCGGAGGGGTGGTTGGCGTACTCCTGGAGTTCGAGGGCCTCGGCCACGCCTCGGGTGCCGAGGTTCACGGCCATCATGGGCTCGGCCTGGGGGCCGACCTTCTTCAGGAAGGCGATGTATTCGGACAGGCCGAAGCGGTTGGTCTCGGTGGAGTGCCAGGCGAGGTCCAGTCGGCGGGGGCGGTCCTCGGCCGGTCCGACGCTGTCCTCCCACTTGTAGCCGGAGACGAAGTTGCCGCCGGGGTAGCGGATCGCCGTCGCGCCGAGTTCGCGGACCAGCTCCAGGACGTCGGTGCGCAGTCCGGCCTCGTCGGCCAAGGGGTGTTCCGGCTCGTAGATGCCGGTGTAGACGCAGCGGCCGAGGTGTTCGACGAAGGAGCCGAAGAGACGGGGGCTGACCTCGCCGACGGTGAAGGCGGGGTCGAGGGTGAAGCGGGCGGTGGTGCTCTTGCTCATGAGGTCCTTCCGGGTCACTTCAGAACAGGCCATCCGGCACGCCAGCCCAGCTCGTTCAGGCCCAGCTTCGGGGTGCCGTTGTCGTTCGCGTCGTAGTAGTGGTAGGCCAGCCAGGTCGTGCCGTGGGTGCGGAACGTCGACTCGCCGCCGGGGCCGGTGTACCGGCCGTGGGAGGCCAGGAAGAGGTCGCCGCCGCCGTCCAGCATCGGTGTGCCCGTGCTGTCGGTGTACGGGCCGGTCACCGAGGTCGAGCGGCCGACACGGATCTTGTAGGTGGAGTTCACGCCCTGGCAGCAGGCGTCGTAGGAGGCGAAGAGGTAGTAGTACCGGCCGTGGTGGAGGATCGAGGCGCCCTCGACCGCGTAGGGGGCGTCGGGGCGGGTGGCCAGGTGGCGGACCTCGGCGCCCGGGACGGCCTTGCCGGTCCTCGGGTCCAGTTCGACCATGCGGATGCCGGTCCAGTAGGAGCCGAACGCCATCCACAGCCTGCCGTCGGCGCGGATGACGGCCGGGTCGATGGCGTTCCAGGCGTCGGACTTCTGCGAGGTGAACGCCGGGCCGTGGTCCGTCCAGGTGCCGGGCAGGCCGGACGGGGAGGTGGCGACCCCGATCGCGGAGTGGTTGGTGCCCCAGGAGGAGACGGCGTAGTACAGCCAGTACTGTCAATGTTGTAGCCGTCGCCGCCGCTGAAGAGGTTCCAGTAGCGCACCCGGGTGCGCACGGTGGAGGCGAGCGCGTCGGCTCCGGTGCCGAGCGCGGCGAAGCCGAAGCTCGCGGCCACCGCCAACCCGCCGGCGGCTCCCAGCAGTTGTCTGCGATTCAGGCCAGGTTGTCCCATACCTTGCCCCCACCGTCCCCTGTCGTTCGGCATATCGAATAATGCTCGTAACTTCGAACGGGACCGTAGATTCCCGGCGCTTCCGCCGTCAATGGGTGGGGCGCAAGCTCATCGCCGGTTTTCTCGTCGCCCCTGACGGGGACACAACCAGACGCGTACGCTCTGTCCAGCGGAAGGGAGAGCCGATGGTCATGGCGGGCGCGCGAGAGCGGCTGGCACGCCTGGCCGGACGACTGCGACCCTCCCGACGTCTCTCATCCCGCCCGGGGGCGACGATGCGCGTGCTGGCCCGCGACCTCGCGGACGCCGTTCGCGCCCGCCCCCGAACGCCGGACGGGGTAAGGGAGTTGTGCCGGGCGTTGTGCGAGGAGATGAGCGCGCGGCGCGGCGGGCGGCCCGTGGACTTGCGCTTCGAGCGCTTCCCCGACGAACTCGCCGTCACCGGGCTGTGCGTGGAGTTCGCCGACTTCGACCTGGTGATCGTGGAGGACCGGGCCGCGCCCGTGCAGCAACTGGTGATCCTGGGCCATGAGCTGTGGCATCTGCACGCCGGGCACCGGCACCACCACCTGAGCGGTGACGTGGCGGCGCGCGCGTTCGCCGAGGCGCCGGGCGGGCTGCGGGACGCGCTCACGGTGGCCGCCCGCAACGGTTCACGGGAGGCCGACGAGGCCGAGGCGGACGACTTCGGGCACCGGCTGGCCACCCTCTTCCGCGACGGTCTGCACGGCGGCCCGCGCCCCGCCCCGCCCGACGCGGTCCAGCGGGTCCTCGGCTTCACCGGACGGGGCGGAGCCGCCCGGTGAGACAGCTGGCGCTGGACCCCCCGGAGTTCCTCGGCCGGTTCTACATCTCCTTCTGGGTCCCCACGGCCCTGCTCACCGCCGCGCTGGTGCTCAAACTGCCCGCCATCGTCCGGCTGTGGCGGGACCCGCTGCTGCGCGCGGTCGGCGGCCTGCTGCTGCTCGCCTGCGCGGTGTTCGTGTTCTGCTCCCCGTCCATGATCCACCGGGTCAACCGGCTGACGGGGGTGCCCAACCTCGCGGCGCCCTGGTGCTATTCGCTCATCACCGCGATGTCCGCCTCCGGCCTGCTGCTCATCGTGACCTGGCGCGACGGCCTGTCCGGCCGCCCGGTGGCGACCCGGCGCACGGTGCGCCGGGTGGTCTCGGCGTACTCCGGGGTGATCGTCGCGCTGTGGGCGCTGTACCTGTGGGCGGACGCGCCCCTGGAGCGCGTGCAGGACCTCGACACCTACTACGCGAACACGCCGTTCATGCGCGAGGAGATCCTGCTGTACCTCGGCGCGCACGCCGTGGCCTGTACGGTCGCCTCCTGGCTCATCCGGAACTGGGCGCACACCGAGGGGCTGGACGCCTGGCTGCGCTGGGGGCTGAGGCTGCTGGGCGCCGGGTACGCGCTCAACCTGGTATTCGACGCGGCCAAGCTGACGGCCGTGGGCGCGCGGTGGTCCGGGCACGATCTGGACTGGCTCAGCACGAACCTCGCACCGCCGGTCGCCTCGCTCTCCGCGATCCTGGTCGCGGCCGGCTTCATCCTCCCGCACGCCGGCCAGTACCTCCACGACCGCTGGCGGATCCACCTCGCCCACCATGAACTGGGGCCGCTGTACCGGCTGATGCGCACGGTGAGCGGCGAGGGCGTGCCGTTCACGCTCCGCGCCACACCCGAACTGCGCCTCATCCGCCGGGAGACCTTCGTCCGGGACGTCCTGCTGCCGCTGACCCGCCGCCTCGACACCGACCTGGCGGCCCGCTCGTACGACGCCGCGCTCGCCCTCGGCCACCCGGCCGACCGCGCCCGCGCGCTGGCGGCGGCCGTCGCCGTCCTGGACGCGATCGAGCACCGGCACCGCACACCGGCACCGGCCGGCCCCGACCCGGCGAGCCTGCTCAGCGACATCGCCCCGGTCTCCCGCGCCCTGCGCGGGTGGCAGGAGATCGAGGCGGTACGGGCCCGGGCGGCGGCGAGGGTGCCGGTGCCGGAGTGAGGGCCGGCGCGGCCCGGCCCCTCGGCGGTGTCAGCCCTGGAACGCCGGCTGCGCCAGCCCCTCCCCCGCTCCGGGAATCACCAGCAGCGAACCCGCCAGCGGATCCGGCGGCTCCAGCCCGACCCGCGCAGTCGTGACGTACAGGTCCCTCAGCCCCGCACCACCGAACGCACAGGCCGTCGTCCGCGCCGTCGGCAGCCCGATCACGCGGTCCAGCCGGCCGTCCGGCGTGTAGCGCCGCACCGCTCCGCCGTCCCACAGGGCCACCCACACACAGCCCTCCGCGTCGACCGTCAGGCCGTCCGGGAAGCCGGCGCCCTCCTCGATCTCCACCAGCGGGCGGCGGCCGGTCACCCGCTCGCCGTCGTGGTCGAAGACGTCCACCCGGCGGGTCGGGCTGTCGACGTAGTACATCAGGCGGCCGTCCGGGCTCCAGCCCGTGCCGTTGCTGACCGCGACGTCGGGCAGGACCGTCTGCGTCGTACCGTCGCCCGTCAGCCGGGTCAGCGTGCCGCCGCCCGGCGCCTCGTCGTAGCGCATCGTGCCCGCCCACAGGGACCCGTCGGGCGCCACGGCGGCGTCGTTCGCGCGGCGCCCCGGCACCGGCTCGTGGTGCAGCCAGCGGAAGCCGCCGTCGGGGTCCAGCAGGCCCACGCCGTCGCGGAGGTTGAGCACCAGGCCGCCGCCGGCGCGGGGCTTGGCCGCGCCCACGTGCTGCTCCGTCGTGCGCACCGTGCGCCGGCCCGTCGCCGGGTCGTACGTGTGCAGGCGCATGCCCAGGATGTCCAGCCAGAGCAGCCGCCCCGCCGCCGGATCCCACGTCGGGCCCTCGCCGAGGGTCGCCTCCGCCCGCACCGCGACCTCATGCGCCACCGTCCCGCGCCCGCTCACTCCGCGCTCCGGTGGCCGAGCCGCTCGGACAGGTCCGCCGCGCCCTTCACGGCCAGCTGCTCCAGCTCCGTGCGGCGCTCGTCGCTCCAGCGGATCATCGGCACCGAGATGGACAGGGCCGCGACCACCTGGCCGGTGCGGTCACGGACCGGCGCGGCCACACAGCTCACGTCCGGGTTGGACTCGCGGCTCTCCACCGCGATCCCCCGCTGCCGGATCTCCGCGAGCGCCTCGCGCAGCGCGGCCGGTTCGGTGATGCTGTTCGGCGTCATCGCGGCCAGTTCGGCGTCGTCCGGGACGCGCGCCGTCAGCTCCTGCTGCGGCAGCGAGGCCAGCAGCATCTTGCCGACGGAGGTGCAGTGGGCCGGGAGCCGGCGCCCGGCGGCCGAGACCATGCGCACCGCGTGCGTGGAGTCGACCTTGGCGATGTAGATGACGTCGGTGCCCTCCAGGATCGCCACGTGCACCGTCTCGTCACAGGTCTCCGCGACCGAGCGGGCCACCTGCTGCCCCTCGGCGGCGAGGTCGAGCTGCTCGGCGTAGCGGCTGCCGAGCTGGTACGGGCGCACCCCGAGCCGGTAACGTCCGGGCTGTCCCGGAACGGGCACGATGTACGACCGTGCGGCGAGCGTGGTGACCAGCTCGTGCACGGTGGTGCGCGGCAGTTGCAGCTTGCGCACGATGTCGGGGGCGGAGAGCGTCCCGTCCCCGTCGAGGAACAGCTCAAGAATGTCGAGAGCCCGGGTCACGGCAGGCACGAGGCGTCCCACGTCGGCCCCCTCCCTTGGGTCTGGCGCCCGTTCGACAGCTCGCCGCAGGACGTTCGAGATATCAACAGGCGATCGGCATGACGAACACAGGCTAATCACGGGGAGGGGTACGGGCAATGGGCGGGAGCACCCCGGACGCCGGGAAGGGCGCGCCGGGCACCATGAAGGGCATGGACGTCGACTTCCAGCTGGTGCTTCTGCGGCGCATGGCCGACCACAACCCGGGCCTGGTCGAGGACGCCCGGCGCTCCCTGGGCGCGTCGGTCGCGGACATGCGGGAGGCGAACAAGCGGTGGCAGGCGATGGTCCGCTCACCCCGCTCCCGCTCCGCCGCCGCCCGGTACCGCTCGGTCCTCGGCCCGCCCGAGTCGGTCCTGCCCCGCCGCCTCGGCGACGTCGGCTGCGAGGCCCGCCGCTGGGCCCTGCCCCTCTGGCCCGACCTGCGCTTCGAGGCGCTGGTCGGGCCGGACGGGGCGGTGTGGAACGAGTGGCTGGTGCGCGCGCCCGGGGCCCCGGCACCGCGGCTGGAGACCCTGGAGGACCTGGCCCCCTGGTCCTGCACGGTGGAGGAGGCCGCCCGCGCCTTCGCCCCGGCCCGCCCCCTGGAGGGCACCGCACCGACCCGGTGGGGCCTCGCTTTCACGGCGCCGGACCGGGCGGGCGTACGGCACGAGGTGGTCGCCGAGTTCACCTGGGGGCTGCTGCAGCGGACGGCCGTCGTCGGCGGCTGAGCGCTGCGCCCCGCGCGGTCACGGCATCGGTCGGGCGCGGGAAGGCGTGCGGGGGCGGTGGTGCTCGCCTGCTGGAAGATGACCGAGGTGCGGAAGCAGGTGATCTCACCGCGCTTGCGGAGCCGGTCGGTCAGGAAGGCGCGCAGGTGGTCGAGGTCCAGCACGACGGCGTGCAGGAGGAAGTCGTCGCCGCCGGAGAGCACGTGGACACCAGCCGCAGCCTGCCCGACGAACTCGTCGCGCACGCCCGGGGTGCCGGCGTGGTGCGGCCGGTGCACGGCGGCATCCGGGCCGTGCTGCCCGAGGCAGCCGGGCCGGGCACGGTCGCGGCCGTCGTCCGCATGGGCGACACCCTTGCCCACCTGCCGTCCAAGGCGGACGTCCCCGTGCTGCCCGGCCGCATCGCCCGTTCCCTCGCCCCGGGCGGCCACCTCGTCGTGACCTGCCGCGACCTCACAGCGGAGCTGCGTGGCACCGACCGCTTCATCCCCGTACGCGGCAGCGACGACCGGCTCCTCACCTGCTTCCTGGAATACCGCGACGAGGACACCGTGATCGTCCACGGCCTGCTCCACACGCGGACGGACGGCTCGCGGAACCAACAGGCGGGCAGCTACCCCGAGTTGCGGATCCCGTCCCCCTGGCCGGTCGAGCAGTGCCGGGCGGCGGGCCTGGAGGTGCGCCGCGACCGCGCGGACTTAAAGGGGGATGCGGATCGTGCGCGCCGTGCCGCCGTGAGGAGCACCGGCTCAGACGTCCAAGCCCGTCGCCCGGGTCCGCTTCTCCCAGGCCAGGACGTCCTCGCGGGTCCGGTCGAGGTGGGCGAGGACCGCGCTCACCCCGTCGTCGCCGAGCGGCAGCCGCAGCGGGGTGTGCTCGGCGTCCAGCGCGGCCAGGATGAGGGCGGCCGCCTTGGCGGGATCGCCGGGCTGGCCGCCGTGGCCGCCGGCGACGGCACCGCGGGTCTCGCCGACCCGCGCGTACACCCCGCTGTCGGAGCTGACGCCGGCCCGGTCAGCCTCGAACAGCGAGGTCCTGAACGCGCCCGGCTCCACGATCAGCACCTTGATCCCGAACTCGGCGACCTCGTCCGCGAGCGCCTCGGAGATGCCCTCCAGCGCGAACTTCGTCCCGCTGTACGCGCCGAAGCCCGCGAAGGACATCTGCCCGCCCATGCTGCTCATCTGCACGATCGCTCCCGAGCGCCGCTCCCGCAGGTGCGGCAGCACCGCCCGCACGAGCGCCGTGGGTCCGAAGACATGCAGGTCGAACAGGTCCCGCAGCTCCTGCTCGGTCGTCTCCTCGACGGCACCGACGTGCGTGCGGCCCGCGTTGTTGACCAGCACGTCGATCCGCCCGTGCCGGGCCAGGACGTCCCGCACTGCCGTCTCGATCGCGGCGGTGTCGGTGACGTCCAGCCGCACCGCGTGAACCGCGCCGGGATGGGCGGCCACCAGATCGTCCAGGGCCTCAGGGCGCCGGACCGCGCCGACCACCGTGTCGCCGGCGGCGACGGCCGCCTCGGTGATCGCCCGCCCGAACCCGCTGCTCGCCCCGGTGACCAGCCACACCTTGTTCATCTCGACTCCCCGCTGTTCCCTGTCCGTTGTCGGGCACCAGGCTGCCGTGCCAAGCCCTTCCCGGTCCAATACCCGGGTCGATGGCCGACGGCCGGACCGCGGCGCAGGCACGCGGCTCGCGGCCGGCCCGAGCACGGTGGTGGTGAGCAGGCCCGTGGGGTAGGAAGGGTGCCGACGGTCCAGCGAAGTAGCAGCGGTTACGGTCTACGGCAGTGCCGGCGGTGCCGGCAGTAAGGAGTGCGCCGCGTGTCCTCCCTCTTTCCCGCTCTGGCGGACGACCCGGGCGAGCGCAGCGAGCTGGGGGTCCCCCCGGGCGACGTGCGGGGGAAGGTCGCCCTGCGGTTCGGTGAGCGGTCCCTGACCTACGGCGAGCTGGCGGCGGCCGCGGGTGCGCTCGCCGGGCGGCTGCGCGGGGCCGGCCGGGTCGCCGTGTGGGCCACCCCGGAGCTGGAGACCGCCGTCGCCGTGACGGGCGTACTGCTCGCCGGCGCGGCCGCCGTACCGCTGAACCCCAAGTCGGGCGACAAGGAACTCGCGCACATCGTCTCCGACAGCGCGCCCACCCTGCTGCTGGCCGCACCGGGCGCCCGACTCCCGTCCGCGCTCGGCGATCTGACGCGGCTGGACGTCGACGCGACCGCCACCGGGCCCGTCGGCGTCCGCGACGGCGACGTCCGCGACGGCGACGTCGGTGACGCGGCCCCCGCGCTCGTCGTCTACACCTCCGGCACCACCGGCCCGCCCAAGGGGGCCGTCCTGCCCCGCCGCGCCCTCGCCACCACCCTCGACGCCCTCGCCGACGCCTGGCAGTGGACCGGCGACGACGTGCTCGTGCACGGGCTGCCCCTGTTCCACGTGCACGGGCTCGTGCTCGGCGTCCTCGGCCCGCTGCGGCGCGGCGGCAGCGTCCGGCACCTGGGGCGGTTCAGCACCGAGGGCGTCGCGCGGGAGCTGTCCGCCGGCGCGACCATGCTGTTCGGGGTGCCGACGATGTACCACCGCATCGCCGAGGCCCTGCCGGACGACCCGGAGCTGGCCGAGGCACTCGGCCGGGCCCGGCTGCTGGTGTCGGGTTCGGCCGCGCTGCCCGTGCACGACCACGAGCGGATCGCGGCGGCCACCGGGCGCCGGGTCATCGAGCGCTACGGCATGACCGAGACCCTGATGAACACGAGCGTCCGGGCCGACGGCGAGGCCCGGCCCGGAACCGTCGGGGTGCCGCTGCCGGGCGTGGAGCTGCGGCTGGTGGAGGAGGACGGCACCGAGATCGACGCGTACGACGGGGAGAGCGTCGGCGAGATCCAGGTGCGCGGGGCGAACCTGTTCAGCGAGTACCTCAACCGTCCCGACGCCACGGCCGCCGCCTTCACCGCCGACGGCTGGTTCCGCACCGGGGACATGGCGGTGCGCGAGCCGGACGGGTACGTCCGGATCGTGGGGCGCAAGGCCACCGACCTGATCAAGAGCGGCGGCTACAAGATCGGGGCGGGCGAGATCGAGAACGCGTTGCTGGAGCACCCGGGGGTGCGCGAGGCGGCCGTCACCGGCGAGCCGGACGCGGACCTGGGCGAGCGGATCGTGGCCTGGATCGTCCCGGCGGACGCGCAGAGACCGCCCGGCGCCGAGGAGTTGGCCGATCACGTGGCCCGGCGGCTCGCCCCGCACAAGCGGCCCCGCGTCGTCCACCACCTGGCCGCCCTGCCCCGCAACGACATGGGCAAGATCATGAAGCGCGCGCTGGTGGCCGATGCCTGAGCGCCACCGCGCCCGGGAGTTCCTGACCCTGGTCACGGACCCCGGCAGCTTCACCGAACTCCCCGGCCCCGCACGGTGGTCGAAGCCGGACGGCCCCCTCGGCTGGCAGGGCTACGACGCCTCGCGCGCCCGCGCCCGGGAGCGGACCGGCGAGGAGGAGTCGGTCGTCTGCGGCACCGGCCGTGTGGACGGCACCCCGGCCGTGCTGGTCGCCTTCGAGTTCGGCTTCCTCGGCGGCTCGCTCGGCGAGCGCACCGGGGACCGGCTGGAGGTGGCGTACGGCCACGCCCGTGCGCACCGACTGCCGGTCGTGCCGCTGGTGGCGACCGGGGGCAGCCGGATGCAGGAGGGCATGCTCGCGCTCACCCAACTCCAGCGCGTGGCACGGCAGTCGGTGCTCACCCGCGAGGCGGGTCTGCCGCAGGTCGCGGTGCTGCGGGACCCGACGACCGGCGGCGGCTGGGCCACCCTCGGCGCGGGCGCGGACGTCGTCCTGGCCCTGCCCGGCGTCCAGGTGGGCTTCGCCGGCTCGCGGGTACGGCCGGCGGACGCCGACCCGGCCGCGTACACGGCGGAGTCCCAGCTGGCGACGGGCGCGGTCGACGCGGTCGTGGCGACGGCGGAGCTGAAGCGGACCCTGGGGCTGTGGCTGCGCCTGCTCACCAGCCCGGCCGCGCGGGCCGAGGTGCCCCCGGCGCTGGGGCGGGCGGACCTGCCCGGCACCGGGTGGGACGCCGTCCGCCGCGCCCGCTCCCCCCAGCGCCCGCGCGCCCAGGCCTATCTGGACGAGTACTTCACCCGCCGGGTCGCGCTCGGCGGCGACCGGTGCGGCGGTGCGGACCCCGACGGCGTGCTCTGCGGGTTCGGCGAGCGGGACGGCCGGACCGTGGCCTACGCGGCGCAGACCGGGACGGCGACCCGGCCCGCGGGCTACCGCACCGCCGCCCGGCTGATCCGGCTCGCGGACCGGCTGGGCATCCCGGCGCTGACGCTGGTGGACACCCCGGGCGCCGCGAACGACGCGGAGGCCGAGCGGCAGGGGGCCGGGCCGGCGATCGCGGAGGTGTTCGGCGCCGTGGCCGCCGCCCGCGTCCCCCTGACCACCCTGGTGATCGGCGAGGGCGGCTCCGGCGGCGCCCTCGCCCTGGCCGCGCCCGGCAACACCTGGGCCACCCCGGACAGTTACTTCTCGGTGATCGCCCCGGAACTCGCGGCGGCCATCCTCAAACGCCCGCCGGAGGAGGTCGAGGCGACCGCCGGGCACCTGCGGATCAGACCGCAGGACCTGGTGGACCTGGGCGTGGTCCGGGGAATCACGTACCCGGCCTCCCGGTCCTGACCACCTCGACGGGCCCCGGTCGCCGGGCGCCTCGCCGACCGCGAGGACAGCGTCGGGCGCGGCCCGGGGTGGCCGGGGACGCGGCTGCCGGCGGAAAGAAACGGGACGGGCGGGAGGAGGGCGCGCTGGACCGTACGGCCCGCTCCTTCGGGGGCGCCCTGGACGGCGTGCGCGCCGCCGCCCGGTCGGCGCTGCGGGTCTTCCGCGACGGCGCCCCGCGTCCCGGCACGGTCGAGCCGGAGTTCGACGTGAAGCTGACCGCCGAGGCCGGGGGCGTCATCGCCAAGGGCCGGGTCGAGGGGCAGCTGGTGGTGCGGCTGGGATGGACGGCACGCACTCCCGGCGGGTGCGCCGCGTGGGGAACCGAGTGGGGAGTTGAGTGGGAGATCGGGCCCGCCGTCCACCACCGAGCGGTGAGCCGCGCCCGAAACCCCCCATTCAGCGGCACCCCACCCGGCCCCCTCCAGGAGGCGACCGCCCCCGCGCTCCGCGCAGGATGCAGTCAGAAGCGATGAGGCCCGCCGACCGGACGGGCGCCCCAAGGCCCGTGCACCCGGGAGGAACGCCGTGACCGTCAGTCTGGAGCAGTTGCGCCGCTGCCATTTCGCCGTCGACCTGGGCGCGGCCCGCACCCGGGTGTATGTGAAGGGCGCCGGTCTCGTCGTGGACCAGCCCTCCGCGGCCGCCGTCAACAGCCGTACCGGCGCGCTGATCGCCGTCGGGGAGTTCGCGGAGCAGATGACGGGACGGACGCCGGACTACATCCGGGTCGTCCGGCCCATCTCCGGCGGCACGGTGGTGGACATCGAGATGGCCCAGCGCATGCTGCGCCAGCTCCTCGGCGACAAGATGCGCCGCGCCCTGCGCCGCAACCTGCGGCTGCGCGCGGCGGCCTGCACCCCGCACGACGCCGATCCGCTGGCCCAGCGGGCGACCATCGAGACGCTGGTCGGGCTGGGGGCGCGCCGGGTCGAGCTGGTGGACACGCTGATCGCCGCCGCCGTGGGGTGCGGGCTGCCGGTCGAACGCCCCGAGGCCACCATGATCATGGTGTGCGGGGCGGCGGCGACCCAGGTGGCCGTCCTCTCCCTCGGCTCCATCGTGACCGCCGAGCGGATCCCGGTGGGCGGCGAGGCCGTGGACCACGCGATCGTGCAGCACCTGCGGCACGCGCACGAGCTGATACTGCCCAGCCAGTCGGTACGGCCGCTGCAACTGGCCCTGTCCGGCAACGGCCTCACCCCCGAGGGCCCGGCGCAGACCGAGATCCACGGGCGGGACGTGGCGACCGGGCTCGCACGCAGCGTGCGGGTCGACACCGCCGCCGTACGGGACGCGATCCAGACCCCGCTGACCGCCGTCCTGGACGGCATCGGCCAGGTGCTGCGGGACTGCCCGCCGGACCTGGTGGCCGACCTCGCCGACCGGGGGATCACGATGGTGGGCGGTTCGGCCCTGCTGCCGGGCTTCGACACGATGCTGCGGGAGGCCACCGGCATGCCGGTGCACATCGCCGAGCGGCCGGACATCTGCGCGGCCCAGGGCCTCGGCGAGATGCTGGAGGGCCGCATCGAGCCGCTGGTGCTGAACCCGCTCGCCGCCTGAACCGCGCGCACCGGCCCCCAACCGGAGCCGCCCACCACGCTCCACCGCGCCCCGGACGAAACCACCTGAGCTGACCGACGCCATCACCGGAATCCGCACGGCGACACACCCGCTCGCCGCCTGAACCGCGCGCACCGGCCCCCAACCGGAGCCGCCCACCACGCTCCACCGCGCCCCGGACGAAACCACCTGAGCTGACCGACGCCCCGTACCCGGCGCCCACCACCACCGCCCCCACCCCGGAACACGTCACCGGAACCCGCACGGCGGCGCGCTCGCGCCGGCCCCGGCCGCGCCGGTGGCCTGGACGTGCCGGGCTTGGTCGGCGACGGCCTCCGCGGCCTGCCGCGCCTGGTGGACGAGCGCGGCGGCGGCCCGTTCACCGCCCGGGGACGACCGGATGACCCCGCACGCGCCGCCGTGACGCGCGCGGGCTCAGTCACCGGTACGCGCCACCCACAGCACGGCGGCCACCCCGACCCCGGCCAGCAGACACCCGGCCCCGCCGAGCGACCCCAGCGTCCCGAGCACCGCGACCCCGAGCGCCGAGCCCGCCTGCCGTATGCCGTTGAGCGCACCCTGGCTCGTCGCGGCGTACTCGGCGGGCGCCGCGACGGCCACCGCCGCGGCGGCACCGGGGATGGACAGCGTGCCGGCGGCGGCGAGCGCCAGCTCGGCGGCGAGGACCAGCGCCAGCGGCGGACGGTGGCCGCCCGCGCAGGCCAGCAAGGCGCCGGCGACGGCGGTGGCCGTCATTCCGGTCAGCAGCACGGGACGGGGGCCGTAGCGGGCCACGAGCCGCCCGGTGAAGAACGGCATCACGCACACCGGGAACGCCATCGGCAGCGAGGCCAGTCCGGCGCGCAGGGGGCTCAGGTGGTAGGTGTGCTGGAGCCACACGGAGAGCAGGTACATCCCGCCGAAGTAGGCGAAGCAGGACACCGCGGCGGCGACCATCGCCGCCCGCACCCGGGGCAGGGCGAGCAGCGCGGGCGGCAGCACCGGGGCGGCGGCCCGGCGCTCCACGACGGCGACGGCGGCGAAGCAGCCGAGCGCCGCGGCGAGCGGCAGCAGGGCGCGGGCCGCGCCCCAGCCCTCGATCCCGGCCTCGACCAGCCCGAAGGTGAGCAGTCCGAGCCCGGCGGTGGACAGCGCCAGTCCCGGCCGGTCCAGGGCGCGGGCGGCCCGTACGGGTGGCGCGGGCAGCCGGCGGGCGAGGAGGAGCGCGGCGAGGGCGAGCGGCGGGTTGACGAGGAACACCAGCCGCCAGCCGCCGAGTTCGACCAGGGCGCCGCCGAGCACGGGTCCGGCGGCCGCGCCGAGCCCGCTGAGCGCGGCCCAGGCGCCGATGGCGCGGGTCCGGCGGCCGGGGTCGGGGTACAGGTGGACGAGCAGGGCCAGGGAGGCGGGCACCAGCCCGGCCCCGGCGGCCCCGAGCAGCGCCCGCCCGGCGATCAGCGCGGCCGCCCCGGGCGCGAGGGCGCAGGCCGCGGACAGCGCGGCGAACAGCCCGAGGGCCACGGCGTAGACCCGGCGGGCGCCCCAGCGGTCGGCGAAGACACCGCCGGCCGGCAGGAGTCCGGCGAAGACGACGGTGTAGGCGTCGACGGTCCAGGGCAGCGCGGCGGCACCCGGCCGCAGCGAGGCCTGGATGTCGGGTACGGCGACATTGAGGATGGTGGTGTCGAGCAGGACGAGCAGGTTCCCGGTGGCGATCCCGGCGAAGGCGAGCCGGGAGGTGCGGCGGGGGGCGGGGTCGGTCCGTGCGGCGGCGGGTCTGGCGGTCGGTTCGGCTGTGGTCATGCGTGCAGCGTGGCGCGGCGGCGGGCGGGCCCGCGACGCCGTGATTCCGATGGGTCCATCGGACAGTCCGATGGGCCGCTCCGCCCGTGACGCCGCTTACCCTTCCCTGCGTGGACACCCGCTATCTCCGCGCCTTCGTCGCCGTCGCCGACAACGGCGGCATCTCCGCCGCCGCGCACGCCCTGGGGTACGCCCAGTCCAGCGTGAGTGCCCAACTCAAGCGCCTGGAGGCGGACGTGGGGGTGAGCGTGCTGGTGCGGGCGGGCACGGGGGCGGTGCTCACCGAGGCCGGTGCGCGGCTGCTGCCCTACGCGCGCGAGGCGTTGGAGCTGGAGGAGCGGATGCGCCGCGCGGCCCGCGGCGAGCGGACCCGGCTCCGGATAGGGGCGCAGGAGTCACTGGCCCACGCGTGGATGCCCGAGGTGCTGGCCGCGTTGCAGTACGGCGCGGGCGGCACGGACAGCGGCGCGGACGTCACCTTGACGGTGGCGCCCCGCGAGGCGCTGGAACGGGCCTTCGGCGCGGGCGAGTTGGACCTGGTCTTCGAGTACGACAACGGCGTCCGCTCGG
This sequence comes from Streptomyces sp. NPDC104106, assembly GCF_055584345.1. Taxonomy (NCBI): domain Bacteria; kingdom Bacillati; phylum Actinomycetota; class Actinomycetes; order Kitasatosporales; family Streptomycetaceae; genus Streptomyces; species Streptomyces sp. NPDC104106. The sequence goes on from NZ_JBVJMF010000001.1 coordinate 717,456, forward strand.
TCCGCCCGCACGCGGTCGTGGGGCACGACCGTACGCTCCTGGTGGCGGCGGCGCACCATCCGCTGGCCCGGCAGGAGGCGGTGACGCCGGACCAGCTGCTGGGCTGCGACTTCCTGGTGTCCGAACCGGGCTGCACCTCGGAGATGCTGGTGGACCGCTTCGGCAGGGATCTGCTGGCCGGTGCCCAGCAGACCCTGCTGCAGGGCTCGATGGCGGCTCTGCTGCGCCTTCTCGGCCATGGGCGCGGTGTCACGCTGCTGCCGGAGCTGACGGTGGCGCGGGAACTGCGCGAGGGCGAGCTGGTCGCGCTGCGGCTGAGCGAGCCGCCCCGTCCGGTCAGCATCATCGCCCAGTGGCACCCCCGCCTGGGCCCCGCCGAGCGCACCGTGCACACCCTGCTCGACCTGGCGCGCCGCGCGGACCCCCTGCCCGAGGTGACACGGACGGCCCGCGCCTCCTGAGCCGCCGCCGGGCCGGCGCGGTCAGTACGGCAGGATCCGCCCGGACGGGGTCCTGCGGTCGATCTCCTGCTCGCGACGCGGGGCGGCGGGACGCCGGCTGACACGCACCCGGATACGACGGTCCATGGCGCCCTCCTCGGTTCACACGACACGGCAGCGGATGCCGGTACGAGGTGCGTGCCCATGTCACAGCCGTTTCAAGCGCGAACCGGCCGACTACCTCGCTGCCGCGGGTTTCCGCGGCGGCCTGTCAGTTCGGGCGGGCCAGGAGATGGGCCGGTGTGACGTGGTGAAGGTGGAAGAGGAGGTCGTAGAACGCTGTCGGGGCGATGTCGTGGCGGCGTTCCGGGTAGGACGTGCCGATGCTGCGGGTGGGGCGGGGGGGGTGGTCGGCCAGGCGCGGGCCGCGGCCGGGGAAGTGCGCAGGTCCAGGAAGAAGTCGCCGGGGCTGACCCGGTCGAGGAAGCGCTCGGTGCTGTCGCGCGGTGAGGCCCCCACGGTGTGGACGCGGGCCGTGCCGTCGGGGTCCGTCGCGTTGAAGGATCCGGCACCGAAGGTCACGGCGACGCTCACGTAGTCCGCACCCAGCCGTTCCCGCAGGAACGCGCCCTGCATCCGGGGGGTAGCGCGGGTCGGAGGTGCGGTAGGAGACATGGCTGTCGTGCGCGGACAGCAGCACCTTGCGGCCCGTCCGGGCCACCCACCAGGCGACGTTGTCCGCCATGACGTGGTCGCGATAGCCCATGGACGCCCTGAGCTGCTTCGGGTCGTCGAAGTCGAAGGCGTAGCCGCGCGCGGTCTGCGCCAGGGCCCGTGCGTGCTGCAGGGCCCAGGCGTGGGCGTCATTCGTCGCGCCGGCGGGAACCGGCTGCCGGGCGAGCAGGGTCAGCGCCGCCTGCGCGCGGGCGGCCATCGCCTTGCGCTCGGCCAGGGGCCGGGTCAGGTACGCCTTCATGTAGGGGCCTGTCGCCGTGGTGGGCCGCAGCCCCCGGTACAGCGCGGTCAGGCGCGGCAGCAGGTCCGGCAGGTACCGGCCCGCGTACCGGAGCACCCTGTCGTACGGTTCCGGCCCCGCGTACGCGAAGTCGTCGCCCATGAAGCGCACCGGGTCCCCCGGGTGCCTGGCGTCGTAGGCGCGCATCCACTCGACGAGGGACAGGTACTCCTCGGTGTTCCACCACGCGTAGGTGTCCTGGAACTCCTCCCGCATGATGCGCCGCGGGTCGCCCTTGCCGGTCCGCACGTACGCGTCCAGCCGCAGCCCGCTGCTCCAGCTCGTCTCCAGCGCGAAGGTGCGAGAGCCCTTGTGTTCCACGAGGTAGCGCAGGACCCGGTGCTTCAGGGTGAAGAATTCGTGGGAGCTGTGCGTCGCCTCGCCGAGCCCCACCACCTTCGCGCCGCCCACCATGCGGCCCAGGGGCCGCAGGTCGCCCGGGTCGCCGTACGGTCCGGTGGTGCGCAGGGGGTGGGCGGCGTGTCGCGCGGCCCGCAGGGCGCGGGTCTCGGGTGGCGGGAGCGTGCCGGAGCCGACGATGGCCGCGCCGAGCAGCAGAACCAGGATCAGGACGAGGACGGACCGGTTTCGCGTCATACGACAAGGCTCCGGTCCGGGCGCCCCGGCGGACATCCGGCGCGCCCCCGGCTTCCCCGCGGGCGATCCCGAGGACGGGCATGCCGCTAAACCGGAAGAGTCCCTGCCGGTTGCAGGGCGATGCGGGCCACCCGCTCGGTCGCCGGCACCAGGTGGAAGTGGTCGCCCGGCAGCACGGTGAGGGTGAAGGAGCCCGAGGTCAGCGCGCCCCACCCCGCCGCCGCCTCGGGGGGAGCCTGCGGGTCGCGGTCGCCCGTCAGGGCGTGGACGTCGGCGCGCAGCGCGGGTGCGCGTCCACTTGAGGGAACAGGCGGCGGCGAGTACCAGCCCGGCGGCCACCGGCCGCCGCCGCGCCGCATGGACCAGGGCGAGGAACAGCAGTCCCGTCAGCGGCAGGTCCACGCCGCTGACGCACAGCGGCAGCGCCACGACCGGCGAGGCGACGAACGCCCCGGCGGCGTCCCGGCTCACAGCGCTGCCGAAGGCCGCCGGCGGACGGCCGCCCCCGCGCCGGGCAGCGCCCCGCGCCGCCCACAGACAGCCGAGGAACGCCGCAGCGCACCACAGCCGGGCGTCGCCCAGCAGCCTGGGCAGCGGGCCGCTGTCGCCCAGCAGCGCACGCGGCAGCCCGAAGACGGCCAGGCCCGGCAGGTACGGGGTCACCTCCGCCACCGTGCGGGGGTCCGCCAGGTACGGCGTGGCCTGCCGCAGCGTCAGCAGGCCGGCGCGCTCGACCACGCCGACCTCGCTTTGCGCCGTACCGGTCAGCAGGAACATCGTGAGGGGAACGACAACGGCACCGCCGATGGCCAACCAGACCGGCAGCGCACGGCCGTACGGCCGCGACGACAGCGCGGCGACCGCCGCGCAGAGGTAGCCCAGGCAGGCACTCATGCCCCACAGACGGTGTGGCTCGGGCGCCGTGATCAGCGGAAAGACGCCCGCCCACACAGCGGCCACGAGCCAGCCGCCGCACCACAGTTTCCGGCTGTTCAAACGGAGTTGGGCCTGTCGAGTCAGCACTCGTCCATTGCAGCGGGAGCGACGCGGCAGGTCATGACAGCCAAGTCGAGACCTGAAGGTCGGGTTTCCCCGACCACCACCCACCCGGCACGGGCGGCCAAGGACTGGTCCAGCGGGCAGACACCCCGGTGCGCAAAGGCCCTCGCGGCGGCCGGACACCGGCAGGAACGCGCCGACTCGGAAGGCGCCGCACTCCGCGCGCGAAGGTCCGGGGCCGACGCTCCCGAAGGCACGGCGCCGAGCCCCGTGCTGCCTGCGCGATCCGGCCTCTGATCGTGGCCGTCCGGCTCAGCGGCCGGCCGGCCCGGGGTGACCGCTTGGGGGAAGGTGAACAGCTGCCCCGGACCAACGGCGGCCTCGACGCGCTGCATCCTGGGGTAGTTCTCGCCGTGGTGAGCCGCTGCCCAGTCGGCGAGTTCGGGGTCCATGCCGTTGGTGTAGCCGCCGGTCCCCAGGTGGGGCTGCATGGTGGCGTGGACGTCGCGTAGCCAGGTGAGTCGGCGGTCGATGTGCGTGCGGTCGGTGAACTGGTGCCAGTAGGAGTGGTACTGCACGACGCCGACGGCCGATCGGTGCGGGAAGGCGGTGGCATGGGAGGGCCGGTCGTCGACCGCGCCACCGAGGGCGTCGATGAGCAGGCCACCGGCCCCGCCCCCGCCGGTGAACCGGTGCAGTTGCTCAAGAGCTGCGGCCATCTCGGTCGCTGATGCCGGGCTGAGCGGTTCGCGCACGATGTGTGACTGGGCCGCGAAGGCGACCCGGGGTCCCCAGGTGCCGCCGCCCCAGCGGTCCCCTTCGCAGGCGGCCCGTGCGTAGTCGCAGGGGACGATCACCCGGTCGGTCTCGGGCCGGCCCACCGCCGCGGCCAGCCGGTCCACTACCGGCCCGAGGTCGGCGGGTGTGCCGATGAACGTCCCGGTCACGGTGGGCAGCGAGGGCATGCCGGAGTCGCTGAGCTGCTCGAAGGCGCTGCACACCGCACGCGGTGTCGTCGGGTCGGCGTTGAAGACCGTCCAGCCATGGATCACGGCCGCGGTCGCGGCGGCGGGCCAGGTGACCAGGAACCTGGTGTAGCCGAGGTCGCAGATGTCCTCGGTGGCGAACCGAAGTGCGGTGACCGCGCCGAAGTTGCCGCCGCCTCCCCCGCACAGTGCCCGGATCAGGTCGTCGTCCGGGGGCGGCGAGTCGGGGCGCACGCGGCGGATGCGGCCGTCGGCGGTGACGATCTCGATTTCGCGCAGGTGGTCGCAGGCCGGCCCCCACGCCCTGGTGAACGCGCTCAGTCCGCCGCCGAGGGTGACTCCGGCCAGACCGATGGTGGGGCACCGGCCGAGCGGCAGCCCGGCACCAGCCGCGGCCAGCGCCAGGTGGGCCTGCCCGCCCGTGACGCCGGCCCCGAACAGCGCCCGCCCGCCGCCCACATCGGTGGAGTTGAGGGAGCTGACGTCGAGCACGAGTCCGGGGCCGGTGGAGTATCCGGCGTAGCTGTGCCCGCCGGAGCGCAGCGCCAGCGGGACCGGCACGAACAGCCGAGGTGAAGGACCGGCCGTTCACCTTTGGCCAAGGGGCGGACGGCGGTTTCCTCGATGCCGGCGATGCCGCCGGTGGCGGTGCGCAGGGCGACGGCGATGGGGGCCGGGCGCCGCCCGCGTCGAGAGCGGCCGGACCGTGTGATGGACTCGCGAGAACGGTGGGGAGATTCACCCCGACGGGATGTTCCGGTGCGTCAAGCGGCTCGTTGAGCTGTCCGCTCTGCCGCGGGTACGCCTCGACGATCTGCGCCGCCGACGATCTGGAGCCGGCCCGGGTCGAGGACTTCGACGACCGCTACGCGGAGCAGCAGCGGGCCGCGTTCTCGCTCACCCGGTTCACGATCGCCCGTTCCGAGTCCGCGGGCCTGGACGGCTGGGCGCCGCCGACGGGGTCGCCGACCGCAACGGACCGGCCCGCCCACCCTTCATCGAACAGGCGCCGGAAGGCGGCATGAGGCCCCTCTGCCGACTCGGTCGTCCTCGCGTCCCCTACGCGTCCACTGGATCTTGGTCTGAGCGAGTGAAGGAGGGTGGCCACGCCCAGCGCGGCGGCCCTCCCTCTTCGCCGCCGCAGGTAGAAACGGTTCTGCACCTACGGGTGCTGGTGGGGCGGGTGGGACTCGAACCCACGGCCGACGGATTATGAGTCCGCTGCTCTAACCGGCTGAGCTACCGCCCCATAGCGGCGTGTCGCGTACAAGTGTGCGCGTCGTCTGCCGCAGCATAGCCGCTCATACGATCTCCCGCTTCGGATGGTCGGCTTCTGCGCTGCTCACGACCGTGAGGACACCGCCGTGGCCGCGGCGGTTCCCGCGAGCATGAAAAAGGACCCCGGAGGGGTCCTCGTTCCACGCGCTCCCCCGACTGGACTCGAACCAGTAACCTGCCGGTTAACAGCCGGCTGCTCTGCCAATTGAGCTACGGAGGACCGAAGCTCCCCCGACTGGACTCGAACCAGTAACCTGCCGGTTAACAGCCGGCTGCTCTGCCAATTGAGCTACGGAGGATCGCCTCGATTGCATCGAACGTACCTCCCTGGGTATTCGCCAGGGGGCGGGCGCTCGCTGCGACACATACATTAGCGCAAGCAGGGGGGTGCTCCGCCAATCGGTACCCCCGGCGCCCACGTCGCACCAGCAGAGCAGGCAAGGGAAGGGTGGCAGCCATGCGCTACCGGCTCACGTTCGTCGCCGGACTGGCCCTCGGTTACGTACTCGGCACGAGGGCCGGACGCGAGCGCTACGAACAGCTGAAGAAGTGCGCCGAGCGGATCGCTCGGAACCCGGCCGTGCGGAACACCGCCGAGACGGCCGCCCAGCAGGGCCGCCAGTACGCGGGCAAGGCGTTCCACACGGTCAGCGACAAGGTCGGCGACCGGGTGCCGGAAACGGTGGCCCAGCGGGTGCGGTCCCTGCGGGAGCGGAACGTGGACGGCACGCCCGAGGACGACTGGGGCACGAGCAACACGTAGGGGCGCCTGCGCGCGACCCGCCGCCCTCCGCCGCGTCCCACCCCTTTGGGCGCCCTCGGTCCGAGTACCCGCGGGAATGCTGCAAAATTCGGTGCATGGGGATAGTCGCCGGCTTGGACAGCTCACCGGACTTCACACGCATCGTGGTCTGCGACACGGACACCGGTGCCGTGCTCAGGCAGGGGTACGCCCCGCACCCGGTGGAGGGCCGCCCCAGCGACATAGATCCGCAGGCGTGGCTGCTCTCCCTCGGCGAGGCCGCCGGCGGCGGTCTGCTGGAGGGCGTGCAGGCCATCGGGGTCTCGGCCCAGCAGAACTCGCTCGTCCCGCTGGACGCCCAGGGCAACACCGTGCGCCCGGCCCTGGTCGGCGGTGACAAGCGGGCGCAGGTCGCGGCGGCCGATCTCATCGACGCGCTCGGCGGGCGGGGGGCCTGGGCCCAGGCGGTGGGATGCGTGCCGTCGGCCGGCCAGCCCGTCACCAAGCTGCGCTGGCTGGCGAAGAACGAGCCCGAGAACGCCCGCCGGACGGCGGTGCTGCTGCAGGCGCACGACTGGCTGGTGTGGCAGTTGCTGGGGCGTCCGGTGCGCAGGACCACCGACCGCGGCGGGGCCTCCTCGACCGGGTACTGGTCGGCCGCCACCGGCGCCTACCGGCCCGATCTGGTCGAGCTGGCGCTCGGGCACCAGGCGATGCTGCCGGAGGTGATCGGCCCGTCCGACGCGGCCGGTACGACCCCGGAGGGGCTGCTGATCTCGGCGGGGACCGGGGAGACCATGGCCGCCGCGTTCGGGCTCGGGATCGGAGTCGGGGACGCGGTCGTCTCGCTGGGCGCGTCCGGGTCCGTGATGGCCGTGCACCCCGAGGCGCTCGCCGACCAGTCCGGGATGATCACCTCCCTCGCCGACGCCACCGGCATGCATCTGCCGGTCGTCACCACCCTGAACGCCGTACGGACCCTGCGCGGTGCCGCCGAGCTGCTCGGGCTGCCGGATCTGGAGAGCCTGTCCGAGCTGGCGACGAAGTCGACGCCGGGGGCACACGGGCTGGTGCTGCTGCCCTATCTGGAGGGTGAGCGGACGCCGAACCTGCCGCACACCGCCGGGACGCTCGCCGGGCTGCGGCGCGAGTCGATGAAGCCCGAGCACCTGGCGCGGGCGGCGTTCGAGGGCATGCTGTGCGGGCTCGGCGACGCGCTGGACGTGCTGCGCGGGCGGGGCGTGGAGGTCCGGCGGATCTTCCTGCTCGGCGCGGCGGCGGAGCTGCCCGCGGTGCAGGCCTCGGCGCCCCCGCTGTTCGGCGCGCAGGTCGTCGTACCGCAGCCCGCCGACTATGCGGCGATCGGCGCGGCCCGGCAGGCCGCGTGGGCGCTCGGCGTGTCGCAGGGGACGCTCGACCCGCGGACCCCGCCGGCCTGGCAGGGCGCGGCGGCCCAGGTGCTGGAGCCGGGCGACGAACTGGCCGTCGGGCAGGCGGTGCGGCAGCAGTTCACGGCCGTGCGGGAGCAGACCCACCCCGGCGCATTCCAGTCATAAACCTCGCAACCCCGCAAATCCCTATGGTCGTACGAGCTTCCGCACGCGTGGCCGAACGCACGTGTCCGCCCGGGTTAATCGCTTGAGGTAACGCGGGTGGAGTGTCGGACGATAGGGGCCAAGGGCAACCGACCAGCCCCGTCGCCGACTCCGAGAGACGTAGCGTGCTCATACGACTTCTACGGACCTATCTCAGGCCCTACAAAAAACCCATCACCCTGCTGGTGCTCTTCCAGTTCCTGCAGACCTGCGCCACCCTCTACCTGCCGACCCTGAACGCGCACATCATCGACAACGGTGTCGTGAAGGGTGACACGGGTTACATCCTGTCCTTCGGTGCCCTGATGATCGCCATCTCGCTGGCGCAGGTCGTCTGCAACGTCGGCGCCGTGTACTTCGGCGCCCGCACCGCCTCCGCGCTCGGCCGGGACGTGCGCGGTGCCGTCTTCGACCGGGTGCAGTCCTTCTCGGCGCGCGAGGTGGGCCACTTCGGCGCACCCTCGCTCATCACCCGTACGACGAACGACGTACAGCAGGTCCAGATGCTGGTCCTGATGACGTTCACGCTGATGGTGTCGGCGCCCATCATGTGCGTCGGTGGCATCGTCATGGCCCTCGGGCTGGACGTGCCGCTGTCCGGGGTACTGGTGGCCGTGGTGCCGGTGCTCGCGATCTGCGTCACCCTCATCGTGCGCCGGCTGCGGCCGCTGTTCCGGTCGATGCAGGTGCGCCTCGACACGGTGAACCGGGTGCTGCGCGAGCAGATCAGCGGCAACCGCGTCATCCGCGCCTTCGTACGGGACCAGTACGAGCAGGAGCGGTTCGGGAAGGCGAACTCCGACCTCACCGACATGCAGCTGGCCACCGGCCGGATGCTCGCCCTGATGTTCCCGATCGTCATGACCGTGGTGAACGTGTCGTCGATAGCGGTCGTGTGGTTCGGCGCGCACCGCATCGACAGCGGCGGCATGCGCATCGGCGACCTGACCGCGTTCCTCGCCTATCTGATGCAGATCGTCATGTCCGTGATGATGGCCACCTTCATGTTCATGATGGTGCCGCGCGCGGAGGTCTGCGCCGAGCGCATCGAGGAGGTCCTCGGCACCGACTCCAGCGTGGTGCCGCCGAAGGCGCCCGTCACCGAGCTGCGCACGCACGGGAGTCTGGAGATCCGGGCGGCCGGCTTCCGCTATCCGGGGGCCGAGGAGCCGGTGCTGAAGTCCGTCGACCTGGTGGCCCGGCCGGGCGAGACGACGGCCGTGATCGGCTCGACCGGCAGCGGCAAGTCCACGCTGCTCGGACTCGTCCCGCGGCTCTTCGACGCCACCGAGGGCGAGGTCCTGGTCAACGGCGTGGACGTCCAGCAGGTCGAGCCGAGGCTGCTGGCGAGGACGGTCGGCCTGGTGCCGCAGAAGCCGTACCTGTTCGCGGGCACGGTCGCCACCAACCTGCGCTACGGCAACCCGGACGCCACCGACGAGGAGCTGTGGCACGCGCTGGAGGTGGCGCAGGCCAAGGACTTCGTGAGCAAGCTGGAGGGCGGGCTCGACGCGCCCATCGCACAGGGCGGTACGAACGTCTCCGGCGGCCAGCGCCAGCGGCTCGCCATCGCCCGTACGCTCGTGCAGCGCCCGGAGATCTACCTCTTCGACGACTCCTTCTCCGCGCTCGACTACGCCACCGACGCGGCGCTGCGCGCGGCGCTCGGCCGGGAGACGGCCGAGGCGACCGTCGTCATCGTCGCCCAGCGGGTGGCGACCATCCGGGACGCCGACCGGATCATCGTGCTGGACGAGGGCCGGGTGGTCGGCACCGGCCGGCACCAGGAGCTGATGGCGGCCAACGAGACCTACCGGGAGATCGTGCTCTCCCAGCTGACGGAAGCGGAGGCTGCCTGATGGCGGGCGCCATGCGCATGATGGCCGGGCGCGATCCCAACCAGCGCTCGATGGACTTCAAGGGGTCGGGCAAACGGCTCGTCGCCCAGTTCCGGCCCGAACGGGCCACGATCTACGGCCTGTTGCTGTGCGTGGTCGGCAGCGTCAGCCTCAACGTGGTCGGCCCGAAGATCCTCGGCAAGGCGACCGACCTGGTCTTCTCCGGCATCATCGGCCGGCAGATGCCCGCCGGCGCCACCAAGCAGCAGGTCCTCGACCAGATGCGGGCCCATGGCCAGGGCACGGTCGCGGACATGCTCAGGAGCACCGACTTCACCCCCGGCAAGGGCATCGACTTCGGCGCCGTCGGCGACGTCCTGCTGCTCGCGCTCGCCACGTTCATGGTCGCCGGCCTGCTGAGCGCGGTGGCGAGCCGGCTGGTCAACCGGTCCGTGAACCGCACCATGTACCGGCTGCGCGAGCAGGTGCAGGGCAAGCTGGCGCGGCTGCCGCTGTCGTACTTCGACAAGCGTCAGCGCGGTGAGGTGCTCTCGCGCGCGACCAACGACATCGACAACATCGGCCAGACGCTCCAGCAGTCGATGGGCCAGCTGATCAACTCCCTGCTGACCATCATCGGCGTACTGGCGATGATGTTCTGGGTCTCCTGGATCCTGGCCCTGGTCGCCCTCGTCACCGTGCCGCTGTCGGCGCTGGTGGCGACGCGGGTCGGCAAGCGGTCCCAGCCGCAGTTCGTGCAGCAGTGGCGCTCCACCGGCAAGCTGAACGCCCACATCGAGGAGATGTACACCGGGCACACCCTGGTGAAGGTGTTCGGCCGGCAGGAGGAGTCGGCGCGCGCGTTCGCCGAGCAGAACCAGGCGCTGTACGAGGCGGGGTTCAGGGCGCAGTTCAACAGCGGGGTGATGCAGCCGCTGATGATGTTCGTCTCCAACCTGAACTACGTGCTGGTGGCGGTGGTCGGCGGCCTGCGGGTGGCGTCCGGCGCCCTGTCCATCGGTGACGTCCAGGCCTTCGTCCAGTACTCGCGGCAGTTCTCGATGCCGCTGACGCAGGTCGCCTCGATGGCGAACCTGGTGCAGTCCGGCGTCGCCTCGGCCGAGCGGGTCTTCGAACTCCTCGACGCCGAGGAGCAGTCGGCCGACCCGGTGCCGGGCGAGCGCCCGGCCGAACTGCGCGGGCGGGTGCGCCTGGAGCGCGTGTCCTTCCGGTACGACCCGGAGAAGCCGCTGATCGAGGACCTCTCGCTCACGGTGGAGCCCGGTCACACGGTCGCGATCGTCGGCCCGACCGGCGCGGGCAAGACCACGCTGGTCAACCTGCTGATGCGGTTCTACGACGTGTCGGGCGGCCGGATCACCCTGGACGGGGTCGACATCCAGCGGATGAGCCGGGACGAACTGCGCGCCGGGATCGGCATGGTGCTGCAGGACACCTGGCTGTTCGGCGGCACGATCGCGGAGAACATCGCGTACGGCGCGGCCAGGGAGGTCACGCGCGGGGAGATCGAGGAGGCGGCGCGGGCGGCCCACGCCGACCGCTTCATCCGTACGCTCCCCGACGGCTACGACACGGTGATCGATGACGAGGGCACGGGGGTCAGCGCGGGTGAGAAGCAGCTCATCACCATCGCGCGGGCGTTCCTGTCCGACCCGGTGATCCTGGTGCTGGACGAGGCGACGAGTTCGGTCGACACCCGCACCGAGGTCCTGATCCAGAAGGCGATGGCCAAACTGGCGCACGGCCGCACGTCGTTCGTCATCGCCCACCGGCTCTCCACGATCCGGGACGCCGACACCATCCTCGTGATGGAGAACGGCTCGATCGTGGAACAGGGCGCGCACGCCGAGCTGCTGGCGGCGGACGGGGCGTACGCGCGGCTGTACAAGGCGCAGTTCGCGCAGGCGGTGGCCGAGGTCGACTGACGGCGCGGGGGCCGCCCACCCGGGCGGCCCCTGCTTCGGGTCTCCTGCTCCAGGTTCCCTGCCTCAGTCCAGATAGCCCCGGAGCTGGTCCGCGAACGCGTGGTCGCGGAGCTTGTTGAGGGTCTTGGACTCGATCTGCCGTATCCGCTCCCTGGTGACGCCGAAGATGCGCCCTATCTCCTCCAGGGTGCGGGGCCGGCCGTCGGCGAGGCCGTAGCGGAGCTGGACGACCTTGCGCTCCCGCTCCCCCAGGGTGGACAGGACGGCCTCCAGATGCTCCTTGAGCAGCAGGAACGCGGCGGACTCCACGGGGCTCGCGGCGTCGCCGTCCTCGATGAGGTCACCGAGGGCCACGTCCTCCTCCTCGCCGACCGGGGCGTGCAGGGAGACCGGCTCCTGGGCGAGCCGCAGCACCTCGCTGACCCGCTCGGGCGGCAGGTCGAGGTGCGCGGCCACCTCGTCCGGTGTCGGCTCGTACCCCCGCTCCTGCAGCATGCGGCGCTGGACGCGCACGACGCGGTTGATCAGCTCGACCACGTGGACCGGGACGCGGATGGTGCGGGCCTGGTCGGCGAGGGCGCGGGACATGGCCTGGCGGATCCACCAGGTGGCGTACGTCGAGAACTTGTAGCCGCGGGCGTAGTCGAACTTCTCCACCGCGCGGATCAGCCCGAGGTTGCCCTCCTGGACCAGGTCGAGCATGGTCAGCCCGCGCCCGACGTACCGCTTGGCGACCGACACGACGAGCCGCAGGTTGGCCTCGATGAGCCGCCGCTTGGCCACCCGGCCCATGACGACGAGCCGGTCCAGGTCGAGCGCCAGCTCGCTGTCCAGGTCGGGGGTGCTGCCCAGCTTCTCCTCGGCGAACAGGCCGGCCTCGACCCGGCGGGCGAGTTCGACCTCCTCGGCGGCGGTGAGCAGCGGGATGCGCCCGATCTCGCGCAGGTACTGGCGGAACAGGTCGGCGGAGGGCCCGCCGGTGTCGGCCCGGGCGGCGACCGCGCCGCCGGCGGGTTCGTCGGGCTCCTCGGGTTCCCCGGCCTCGGGCTCGTCCGTGAGCGCGTCCGCCGGCGGTTCGGGAGGTTCGGCGGGCGTGCCCTCCGGGTGCAGGGCGCCGCGGCTCTGCGGGGGCACGGCCACGAGGATGTCCGGCTCCGCGTCCGGGTCGTCCGCCGTGAGGCCGGTGGTCGCGCCGGCGGTGCGGGGGGCGCTGGTGGCACGGGTGGCGCTGTCGGTCTGGGTGAGGGTCTGGGTCTGCACGGGGGCGACCTCCAGGATGATCGCTGCCGTCGCCTGCGGCAGCGGTACTTCGGGAGCGGAGAGTCGACGGCCTGCGCTCCGCGGACTCGGGCACCGCACCCAGTGTGGGGTACGACGCAACCTCGCCACGAGGGGCGTGCGGTGACTTTTTGCGTTCGGCTCGTGACGGAAGGGTGACCCGGCCCCCCCGGGGCGCTCCCGGCCGGCCCGCGCCCCGTGCCGTGCGGCGCCTCAGGCCGGGTCCGTCACCTGGCGCCGGGTGGCGAGCACCACCAGAGCGCCGATGACCGCCAGTCCCAGCAGGGCGGCGCCGAAGACGGTGGCGCCGTTGGTCAGGCCCACCGCGTCGCCGAGGTAGCCGGCGGAGACGGGCAGGACGCCGGTGACCGTGCTCGGCGCGCTCAGCGACCCGCTCCGGCTGACGATCGTCCGAAAACTCCTGCTGGAGTCCCAGGACTTCGACCACACGTGCGGCTGGTTCGGGCTCGACCGGCCCAGGTCGTCACTGACGCACCACTTCAAGGCGCTGCGCGAGGCGGGCATCACCCGACAGCGCCGGTACGGGCTGGAACGCCGCAGCCATGTCCGCGTCGCTGACCTCAACGCCCGGTTCCCCGGCCTTCTCGACCTGGTGGCGGCCTGGACGCGCGGCCGGGCCGACACCCCTAGGGGGTGCCGTTCGGATCAGGCCGGCCGGGCCGACACCCCCCCCCGGCCGGACCGCCGGCGGCCGGCCCGGTCCAGCCGCCGGGACCGCTCAGAGCGCCTCGGCGCCCCGGGTCTTCAGGGACTGGTCGTACTGCTGGAGGACCCACAACTCGTTGTGTACGGCGGCCAGTTGGGCCGGGTCGCCGCCGGCCTCCAGGCGGCGGGCGGTCATCTGCAGCTCCTGGACGCGGCGGGCCACGGCGCGGCGGCGGACGGTGACGAGCTGCTCGCCCGCGTACGCCTCGTCCACCGTGCGGCGCATGATCGCCTCCACGGCCAGCTCCGTGACCATGGCGCGGACCGTGTCGTCGGGTGCGGCCTCGCGCACCCGGACCAGGTACTCCTGCGGGTCCTGCGCGCCGAACTCGGCGCCGCCCGCGTCCATGACGGCCTGGCGTACGGCGGCGTAGGGGGCGGCCGTGAACTCGTCCACGCCGTAGGCGTCGAAGGCCGGGGAGACCAGTTCCGGGCGCTGGAGGGCGAGCTTGAGCAGTTCGCGCTCGGTGGCGTAGATCGGGTTGCGCAGTTGCAGGGCGGGGCCCTGGGTCGCGGGCCGGGCGGCGGCCTCGTACGGACGCGGGCCCGCCGGGGCCGGGGCCTTGCCGCCGCGCTCGCGCGCCCAGCGGGCCAGCTGGGCCACCCGCTTGACCACGAACTGGGTGTCGAGGATGCCGAGCATTCCGGCCAGTTCGACCGCGACCTCGTGCTGCGCGCCGCTGTTCTTGATCCGGGCGACGATCGGCGCCGCCTCGTCCAGCGCCCCCGCGCGGCCCGCCGGGGTGTCCAGGTCGTAGCGGCTGACGATCTGGCGCAGCGCGAACTCGAAGAGCGGGGTGCGCGGTTCGACCAGGTCGGCGACCGCCTCGTCGCCCTTGGCCAGGCGCAGTTCGCAGGGGTCCATGCCGTCCGGCGCGATCGCGATGTACGTCTCGGCGGCGAACTTCTGGTCGTCCTCGAAGGCGCGCAGGGCGGCCTTCTGGCCCGCCGCGTCACCGTCGAACGTGAAGATCACGCGGGCTGATCCGTTGTCCATCAGCAGCCGGCGCAGGATCTTGATGTGTTCGCCGCCGAAGGCGGTGCCGCAGGTCGCGATGGCGGTCGTCACCCCGGCCAGATGGCAGGCCATGACGTCCGTGTAGCCCTCGACCACGACGGCGCGGCTCGACTTCGCGATCTCCTTCTTCGCCAGGTCGATGCCGTACAGCACCTGGCTCTTGCGGTAGATCGCCGTCTCGGGCGTGTTCAGGTACTTCGGGCCGTTGTCCGCCTCGTACAGCTTGCGGGCGCCGAAGCCGACGACCTCGCCGCCGATGTCGCGGATGGGCCACATCAGCCGGCCACGGAAGCGGTCGATGGGCCCGCGGCGGCCCTCCTGGGAGAGGCCGGAGAGGACCAGCTCCTTGTCGGTGAAGCCCTTGCCGCGCAGATAGCGGGTGAGGTGGTCCCAGCCCTGGGGGCTGTAACCGACGCCGAAGTGGACGGCGGCGGCCTGGTCGAAGCCGCGCTCGGCGAGGAAGAGCCGGCCGGTCTCGGCCTCGGGGCTGGTGGCCAGCTGCTCGGCGTACCACTGCGCGGCGACCTTGTGCGCCTCGACCAGGCGGATCCGCTCGCCACGCTGGTGGGCCGGGTTGTACCCGCCCTCCTCGTAGCGCAGCGTGATGCCCGCCTGGGCGGCCAGGCGCTCCACCGCCTCGGAGAAGGAGAGGTGGTCCACCTTCATCACGAAGGTGATGGTGTCGCCGCCCTCCTGGCAGCCGAAGCAGTGGAAGAGCCCCTTGCTCGGGCTCACCTGGAAGGAGGGCGACTTCTCGTCATGGAACGGGCACAGGCCCTTGAGGTTGCCGCCGCCCGCGTTACGCAGCTGGAGGTACTCGGAGACCACGGCGTCGATCGGGACCGCGTCCCGTACCGCCTTCACGTCCTCGTCGTTGATCCGTCCTGCCACGGGTGAATTCTACGGGGCGGCAGCGACACCTCCGGGGCGCGCCGACGGCCCCCGGGGTCAGGGGGCGAGGCGCTCCAGCGGTACGTGCGGATCGGCCAGGGCCTCCGGATCCACCGGCGCGCCGGCCCGGATCAGCTTCTGGATCTGCTCTGTGACATCCCACACGTTCACGTTCATCCCGGCCAGGACGCGGCCCTCCTTCACCCAGAACGCGATGAACTCCCGCTTGCCGGCGTCGCCCCGGATCACCACCTCGTCGTACGACCCCGGCGGCGCCCAGCCGCTGTACTCCATCCCCAGGTCGTACTGGTCGGTGAAGAAGTACGGCACCCGGTCGTACACGACCTCCTGGCCCAGCATCGCGCGCGCGGCGGCCGGTCCGCCGTTCAGGGCGTTCGCCCAGTGCTCGACCCGCAGCCGCGTGCCGAAGAGGCCGAGCGGGAAGGCGGCGACGTCACCGGCCGCGTGGATGTCGGGGTCGGAGGTGCGCAGCCGTTCGTCCACCACGACCCCGCCTCCCTGGGCGCGGTCGGCCAGCTCCAGCCCCGCCGCCTCGGCCAGGCCCGTGCGGGGCGAGGCGCCGATCGCCGCGAGGACGTCGTGCGCCGGGTGTTCCTCGCCGTCGTCGGTGCGGACCGCGAGGACCATGCCGTCCTGGCCGACGATCTCGGTGAGCCGGCGACCGAAGTGGAAGCGGACGCCGTGCTCGCGGTGCAGCTCGGCGAAGACGCCGCCCAGCTCGGGGCCGAGGACGCCGTGCAGCGGGGTCGGCGACGACTCGATCACCGTGACCTCCGCCCCGTACTCGCGGGCCGCCGCCGCGACCTCCAGGCCGATCCATCCGGCGCCCGCGATCACCAGGTGCCCGTTGTCGCGGCCGAGGGAGGCCAGCACGCCCTTGAGCCGCTCGGCGTGCGCGAGCCGGCGCAGATGGTGCACGCCGGCGAGGTCCGTGCCGGGGATGTCGAGGCGGCGCGGCTCGGCGCCGGTGGCCAGCAGCAGCTTGTCGTAGCCGACGACGGTGCCGTCGTCGCCGAAGCGGACCGTCTTCGCCGTGCGGTCGACGCGGTCGACGAACTGGCCGAGGTGCAGCTCGATGTCGCTGCGCGCGTACCAGGCGGGCTCGTGCACGAAGACGCTGTCGCGCTCCTCCTTGCCGAGCAGGTAGCCCTTGGACAGCGGCGGGCGCTCGTAGGGGTGGTCGCGCTCGTCACTGATCAGTATCACCCGGCCGCTGAAGCCCTCGGCCCGGAGCGTCTCGGCCGCCTTCGCGCCGGCGAGACCGCCCCCGACGATGACGAATGTCTGATCCGCGTCGACCACTTGTTGCCTCCTCGTAAGGGTGCCGCCATAGGGGAGCCTCCCGCACGCGGCGGGCTGCGGGAAGAGGGGGTGGCCCGATCAGGCCACGACGGGGCACGTTCCTCCCACATATGCCCGGTCGGATCATGTCTGCCCGGTCAGTCTCGCGTGCAGGGACAGCGCGGAGGCGTCCGTGAGGGAGGCGATCTGGTCGACGATCACCCGCTTGCGCGCATGGTCGTCGCCTGCCCTGTCGAACAGGGCCCGAAACTGCGGATCGAGACCGTCCGGCGCGCGGGCCGTGAGCGCCTGCGCCAGCTCCGCCACGATCACCCGCTGGTCCGCGCGCAGCCGCTCCTGCTCGGCGCGCTGCATCACATAGCGGTCCGCGACCGCCTTGAGCACCGCGCACTCGTCGCGGGTCTCGCGGGGTACGACGAGTTCGGCGCCGTAGCGGGTGAGCCTGCCGGAGCCGTACGCGGCGCGCGTGGCGCCCTCCGCGGCCAGACAGAACCGGCCGATGAGCTGGCTGGTGGCGTCCTTCAGCCGGGCCTGGGCGACCGCCGTGCCGTCGTAGCCGTGCGGCCACCACTCCTCGTCCTGGAGGCGGTCGAGGGCGGCGGAGAGTTCGGCGGGGTCGGTGCCGGCGGGGACGTACCGGCCGATGGCGACCTCGAACACCGCCTGCCGCTCGGGTTCGGCGTGCAGGCAGTTCGGGTCGATGTGCCCGGCGTGCAGGCCGTCCTCGACGTCGTGCACCGAGTACGCCACGTCGTCCGACCAGTCCATGACCTGCGCCTCGAAGCAGGTGCGGGTGCCGGGGGCCGGGGCCCTGGCCCAGTCGAACACCGGGCGGTCGTCCTCGTACACGCCGAACTTCCTCGACGCCGGGTCGGTGGGGTGGGCACCGCGCGGCCAGGGGTACTTGGTGGCGGCGTCGAGGGTGGCGCGGGTGAGGTTGAGGCCGACGGAGCCCTCGGGGGTGAACCGCTTGGGCTCGATGCGGGTGAGCAGCCTCAGGGACTGGGCGTTGCCCTCGAAGCCGCCGCAGTCGTCCGCGAAGTCGTTCAGCGCCTGTTCGCCGTTGTGGCCGAAGGGCGGGTGGCCGAGGTCGTGGGCCAGGCAGGCGGCTTCCACGAGGTCGGGGTCGCAGCCGAGGGCGGCGCCCAGCTCGCGGCCGACCTGGGCGCATTCGAGGGAGTGGGTGAGGCGGGTGCGGGGGCTGGCGTCCCACGCCCGGCTGCGGGTCCCCGGGGTGACGACCTGGGTCTTGCCGGCGAGGCGGCGCAGGGCGGCGGAGTGGAGGATGCGGGCGCGGTCGCGCTGGAAGGCGGTGCGGCCGGGGCGTTTGTCGGGTTCGGGGGCGTAGCGTTCCGTCGCGGTGGAGTCGTAGGTGCCGTTCGGTGCGGTGCCTTCCATGGGTCGACAGTAAGCCCACGCCTACGGCCCCGCGCCGCTCGGACGACCCGCGCCCACCGTGTCACCGCGCCCTGCCCCCACCGGCACGGGACCGGACACGCCACCGCCGGACGGATCCCCGACGACCCCGCACTCCTCAAGCCACCCGCGCCCACGGTGTCGCCATGCTCTGCTCGTACCGGTGCAGGACCAGGCGTGCCATGGCCGGGTGGTCCCCCAGCGGGGCCGCGGCGATCCACGGTGCCGCCTGGGCGCACTGGGTGGCGAAGCGGCCCGGCGCGGCGAAGTACGACGCGATCGCCACCCGGTGCCGGCCGCGTGCCGCCAGTGCCCGCACGGCCGTCGGGATCGTCGGGGCCGCCGCCGAGGCGTAGGCGGGGAGGACGGGGACGCCCAGGCGGGCGGCGAGGAGGCGGGCGGTGCGGCGGGTGTCCGCGGCCGAGTCGGGGTCGCGGGAGCCCGCCGCGGCCAGGACCACCGCGCTCCCCCGGCGCACGGACCCGTCCGGCGCCGCCGGCCAGCCGGCCTCCAGCAGACGGTCGTACAGCGCCTCCGCCAGCAGGGGGTGCGGGCCCAGCGGGGCTGCCACGCGTGCGCGCACCCCGGCCTCCGCCGCCATCCCGGGGATGTCGTGCTTGACGTGGTAGCCCCGGCCGAACAGGAGCGGGACGAGGACGGCGGGGGCGTCACCGAGGGCCGCGAGGGTGTCCGGGAGCAGGGGCTCGTTGAGTTCGACGTGGCCCAGGCGGACGCGCAGGCCGGGGCGCAGCTCGCGTATGCGCTCCAGGAGCAGGGTCACGGTGGCGAGGGCGCGCGGGTCCCGGCTGCCGTGGGCGACCAGGACGAGGGCGGGCCGGTCCGGACGCCGGCTGGGCGGCGGGAGCAGCCGGAGCCGGTCCGACTCGGAGCGGGGAGGGAGGGACGCCGTCATGGAAGGATCCTGACGGGGCCACGTTGCGTGGCCGTTGCCTGGCCGTCACGGGTATTTTCCGCGGCTTCACCTCGTACAGGCGCATCGTGTGAGGCGAAACCGGATCCGGGCCGCCGGCGTCCTCCATGATCGGAACCGATCACTGGGGGGCGTGAGGCGTCATGAGGATCCGTCGACCGCGGTGGCCGCGCACCCGCGGGGGGCAGCGGCGGCTGGTGCAGGCCGTGATGGCCGTGTGCGTGCTGGCCCTGCTGCCGGTGACCTGGCTGTACGTGTCCACGGCGGACCGGCTGCGGACGGTGGCGGACGCGCCGTCGGCGAAGGTCGCCGTGGTGTTCGGCGCCGGGCTGTGGAACGGCAGGCCCTCGCCGTACCTCGCGAACCGGCTGGACGCGGCGGCGGCGCTGTACCGGGCGGGCCGGGTGAAGGTCGTCCTGGTCACGGGTGACAACAGCCGCGAGGACTACGACGAACCCGACGCCATGCGCACCTACCTGAGCGGGCACGGCGTACCGGCCGACCGGATCGTGCGTGACTACGCCGGGTTCGACACCTGGGACTCCTGCGTGCGGGCCCGGCGGATCTTCGGCGTGGACCGGGCCGTCCTGATCAGCCAGGGCTTCCACATCCGGCGCGCGGTGGCCCTGTGCGAGGCGGCGGGGGTGGACGCCTACGGGGTAGGGGTCGACGAGAAACACGACGTGACCTGGTACTACGGCGGCACGCGCGAGGTCTTCGCGGCCGGCAAGGCGGTGCTGGACACGGTCTTCCACCCGGACCCCGGGTTCCTGGGCCCCAAGGAGTCGGGCGTCACCCGGGCCCTGGCCGCCGGACACTGACCGCGCGCCGGGCGACGCACGGGGGTCACCTGGCCCCGCGGCCCCCAGCGGTCCGCGGGCCCCGCTCCGCGCCTCACGGTGGGCCGGGCGGCGTGGGGAGGCGGCCGTGTCGGGGGTGTAACCGGCGGTGGACCCGGGCCGTAACACGTTCGACGCACGCTGGCGCCATGCAGACGATCGCCTCGACGCCCACCCACTGCCCGTACTGCGCCCTGCAGTGCGGGATGAGTCTGGTCCCCGCAGGGGAGGGCCGCGTCGAGGTGGCCGAGCGGGCGGACTTCCCCGTCAACCGGGGCGCCCTGTGCGGCAAGGGGCGTACGGCGGCCGAGGTGCTGGCGCCGGGCGTGCGGCTGACCTCGCCGCTGATCCGCAGGGACGGCGAGCTGGCCGAGGCCGGCTGGGACGAGGCGCTCGACCTGGTCGCCGAGCGGCTCGGGGGCGTACGGGCGCGGTACGGCGCCGACGCGCTGGGCGTCTTCGGCGGGGGCGGACTGACGAACGAGAAGGCGTACGCGCTCGGCAAGTTCGCGCGCGTGGTGCTCGGCACCTCGCAGATCGACTACAACGGCCGCTTCTGCATGTCGTCGGCCGCGGCGGCCGGTACGAGGGCGTTCGGGCTGGACCGGGGACTGCCGTTCCCGCTCGCGGACATCCCGCGGACCGGGTGCGTGATCCTGGTCGGCTCCAATCTCGCCGAGACCATGCCGCCGTCGCTGCGCTTCTTCCGCGAACTGCGCGAGAACGGCGGCACGTTGATCGTCGTCGACCCGCGCCGCACCCGCACCGCCGAGCAGGCCGACCTGCACCTGGCACCCCGTCCGGGCACCGATCTCGCCCTGGCCCTCGGCCTGCTGCACCTGGTGGTGGCCGAGGGGCGGACGGACGAGGCGTACATACGGGAGCGGACCACCGGCTGGCCCGAGGCGCGGGCGGCGGCGATGGCGCACTGGCCGGAGTACGTGGAGCGGATCACCGGGGTGCCCGTGCCGCAACTCCGCGAGGCGGTACGGCTGTTCTGCGAGCCTGAGGCGGCGATGGTGCTCACCGCGCGCGGGCCCGAGCAGCAGTCCAAGGGGACCGACACGGTCGGCGCCTGGATCAACCTGTGCCTGGCGACCGGGCGGGCGGGGCGGCCGCTGTCCGGGTACGGCTGTCTGACCGGGCAGGGCAACGGGCAGGGCGGGCGCGAACACGGCCAGAAGGCCGATCAGCTGCCCGGCTATCGCAAGCTGGACGACCCGGCGGCCCGGCGGCACGTGGCCGAGGTGTGGGGCGTCGACCCGGACAGCCTGCCGGGGCCCGGCCGCAGCGCGTACGAGCTGCTGGACGCGCTCGGCACGGACATCAGGGCGCTGCTGCTGATGGGCTCCAACCCGGTGGTGTCGGCGCCGCGCGCGGCGCACATCGAGGCCCGCGTCAGGTCCCTGGACTTCCTCGCCGTGTGCGATGTGGTGCTGTCGGAGACGGCCGCGCTGGCGGACGTCGTCCTGCCGGTGACGCAGTGGGCGGAGGAGACGGGGACGACGACCAGCCTGGAGGGCCGGGTGCTGCTGCGCCGGAAGGCGGTCGCCGCGCCGCCCGGCGTCCGCAGCGACCTGCACGTCCTGCACGAGCTGGCCGCGCGGCTCGGCGTGGAGAAGGGCTTCCCGGCCGACCCCGAGGAGGTCTTCGCCGAACTGCGCCGGGCCGCCGCGGGCGGACCCGCGGACTACTCGGGGATCACCTACGAGCGGCTCGCGGCCGAGAACGGGGTGTTCTGGCCGTGCCCGGAGACCGGGGAGTCCGGTACCGGCGCGCCCCATCCCGGTACTCCCCGGCTCTTCCTCGACCGGTTCGCCACCGAGGACGGCCGCGCCCGGTTCGCGCCCGTGACCCACCGCCCCACTGCGGAGGAGCCGGACGCCGAGTACCCGCTGCTGCTGACCACCGGCCGGGTGGTCGCGCAGTACCAGTCGGGCGCCCAGACCCGGCGCGTCGCCGAGCTGAACGCCGCCGCACCGGGCCCGTTCGTGGAACTGCACCCCCGGCTCGCGGCGCGGATCGGCGCGGCCGAGGGCGACCCGGTGACCGTGGTCTCCCGCCGGGGCCGCGCCACCGCGCCCGCCCGGATCACCTCCGCCATCCGCCCGGACACCGTGTTCATGCCCTTCCACTGGCCGGGCGAGGGCCGCGCCAACACCCTGACCAACCCGGCGCTCGACCCGACGTCCCGGATGCCGGAGTTCAAGTCGTGCGCGGTGCGGGTCACCCGGGCGGGCTGACGTAGATTGCCGGTATGGCTGACATCGAGCGGTTCGACCTCGACGCCTACCTCGGGCGGATCGGGTGGCGGGGCGGCCGGCGGCCCGATGCGCGGACGCTGCGGGGTGTGCATCTGGCCCACGCGCTGTCCCTGCCGTTCGAGAACCTGGACCCGCTGAGCGGCCGTGCGCCCTCGCTGGAGCCCGGTGATCTCATGGCCAAGATGATCCACGGGTCGCGCGGCGGTTACTGCTACGAGCACAACACACTGCTGTGGCTCGCCCTGGAGGCGCTCGGCTTCGAGGTGGGCGGGCTGGCCGCGCGGGTGGTGCTGGGCGCCCCGACGCCGTGGAGCCGGCCGCGCTCGCACATGATGCTGCGGGTGGCCGTGCCGGGGGAACCGGAGCCGTATCTGGCGGACGTGGGCTTCGGTGCCGCCGGTGCGCTGCTGGCGCCGCTCCCGCTGGTCGCCGGCGTCGAGCACGAGGGCGGCGGCCGTCGGCACCGGCTGGCGGCGCTGCCGTCCGAAGGGCCGCTGGAGCAGCTGGAGTTGCAGGTGTACGACGGCCGGAGCCGGGAGTGGGCCGGGCAGTACGCCTTCACGCGGGAGCCCTTCGCCGCCCCCGACTACGCGATGTTCAACTGGTACGTCGGGACCAGCCCCCGCTCCCCCTTCACCCGGCGCCCGTACCTCCAGCGGACCACCGCCGGACGCCACCTGGCCCTGGACGGCGACCGGTTGACCGAGACCCTCGCCGACGGCACGGTCACCGAGCGCAAGCTCGCGGGCGAGGCGGAGGCACGGCGCGTGATCGCCGAGGAGTTCGGGATCGCCGTGCCCGAGGGGCTGACCCTGCCGGGCTGACTCAGCGGCGGGACCGCCAGTCGCCGCCCTCGATGCGGGCGCCGGTGGCACGCAGCCGGGCGGCGACGGGCGGGGCGGCGAGGTAGACCCAGGCGCGGACGGCGGTGCCGTCGGCCCGTACGACGTACCGGGCGACGCGTTCGTAGAGGTTGCGGGGATCACCCGGCCGGAACTCCTCCAGCCGGTCCAGGGCGGCGAGCAGGTCCGCGTACGACCGCGGCAGCGCGGTGATCAACTCGCCGTGTATCGCGGTGCCTTGCCGCTCGACGGCGTAGGGGTGTCCGGGGCCGTCGTAGAGGGCGGCGCCCGGGAGGCGGGCCGGTTCCTCGGCGGCGGTCCGGCCGCGCAGGAAGAGGTCGTGGTTGACCTCGCCGGGGCGCAGGGTGCCGTAGACGAAGAAGGGCAGCGGGGCGCCCGGTTCCGGAGGGATCACGGAGACGATTGTGGACCCCGGGCACACCGGCGTGCGGGGCGTGACCGTGGACGTCGGTCGAGCGCGCCGGCGGCCATGACGTGCCGTCACCCGTTCAAACGGCACGCGTCGCTCCATTCGTGTTCTCTTCGCGTCGATGTCTCGCGTGCGCCCCCGCACGTCTGTGACCTGCCGGAACCCGCTGCGGGTTAGGCCGTGTGGGGGCCGGGGGGCGACACCCGTTCACCGCATTTCTGACAGGACATCAGGAGGCGGGAGTCCCGGACTGCGACTTACCTCGAAAGGGCAGGGGCCAGCCCCTGACGAAGCCGAGAAGCCAAGCTCTGGGGAGCACCATGCGCCGTATCGCCCGTCTGCTGACCGGTGTCGCGCTCGTCGGGGCGGGCGCGGCCCCCGCCTTCGCCGGTGCCAGCGGCAGCCTGGACGTCTACCCCCGCACCGTGGTGCCTGGCACCCACGTCACGGTGAACACCGCCGCCTGCGCGGACCAGGGCAGGGCCGCGACCGGGGACGCGGGCGCGGTCGGCGGCGGCACCTTCATGCTGGCGCCCAGCGCGCACGAGGGCGACGCGGTCGGCCGGTTCGAGGTGCCGGAGAGCGCGCAGCCCGGGACGTACGAGATCCTCGCGAAGTGCGCCGAGGGCGGTCGGCAGGTCACGGGCGACCTCGTGGTGGCCCTGAGCGCGGCGCACGAACAGCTGCAGCCGCGGGGAAGTCTCAAGACGGGGGTCGGCGGCTCACCAGGCGCCGGCCCCGCGCAGACCGCGGCGGGTGTGGCGGCGCTGGCCGTCGCCGCCGCGGGCGGTACCTGGCTCCTGCATCGCCGGGCGAGAGGCGACAGGATCTGACGGACACCCTCCGCTGTCCGTCCGCCGGTACCGCTCACCCCGCCCCCTCCGGGTCCGATGCCCCTCGCGGCCCGGAGGGGGAGGAGGTCCGGCCCGGGAAACACCCAGCCCGCCCTCGGGACGTACGGGGGCCCGCCTCCGGAAGAGGGGTTCGCATGCGCGGGAACAGCAGGACCACCAGGCACGCCGGGGGCGGCGGGCGCGGCCGGGCCGCCCGGCTCGGCGACACCGCGATAGCCGCGGCCACCGTCGTGGCCCTCGGTTCCGGGGTGTGGCTGCTCGACGGCACCGGCCCGCACACCCCGCCGCAGCCGGCCGCCGCGGAAGGGCGCCCGGACCCGGGCGGCGAGCGGCCCGCGGTCCCCGCCCTGGCCCCGTCCCCGCCCACCCGCATCCGCATCCCCGCGATCCGCGTGGACGCCCCGCTGATGGGGCTGGCCCTGACCGCCTCGGGCAGCCTGGCCGTGCCGCCGCCGCAGGACAGGAACCTGGCCGGCTACTACGAGGCCGGCACGCTGCCCGGCGAGACGGGCACCGCGATCGTCGCCGGGCACGTCGACAACGCCGAGGGCCCGGCCGTCTTCTACGGCCTCGGCGCGCTCAGGCGGGGCGCCCGTGTCGAGGTGGACCGCCGGGACGGCTCCGTCGCCGTGTTCACCGTGGACGCGGTGGAGGTGTACGCGGCGCGCGACTTCCCCGACGAGAAGGTCTACGGCGCCGCCCGCCGCCCCGAGCTGCGCGTCATCACCTGCGGGGGCGGCTACTCGCGGACGACCGGGTACCAGGGCAACGTGGTGGTGTTCGCCCATCTGACGGACAGCCGCTGAGCCGGGACGTCTTCGGGGAGCCGGCTCGCCGAAACGGTACGGGCGTTCGGCGAGCGCTCCGGGGACGGGCACCTTCCGCCAGCCGCCGACGACGTCCGTCGCCGCGTCGATCCCGCAGACGTACGCCCCGGGCCGCCGACCCACCGGCATGCCTGGGCCGAGCGGCGCGGCGCGCGCCTGCTGGACGGCGGCATCATGGCCGCACCGCCGGTGATCGCCGCGCCCGGCGCCCTCGTCTTCCGCAGCGGCCGCCCGGAACTGTGCGAGGAGCACCGGGCCACCCTCGCCGTACCGGCCCGCCGCCTAGGCGAACCACTGCTCGTAGGCCAGATCCGCCACGAGCGCGAGGACCACCGTCAGCAGCACCACGCGCACGAAGCCGGTGCCCTGTTTGAGGGCGGTGCGGGCGCCGAGCGTGCCGCCCGCGAGGTTGAAGACGGCCAGCAGGGCCGCCAGTGCCCACAGGACCGTGCCCTGCCAGGCGAACATGGCGAGGGCGCCCGCGTTGGTGCAGCAGTTGACGATCTTCGCGGTGGCGGAGGCGGTGACGAGGTCCAGGCGCAGCAGGGCGGTCAGCGCGAGGACCAGGAAGGTGCCGGTGCCGGGGCCGACGAGGCCGTCGTAGAACCCGATGCCCAGGCCGGCCAGACCGATCGCGGCGAGCTTCTGGCGCCGGGTGGCCGGGCCGGCCGCCGGGGCCCTGCCGAAGGCCGGGCGCAGGATCACGAACGCGGCGACACCGAGCAGCACCACCATGATCACCGGCTTGAGGACGGCCGTGCTCATCCCGGCCGCGAAGAAGGCGCCCGCCGAGGACCCGGCGAGCGCGGCGAGTCCGATCCGTACGGCAGTCCCGACGTCCACCGGCGCCTTGCGGGCGTAGGTCACCGCCGCGCCCGTGGTGCCAACGATGGCGGTCGCCTTGTTGGTACCGAGAGCCCATGCGGCCGGTGTCGACGACGGCAGCCCCAGCAGCAGGGCGGGCAGGAGCAGCAGACCGCCCCCGCCGACCACGGCGTCGATCCAGCCGGCCGCGAGCGAGGCCGTGCACAGCAGGACTACGGTCGTCATGGGTATGTCGGGCATGATCGCGACCTTAGCCCGAGCGCGCCCGCCCAGGCCCCCGGATCTCACACGCCGAGGCGCCGCAGGCTGAGGTGAGCGTTCCGCGCGGGAAACAGACGTGATGCGGCCGGGTAACGTCCGCGCCGCACGCTCAGGGGCATGACCTCGAATACGCGTGTGGTGGTGATCGGCGCCGGCCTCGCGGGCGTACGGCTCGCCCGGCGGCTCGGCGAGCTGGGCGTGCCCGCGCTGCTCGTCGGCGAGGAGGAGCACCCGCCGTACAACCGGGTCCTGCTCGCGGAGGTCCTGGCCGGCCGGTACGCCCCGGAGGTGATCACGCTTCCGGCGCCGGAGCGCCTGCTGCGCACCCGGATCACCGGTATCGACCGCGCCGCCCGGACGGTCGGCCGTGCCGACGGGCCGCCGATCGGCTACGACACGCTCGTGCTGGCCACCGGCGCCAATCCCGTCCTGCCGCCGCTGCGCGCGCTGTTCACCCCCGATCACCGGCTCCCGCAGGGCGTGCACGCGTTCCGCACCATGGACGACTGCCTGGCGCTGTCCGGGGCCGTGCGGCCGGGGGTGCGCGCGGTGGTCGTCGGCGGCGGGCTGCTCGGGGTCTCCGCCGCGCGGGCGCTCGCCGTGCGCGGTGCGCGCGTGGTCCTCGCCCAGCAGGCGGAGCGGCTCATGGAGCGCCGGCTCGACCCTGACGCCTCCGACCTGGTGCGCCGGCACCTGACCGGCCTGGGCGTGGAGGTGCACACCGAGTGCCGGGTGCGGGACATGCGGTGCGTCGACGGCGCGGTCCGCTCGGTGGAACTGGCCGACGGCTACGTCCTCGACGCCGATCTCGTCGTCCTCGCCTGCGGGGTGCGCCCACGCACCGGTCTGGCCGAGGAGGCCGGGCTCGCGGTGCGCGACGGCGTCCTGGTCGACGACGAACTGCGCACCTCCGACCCGCGCATCCGTGCCGTCGGCGACTGCGCCCGGCACGACGGGACCGTCTACGGACTGGCCGCTCCGGCCCTCGAACAGGCCGACCTCCTCGCCGAGTCGCTCGCGGGCGACGGCAACGCCCGCTACACCGGCACCCGTTCGCTGACCCGGCTGACCCTGACCGGTCCCGACTCGCCCTTCGGCCCCTTCGACCTGGCCGCGTTCGGCGAGACCGAGGCACTGCCCGGCGACGACGTCGTACGCCTCGCCGACGCCACGCGCGGCACGTACCGCAAGGTCGTCGTCCGCGACGACCGGCTGGTCGGCGGGGTCCTCGTCGGCGAACTCGGCACCGTCGGCGCGCTCGCCCGCGCCTGGGAGGGAGCAGAGCCGCTCCCCTCCGACGGCGGCCCCCTGCTCCACCTGCTCACCAACGATGGAGGCTCCTGATGACCACCGCCCTGGGGGCCACCCCCACGATCGTGCTCGTCGGCCACGGCATGGTCGGCCAGCGCTTCCTGGAGGCGCTCGCCGAGCGCGGTCTGACCGCCACGCACCGCGTGGTCGTGCTGTGCGAGGAGCCGCGTCCGGCGTACGACCGCGTCGCCCTCACCTCGTACTTCTCGGGCAGGACGCCCGAGGAACTCTCCGTGACCGACATGGAGTTCATCGCCACACACGGCATCGAGCTGTACGTCGGCGACCCGGCCGAGACGATCGACCGCGGCGCGCGGAAGGTGACGGCCCGGTCCGGGCAGGTCTTCGGGTACGACACCCTGGTCCTCGCCACCGGTTCCTACCCCTTCGTGCCGCCCGTGCCGAACAAGGACGCCGAGGGCTGCTTCGTCTACCGCACGATCGAGGACCTGCTCGCGATCGAGGAGTACGCGAAGGGCGCCCGGGTCGGTGCCGTGGTCGGCGGCGGGCTGCTCGGTCTGGAGGCGGCCGGCGCGCTCAAGGGCCTCGGACTCGACACGCACATCGTGGAGTTCGCGCCGCGCCTGATGCCGGTACAGGTCGACGACGGCGGCGGCGCGGCGCTGCTGCGCACCATCGAGGACATGGGTCTGACCGTGCACACGGGCGTGGGCACGCAGGAGATCGTCACCGGTGCCGAGGGCGCCGTCAGCGGCATGAAGCTGTCCGACGGCTCCGAACTGGGCGTCGACATGGTGGTGTTCAGCGCCGGTGTCCGCCCCCGCGACCAGCTGGCCCGGGCCTGCGGCCTCGCGGTCGGCGAGCGCGGCGGCATCACCGTGGACGAGCAGTGCCGTACGGTCGGCGACCCGCACGTGTTCGCGATCGGCGAGTGCGCGCTGGCCGCGGACGGCCGGGTGTACGGCCTGGTCGCGCCGGGCTACGAGCAGGCGGAGACGGCCGCCGCCACCATCGCCGCCGACGAGGCGTCCTTCACGGGCGCCGACCTGTCAACCAAGCTGAAGCTGCTCGGCGTGGACGTGGCCTCCTTCGGCGACGCGCACGGCACCACCGAGGACTGCCTGGACGTCGTCTACTCCGACTCCCGCGCGGGTCTGTACAAGAAGCTGGTCATCGGCCGGGACGGGACGCTGCTCGGCGGCATCCTGGTCGGCGACGCGGAGGCGTACGGCACCCTGCGCGCGCTGACCGGTTCGGTGCCGCCCGTCTCCCCCGAGTCCCTCGTCCTGCCCGCCGGAGCGGACCCGGGGGCCTCGCTCGGCCCGGCGGCCCTGCCGGACGAGGCGATCATCTGCTCCTGCAACAACGTCACCAAGGGCACGATCCGCGGCGCGGTCACCGAGCACCGCTGCACCACCGTGCCCGAGGTCAAGAAGTGCACCAAGGCCGGTACGACGTGCGGGAGCTGCGTCAAGGTGCTCGGCCAGCTGGTGGACGCCGAGCTGGAGGCGTCCGGGATCGAGGTCGACAAGGGGCTGTGCGGCTGCTTCGCGCAGAGCCGCGAGGAGCTGTACGAGATCGTCCGGACCCTGCGCATCACGTCGTACCGGGAGCTGCTGGACCGCTTCGGCCGGGAGGGCGCCCGCGGCGGCGAGGGCTGTGAGACCTGCAAGCCGGCGGTGGCCTCGGTCATCGCCTCCCTCGCCCCGGCGATCGGCGCGAGCGGCTACGTCCTCGACGGTGAGCAGGCGGCCCTGCAGGACACCAACGACCACCACCTGGCCAACCTGCAGAAGAACGGCTCGTACTCGGTCGTGCCGCGCATCCCCGGCGGCGAGATCGCGCCCGAGAAGCTGATCGTGATCGGTGAGATCGCCCGGGACTTCGGCCTCTACACGAAGATCACCGGCGGTCAGCGGATCGACATGTTCGGCGCGCGGGCCGAGCAACTTCCGCTCATCTGGGCGCGGTTGGTGGACGCGGGCTTCGAGTCCGGGCACGCCTACGGCAAGGCGCTGCGGACCGTGAAGTCCTGTGTGGGCTCGACCTGGTGCCGCTACGGCGTGCAGGACTCGGTCCGCATGGCGATCGACCTGGAGCTGCGCTACCGGGGCCTGCGCTCCCCGCACAAGCTCAAGTCGGCGGTCTCCGGCTGCGCCCGGGAGTGCGCCGAGGCCCAGTCGAAGGACTTCGGCGTGATCGCCACCGCGGGCGGCTGGAACCTGTACGTCGGCGGCAACGGCGGTGCCACCCCGCGCCACGCCGACCTGCTGGCCCAGGACCTGTCCGACGCGGAACTGGTCCGGCTGATCGACCGGTTCCTGATGTTCTACATCCGCACCGCCGACCGGCTGGAGCGCACGTCGGTGTGGCTGGAGCGGATCCCGGGCGGCCTGGACCACGTCCGCGACGTGGTGGTGCACGACAAGCTCGGCATCTGCGACGAGCTGGAGGCACTGATGCGGGCGCACGTCGCGAACTACCGCGACGAGTGGGCCGAGACCATCAACGACCCCGAGAAGCTCTCCCGCTTCGTGTCCTTCGTGAACGCCCCCGACACCCCCGACCCGGTCGTCGCCTTCGTCCCCGAGCGCGACCAGATCAAGCCCGACCTGCCGCTGCTGAACATCGGCCTGCGGCCCGCCGACGACGTCCTGGAAGGAAGCACCCAGCGATGACCCTGGCTGTCGAGACCACGACCCTGAAGGTTCAACTGCAGCTCGGCGACGGCTGGTTCACGGCCTGCGACCTGCACGCGCTGCTGCCGGGCCGCGGGGCCGCCGCCCTGCTGCCGGACGGCCGCCAGGTGGCCCTGTTCCGCGACCGCGCCGACCGCCTCTACGCCATCGACAACCGCGACCCCTTCACCGGCGCGGCCGTCCTCTCCCGCGGCCTGACCGGCACCCACGAGGGGCGCCCCTTCGTCGCCTCCCCCCTGTTGAAGCAGCGCTTCGACCTGGTCAGCGGCCAGTGCCTGGACGACGAGACGGTCCGGGTGCGGGCGTACGAGGTCCGGGCGGCCTGACCTTTCTTGACCGCTCGTTCCCGAAAAGCCTAGGCTGCCTCCCGTGGCCAGGACCAAGGAATTCGACCCGGACGCCGCGCTGCAGGCAGCCCTGGAGCTGTTCTGGTGGCGCGGCTACGAGGCGACGTCGATGGCCGACCTGGTCGAGCGCCTCGGGATCGGCCGGGCCAGCCTGTACGCGACGTTCGGCAGCAAGCGCGAGCTGTACCTGAGGGCGCTGGAGCGCTACGAGCAGGCCGGCATGGCGCGGATCGTGCGCGAACTGTCCCAGCCGGGCCCCGCCCTGCCGGCCGTGCGGGCGGTCGTACGGCGCTATGCGACGGAGGCGGCCGACGACCGGCTGCGGCTGCCCGGCTGCCTGATCACGAACACGGCCGCCGAACTGGCGCCGCACGACGCGGACGCCGCCCGGCGCGTCGAGCGCAACTGGGACCACCTGGAGACGCTGCTGCACTCCGCGCTCGTCCGCGCCCGGGGCCAGGGCGAGCTGCCGGACGGCCGCGACCCGCTCACCCTGGCCCGCACCCTGCTGGTGCTGCTGCAGGGCCTGCGGGTGGTCGGCAAGGCGTCGGCGGACCCGGCGCGCGTCCGGGACGCGGCGGAGCAGGCCCTGGCGCTGCTCGACTGAGACAGGCACTCGGTCGGCAGCGCCTTCTTTTCGCACCTCATACTGAACCGATCGGTCCAAAAACGGCCGGTCAAGAAAACGGGAGACCTCATGACGCACCGCTTCTCCGGCCGCACGGCCCTCGTCACCGGCGCCGGCTCCGGCATCGGACGGGCCGTGGCCCTCGCCCTGGCCGCCGAGGGCGCCCGGGTCGTCGCCGCCGGACGCCGGCCCGGGCCCCTTCAGGAGACGGTCCGCCTGATCGAGGAGCAGGGCGGCAAGGCGGTGGCGGTGAGCGCCGACGTCTCCCGCGCGGCCGACGCCGAGGCCCTGGTCCGCGCCGCCGTCGACACCTTCGGCTCGCTCGACGTGGCGGTCAACAACGCCGGTGTCTTCCGCGGCGGGCAGCCCCTCGCCGACCTGGCGGAGGAGGACTGGCACGCCCAGCTGGCGACCAACGTCACCGGCCTCTTCCTCGCCCTGCGCGCCCAGGTGCGCCGGATGCGCGACCAGCCGGCGGGCGGCGCGATCGTGAACATCTCCTCCACCTTCGGCGTGCACGCCGCCTCCGCGGGGGCCGCCGCCTACTCCGCGAGCAAGGCCGCCGTGACCGCGCTCAGCCGGAACGCCGCCCTGGACCACGTCCGGGACGGCGTCCGGATCAACGTCGTGAGCCCCGGCGCCACGGAGACCTCCATGTCCCTGCGCCCCGGCGAGACGGAGGCGGACCGCACGGCACGCGCCCGCGCCACCCTCCCCCTCGGCCGGATCGCCACCACCCGGGAGGTCGCCGCCGCCGTCCTCTACCTGGCCTCGGACGACGCGGCCTCGGTCGTCGGCACCGACCTCGTCGTGGACAGCGGCGCCACGCTCTGAGGGCGCTCAGTCGATCCCCGACCGCTCCACCCCCGCCACGATCCACCGCTGGAAGCACAGGAACACCAGCAGCAGCGGCAGGACGGAGACCACGGCGGCGACGAACAGCTCGTGCAGCCGGACGACCTGGGACGTGGTGAACGACGACAACGCGACCTGCACCGTCCAGGCGCTCTGGTCCTGCCCGATGACCAGCGGCCACAGGAAGGAGTTCCACGCGCCGAGGAACACGATCGTCCCGACGGCGGCGAACACCGGCCGCGCGTTCGGTACCACCACCCGCCAGTACGTACGCCAGTAGCCGAGCCCGTCGACCTGCGCCGCGTCCTCCAGCTCCCGGGGGAAGCCCAGGAAGTACTGCCGGAAGACGAAGCAGGCGAACGCCGAGAACAGGGTGGGGACGATCAGCCCGCGCAGCGTGGAGATCCAGCCCAGCGACGACACCAGCACGAAGCTCGGCACGAAGGTCACGGCGGCCGGGACCAGGAGGGTGCCGAGGATGCCGTAGAAGACCTTGTTCGCGTGCCGGTAGGGGATGCGGGCGAGGCCGTACCCGGCGAGGGAGGCCAGGACGAGCGTGCCCGCGGTGGTGGCGAGGGCGATGAGCGCGGAGTTGAGCAGCGACCGGGCGAAGGGAACGGACGGGTCGTCGAACAGCTCCCGGACGTTCCCCCACCTCAACTCGCCCGGAAAGAACGTCCACCGGGGCGAGGTGATGTCCTGCTCGCTGGACAGCCCGTTGCGCACCAGCAGGTAGAAGGGGATGAGGAAGAGCAGGGCGAGCGCGATCAGCAGCACCAGCCGCAGCGCCCGCCCGGCCCGCACCAGGGCGTCATCCATCGGCGTCCGTCCTTCCCAGCCGCAGCCACCGCGCCTGCCCCACCGTGACGACCGCGATGATCAGCGCGAGGATCACCGCGCCCGCGCTGCCGAGCCCGAGGTTCTGCCCCTGCCCGAGCGCGGTGTAGTAGAGGTAGACGAGCGGCGGCCGGGCGTACGGCGGATAACCCCGCGCGTCCGACAGCAGGTTGTAGAACTCGTCGAAGGCCTGGAAGGCGTTGATGACGAGCAGCAGCACCACCGCGACCGAGGTGGCGCGCAGCTGCGGCAGGGTGATGTGCCGCAGCACCGTCCAGCCGGGCCGGGCCCCGTCCACGGCGGCCGCCTCGTAGAGCACCGGATCGATCCGCTGCAGCCCGGCCAGGAAGAGGATCATGTAGAAGCCGGCCTGGAGCCACAGCCGTACGGTGACGATGACCAGCCAGTACCAGGGCGGATCGGTGGTCGACAGCCAGGCCACCGTTTCGCCCCCGAACCACCCGAGCACGGTGTTGGCGAGCCCGAACCGCACCCCGTTGAAGATCGACATCTTCCAGACCAGGGCCGCGACGACGTAACTGCACGCGGCCGGCAGGAAGAACACGGACCGGAAGAACGCGCGCGCCCGGCGCACCCGGTTGACCATGAGGGCGAGGGAGAGGGACAGCAGGTAGGTGACGGGCACGATGAAGGCGGTGAAGACGAGGAAGGTCCGCAGGCTGCCGACGAACGCGTCGTCCTTCAGCATCGCCGTGTAGTTGTCCAGGCCGACGAAGCGGGTGGGCGTGACGGTGTTGTGCGCGTCGAAGAAGCTCAGTCCCACGCTCCACAGCAGCGGGACGTAGGTGAAGAGCGCGAGCCCGGCGGCGAACGGCCCGACGAACACCCAGAACCAGAGGACCCGGCGCCGCCTCACGACTTCTTCTTCACACGCTGCAGCTCACCGGACACCTTCCGCACGACGTCCCGCAGTTCGCTGTCCGCGCTGGCCCCGCTCTTGATGATCCGGCTGAGCGCGTCCTGGTAGGCGGTCTGCGCGGCCGGCGTCCACAGCAGCGGCTGGGCGTATCCGTACTCGGTGGCGAAGCGCACGGCGTCGGCGGCCGGCCCGCTCTTCAGCTTTTCGGCCTTCCGGGCGAGCGAGATCCGGGCCGGGATGTGGAAGCCGTACGACAGCGCGAAGTCCTCCTGGTAATCGGTCCGTTCGACCCAGAGCCACTTGACGTACTCCTTCGCGGCCTCCTTGTGCCTGCCGCGCGCGCTGACGGCGGCCCCGTACGCCCCGACGGGCACGGTGGGCCTGCCCCGCTGTCCGTCCGCGGGGAACGGCAACACCCCGAAGTCGTCGCCGAGTTGCTGCTTGATCTGGGGCAGGGCCCACAGCCCCGACCACTGCATGGCGGTCAGCCCCTGGACGAAGGCGGACGGGTCCGACCAGTCGGCGGGCGCGCCGAGGAGGAGGGACTTGTCGGTGTAGAGCCGGCGCAGTTTGCCGAGGGTGCGGGCGGCGGCGGGATCGTCGAAGCCCGCCTTGCCGTCGTCGGTGACGAGCTGGAGTCCGGCGGCGTAGAGGGGGGTTCCGCCGAGCACCCCGGCTCCGCCGTCATTGCCGAGGAAGAGCCCCTTGACCTTGCTGTCGGTGAGCTTGCGGGCGGCGTCCACGAGGGCGTCGAGCGTGCCGGGCGGCTCGACCCCGGCGTCCTTCAGCAGGCTCTTGCGGTAGTAGAGCATCTGCATGTCGATGACCTGCGGGACGCCGTAGATCCTCCCCTCGTACGTCTTCGGGGTGAGTACGGCGGGGTTGAAGTCGTCCTTGACGCCGTCGAGGAGGTCGGTGAGGTCGGCGACCTGCCCGCCCTGGATCTGGTCGAGCGTGGGCCCGTTGACCTCGAACACGTCCGGCCCGGAGTCGGTCAGCAGCGCGGCGGCGGTCTGCTGGTCGTAGTTCCCCGGCCGCCACTGCACCGTGACGTGCGCCTTGCGGTAGGCGGCGGCGTACCGCTGCACCGCCTGCTGGGTGCCGGTCTCACCGTACTGGTGGTACCACTGCGACAGTGCCGTCCCCGACCCTCCGCTGCCCCGCCCGGTGTTGGACCCGCACGCGGCGAGCAACCCCGCTCCGACTCCGGCTCCGGCCCCCGCGGCCAGCAGCGCCCTGCGGCTCATCGTCATGTCTGTGCCCCCTGACGTATCGGTGTCGGCCATCGATGCACGGCCCAACGATCAACCCTGCGCGATGATTACGAAAGGGGGATTGCGGCAGTGTGTCACCGCGCGGGGGCACGCCGTCACGGCGATGAGGCCGATTTCTTACGCTCCTCCCGAAAACGACCGCGCCGACGCACAACTTTTCCGGGGCACGGCGCATCCAACCAAGTGACCTTCATCCACCGATTCGCCCGATGGAGGCGGATACGCCATGCTTCGTCATCCGAATTCCCCGCGACTCCCCCGGACCTCCCCGAGGCGAGGCGCGGCCGCGCTGCTGGCCGCGGCGCTGGTGGGCCTGCCGGCGGCGGGCGCGGCCTGGGGCGCGCCCGCGACGGGCCTGCGCACCTGCACGGTGAAGGACCTCCACCTCTCCATGGGCCGCAAGGAGGGGGCGGCCGGTTCGCTGTACTGGCCGGTACGGTTCACGAACACCGGCACCACCGGCTGCGCCCTGCGGGGCTACCCGGGCGTCAGCGTCCTGGACGCCGCCCACCACCAGCTCGGTCCGGCGGCCACCCGCAGCGGCAGCCCCTACAGCACCGTCACCCTCATCCCGGGCCACTCGGCCTCGGCGGTGCTGCGCACCACCAACGGCCCGGTGGGCGGCGCCTGCCTGCGCACCGGCGCCTACCTGCGGACCTACCCGCCGGCCTCCCGGACCGCAGTCCTCATACCGGCGCCCTGGAAGATCTGCTCGGGGCTGTTCGAGGTGGGGCCGGTGAACACGGAGGAGACGATCTGAGGGGCTCCGGAGGAACACGGCGACGCCAGGCGCCCCCTCCCGCCGCGTTCGCTCAGTCGCGCCGGATGGGTTCCGGGTCGACACGCCGCCCGACGAGCGGCAGCGACCCCGGCGCGGCCACGCCCACGACACCCGGGCCTCCGAGCAGCAGGACCGGAAGACCGGCACCGTCCCAGAAGACGGTGCCGCCCCCCGTGTGACCCGATCCGGACACCGGCCGGAACACGCCGGAGAGGCGACACCCCCGCACAGGGTGTCGCCTCTCCTCTTTCGTGCGCCGGGGCCGCCGCCGATCGGTGAGGGTCGGGGACCGGCGGCGGCTCCGGGGTCTGCCGGGCCGTGCGGCCTAGCGGTGGTCGCTGCCCGTCGACTGCGTCGCCGCCCGGCCCGCCTCCAGGCGGGCGACGGGGATGCGGAAGGGGGAGCAGGAGACGTAGTCCAGGCCGGCCTCGTGGAAGAAGTGGACCGACTCCGGGTCACCGCCGTGCTCGCCGCAGACGCCGAGCTTGAGGTCGGGGCGGGTGCGGCGGCCGGCTTCCGCCGCCGCCTTGACCAGGGAACCCACGCCGTCCTTGTCGATCGTCTCGAACGGGGAGACGCCGAAGATGCCCTTCTCCAGGTAGGCCGTGAAGAACGAAGCCTCGACGTCGTCGCGGCTGAAGCCCCAGACCGTCTGCGTCAGGTCGTTCGTGCCGAAGGAGAAGAACTCGGCCGCCTCCGCGATCTGGCCCGCCGTCAGGGCGGCCCGCGGCAGCTCGATCATCGTGCCGATCGCCAGCTTGAGCGACGTACCGGTCGCCGTCTCGACCTCCGCGACGACCCTGTCGGCCTCCTCGCGGACGATCTCCAGCTCCTGGACCGTGCCGACCAGCGGGATCATGATCTCCGCGCGCGGGTCGGCCTTCGCCGCCTTGCGCTCGGCCGCCGCCTCGGCGATGGCGCGGACCTGCATGGTGAACAGGCCGGGGATGACCAGGCCGAGGCGCACACCGCGCAGACCGAGCATCGGGTTCTGCTCGTGCAGGCGGTGGACCGCCTGCAGGAGGCGCAGCTCGTTCTCGTGCGGCTCCTGGCGGGACTCGGCCAGGGCGACCCGGACGGAGAGCTCCGTGATGTCGGGGAGGAACTCGTGCAGCGGGGGGTCGAGGAGGCGGATGGTGACGGGGAGGCCGTCCATGGCCTCGAAGAGTTCGACGAAGTCCTTCTTCTGGAGGGGGAGAAGGGCCTTGAGGGCCTCCTCGCGTTCCGTCTCCGTGTCGGCGAGGATCAGGCGCTCGACCAGTTCGCGGCGGTCGCCGAGGAACATGTGCTCCGTGCGGCACAGGCCGATGCCCTGGGCGCCGAAGCGGCGTGCGCGCAGGGCGTCCTCGGCGTTGTCGGCGTTGGCGCGCACCCGCAGCCGGCGCTTGCGGTCGGCGAAGGCCATCATGCGGTGCACGGCCTCGACCAGTTCGTCGGCGTCGTCCGCGCCGGGGTGCATCCGGCCCTCGAAGTACTCCACGACCGGGGAGGGGACGACGGGGACCTCGCCCAGGTAGACCTTGCCGGAGGAGCCGTCGATGGAGATCAGGTCGCCTTCCTCGACGACGTGTCCGCCGGGGACCGTCATGCGGCGGCGCTTGGTGTCGACCTCCAGCTCCTCCGCGCCGCACACGCAGGTCTTGCCCATGCCCCGGGCGACCACGGCGGCGTGGGAGGTCTTGCCGCCGCGCGAGGTCAGGATGCCCTCGGCCGCGATCATGCCGTCCAGGTCGTCCGGGTTCGTCTCACGGCGGACCAGGATGACCTTCTCGCCGGAGCGCGACCACTTCACGGCGGTGTACGAGTCGAAGACCGCCTTGCCGACCGCCGCGCCCGGGGACGCCGCGATGCCGCGCGCCACCTGGTCGACCTTGGCCTGCTCGTCGAAGCGGGGGAACATCAGCTGGGCCAGCTGCGCGCCGGTGACCCGCTGGAGCGCCTCGGTCTCGTCGATCAGGCCCTGGTCGACAAGCTGGGTGGCGATGCGGAAGGCGGCGCCGGCGGTGCGCTTGCCCACGCGCGTCTGGAGCATCCACAGCTGACCGCGCTCGATCGTGAACTCGATGTCGCAGAGGTCCTTGTAGTGGTTCTCCAGAGTCTCCATGATCTGCATGAGCTGGTCGTACGACTTCTTGTCGATCGACTCCAGCTCCGCGAGCGGGACCGTGTTGCGGATGCCCGCGACGACGTCCTCGCCCTGGGCGTTCTGCAGGTAGTCGCCGTAGACGCCCTGGTGGCCGGAGGCGGGGTCGCGGGTGAAGGCGACGCCGGTGCCGGAGTCGGGGCCGAGGTTGCCGAAGACCATGGAGCAGACGTTGACGGCGGTGCCGAGGTCGTGCGGGATGCGCTCCTGGCGCCGGTAGAGCTTGGCCCGGTCGCCGTTCCAGGAGTCGAAGACCGCCTTGATGGCGAGGTCCATCTGCTCGCGCGGCTCCTGCGGGAAGTCGCGGCCGGCTTCCGCCTTGACGATCTTCTTGAACCTGGTGACCAGCTTCTTCAGGTCGGCCGCGTCCAGTTCCGTGTCGACCGTGACCTTCTTGGCGGCCTTGGCCGCGTCGAGGGCCTCCTCGAAGAGGTCGCCGTCGACGCCGAGGACGGTCTTGCCGAACATCTGGATCAGTCGCCGGTAGGAGTCCCAGGCGAACCGGTCGTCACCGGCCTGCTTGGCCAGGCCCTGCACGGACTTGTCGGAGAGGCCGATGTTCAGGACCGTGTCCATCATGCCGGGCATGGAGAACTTGGCGCCGGAGCGGACGGAGACGAGCAGGGGGTTGTCGGGCTGGCCGAGCTTCTTGCCCATGCGGGACTCGAGGGCGTCGAGGTGCGCACTCACCTCGTCACGCAGTGCCGCGGGCTCCTCGCCGCTCTCCAGGTAGACCTTGCAGGCCTCCGTGGTGATGGTGAAGCCGGGAGGGACCGGCAGACCGAGGTTGGTCATCTCGGCGAGGTTGGCACCCTTGCCGCCGAGGAGGTCCTTGAGGTCCTTGTTGCCCTCGGTGAAGTCGTAAACGAACTTCGCTACGTGGGGTTCTTTGTTTTCCGACACGGGTCTCGACTCCTTGAGGCCACGGTGGCTGCCCTGACGGCGAGGAACATACCCAGATCGAAGGCGCATGGGTACGTCTACTTGCGCGTCATGCGCCCGTAACCACTCGTCCGCCACTGGATCGAAAGTCAAGGCTTGGCAAGCTCACGGGGCCGAATGTCTTCACTTCTTGAACTCAAGCACCACCAGAAGTGCGGTTTTCCGCTCAGATGAGCGAGCCTCCCGCACCTCTGTTTTCGATCGATGAACGATCAAGGGGTGGCACCCAGTGCCACCCCTTGGAGAAGTGCAGTCGCCCTTGATCCGCTCATTTGAGCGCAACCCTTATCAAGGGTGGCGAGAATCACGCTGCCACAGCCCGCCGGATTTCACCATGCGGACCCCCGGGCCGGCCCCGGAAACACCCACGTCACACACCCAGCGCGAGCAGCCGCTCCTCCACCCGCTCCGGCGCGTAGAGGTGGTCCACGACCAGCGCCCCCGCTCCGATGAGCGCGGCCCGCTCGCCCAGCCGGGAGGTGACGACGTCCAGGTGGGCCGTGGAGCGGGGCAGCGCCCGCTGGTAGAGCAGTTCGCGCACGCCGGTGAGGAAGGGGGTTCCGGCCAGATCGCCCGCGACCATCAGCACGCCGGGGTTCAGCAGGGTCACCACCGTGGCCAGGACGTCGCCGACCCGGCGTCCCGCCTCCCGGGCCAGCGCCGCCGCCTGCGGATGCCCGGCGGCCAGCAGGTCCCGTACGTCCGAGCCGGAGGCGGCCGGGACGCCGGACTCCGCCAGCCGCCGGGCCACGGCGCCGCCGCTGGCGACGGCGGCGAGACAGCCGTAGGAGCCGCACCGGCACAGCGCGTCCGCGCCGACCCGGATGTGCCCGATGTCCCCCGCGCCCCCGTCCACGCCCCGGTAGATCGAGCCGTCCACGACCACCCCGGCGCCGATCCCGGTCGACACCTTCACCAGGACGAACGCCCGGCAGTCGGGGTGTCCGGCGCGCTGTTCGCCGTACGCCATGAGGTTCGCGTCGTTGTCGACCAGGACGGGCACGGCGGCCCGGCCCCCGGCGTGTTCGGCGAAGGCGCGCGCGAGACGGCCCGTCGTGTCGTAGCCGTCCCAGCCCGGCATCATCGGCGGCTGCACGACCCGGCCGGTCTCGCTGTCCACCGGGCCGGGCACCGCGACCCCGATGCCGCACACCTCCGCCGCCGTGTGCCCGGCCTTGTCCAGCAACGCGGCGAACCAGCGGCCGAGTTCGGGCAGGACTGCCTCCGGGCCGTCCTCGACCACCAGGGTGCCCGCGTGCTCGGCGAGCAGTTCGCCGGTCAGGGTGAGGACGGCCGCGCGGGCGTGCCGGGTGTCCAGGTCGGCGGTGAGGACGACGGCGTGGGAGCCGTCGAACTCCAGCGTGACGGACGGTCGGCCGCCGAGCGGCGAGCCGACCGGGCCGCCCGCGCCCTCGCGCAGCCAGCCGGCCCGGAACAGCCGGTCCAGTCGCTGGCCGACCGTGGCCCGGGACAGCCCGGTGACCTGTTGCAGCGCGCCGCGCGTCACCGCCCGGCCACTGCGCACCAGTTCGAGCAGGTCCCCGGCGCCCGCCTGGCCGCCGCCGCTTCTGACGGCTCTTCCCGGACGTCCGGTCATGCGCACCCCCTTGTGTTCCCCAACTCTGCATTACATAGTGGGTTTTGCGTGTTAAATAGACGTAACTCCACGGCAGCCACAACGGAACCGGTCGTCCTTCGTCTTCGGGGAGCCCCGAGTGGATCGCACTTCATCGGACGTCAGGGCGGCCCGGGTGCTGGCGGCGAACTGGACGGGAAGCTCGACGGTCCCCTCCCGCGGCCTGTATCCGCACCAGTGGTCCTGGGACTCGGCGTTCATCGCGATCGGCCTGCGGCACGTCTCGCCGCCGCGGGCCCAGACCGAGCTGGAGACGCTGCTGGCCGCCCAGTGGGGCGACGGACGGGTGCCGCACATCGTCTTCAACCCCTCCGTCCCGCTCGACGCCTACTTCCCCAGCCCCGACTTCTGGCGCTCCTCCACCGCCGGGCGCGCCACGGGCGCCCCGCGCACCGTACAGACGTCGGGCATCGTGCAGCCACCGGTGCACGCGCTCGCGGCCTGGCTGGTGCACCGTGCCGACCCGGCGCTGTCACGCTCGCGCGGCTTCCTGGCCCGGGTCTACCCGCGCCTGGCCGCCTGGCACCGCTACCTGCTGCACCGGCGCGACCTGGGCGGCGCGGGGCTCGTGTCGGTCGTCCACCCCTGGGAGCAGGGCATGGACAACAGCCCGTGCTGGGACGCCCCGCTGGCCCGGGTCGTCCCGGCCCCGGCCCGCTCCTTCCGCCGCGCCGACCTCGACCACGGCGCGCCCGAGGACCGGCCGACGGATCTGGACTACGGGCGGTACGTGCGGCTGGCCGCCGACTACCGGGACGGCGGATACGCCGACGGGCAGGGCGGGTTCGCGGTCGAGGACCCCGCCTTCAACGCCCTGCTCATCGCCTCCGAGCACGCGCTCGCGCGGATCGCCGAGGAGCTGGGGGCGGCCGGCACCGCCCGCCGCGCGCGTGCGGAACGGCTGACGGCGACGCTGGTGGAGCGGCTGTGGGACCCGGCGGCCGGGATGTTCCTGTGCCGGGACCTGCGCGGTGACCAGGGACTGCTCCCCGAGCGAGGGGTGTCCGGGCTGATCCCGCTGCTGCTGCCCGGGCTGCCCCGCGAGATCGCCGCGGCCCTCGTACGGACGGTGCGCGGGCCGCACTTCGGGCTCGGCGCGCGCACCCGGCTCGTGCCCAGCTACGACCTGCTCGGCGAGGCCTTCGACCCGCACCGGTACTGGCGCGGGCCCGCCTGGTTCAACACGAACTGGCTGCTGGAGCGGGGCCTGCGCGCCCACGGGGAGCTGTCCCTGGCCGACGCCCTGCGCGCGTCCTTCCTGCACCTCGCCGACGCCACCGGCTTCGCGGAGTACGTCGACCCGTACACGGGCGCGGCCTGCGGCGCGACCGGCTTCGGCTGGACCGCCGCGCTCGCGCTCGACCTGCGTCACCGGGCGCGCCCCAAGGCACCTGACGCTCCGCACCAAGAGCTTGTCAAGGGCGCCCGCGAGGGCGTGTCCACTCCGGCCACCGGCACGTTCGACACGAGTGACAAAGGAGGAGAGCGGCGATGACGGACCGGCATCATCTGCTCGTGCACGGGGCGACGTTCGCCGCCGTGGGCGACCGGGGCGACATCAGCGGGGTACGGGGCAGCGGCGCCCCGGACGGCCTGTTCGTCCGGGACGCCCGGCACCTCAGCCGCTGGCAGCTCACCGTCGACGGCGCCGTGCCGGAGGTGCTGACCCCGGTCGGCGACGGTGACGCGGCCCGCTGCGTCCTGGTCCCGCGCGGCGGCCGGCAGGAGCCCCCGGCGCACACGGTCTTCCGTCACCAGGCCGTCGGCGACAGCTCCTTCGTGGAGTCGCTGCGGGTGACCAGCAACCGCCCGGTACCCGTCACGGTCCGGCTCGCCATCACCGCCGACGCCGACTTCACCGACCAGTTCGAACTCCGCTGCGACCACCGCACCTACGTCAAGCCCGGCGCCGTACGCTCCCGCGAGGTCCTCGACGACGGCATCGAGTTCGCCTACCGGCGGGCCGAATGGCGGTCCTGTACGACGATCACGGCGGACCCGGCGCCCGACGCCGTCGAGGAGACCGGCACCGGCGCCCGCCGCCTGGTGTGGACCCTCGACCTGCCGGCGCACGGCACGACCGAGCTGGTGCTGCGGGTCATCGCCCGCCCGCACGGCGAGAGGCGGGCCGTGCGGGTGCCGCGCGACCCGGCCGCCGTGCACGAGCAGCGCAGCGCGCTGGAAG
Organism: Streptomyces sp. NPDC104106; assembly: GCF_055584345.1. Lineage (NCBI taxonomy): Bacteria > Bacillati > Actinomycetota > Actinomycetes > Kitasatosporales > Streptomycetaceae > Streptomyces > Streptomyces sp. NPDC104106. The sequence continues at coordinate 760,096 of NZ_JBVJMF010000001.1, forward strand.
CGGAGTTCATGGAGGGCGTGGCCTTCCCGACCGGCTGGCCGGAGCTGGCGGAGGCGTGCGCGCGCGGCCTCGCCGACCTCGCCGCGCTCCAGGTGCCGGCCACCGGACCGGACGGCGAGGAGCTGCGCGTCCCCGCCGCCGGCGCCCCCTGGTACCTCACGCTGATCGGCCGGGACGCCCTGCTCACCTCCCTGTTCGCGCTGCCGTACCGGCCCCGGCTCGCCGCCGCCACGCTCCCGGCGCTCGCCGCGACCCAGGCGACCGGCTCCGGCGCCCCCTCGCGGGTCGCCCAGCCCGGCAAGATCGTGCACGAGGTACGGCACGGCGAGCTGGCGCACTTCGGGCAGGTGCCGTTCGGGCGGTACTACGGCTCGGTCGACGCGACCCCGCTGTTCCTGGTCCTGCTCGGCGCGTACACCGAGGGGACCGGGGACACGGGCCTGGCCCGCCGCCTGGAGCGGCACGCCCGGGCCGCCGTCGGCTGGATGCTGGACCACGGCGGCCTGACCTCCCGCGGCTACCTCGTCTACCGCGCCGACGAGGGCGGCCTCGCCAACCAGAACTGGAAGGACTCCCCCGGCGCGATCTGCTGCGCCGACGGCACCCGGCCCACCGGCGCGGTGATGGCGGCGGGCGCGCAGGGGTACGCGTACGACGCGCTGCGCCGCACGGCGTGGGTGGCGCGGGCGGTGTGGGGCGACGAGACGTACGCGGCGCTGCTGGAGCAGGCGGCGGCGGATCTGCGGGACCGGTTCCAGCGGGACTTCTGGATGCCGGAGCACTCCTTCCCGGCGCTGGCCCTCGACGGCGGGGGCCGGCGCGTCGACGCGCTGGCCTCCGACGCGGGGCACCTGCTGTGGTCGGGGCTGCTGGACAAGGAGTACGGCGAGGTGGTGGGCCGGCGGCTGCTGGAGCCGGACTTCTTCTCCGGGTGGGGCGTGCGGACGGTGGCCGCGGGACAGGCGGCGTACCACCCGCTGTCGTACCACCGGGGTTCGGTGTGGCCGCACGACAACGCGCTGATCGCGCTGGGGCTGGCGCGGTACGGGCTGCACGACGAGGCGCGGGCGGTGGCGCACGCGCTGGTCGACGCGGCGGCGCTGGGCGGGCACCGGCTGCCGGAGGTGCTGGCGGGGTACGGCAGGGACACGCATCCGGAGCCGGTGCCGTATCCGCACGCGTGCGTGCGCGAGTCGCGGTCGGCCGCGGTGCCGCTGGCCCTGCTGACGGCGGTGGGCGGGGTCTGAGCAGGGCGCTGTGTTTGCCCGGTGTTTGCCCGGTGCTCTGAACAGGGGTCCTCGGCGGGCCGTACGAGACGGCGTCACAGGTCTCGCACGGAAGGACCTTCGGGTTGTCTCAGGACATGAGTACGCGGCAGGCAGCGAGCACGGTCGAGGGTGCCGACGAGGAGAGCCCCGCGCCCGTGCTCGCGTCCCGGTCCTTCCCCCGGCCCTGGGTCGCGGTGCCGGCGTGGGCACGGCGGTGGCGGTCGGCGCATCCGGAGGCCGCCCAGGCGCTCTCCGTCACCGTCACCGTGCTGGCCGCCGTGCTCGTCGTCGTCGCGCTGGTGATGCCCAACTCCGTGGATCGGCTGGACACTTCGGACTTCCTGCGGATACCCGCGGAGGCGGTGATCGGGGCGGCCGTGCTGATCGCGCTGCCGCGCCGGCCGCGGATGGCACTGGCCGCCGTGTCCGGGGTGGCGCTCGCCGCGATGACCGTGCTGAACGTGCTCGACATGGGCTTCAACCAGTATCTCGGCCGTGGCTTCAACGTCGTGCTCGACTGGAGCCTGTTCGGCGACGCGGAGTCGTATCTGGAGGACTCCTACGGCCGTACGGCCACCCTCGCCGCCGTGGCCGGTGTGATCGTCCTCGTGCTGCTGCTCTTCGCGCTGCTGGCGCTGTCGGTGATCCGGCTGGGCAATCTGCTCGCCCGGCACCCCGAGACCGCGACCCGGGGCACGCTGGCCGCCGGGGTCGTCTGGATCACCTGCTCCTCGCTGGGCCTGCAGATGTCCGGCGTGCCGCTCGCCGCCTACAGCGCCGCGAACGCCCTGAAGGACCAGGCCCACCGGATCTCGGACACGCTCAGGGACGAGGCGGACTTCCGGAAGGTGGCGAGGGTCGACGCCTTCGGCAACACCCCGGGCAGCCAGCTGGTCCCCGCGCTGCGCGGCAAGGACATGGTCTTCACCTTCATCGAGAGCTACGGCCGCAGCGCCGTCGAGGACCCGGTCATGGCCCCCGGTGTCGACGCGACCCTCGACGCCCGCACCAAGGCGCTGGCCGCGGCGGGCTTCCACGCGAAGAGCGGCTGGCTGACGTCGGCGACGTACGGCGGCAGCAGCTGGCTCGGCCACTCCACCACCATGTCGGGCCTGTGGATCAGCAACCAGCAGCGCTACCGCACGGTCATGGCGAGCGACCACCTGAGCCTGACGGAGGCGTTCAGGAAGACCGGCGACTTCGACACGGTCGGGGTGATGCCGGGCGTGCAGAAGGCGTGGCCGGAGCAGAAGTGGTACGGCCTCGACAAGGTCTACAACGCCTTCGAACTCGGCTACAAGGGGCCCAGCTTCAGCTGGTCGACCATGCCGGACCAGTACACGCTCCAGCAGTTCCAGAACCGGGTGCACAGCAAGAAGCCCGCCGACGGCAAGTCGCGGATGTCGTTGCTCATCCTGACCTCCAGCCACACGCCCTGGGCGCCGATCCCCACGATGGTCCCGTGGGACCGGCTGGGCGACGGCTCCGTCTTCGACTCCATCGAGAAGGCGGGCCACCCCTCCTCCTACACGCTCACCGACGACACGCACACCAAGGAGGAGTACGGCAAGTCCGTGCAGTACACGGTGACGGCCCTGACGCAGTGGCTGGAGCGGTACGGCACGAAGGACACCGTGCTGGTCTTCCTCGGCGACCACCAGCCGAACGCCCACGCCAGCGGCAACCACGCCAGCCGTGACGTGCCGGTCTCGATCGTCGCCAAGGACCCGAAGGTGCTGGACGCGGTCGCGAGCTGGGGCTGGACGGACGGTCTGCGCCCCGCGCACACCGCTCCGGTGTGGAAGATGAGCGCCTTCCGCGACCGCTTCCTGACGGCGTTCGGCTCGACGCCGCACCCGAAGGAGAACTGACGGCTCCCGCCGGGTTCAGCCCCCGGAGGTGTCGAGTTCGGCGTCCTCGCCCACGCCCGCGCAGTCGTACGGGTCCTTCAGCCACCCGTCCGGCAGCACCACCCGGTTGTTGCCGGACGTACGGCCGCGGGGCCCGTCCGCTCCCGCGGGCCACGGCTGGGCGAGGTCCAACTCGTCCAGTCCGGCCCGCAGTTCGGCCAGCGACGAGGTGATCGCGAGCCGCTTTCGCATCTCGGAGCCGACCGCGAAGCCCTTCAGGTACCAGGCGACGTGCTTGCGGAAGTCGACCACGCCCTTGGACTCGTCACCGAGCCACTCCCCGAGCAGGCTGGCGTGACGCACCATGACGTCGGCCACCTCGCGCAGTGTCGGCCGCGCGAAGGACGTACGCCCCTCGAACGCCGCCACCAGGTCCGCGAACAGCCACGGCCGGCCCAGGCAGCCGCGGCCGACCACGACACCATCGCAGCCGGTCTCGCGGACCATCCGCAGCGCGTCCTCGGCGGACCAGATGTCGCCGTTGCCGAGGACGGGGATCTCCGGCACGTGCTCCTTGAGGCGGGCGATGGCCTCCCAGTCCGCGGTGCCGCCGTAGTGCTGGGCGGCGGTGCGGCCGTGCAGGGCGATCGCCGTCACGCCCTCCTCGACGGCGATGCGGCCGGCGTCGAGGTAGGTGATGTGGTCGTCGTCGATGCCCTTGCGCATCTTCATCGTCACGGGCAGGTCGCCGGCCCCGCTGACGGCCTCCCGCAGGATCGCCCGCAGCAGGTTCCGCTTGTAGGGCAGGGCCGAGCCGCCGCCCTTGCGGGTCACCTTGGGGACCGGGCAGCCGAAGTTCAGGTCGATGTGGTCGGCCAGGTCCTCCTCCGCGATCATGCGGACGGCCTTGCCGACGGTGGCCGGGTCGACGCCGTACAGCTGGATCGAGCGCGGCTGCTCGCTCGCGTCGAACCGGATCAGCTGCATGGTCTTCTCGTTGCGCTCGACCAGCGCCCGGGTCGTGATCATCTCGCTGACGAAGAGCCCCTTGCCGCCGCTGAACTCTCGGCACAGCGTGCGGAAGGGCGCGTTGGTGATCCCGGCCATGGGTGCGAGCACGACGGGCGGTGTCACGGCGTGCGGGCCGATGGACAGCGGGTGGGACATCAGACGGCTCCGGGGCGGACGGACGGCGGATACGGCGGTGGGGGCGACGGACAAGGATCCATTGTCCCTCACCGCGCCCGTTCCCCGTCCGGCAGCTCCGCCAGCCGCTGGAGCCGCTCCTCGCTCTCCTCGTCGGCGGGGACGTACGCGACCACCCGCTGGGCCGGTGCCTGCGGGGCCAGCCACATGTTGCGGTGCTCCAGCCGGATCAGGCCGACCACCGGGTGCCGGTAGCGCTTGACGTGCGGGGACATCGGCGCGACCTCGTGCCGCTCCCACAGTTCGCGGAACTCCCCGGACACCGCCAGCAGCCGTTCCAGCCGCTCCTTCCACGCCGGCTCGGCCACGTGCTCGGCCATGGCCGCCCGGTACTTCGCGATCAGGTCGCGCAGCATCTCGTCGCGGTCGAGGAAGTCCCGCTTCCAGCGCTCGCTGGTGGTCAGCAGCCACAGGCAGTTGCGGTCGGCGCGCGGCAGTTCGGCGGGGTCGCCGAAGACCTGGGCGAAGGGGCGGTTGGCGTGGAGGATGTCGTAGCGGGCGTTCTGCAGGGCGGCCGGGTAGGGCGCGAGCCGCTCGACGACCTTGATCGCCGAGGCGGCGGCGACCGTGCACTCGGCCTCGGTGCGCGGGTCGGCGGTGCCGGCGAGGGCGAAGAGGTGGGCGCGCTCGGTGGGGTCCATGAGCAGCGCGCGGGCGACGGCGTCCAGCACCTGGGCGGAGACGTGGGCGGCGCGGCCCTGCTCGATCCAGGTGTACCAGGTCACACCGACCGCGGAGAGCTGGGCGACCTCCTCGCGGCGCAGGCCGGGGGTGCGGCGGCGCGGGCCGCGCGGCAGGCCGACCTGCTCCGGGGTGATGCGCTCGCGGCGGCTGCGCAGGAAGGCGGCCAGTTCCCGGCGCCGTACGTGCTGTTCCCTCGGCCGCTGCTCCCTGACGTCGTGTTCCGGCGCTGCGATGGTCATGCGTACCAGGGTGCCGTGCGCGCCCAGCCCGGTGCCAGGTGGTGCCGGTACCTGGATGAGCACCGCCTGGTACCCCGCTGGGCGCCGGGCGCACAGTCGGGGCGTGACCACGACGACGACCTCTTCGCCCGTGACGGCGGCGCCCCGCGCGCTCACGCCCCTGGGCCTGTTCACCCTGCTGCTCGGGACCGCGCTGCCGATGATCGACTTCTTCATCGTGAACGTCGCCCTGCCGACGATCGAGCACGATCTGCACGCTCCCCCGGCCACGCTGGAGATGGTGGTGGCCGGCTACGCGGTGGCGTACGCGGTGCTGCTGGTGCTCGGCGGCCGGCTCGGGGACGCCTTCGGCCGGCGGCGGATGTTCCTGTGGGGGGTGACCGGGTTCGGGCTGACCTCGCTGGCCTGCGGGCTCGCGCCGGGCGCCTGGTGGCTGGTGGCGGCACGGGTGGCACAGGGTGCCGCGTCGGCCGCGCTGCTGCCGCAGGTGCTGGCCACGCTGCACGCGACGACGTCCGGCGAGCGGCGGGCCCGCGCGGTCGCCCTGTACGGCTCGGTCGGCGGGGTGTCCGTCGTGCTCGGGCAGGTGCTGGGCGGGGTGCTGGTGGCGGCCGACCTGGCGGGCACCGGCTGGCGTGCGGTGTTCCTGGTGAACGTGCCGGTGGCCGCAGCGGCGCTGGTCTGCGCGGTGCGGGCGGTGCCGGACAGCCGGGCGGAGCGCGCGGCGCGCGCGGACCTCGCGGGCACGGCGCTGCTGGCGGCCACGCTGACCGCGCTGCTGCTGCCGCTGACCGAGGGCCGGGCGACGGGCTGGCCGCTGTGGTCGGTCCTGCTGCTGGTCGCCGTGCCGCTGCCGGCGGCCGCCTTCCGCGCCGTGGAGCGCCGGGCCGAGCGGGACGGCGGGAGCCCCCTGCTGCCGCCGTCCCTCCTGGCCTCCCCCGAGGTGCGGCGGGGTCTGCTGCTGGGCATGCCGGTGTTCGTGGGCTTCGCGGGCTGGATGTTCGTGATCGCGGTGACCCTGCAGCAGGGCCTGGGGTACGGGGCGTTGACGGCGGGGCTGACGCTGGTGCCGATGGGTGTGGCGCAGTTCGCGGCGTCGATGCTGGCACCGCGCGCGGTGCGGCGGTTGGGCGGGCGGGCGGTGGCCCTCGCGGCCGTCGTGCACATCGCGGGACTGGCGACCGTGACGGCGACCGCGCTGCTGGGCCCCTGGCCGCGTCTGAGCCCGCTGCTGCTCGGCCCCGGCCTGGCCCTGTGCGGCATCGGCCAGGGTCTTCAGCTCCCGCTCTACTACCGGATCCTGCTGGCGGCGGTCCCGGCGCGGCTGGCGGGCGCGGGCAGCGGCCTCGCGGCCACGCTCCAGCAGTCGTGCCTGGCCGTGGGGGTGGCGACGCTCGGCTCGCTGTTCCTGTCCCTCGTGCCGGGACTCGGGATGCGCCGGGCACTGGCGGTGGTGCTGGCGGTGCAGGCGGCGGGGCTGCTGGGGCTCGGGTGGCTCGGTCTGCGGCTGCCGCGGGCGGAGATCATGTAACAGTCATTAGTTAGACGCACTATCGAAACAGGCGTACGATGGAACCCATGCCCGAGCTGAGCCCTCGCCGACGTCTGCTCGTGCTCGCGATCTGCTGCATGAGCCTGCTCATCGTGAGTCTCGACAACACCGTGCTGAACGTGGCACTGCCCGCCATGCAGCGCGACCTGAACGCCTCGACCTCCGGTCTGCAGTGGACCATCGACGCCTACACGCTGGTACTCGCCGCCCTGCTGATGCTCGCGGGCTCGACGGCCGACCGCATCGGCCGCAAGAAGGTCTTCATGGTCGGCCTGACCGTGTTCACCCTCGGCTCCGTGCTCTGCTCGGTGGCGCCGAACCTCTCGCTGCTGATCGTGTTCCGCATGGTGCAGGCCGTCGGCGGCTCCATGCTCAACCCGGTCGCCATGTCGATCATCACCAACACCTTCACCGACGCCCGTGAGCGCGCCCGCGCGATCGGCGTGTGGGGCGCGGTGGTCGGCATCTCCATGGCCGCCGGCCCGCTGGTCGGCGGCCTGCTGGTGCAGTCGGTGAGCTGGCGCGCGATCTTCTGGATCAACCTCCCGGTCGGTCTCGCCGCCCTGCTGCTCACCCTCCGCTTCGTCCCCGAGTCCCGCGCGCCGAAGGCCCGCCGCCCCGACCCGGTCGGCCAGGTCCTCGTCATCGCCCTGTTCGGTGCGCTGACGTACGCCATCATCGAGGCGCCGGACGCCGGCGCGGCCGTGGTGGCCCCCTTCGCGGCCGTCGCCGTCGTGGCCCTGCTGGCCCTCCTGTGGTACGAACCGCGCCGCGACGAACCCCTCATCGACCTGCGCTTCTTCCGCTCGGCCCCGTTCAGCGGGGCCACGGTGATCGCGATCAGCGCGTTCGCGTCGCTCGGCGGCTTCCTGTTCCTGTCGACGCTGTACCTGCAGAACGTGCGCGGCCTGGACGCCCTGCACGCGGGCCTGTGGATGCTGCCGATGGCGGCGCCCACCTTCCTGTGCGCGCCGCTCTCCGGCCGCCTGGTCGGCAGCCGCGGCCCCCGGCTGCCGCTGCTGATCGCCGGTACGGCGATGACGGCGAGCGGCGTCCTTTTCGCCACCTTCGACGCGGAGACCTCGAACGCCACCCGCCTGCTCTGCTACGCCCTGTTCGGCATCGGCTTCGGTTTCGTCAACGCGCCGATCACCAACACGGCCGTGTCCGGTATGCCGCGCGCCCAGGCCGGAGTCGCCGCCGCGGTCGCCTCCACGAGCAGGCAGCTGGGCCAGACGCTCGGCGTCGCGGTGGTCGGCTCCGTCCTGGCCTCCGGCATCGGCACGTCCTCGTACCACCAGGCCTTCGTCCCGGCGGCCCGCCCCGGCTGGTGGATCCTCACGGCCTGCGGCCTGGCCGTCCTCGTCCTCGGCCTGCTGACCAGCGGCCGCTGGGCCCACGCGACGGCGGCCCGCACGGCGAAGGCCCTGCGGTCACCGGAGATCCGCCAGCCGGTGAACGCCTCCTAGGGGCGGCGTTCGGATCATCCCGGCGCCGCGGGGCCTGGCACGCCCATCTGCGGCGTTGTCGTCACCGGGCGACCGTCGCCCGCCGCCCGATCCGGTCCCGCACGGCGCCGGTGATCAGACGGTCACGAGCCGGGACGCATCGGGAACGACGTCGATGAAGGCGCCGCACCGGTCCAGGTCGAGGACGCGCTCCACGTCGCGCGCCAGAGCCCCGTGGTCGGCGTTGGCCAGGACGACCCGGCCGTACGACGTGATCAGGTCGATGGTCCGCTCGATGCGGTCGCCCGGAGCCTGATCGCAGGTGTCGAAGAGGTAGCTGTCGAGCTTCCGGCTCATCTCGCGGACCCGGTTCGCCGTGAGCGTGCCGGTCTGCGGCGCGGAGAGGAAGCACTCCACGATCCCCTGCCGCAGCGACGGCCGCACCCCGGTCCGGCGCCGGTAGTCGTCCGGCGCGATCCGGGACGCCAGGGTCAGGTCGATCAGCGAGTGCGTGGACGACTCCTCCACCAGCCGCGGGCCCAGTCCGCCGTGCATACGGGCGCCGGTCTCGATGAGAACCGGTCCGTCCTCGGCGAGGATCAGCTCGGTGTGGGCCGGCCCGTTGTCGATGCCGAGCGCGGACAGGGCCCGTTCCACGTAGGCCACGATGTCGGGGTGGTCGCCGATGTCGACCGCCGACATCGAGCGGTACATCGGGTTGCCGTCGACGGTCTCCTTGCTGTAGCGGAACATGTCGACGACGAAGTGCGACCCGTCGAGGGAGACGGAATCGACCACGAACTCCGGGCCGTGGACGCGCTCCTGTACCAGGACTTCCGTGATGACGTGTCCGGCGAGGTCGGTCCGTCCGAACAACCGCTCGCAGGCCGCGCGCACCTCGTCCAGGTCGGAGCAGAAGAACACCCCGTCGGTGGCGAAGGACTTCAGCGGCTTCACGACGTAGCCGGCCAGTCCGCTGCCGGCACACCACCGCACGACGGATTCGGTGTCGGACGCCTTGTGGTGCGGGATGTACCGGACACCGGCGTCACGCAGGCGCCCCTGCATCAGGAACTTGTCCCGGCGCGCCTCGGGAGCCCCGGAGTTCCCCCGCATGCCCCAGTGCGCGACGAGGGCGTCGAACTCCTCCACCCCCGGCTCGGAACCGCAGATGACGAAGGCCGGCCGGCCGCCGCAGAGGCGCTCGATCCGCCGGGCCGTCTCCGCCGCGGTGGAGAAGCGCACTTCGCCGATGTAGTCGTCCGGCGAGTAGGCCGTGTTGAGCGGGGCCAGCGGTGCCATGTCCGGTGTCAGCACGGCCACGGAGTCCAGGCCGTACAACTCCTTGGCGCGGCGCGCGAAGACCAGGCCGCTGGAGAACGGAGCCACGACGACGAGCGTCTGTGCCATCAGGTCGCCTTTCTCGATACCGCTGTCGTTCGTGCGGCTGTCGTTCGTGCCGCTGTCGTTGCCGAGCGTGGGGTCAGGCATCTTCCAGCACCTTCTCCTCGACGGTGTGCTGCCGGCGGGTGTCCGCCGTGCGCACGAGGGTCATCGCCAGCGCCCCGACGACGGCGCAGGCCGCCGAGACCCACAGGGCCGCCTGCCAGTGCCCTCCGTTGAGCAGCTCGCCGTAGACGGCGGCCGAGACGGCTCCGCCCAGGTAGAAGGAGGACTGGCGCAGGCTGATCGAGACCAGCTGCCGCGACGAGGCGAAGCCGGTCATGGCGATGGTGTCCAGCAGCGGCATCAGGCAGTAGTTGAACAGCAGTCGCAGCAGGTAGAGGGCGACGAAGACGACGAGCGGGACGGTCAGCGACTGCACGACGAGGCCGACGAACACCAGGGTGCCGAACACGACGATGCTGGGGCGCAGGGAGAAGCGCCGGACCACGAGGGGGGCGAAGATCGCGCCGAAGATGCTGACGATCTTGTCGCTGCCCAGGATCAGCGAGATGTCGGACACGGGCAGGCGGTAGGCCTGCGAGAAGAGGACGTTGGCGAAGCGGAACACCAGTGCCACCGACGCGCCGAGGAAGCCCGACGCCACGAAGAGGGCGGCGAAGTTGCGCTTCTCCCCGACGCTGATCTCCTCCTTGGCCGAGACCGCCGCGGCCTCGGTCGTGGTCCGCCGTGCCGACGGGATACGCAGGCAGAACATGACGCAGGCCGCCAGGAAGGACAGCAGCAGCAGGAAGCGGTACTTCTGCAGGTCGCTGGTGTGGAGCGAGCCGCTGACCGCGGACACCAGCGCGGAGCCGGCCGCACCGGCGCCCAGGTAGCAGATGAAGAACGTGCTGAACAGGCGTGTACGGGAACTCTCCGGCACCTGGGAGCCGGCGATCGAGTTGCCCACCGAGAGCAGGCCGAGCATGCCGGACAGGATCAGGCTCAGCACGATGGACGCGGTGACGACGGAAGCCACGAACGGCAGCGCGGCGAACGGCAGGGCGTAGACCGCGGACGCGCCGATGAGGAGGGCGCGCTGGGAGACCTTGCGCCGCAGGAGGAGCAGGGGGACCACCGCGACGGCCATCGCCCCGGTCGCGATCGCGTAGATGACACCCGCGGCGGCCTCGTCGATGCCGCGCTGCGCGAGGTAGAAGTTGAACACCACGTCGAAGATGGCGTTGGCCAGCCCCATGAAGAACGAGGCGGCGAGATAGTAGTAAACGGGCCGCGGCACCGCCGAGAGCCTACTGCGCATGGGTTTCGAATCCTTTTTTATGTGCGAGGACGGTCGCGGAGTGCCGCTCGATCAATGTGGTCGCGTAGTCCCACGTGCCGAAACCGTCCGCCGTGGCGAAGTGCCCGCCCCCCGGGATCACCTCGACGCCGGCGCCCCACCGCTCGGCCAGCGTCAGGCCCCGGTCGAGAGGGAGAAACGGGTCGTTGTCGGAGATCACCACGTGGGTCCTGGTGCCCAGCCGGACCGCGGGAAGCGGCGCCTGGGCCCGGATGGCGGGTGGCGCGCTGTCGGCCTCGACGTCGGCCGGCGCGACCAGCAGCGCTCCGACGACCCGGTGGTCGTGGCGGGTGGCGGCGGCCCATTGGGCGATCGTCACCGATCCGCAGCTGTGCCCGATGAGGAAGACCTCTTCGCGGGCACCGCGTACGGCCTCGTCGAGCCTGGCGACCCACCGGTCGCGTTCGACGTTGTCCCAGTCGTCCTGGACGACCCGGAGAAAACCCTCGTAGGTCTCTTCGAGACGCGTCTGCCAGTGGCCCGGGCCGGAACTGGTCCAGCCCGGGACCGTGATGTAGAGCATGGGCCTACCTCTCCGGTTGGAATCCGATGTCCGCCCGGGGGACGGCGAGGCCGAAGTGCCGTTCCAGCGCTTCCTGCAGCGTCGCGCCGTCCTCGATGGCCGACGTGGAGCTGTCTCCGTCCGCCACGATCGTCAGGTGTCCGTCGCGCACGCTGACTCTGCCGGTCGGCGTCGGGATGCTCGCCACCTTGTGCCGGTTGAGGGCGCTGTTCGGCGACCCGGTCGTGTAGAAGTGCGCCATGTCCAGGTCAAGGTCCTGGACCGGGGCGTCGACGAAGCTGTAGATCTCCTGCCAGTCGGTCGCGCCGACGGCATGCTCCTTGATCGACACGGTCCAGATCAGGGCGCCCGGCCGGCGGTCGAGGGCGATCCTGGAGGAGAGCGCGGGGTGGGGCGCTTCCGCCCCGTCCGCCAGCGGTATCAGCCCTCGGGGGCCGCGGGCGCCGTACCCGATGTCGAAGAGCCAGCGCTGCGAGTCGACGGTCACCACGAAGATCTGGTGGGTCGCCGGTGTCCGGTGGGTGCCGACGACGCTGGCCAGGTGGATGTCGTAGTCGAATCCGCACGCGTCGAGGAGCCGCTGCATCAACCGCCCCGTCTCGAAGCAGATGCCGCCTCGGCGACGGTCCACGATCGCCTCGCGCAGGACGTCCTCGGAGAGGCCGCGTTCCGCGTTGCGGTGCATGCTGAAGTTCTCGAAGGGGACGTTGTACAGGTGGGCCTCGTGCAGGTGCCTCAGGCACTCGACGGTCGGCTGGTAGGGACCGGGGAATCCGATCCGGCCGGCATAGCCGGCAACGAGTTCGTTCACGAAAAGACCTTCGGAAGTCAGTCGGGTCGACGGCCCGTCAGGGGCCGTCAGGAGCGTTCTGCGGGTCAGACGTTGAGGGTGAGCCGCCTGCCGACCGACTTGCTGACGCACGGGAGCATGTACGCGGACTCGGCCTTCTCCTCGTCCGTGAGCACCTCGTCGCGGTGCTCGATGTCGCCGGAGCGGACCTCGATCTCGCACGTTCCGCAGATGCCCTGCCGGCAGGAGGACGGCACGGCGATGCCGTTCCGGTTCAGCTCGTCGAGCAGCGACCGTTCTTGATCGGCCTGGAAGGTCACCCCGGAGGAGACGCATTCCACCTCGACGACCTCGGGCAGGTCCTGGCCGCTTCCCGACGCGGCCCCGTCGACGACGAGGTGCAGGGCCGCGGGCGCCCGGTCCACCGCGGCGCTCACCTCGCGGACCATCGCGGCCGGTCCGCACAGGCCGATGACGCTTCCGTCCGGTATCCGCGTGACGAGGTCGTCCCAGTCCGGGCGTGCCTGTGCCGCGGTGTCGACCGTGACGACGGTGCCGTCCTGTTCCCGCGCCAGGTCGTGGAGCCGCCGCAGGAACGGGAACTCCTGCTCGCCGCGGTCCACGTAGGTCAGGTGCCAGCCGCGCAGGCGCCCGGCGGCCAGTACCGCCAGGACCGGATTGATCCCGACGCCACCGGCCACGAAGTGGGTGAAGTCCGCCGTGTGCGCGCCGGTGAAGTGGCCACCGGGCCCGGTGACGGTGACCGACGCCCCCACGAACAGCAGAGGTGAGAGCAGATCGCCCCGGCGCCCCCGGTTGCGGTTGCGTATGGCCAGTTCGTAGCCCTGGTCGTCGGCGGCCACGACGGTGTACGTCTTGGTCCGCGCGCCCGCGTACAACGTGACGTGCTGGCCGGGCACGGCGGGCGGCAGGCGGGGGCCGTCGGCCGGGCCGGTGAGCCAGTACTGGGTGACGGTCGGGGTCAGTGCCCGCGCGGCACACACGATCGCCTGGTTCATGCGATCAGCCCCGATGCCTGGAAGGCCTCGAACGTGGCGCTGTGCTCAAGGGCGCCCGCTTCGAGGAAGTACTGCAGGGTGGGAGCGGCGCCGCGGCGCACGTAGTCGACGACCGTCTCGCGGTCGTAGACGTCGCTGATGACCTGTTCCACCTCGTGACCGGCCAGGCCCGCGGCCCTCAGCCCCAGTGCCGCGCTCGCGTAGTCCGGTTCGAGGAAGGCGAAGATGAGACGCGGTATGAAGGGACCCGCCAGCTCCCGTTCCCTCCGGGTCATCGCCGGCCACAGATGGCGGAGCAGCGTGGAGAAGTAGGTGTGGTGCTTGGCCTCGTCGAGTGCGTGGTCCTCGACCATCAGACGGACGCCCTCGGGGAGCCGCTTGTCACTCGGCAGTTCGTCCAGAATGGAGGAGATGAGGGTCTCGCTCACAATGGCGAACAGCATCTCGTCCAGGCCTCGGATCTCACTCGGAAGTTCTTCGTGGATCTTTTCCAGTACTCCCATGAAGGTGGGCGCGTCCGGAAGCGCGGGGGCGATCTGTGTGCGGTCGTGGACGTCGCGCAGGATCTCGTAGGTGAACTGCGCGTGCCACGCCTCGTCCGTCACGATCCGGAAAGCGTCCCGGCGCATGCCCTCGGGCAGATCGAGCCCGGACATACCCCTGCTGATGTGCCCGGTGACGGGGATGACGGCGCTCTGTTCGAGGTCGATCGTGAATTTCAGGTACTCGTAGAGCCGATGTACCAGGACGGCCTCACGGACGTGCGGCTCGGCCTGTTCGAGGAGCGGGTGGGTCAGTACGGGAACGAGTTCGGGGGTAAAGAACAGTTCGCCGTCTTCTCCCAGGTCCCTTGTCGGGCTGTTCCGGACCGTGGATATAAGTTCCCAGTTACGGAACCGACTGCGGTAGTTTGCTTCGACGATCGCCTGATCGAGGCGATTCTGGTGATGACGGGCGAGAATTGTGTGATTCGCCGTGCCCGCCAGTTGCAGTGCCATGTTCGTTTTTACTTTCGCTTATATCCCCGCGCCTCGGCACGGGAATCCCCCGGTTATTACTGGATGATCATAAAGCTCATGGTGAAGGCATTCCACGGCCCTTCAGAAGGTTTTTGGTAAAAGCGCTCAGCGCGCGCGGGCGTGCTCGACGGCGGCCTCGGCCAGGCCGGTGATCAGCGGATGGGCGCGCGTGCCGTCGCCGTCCAGTTCGGGCTGGAAGAGGGTGGCCAGGAAGAAGGGGTGACCGGGCAGTTCGACGATGCGGGCCTCGCCCGACTCGTCGGTGCCGGTGAAGGACAGCCCGTGCGCGCCCAGGACGCCGGCGTACGCCGGATTGGGCGCGTAGTTGCAGTGGTAGCGCGCCTGGGCGCGGTCGGCCCCGATCAGGGCGCCGGCCCGCGAGTCGGGGCTGACCCGGACGATGCCCTCATGGCCGACGAGCGAGCAGGCCAGCCTGACGATCACGGCGTCCTGGTCCGCGGCCGCCGGGTCGTTCTCGGCGTGAGCCGCACGGGTCAGCCCGCAGACGTTGCGCGCGAACTCCAGCAGGGCGTGCTGGAAGCCGCCGCAGGTGCCCAGGAAGGGGATCCCACCCTCGCGCGCCGCACGGATCGCGGCCAGGGCTCCCGCCTCACTGCGGTAGGGACTGCCCGGCAGGACCCAGATGGCGTCGAAGCCCTCCATGTCCTGGACGGCGTCCGGCGTACCGACCCAGTAGGCGTCCAGATCCAGGCCGTCCCGGACGCGCAGGGCCTCCAGCAGACCGGGGACGCGGGCGTGCGAGCGAATGGCCTCGGAGCGGTCGCCGACCAGGGCGATGCGTGCCGTGTGGTTCATGCGGCTGATCATGCCAACCAGCGTGCATCAGGTCCAATGATGATCCATGGAGTATGGATAAGAAATACTGATGCACATGAACCCGCATCTGCTGCGCACCTTCGTGACGGTCCTGGAGCACCGCTCCTTCTCCCAGGCCGCCGCCGTCCTGGGCTACACGCAGTCCGCCGTCTCCCAGCACATCGCGGCGCTCGAAGCCGATCTGGGCACCCCGCTCGTCGGCCGCCGGCCCGTCGAGCCCACCGTGGCCGGCGCGCGGCTCATGGAGCACGCCCCCGCGCTGCTGCTGCGCCTGGATGCCGCCCGTGCCGACCTCGCACGCCTGCACCAGACGCACACCGCGCGGCTGACCCTGGCCTGTTCGCCGGCCGCCCTCACCACCACCGTCACCGAGGTGCTGGCCCGGCTGCACGGCGACTACCGCGACATGCGGCTGGACGTCCGCGTGCTGAGCCGGGAATCGGTGATCGAGGACGTCCTCACGGCCCATGCCGACGTCGGCCTCGTCGACGGGGTGGCCGCGCCCAGCGACCCGTTGCCGCTGCCCGAGCTGGGCCCGGCGACGGCGCACCCGGTGGCCGAGCAACCGCTGGCGGTACTCTTCCCCGACGGCCATCCGCTGGCGCGGCGCCGCTCGGTACGGCTGACCGACCTCACGCAGGCGCAGTGGATCGACGCCCCCGACGCCGCCATCCCCCTCGACCGACTGCGCGCCGTCTGCCGTACCGACGGCTTCCGTCCCCGGGTCCACCACCGCGGCACCGACCTGCACGGCCTCGCCGCCCTCGCCGCCGCAGGCCACGGGCTCACCGCCCTGCCGCTGTCCCTGGGCGCCACCTGCGCCGGCACCGTCGCGATCGCCGTCGAGGAACCCCGTGTCATCCACCGCACGGAACTCGTGCACGTGGCCCAACCCACCGAAACGGCACGGCGGTTCGCCCGCCTCCTCGCCACCAGCCGTATCGCTGCTCCCACTCGCGCGCAGACACGTCACCCTGCGTGACGCACCCTCGCGGAGCGAAGTTCCGAACGGTAAAAAACAGGTAACGTCGGCGCACTCGGAAACGCCCTTCCACCTGCGGATTCGCCGGAATCGATCGACCTTTCAACAGCTCTCCGTGGTCGTTCGACATGCCGCCGTGCCGCACTCGGGCCAGCCTGGATGTCGCGAGCAGGCCCCCAGGCTCGCTCGTGGCCAGGGGGGAACTCCCACGAAACAGGAGACCCACATGAGCTTCACCCGGAGTCGCTGCGTCCGAGCGCTCGCCGCCGGCACCCTGTCCGTCGCCCTGCTGTCGGCCGGTACGGCCGGAGCGTTCGCCGCGAACGAGAAGCCGAGCCCCAAGCCCTCGCCGTCCCTGTCGGGCAAGCCCATGCCGACGACCAGCCCCAGCATGACCAAGGCCTCGCTCACCATCACGGCCAGGCCGACCACGGTCAAGGCCGGGCACACCGTGGTCTTCACCGGCCGCACCACGGGCCTGAAGGTCAGCTCCCCGCTGGTGCTCCAGCAGGAGAAGAACGGCAAGTGGGTTGCCGTCCACGCCACCGGCAAGGTGAAGAGGGGCAGCTCGTACGCGATCAGCTACAAGCCCCCCACCAAGGGCACGGACACGTTCCGCGTCGCGAGCGCGAACATGGCCGGCAAGGCCTTCTCGCCGGCCGTCACGGTCACCGTGAACTGACCCCCTCACCCGGAACACCGCACGGAGCCTCGCCCGCTGACCTCACAGCGGGACCTGGCTGACGACGCGGGCAGACGGCGGCCGGGTCGGACATCCCCAGGATGCCCGGCCCGGCCACTGGCGTTCGCCACGGTGTCCGGTGCCGCGGCCGGCGACGCCCCGGCCCGCTCAGCCGCTGCGCAGGCCGCGCAGCAGCAGGTCGACCACCGCCGTGAACTCCTCGTCGATGCCGGGGCGGGTCCATTCCCGGGCGTAACAGGGGTCGTGGAAGCGGCCGGTGGCGTGGAAGACGGCGCGGGCGGCGGCGGCCGGGTCGGGTACCGGGAAGGTGCCCGAACCGGCGCCCGCCGCGATGATCCGGGTCAACTGGCCGGTCAGGTCGGCGATGTGCTCGGCGACCGCCGTGACGTTCTCGCCGGCCAGCACCGTGTAGGTGGCGAACAGCTCCGGGTCGTCGCCCGCCTTGTGCCGCTTGGCGTCGAACAGCGCGGCGAGCCAGGCCCGCAGGCGCTCCTCGGGACCGTCCTCGCAGTCCACGATCCCGGCGAGCCGCAGCGACGTGCGGTCCAGCCAGCGCTTGGTGACCGCCTCGCGCAGGGCCGCCTTGGTGCGGAAGTGGCGGTAGACACTGCCGTGGCTGACCCCGAGCGCGCGGGCCACGTCGACGACGGTGGCCTTGGCGGGGCCGTGCCGGCGCAGCACCTCCTCGGTGGCTTCGAGGATGCGTTCGGCGGTCAGGGTCTCGGTGGGCGGTGCCATGCCCTAGACCGTACCCGGCGCCGTGGTCAGCGCTCGCTGTCGAGGTGTGCCATCTGTGCCGACGGGTAGCGGTCGCCGGCCGCCGCGTCCGCCGGTACGGCCTCCTCGATCGCCGCCAGGTCGGCCGCGTCCAGCGTGACGTCCAGCGCGCCGAGGGACTCGCCCAGCCGCTCGCGGGTGCGGGCGCCGATCAGCGGCACGATGTCGTCGCCCTGGGCGAGCACCCAGGCGATGGCGGTCTGGGCGACCGTCGCGCCCTTCTGCTCGGCGATCGTGCGCAGGGCCTCGACCAGGCCCAGGTTGTGCCGGAGGTTCTCGCCCTGGAAGCGGGGCGAGTGGGCGCGGAAGTCGGTCGGGGCCAGCTGCCGGTCCCGGGAGAAGTGGCCG
This sequence comes from Streptomyces sp. NPDC104106, assembly GCF_055584345.1. NCBI lineage: Bacteria > Bacillati > Actinomycetota > Actinomycetes > Kitasatosporales > Streptomycetaceae > Streptomyces > Streptomyces sp. NPDC104106. The sequence continues at coordinate 778,087 of NZ_JBVJMF010000001.1, forward strand.
GAGATCAGGCCGCGGGAGAGGACGCCGTACGCCGTGATCGCGATGCCCAGCTCGCGGGTGGTCGGCAGGATGTCCCGCTCGATGCCCCGGCTGATCAGCGAGTACTCGATCTGGAGGTCGGCGATCGGGGCGGTGGCGGCGGCCCGGCGGACGGTCTCGGCGCCGACCTCGCTCAGGCCGACGTGCCGGACGTACCCCTTCTCGATCAGTTCCGCGATGGCGCCCACGGTCTCCTCGATCGGCACGTCCGGGTCGAGGCGGGCGATCCGGTAGACGTCGATGTGGTCGACGCCGAGGCGCTGCAGGGAGTAGGCGGCGAAGTTCCTCACGGCGGCGGGGCGGCCGTCGTAGCCGGACCAGTTGCCCTCCGGGTCGCGCAACGCGCCGAACTTCACGCTGGTCAGGGCCTTCTCGCGGGAGGAGGCCGGGGCGGTGCGCAGAGCCTCGCCGATCAGCATCTCGTTGTGCCCCATGGCGTAGAAGTCGCCGGTGTCGAGCAGGGTGACGCCCGCCTCCAGGGCGGCGTGGATGGTCGCGACGGACTCCGCGCGGTCGGCGTCGCCATAGAGCGCGGACATGCCCATGCAGCCGAGGCCGACCGCGGAGACGGCGGGACCGGTGGTGCCGAGGTTTCGGGTTCGCATCGTCATGCCCCCACCTTCGCATGACAGCTGACAGATTTCAATATCTGTCATTCCATAGCTGTCAGAGGCGTCGCCGCAGGGATGCGGACATGCGAAAGCCGGGCGGCCCGATGTGATCGGTCCGCCCGGCTTGGGCTACGGGTCGACGACTAGGCGCCGATGAGGCGCTGCGCGAGGTAGCCCTCGATCTGGTCCAGCGACACGCGCTCCTGCTTCATGGAGTCGCGCTCACGCACGGTCACGGCGTTGTCGTCGAGCGTGTCGAAGTCGACGGTGACGCAGTACGGCGTGCCGATCTCGTCCTGGCGGCGGTAGCGGCGGCCGATGGCGCCGGCGTCGTCGAACTCGATGTTCCAGTTCTGCCGCAGCGCCTGGGCGAGGCCCTTGGCCTTCGGGGACAGCTCGGGGTTGCGGGACAGCGGGAGGACGGCCACCTTCACCGGGGCGAGGCGGTGGTCCAGCCGCAGCACGGTCCGCTTCTCCATCTTGCCCTTGGCGTTCGGCGCCTCGTCCTCGACGTAGGCGTCGAGCAGGAAGGCCAGCATGGTGCGTCCGACACCGGCCGCCGGCTCGATGACGTACGGCGTCCAGCGCTCGCCGGCCTCCTGGTCGAAGTAGGAGAGGTCCTGGCCGGAGGCCTTGGAGTGGGCGCCGAGGTCGTAGTCGGTGCGGTTGGCGACACCCTCCAGCTCGCCCCACTCGCTGCCGCCGAACTGGAAGCGGTACTCGATGTCGGCGGTGCGCTTGGAGTAGTGGGAGAGCTTCTCCTTCGGGTGCTCGTACCAGCGCATGTTCTCCTCACGCAGACCCAGGCCGGTGTACCAGTTCCAGCGCTGCTGCATCCAGTACTCCTGCCACTTCTCGTCCTCGCCCGGCTTGACGAAGAACTCCATCTCCATCTGCTCGAACTCGCGGGTGCGGAAGATGAAGTTGCCCGGCGTGATCTCGTTGCGGAACGACTTGCCCATCTGGGCGATGCCGAACGGCGGCTTGCGGCGCGAAGTGGTCTGCACCTGGGCGAAGTTGGTGAAGATGCCCTGGGCGGTCTCGGGGCGCAGGTACGCGACCGAGCCGGAGTCCTGGGTCGGGCCGAGGTGCGTCGACAGCAGACCCGAGAACTGCTTGGGCTCGGTGAACTGGCCCTTGTTGCCGCAGTTGGGGCAGTTGATGTCGGCGAGGCCGTTCGCCGGGGCGTGGCCCTTCTTCTCCTCGTACGCCTCTTCCAGGTGATCGGCGCGGAACCGCTTGTGACAGGCGGTGCACTCGGTCAGCGGGTCCGTGAAGGTGGCGACGTGACCGGAGGCGACCCAGACCTCGGAGGCCAGGATGACGGACGAGTCGATACCGACGACGTCCTCGCGCGACGTCACCATGTAGCGCCACCACTGGCGCTTGATGTTCTCCTTGAGCTCGACACCCAGCGGTCCGTAGTCCCAGGCGGCGCGCTGTCCGCCGTAGATCTCACTGCACGGGAAAACGAAGCCACGGCGCTTGCTCAGGCTGACGATGGTGTCGATCTTGTCGGCGGCCACGGTGCTCTCTTCATGACGATTACGACGACGGGCGTTGAAGCGAGAAGCTTCCAGCTTGCGAATGATTCAGCGTACCGGCGCAGCATCCCCCACGACCAAATCGGCCCCCTCCGGAAGAGCCCGCCGCAGGCCTCTGACCCGGCTTGTTGACAACGGTTTCCATATTTGTTGAAAATGACTGTCATGAACGTACGACGACGCCTCATACCCGCCGCCCTCACGGCGGTCACCGCCCTCGGGATCGGCACCCTCACCGCCTGTTCCGGCGACAACGCGGAGGCGGCGAGCACCGGCGGGCTGAACGTCGTCGCGTCCTTCTATCCCATGGCCTTCCTGGCCGAGCAGATCGGCGGCGGGCACGTCCACGTCACCAGTCTCACCTCCCCCGGCCAGGAGCCCCACGACCTGGAGATCAGCCCCAAGCAGATCGCGCTGCTCCAGGACTCCGACGCGGTCGTGTACCTGAAGAACCTCCAGCCCTCCGTCGACGACGCGGTGGCCCAGTCCCCGGTCAGGACGAAGATCGACGCGGCCTCCCTGACCTCGCTGGAGGAGCACGGCAACGAGGTCGGCGGGCACGCGGCCGCCCACGACACCCACCCCGGCGAGGGGTCCGGCGCCAAGGACCCGCACATCTGGCTCGACCCGGTGCGCTACGCCCAGGTCGCCGAGGGCGTCGGCAAGGCCTTCGAGAAGGCCGACCCCCGGCACGCCGCCGACTACGAGAAGAACACCGCCGCCCTCGTGCGGAGGCTGAACGACCTGGACAAGCAGTTCAAGGACGGCCTCGCGCACACGAGGACCAAGGCCTTCATCACCACCCACGCCGCATTCGGCTACCTCGCCGAGCGCTACGGCCTGACCGAGGAGGCCATCAACGGCCTCGACCCCGAGTCCGAGCCCAGCGCCGCCCGGGTCAGGGACCTGGAGAAGCTGGCCAGGGCCGACGGCGTGTCCACCGTCTTCTACGAGACGCTCGTCAGCGACAAGACCGCGAAGACCATCGCGGGCGACGCCGGTCTGAGGACCGACGTGCTGGACCCCATCGAGGGCATCACCGCCAAGTCCCGCGGCAAGGACTACTTCTCCGTCCAGGAGGCCAACCTCAAGGCCCTCCAGCAGGCGCTGGGCGCCAAGTGACCGGTACGGGAGACCAGATGACCAGTGAGCCCGTCATATCCCTGCGGGGGGTGAGCGCCGAACTCGGCGCGCGTCCCGTGCTGCGCGGCATCGACCTCACCGTCGGCCGCGGCGAGGTGGTCGCGCTGCTCGGCGCGAACGGCTCCGGCAAGTCCACCGCCATCCGCACGATCATCGGCCAGGTGCCGGCGAGCGGCGGCACGGTCGAACTGTTCGGCACCCCGCGCCGCTCCTTCCGCGACTGGGCGCGCGTGGGCTACGTACCGCAGCGCACGACGGCCGCCGGCGGCGTCCCGGCGACGGTGACCGAGATCGTCTCCTCCGGCCGGCTGTCCCGGACCCGCTTCGGCGTCTTCCGCAAGGCCGACCGGGAGGCCGTGCGGCGGGCCCTGGAGGCCGTCGGCATGGCCGACCGCGCCAAGGACTCGGTCAACGCCCTCTCCGGCGGCCAGCACCAGCGCGTGCTGATCGCCCGCGCCCTCGTCGCCGAGCCCGAGCTGCTGATCATGGACGAGCCGATGGCGGGCGTCGACCTGGCCAGCCAGGAAATCCTCGCCCGCACACTGCGGGAGCAGGTTCAGGCGGGGACGACGGTCCTGCTCGTCCTGCACGAACTGGGCCCACTGGAGCCCCTGATCGACCGGGCGGTCGTCCTCAGGGACGGCTGCGTCCTGCACGACGGCCCACCGCCGCAGGCCCTGGGCCAGCACGCGCTCCCCGGCCACGACCACGTACACCCGCACGCACCGGCGGGCGCCGAACCCCTGCGGACGGGACTGCTGAGCTGATGGACTTCCTGAACTACGCCTTCATGCAGCGGGCGCTGCTCGCCGCCGTCCTCGTCGGCGTCACCGCCCCCGCCGTCGGCATCTACCTGGTCCAGCGCCGCCAGGCCCTGATGGGCGACGGCATCGGACACGTGGCCATGACCGGCGTCGGCCTCGGCTTCCTGCTCTCCACCTCCCCGGTGTGGATGGCGACCGCCGTCTCCGTCCTCGGCGCGGTCCTGATGGAGTTGATCCGCTGGTACGGCAGGACGCGCGGCGACATCGCCCTCGCGATGCTCTTCTACGGCGGCATGGCCGGCGGCGTGATGTTCATCAACCTCGCGCCGGGCGGCTCCAACGCGAACCTGACGTCGTACCTGTTCGGCTCGTTGTCGACGGTGTCGCAGTCGGACGTCGTCTCGATCTGCCTGCTCGCCGCGTTCGTGGTGCTGGTCACCCTCGGCCTGCGGCGCCAGCTGTTCGCGGTCAGCCAGGACGAGGAGTTCGCGCGGGTCACGGGCCTGCCGGTGCGCGCGCTCAACCTGCTGACCGCCGTGACGGCGGCGGTGACGGTGACCGTCGCCATGCGCGTGGTCGGTCTGCTGCTGGTGTCCGCGCTGATGGTCGTGCCGGTGGCGGCGGCCCAGCAGCTCACCCGCAGCTTCACCGCCACGTTCGCGATCGCCGTCGCGCTCGGCATCGCCGTGACCGTCAGCGGCACGATCACCTCGTACTACCAGGACGTTCCGCCCGGCGCGACGATCGTCCTGCTGACCATCGCCGCGTTCGTCGCGCTGACCGCCCTGGCCACCCCGCTGGCTCGGCGACGCGCCCGCGCGGCGGCCCGGTCCGGGCCCGCCGGGGACCCGGCGCAGTGCACGGTTCCCGCCCCGGTTTCCGGCACGGTCCCGGGTACGAGAGGAGCCGGGGACGAGGTCGGCGTCTGACCTCCGGCAGTCCGGGCTGGCACAATGGCGCCCGGGCAGGAGCGAGACGTGAGGAGAAAACGGTGACGACCGCTGGACCGCCCGTGAAGGGCCGCGCGACCCGACAGCGTGCAGCCGTGGCGGCGGCCCTGGACGAGGTCGACGAGTTCCGCAGCGCGCAGGAACTGCACGACATGCTCAAGCACAAGGGCGACTCGGTCGGGCTCACGACGGTGTACCGCACGCTGCAGTCCCTCGCCGACGCCGGCGAGGTCGACGTCCTGCGCACCTCCGACGGCGAGTCGGTCTACCGCCGCTGCTCCACCGGTGAGCACCACCACCACCTCGTCTGCCGTGCCTGCGGCAAGGCCGTCGAGGTCGAGGGACCGGCGGTCGAGAAGTGGGCCGAGGCCGTCGCCGCCGAGCACGGCTTCGTGAACGTCGCCCATACGGTGGAGATCTTCGGCACGTGCGCGGAGTGCGCCGCCGGTTGAGCGGTGCCGGTCGGCGCCGTGGGGGTGCGGGGCGTTGCCGGGTTGCGGGTCCGTCATGGCTGGTCGCGGTCGCGCAGGTCCCCGCGCCCCTGTGGACGGCCTGGGCGGCAGCCATCGAGTCGGGGACCTGTCCTTCAGGCGCGGGTCGTGGGCCATGTAGTCGCGCTGCGCGGCGCCGCCCGCCGCCTTGTGGGGAGAGCAGGCGGCGCGCCCCTGCCCGTCAGGTGCGGGCGTCGATCTGCTCCCCGTCGGCCGTGATCTCCGCGAACGGCGAGGGCAGCCGCCGCTCCAGCCGCACGGCGTGTCCGCCGGCTCCCGCTTGCCGCGCCCGCTGACGGCGCCGTAGCCGGCCTTGGCCGTGGCGGCCTGGAGAGCCCGCACGCGCGGCCCGAACTGCGCGCCTCATGCGTGAGCCGGCCTGCCGCCGCCGCGTTGTCCCGCAGCGCGGGGACCAGGTCGCCGTCCGCGGCCGTGCGCGAGCCCTGGCGGGAGAGGTTCTCGGTGACGACGGGCTCGGGGCCGGTCGGGGGCTGCTGGCAGGTGCGCGGGGGCTGCCGCATGAGCCCGGCATCCCCGGCGGCCCGCGTGAACCGCCGGTGACCCGTGCCCCAACGGACGCTAGGAGGTGGCGTCGCCCTTCATCGCGGCCTCCATGGCCAGCAGTTCCTCGTTGGGGACGGCACCGCCGAAGCGGCGGTCGCGGGAGGCGAACTCGACGCAGGCCCGCCACAGGTCGCGGCGGTCGAAGTCCGGCCACAGCACGTCCTGGAAGACCATCTCGGCGTACGCGCTCTGCCAGAGCAGGTAGTTGGAGGTGCGCTGCTCACCGCTGGGGCGCAGGAACAGGTCCACGTCCGGCATGTCGGGGTAGTACAGGTACTTCTGGATGGTCTTCTCGCTGACCTTGGCCGGATCGAGCCGGCCCGCCTGCACGTCCTCGGCCAACGCCTTGGCGGCGTCGGCGAGTTCGGCGCGGCCGCCGTAGTTCATGCAGAAGTACAGGGTGAGCAGGTCGTTGTCCTTGGTCTGCTCCTGGGCGACCTGGAGTTCCTTGGCCACCGACTTCCACAGTTTGGGCATCCGGCCCACCCAGCGCACCCGGATGCCGAGGGCGTCGAGCTGGTCGCGGGTCTTGCGGATGAAGTCGCGGTTGAAGTTCATCAGGAAGCGGACCTCGTCGGGCGAGCGCTTCCAGTTCTCGGTCGAGAAGGCGTACAGGGAGATGTTGCGGACGCCGACCTCGATCGAGCCCTGCAGCACGTCGAGCACGCGCTCGGCGCCCACCTTGTGCCCCTCGGTGCGCGGCAGGCCCCGCTCCTTCGCCCAGCGCCCGTTGCCGTCCATGACGATGGCCACGTGGTTCGGGACCAGCTCGCCGGGGAGCTTCGGGGCGCGGGCACCGGACGGGTGCGGCTCCGGCTCCCTGTACTCGCGCCGCTGACGCCCGAGGAACCCGCGTACCACCATGTGTCTCTCGTCTCCCTACTGCCGCTCTAGGTCTTTTCCACGTACCGGAGCGAGCGCAGCCCGCGCTCCAGATGCCAGTGCAGGTAGGCGGACACCAGCCCGCTGCCCTCCCGGACGTACCGCGCCTCGCACGCGTCCGCCGTCTCCCAGTCTCCCGTAAGCAGGGCCCCCAGCAGAACCAGGGTCTGCGGCGAGGGTACGACGCTGCCGGGCACCCGGCAGTCCGCGCAGACGGATCCGCCGGAGGCCACGGAGAAGAACCGGTTCGGGCCGGGCATGCCGCACTTCGCGCAGTCGCCGAAGCTGGGGGCGTACCCGTTGACGGCCAGCGACCGCAGCAGGAAGGCGTCGAGGACGAGGTGCGGCGCGTGCTCGCCGCGCGCGAGCGTGCGCAGGGCGCCGACGAGCAGCAGATACTGCTGCACGGCGGGCTCGCCCTCGTGGTCGGTGAACCGCTCGGCGGTCTCCAGCATGGCCGTCCCGGCGGTGTACCGGGCGTAGTCGGTCACGATCCCGCCGCCGTACGCGGCGATGGTCTCGCTCTGCGTGCACAGCGGCAGCCCGCGCCCGACCAGCTCGCTGCCGCGTGCGAAGAACTGCACGTCGACGTGCGAGAACGGCTCCAGCCGGGCCCCGAACTTCGACTTGGTGCGCCGCACCCCGCGCGCCACGGCGCGGACGCGACCGTGACCGCGCGTGAGGATGGAGATGATCCGGTCCGCCTCACCCAGCTTCTGGGTGCGCAGCACGATGCCGTCGTCGCGGAACAGACTCATGGACACCATTCTCACCCAAGCGCTCCCCCGCACCGACCCTTGAACCCGGCGCCGAAGGCGGCTCTCCGCGCGATCGAGCGGGAGCGGGTGACGATCACCTCGGTCACACCGGGCACGGCCACCCTGTGGCTGGCCGCCCTGGCCGACGGCACCGAGGCCGACCTGGCCTCGCTCCGGGTGGTCCAGGTGGGCGGCCCGCACCTGGATCCCGGCCTGGCCGCCCGGATCGAGTCCGGCTTCGGCTGCCGGCTCCAGCGGGTGTTCGCCCTCGCGGAGGGTGTCGTCATCGCGACCCGCCCGGACGACCCGCGTGAGGTGGTCCTCGGCACCCTGGGGCGCCCCGTCTCACCGGGCGACGAGATCCGCGTCGACGCCGCCGGGGAGAGAGCGGCGACCTCCTCGTACGGGGCCCGCACACCGTGCGCGGCTACCACCGCTCCCCCGAGTCCGACGCCCGCGCCTTCACCCCCGACGGCTTCCTCCGCACGGGGCTCCGGGCCCGGCTGACGGCGGAGGGCAACCTGGTCCCCGTCTGGCGCACCCCGGCCCGGCTGCACTTGACCGCCCCTGTGAGCCCTCTTATGGTCACGCTGACCGAACTGGCAGCGGCAAGGAGCGGACACATGACCTTCCCCGCCCCGCTCACCGGTGTCGTCCCGCCCGTCTGCACGCCTCTGACGCCGGACCGCGAGGTGGACGTGGCCTCGCTGCTCCGGCTGGTGGACCATCTGGTGGCGGGCGGGGTGCACGGGCTGTTCCTGCTCGGGTCCACGTCCGAGGCGGCGTTCCTCACGGACCTCCAGCGGCGGCTGGTCGTGGAGGCGGTCGTCGGGCACCTGGGCGGCCAGGTGCCCGTGATCGCCGGGGCCATCGACATGACCACGCCCCGGGTCCTGGACCACGTCACGTCGGTGACGGCGGCGGGCGCGCAGGCCGTCGTCGTCACCGCCCCCTTCTACGCCCGCACCCATCGCGCCGAGATCGTCCACCACTACCGCCGGATCGCGGCCGCGAGCCCGGTGCCGGTCATCGCGTACGACATCCCGGTGGCCGTGCACACCAAGCTCCCCGCCGAGCTGGTGCTGGGGCTGGCCGGTGACGGGGTACTGGCGGGGCTGAAGGACTCCAGCGGGGACCTGGGCGCCTTCCGGGAGGTCGTCACCGGGGCCCGCGCGCACCCCGGGTTCAGCGTGCTGACCGGCTCGGAGCTGATCGTGGACGCGGCGCTGGCACTGGGCGCCGACGGGTGCGTGCCGGGGCTGGGCAACGTCGACCCGCACGGGTACGTGCGGCTGTACCGGCTGTCCCGGGCGGGCGACGGGGAGGGGGCGCGGGCCGAACAGGAGCGGCTGTGCGCGCTGTTCGGGATGGTCGGGGCCGGTGACCCGGCGCGGATGGGCGGGAGTTCGTCGGCGCTGGGCGCGTTCAAGGCGGCGCTGCATCTGCGCGGGATCATCGACTGCCCGGTGACGGCCGAGCCGCAGGTGCCGCTGTCCGGCGAGGAGGTCGAGAAGGTGGGCAAGTACCTGGCGGCGGCCGGGCTCCTCTAGTGCCCCGGCAGGCAACGTTTGCCCGTCAAGGAGCGGCGTCCGGTGCGTGCTGTCGGCGTGCCGGCCGGAAGTCCTCGTACTGGGCGTACCTGGGCTTTCGGCCGGTGCGGCGAGTGGGGGCGCCTCCCGCGCAGCGGGGTGGCGTGCCGGGCGTCGCGACGGGGCGAACGTTGCCTGCCCGGGCACTAGGTCAGGGTGAGTCTGCGGAACCGCAGTGTCTCGTAGCTGTGGTCGGCGCCCGTCTCGTACAGGACGCCGATCGTGGCGGGGCCCAGCTGGACGAGGTCGGAGTAGGCGGCCGGGCGGTCGGAGAGGGTGAGCCGCCTGGTGAAGGTGCGGCCGGCGTCCGTGCTGGACCACAGGGCGAGGGCGCGGCGGGCGGTCGGCACGGAGGGCGCCGAGAAGAGCAGCGGCGCGCCCGCGCCCCGGAGTTGGAGGACGCTGCCCTGGACCACGGGGACGTCGGCCAGGGTGGGCTGGGGGGCGTAGGGGCGGTCGAGGGACCGGCCGCCGTCCCCGGAGTAGGTGTCGAGGCGGTTGCCGGGGGCGCTGCCGTACTGGTCGCGGGCGTTGAAGTAGAGCCTGCCGTCCGGGAGTTGGGCGGCCGTCGTCTCGTTGACGTTGACCCCACCGCCGGAGGCGTCCGCGACGAAGCCCAGCTGCCAGGTGCGGCCGCCGTCGTCGCTGTAGAGGGCGTGACCGCCGTCGTGACGGGAGCCGGCGGAGTGGTTCGCGGGGACGAGGAGGCGGCCCCGGTGCGGGCCCCGGGTGAGGGCGACCGCGTGGCCGGGGCCGGTGGCGTACCAGCGCCAGCCGGGCCGCTTCACCCGCGCCGTGATGTCGGCCGGGGCGGAGAAGCGGCGGCCGTCGTCCCAGCTGCGCTGCACGTACACCCGGCGCTCCGCTTCCCCGCGCATGATCTGGCCCTGCGTCGCCGCTCCGCTGTTCCAGCAGGTCACGAGCACGACGGCGCCGGTGCGCGGGTCCACGACCGGGACCGGGTTGCCCCGGGTGTCCCCGCTCCCGGCCGTCACGACGGTCAGCGGGCCCCAGGTGCAGCCGCCGTCGGTGGAGCGGCGCAGGACGACGTCGATGGCGCCGGTGTCCCGCGCGCTGTCCCGGCGCCCCTCGGCGAAGGCCAGCACGGTGCCGTGCCGGGTGCGGACGACCGCCGGAATGCGGTACGTGTCGTAGCCGCCCGCGCCCGAGACGTAGGGGACGGAGGAGGCGCAGCCGGCGGCGGGACGGTCCGGCGCGGCCTCGGCGGGCAGGCGGGCGGTGAGGGAGGCGAGGAGGGCGAGGGCGGTGAGCAGGGTGCGGCGCTGGGCGGTCATCCGCTCATGGTCGCCGTCGCCCCTCGCTCCGGCGGGCAGGCCACGCCTTGTGCCGCTGCCGGACGGCGGCACCCGCGGGCGGCGTCCACCGCACGGAGGGCACGCCAAGCCGGGCGCCGGCTCCCGTACGGCCGCCGTCGCCGCCGTCACCGATCCGGGTCTCATCCGTCGCCGGGGTACGGCTGAGGTACGCAGGGACGACGGCGCCGGTTCAGGACGGGGTCGTCCTGGCCGCCGCCAGCAGCCGGGTGACGTCGTCGGCGCGGATGGTCAGCGCAGCGCCGACCGTGGTGAGGGCGTCGCGCTCGGCCGGGGTGTAGGGGCCGTCGGCGAGGGCGATGCGGGCGGCCTGCAGCAGCAGGGACTCGCGGCCGGCGGGGGCGAGGTGCGGGGCGAGCGGGTCCAGCGCCTCGTGCAGCTCTATCGTCAGGCTCGCGCCGTACGGCTGCTCGAAGACCCGGCCGGTGTCGGCGGCGAGCGCCTCGACCAGGGCGGCCAGCTGCTCCTCGGTGCAGGTGTCGAAGCCGGCGGCGCGGACGGCGGCGGCCGCGGTCTCCAGGACCGTACGGGAGCAGGTGCCGCCCGCGGCGAGCACGGCGAGGGCGACGGTGTGCACGGCGTCGCGGAGCATCGCGGAGAAGCGGCGGGTGGTGGGGTGGTCGAGGACGTCGGTGCCGTAGTGCTGCTCGCAGGCCGCGCACTCCACGACCGGTCCGGCCGTGCCGCGCGCCAGCAGCGGCAGCCCGAGCAGGGTGAGCCGGCGGCGGCCGGTGAGCCGCTGGTAGTTGCGGTCGCCCCCGCAGCCGGGGCAGTAGAACTCCCCGTCGCCCACGGGTGTCCATGCGGTGCGCGTGCCCAGGAAGCGCAGGGCCTGGCCGTATCGTCCCCGTACTGGCAGCACGTCGCACCTCCGTAACCGCGCGGCAACATCGCCGTGCTGGCGTGATGTTAGCCACATCACGGAGGCTGAGTCAGTACCCCGGAAGAGACCTTTCTGTGACCTCGTCGGCGCCATGGCCGAAAACGGCGGCGCCCTGACCGCCGTATACAGCGGTCAGGGCGTTGAAACCCCCGGTCAGAGGGGTCAGCGGGCCGCGCGGTTGACGGCCGAGACGACCGCCTTCAGCGACGCACGCGTCGTGTTCGCGTCGATGCCGATGCCCCACAGGACCTTGCCGTCGATCGCGCACTCGATGTAGGAGGCGGCCTGCGCGGAGGCGCCCTCGCTCATCGTGTGCTCCTGGTAGTCCAGCAGGCGTACGTCGATGCCGATGGACTGCAGGGCGTCGAAGAAGGCCGAGATCGGACCGTTGCCGGAGCCAGTCAGGACCGTGTCCTCGCCGTCGACCGTCGCCTCGACGGTCAGGGTGTCGACGCCGTCCGTGTCCGTCGTGGACTGGCCGGTCCTGACCTGGATGCGGCCCCAGGGGTTGTCCGGGTTCGGCAGGTACTCGTCCTGGAAGACCGCCCAGATCTCCTTCGGCGTGATCTCGCCGCCCTCGGCGTCCGTCTTCGCCTGGATGAGCTTGGAGAACTCGATCTGCATCCGGCGGGGCAGGTCCAGCTTGTGGTCGTTCTTCAGGACGTAGGAGACACCGCCCTTGCCGGACTGCGAGTTGACCCGGATGACGGCCTCGTAGGAGCGGCCGACGTCCTTGGGGTCGATGGGCAGGTACGGCACGGCCCACTCGATGTCGTCGACGGTGACGCCCTTGGCCCTCGCGTCGGCCTCCATGGCGTCGAAGCCCTTCTTGATGGCGTCCTGGTGGGAGCCGGAGAAGGACGTGTAGACCAGGTCGCCCACGTACGGGTGGCGCGGGTGGACCTCCATCTGGTTGCAGTACTCCCACACGCGGCGGATCTCGTCGATGTCGGAGAAGTCGATCTGCGGGTCGACGCCCTGCGAGAACAGGTTCATGCCCAGGGTGACCAGGTCGACGTTGCCGGTGCGCTCGCCCTGTCCGAACAGGCAGCCCTCGACGCGGTCGGCGCCGGCCATCAGCGCCAGCTCGGCCGCCGCCACCGCCGTACCGCGGTCGTTGTGGGGGTGGACGGACAGGCAGACGTGCTCGCGGCGGGTCAGGTTGCGGTGCATCCACTCGAAGCGGTCCGCGTGCGTGGACGGGGTCGAACGCTCAACGGTCGCGGGCAGGTTGAGGATGATCTCGCGGCCCGGGCCGGGCTGCCAGACGTCCATGACCGCCTCGCAGACCTCCAGGGCGAAGTCCAGCTCGGTGTCGGTGAAGATCTCCGGGCTGTACTGGTAGCCGAACTCGGTCTCCGGGCCCAGCAGCTTCTCGGCGTACTCCATCACCAGGCGGGTGCCGTCGACGGCGATCTGCTTGATGTCGCCCTTGGAGCCGCGGAAGACGACGCGGCGGAAGACCGGGGCGGTGGCGTTGTACAGGTGGACGGTGGCCCGCTTGGCGCCCTTCAGGGACTCCACGGTCCGCTCGATCAGGTCCTCGCGGGCCTGGGTCAGCACGGAGATCGTGACGTCGTCCGGGATCGCGCCCTCTTCCTCGATGATCGAGCGCACGAAGTCGAAGTCGGTCTGGCCGGAGGCCGGGAAGCCGACCTCGATCTCCTTGTAGCCCATCTTGACCAGCTGGTCGAACATCCGGCGCTTGCGCTCGGGCGACATCGGGTCGATGAGGGCCTGGTTGCCGTCACGCAGATCGGTGGACAGCCAGCGGGGGGCGGCGGTGATCCGCTTCTGGGGCCAGGTGCGGTCGGGGATGTCGACCTGCTCGTAGCGACCGTACTTGTGGATCGGCATGGTGCTGGGCTGCTGGCGGTTGGCCATGGTGGCGTGGGCTCCTCAGGGTGTCCGGATGTGGGGTGTCTTTCCGGATGTCCGGGTCGGCCGACGACGCAACGCCAAGCTCCGCGGGGAGGGAGTCGGCCTTGACTACAGGCCCTCGCCGCGGCAGCTAAGGAGAAGCAGCCCGAAACGCATGATGCTTCGCAGCGTAGCCGAGGCGCGCCGGTTGCGCGGGTCCGTATCAGTATGCGGGATCGACCGAGCAAGGGGGATGAACAGGGACAAAAAGTGCGCCATACCACTCCCGGCTACGGAGTGTGGCCAGGCGTCCCGATATTTCACCCAATCACGGTCGCGACTAGTGACACTGACGTCACGCAGTGCGATGGTTTTCGGCATGACGACCAACGGGGGCTTCCAGCCCGTCTTCTGCACGATCGTGCCGCCGCACATCCTCGACCGGCTCGCCCAGCACGAGGACCAGGCGCTCTCCGCATCCGCGCTGCGCACCCTCCAGCACGACTCCGCGCTGCGCAGCCGCCGCCGCGACACCGCGGTCGCCACCCAGACCGTCATCGCCACCGCCGCCCAGGCCGACAGCAAGCCCCGGCGCACGATCTACGACGTCCGGCACGGCAGCGACCTGCCCGGCACCGAGGTCCGCGCGGAGGGCCAGGACCCGGTCCAGGACGCCGGCGTCAACCGCGCCTACGCCGGTCTCGGCGCCACCTTCGAGCTGTACCTGAAGGCCTACGCGCGGGACTCCATCGACGGCAACGGCCTGCCGCTCAACGCGTCCGTGCACTACGAGACCGACTACGACAACGCCTTCTGGAACGGCGAGCAGATGGTCTTCGGGGACGGCGACGGCCAGGTCTTCGTCGACTTCACCAGCTGCGTCGACGTCATCGGCCACGAACTCACCCACGGGGTGACGCAGTACACCGCGAACCTGGAGTACCAGGGCCAGTCCGGCGCGCTCAACGAGTCGGTCTCCGACGTCTTCGGCTCGCTCATCAAGCAGTACTCGCTCGGCCAGAGCGCCGACCAGGCCGACTGGCTGATCGGCGAGGGCCTGCTCGCCCCCGGCGTCCACGGCACGGCGCTGCGGTCGATGAAGGCCCCGGGCACCGCGTACGACGACCCGAGGCTCGGCAAGGACCCGCAGCCCGCGACCATGGCGGGCTATGTGCACACCAGCAGCGACAACGGAGGCGTCCACACCAACTCCGGCATCCCCAACCACGCCTTCTACCTGCTCGCCACGGCCATCGGCGGCAACGCCTGGGAGAAGGCCGGCCAGATCTGGTACGACGTGCTCACCGGCGGCGAGTTGCGCTCGAACGCCCAGTTCGCCGACTTCGCCAAGCTCACGGTGAAGGCGGCCACGGCGCGGTTCGGCTCCGGGGACGAACTGGAGGCCGTGCAGAAGGCGTGGGAGACGGTCGGGGTGCGGACGACGTAGATCCGTACTAGACACGGACCCATGCGTATTCGAGTGCAGCGCACGGGTGGTTTCGCGGGGATCGGGCGCGGGGCCGAGGTGGACACCTCGGGCCGGCCCGACGCCGCCGAGTGGCAGGCCCTGGCCGAACGGGTCCTCGCGTCCGGCCCGGGCGCCCCGCCCACCGGCGTCCCCGACGGCTTCCGGTACGAGATCACCGTGGACAGCCGCACGGTGTACGCGGCCGATCCCCGACTCACCGACGACCAGCGGGAGTTGATCTCCCGCGTACTGAAGGAGGGGGCGTGAGCGTCCGGGAGGCGGGCGTCTGAGCAACGGTTGCCGCCGGGGCGTTGACTTCTGTTACCGAGGGTAAGGATGATCCGGCCATGGCGACTGACGCAGGCGATCCGATACCCCGGTTCCCCGACGGCTTCCTGTGGGGTGTGTCGACCTCGGCCCACCAGATCGAGGGCGCGGCCGAAGAGCGCGAACCTTCCGTGTGGGACGTGTTCACGGCCGAGCCCGGCCGGGTGAAGGACGGCTCGACGGCCGCGGTGGCCTGCGACCACTACCACCGCTACCGCGAGGACGTCGCCCTCCTCACCGGCCTGGGCGTGGACGCGTACCGCTTCTCCGTCTCCTGGCCGCGGGTGAACTCCCCGGGCGGGCTGGACTTCTACGACCGCCTGGTGGACGAGCTGTGCGCGGCGGGCGTCCGGCCCGTGCCCACGCTCTTCCACTGGGACCTGCCCGCTTCGCTGGAGGAGGCGGGCGGCTGGCTGGAGCGGGAGACGGCGGCCCGGTTCGCCGATCACGTGAGCGTGGTGGCCGAGCGGCTCGGCGACCGCGTGCCGAAGTGGATCACCCTCAACGAGCCCGCCGAACACACACTGCTGGGGCATGCGCTGGGCGCCCATGCCCCCGGCAGGCGGCTCCTGTTCGACGCGCTCCCGGTCGCCCACCACCAGCTCCTCGCCCACGGCCTCGCGGTACGGGCCCTGCGCGCGGCCGGCGCGCACGACATCGGCATCGCCAACTCCCACGGCCCCACCTGGCCCGCCTCCGACGCCCCGGCCGACCGGGAGGCTGCGGGCTTCTACGACGTCCTCCTCAACCGCCTGTTCGCCGAACCGGTCATCCTCGGCCAATACCCCGAGGGCATGGGCGAGCTGATGCCGGGCGACGACGTCGCGGCCGACCTGGAGGTCATCGCCGAGCCCGTCGACTGGTACGGGATCAACTACTACGCGCCCACCCGGGTCGGCGCGCCCGGGGGCGGCGACGGCGAGTACGGCGGCCTCACCCTTCCCGCCGAACTCCCCTTCTCGGTGAGGGAGATCGAGGGCGCGGCGAGGACCGACTTCGGCTGGCCGGTCGTCCCGGAGGCGCTGACGGAACTGCTGACCGGCTTCCGCGAGGCCTACGGCGACAAGCTCCCGCCGATCGTCATCACCGAGAACGGCTGCTCGTACGACGGCCTGGACGACCGGGACCGCATCGCCTACCTGGACGGCCACCTGCGCGCCCTGCACCGCGCGCTCGCGGCCGGGGTGGACGTGCGCGGCTACTTCGTGTGGTCCCTGCTGGACAACTTCGAGTGGGCGGAGGGCTACGCGCGCCGCTTCGGCCTGGTGCACGTGGACTTCGCCGATCCGGCCACGCTGAAGCGCACCCCGAAGGCCTCCTACCACTGGTTCCGGGACGTGCTCTCGGCCCAGAGATGACCGCGGTCCGCCCCGCGGCGGCGCTGTCCGAGCCGGCCGAACCGGTCGGCCGGGGCTGGACCACGGCGCTCTCGCTCGCCAACGGGGCGATCTGGGTGGGCTGGTTCGGCCCGCTGCAGATCCTGCTGGCCTCCCAGGCCAAGGACTTCGCGCCCGGCTCCGGGATGTCAAAGGAGACCGTGCTCGCCTGGGTGACGGGGGCGGGCGCGGGGGTCTCGCTGCTCGCCAACCCCTTCTTCGGCGCGCTGTCGGACCGGACGACCGCCCGCCCGGGCCGCCGTACGCCGTGGATCGTGGCCGGGACGGCGGGCGGGGCGCTGTCGCTGCTGCTGCTCGCGCGGGCGGGCGGGGTGTGGTCGATGGCGGCGGGCTGGTGCCTGGTGCAGCTCACCCTGAACGCGGCGTTCGCGGCGGTGACGGCGGCCGTGCCGGACCGGGTGCCCAGGGGCCAACGCGGCGCGGTGGGCGGCTGGTTGGGCGCCGCTCAGATCCTGGGCGTGGTCGGCGGCACCGGACTCGCGACGGCGGCCGGCGGCACCGGGGCCGGGTACGCGGCGTGCGCGGTGTGCACGGTGGCGGGCGTGCTGCCGTACGTGCTGCGGTACCCGGACCTGCCGCTGTCCGCCGGTGACCGCCCGCCGTGGTCCTGGCGCGGTTTCCTGGCGGGCTTCTGGCTGAGCCCGCGCCGGTACCCGGACCTGGGCTGGGCGTGGCTGACCCGGTTCCTGATCAACCTCAGCAACGCGCTGGTGCTGCTGTACCTGCTGTACTACCTGCGCGACCGCCTCCATTACCACGACCCCGGCCAGGGAGTGCTGATCCTGACGGCCGTCAACAGCCTGACGCTGATGGCGACCGTCGTGGCGGGCGGGGTCTGGTCGGACCGGGTGGGCCGGCGCAAGCCGTTCGTCGTCTGGTCCGGGGTGCTGATGGCGGTGGCGACGGCGGCGCTGGCGGGGTGGCAGACCTGGTCCGGCGCGGTCGTCGCGGCGGCGGTCCTCGGGATCGGCTTCGGCGTGTTCACCTCCGTGGACTTCGCGCTGATGACGGACGTCCTGCCGAAGGCGCTGGACCGGGGCAAGGACCTCGGCGTGATCAACGTGGCCAACGCCCTGCCCCAGGTCGCGGCCCCCGCCCTCGCCGCGCCGGTCGTGACCTACCTGGGCGGGTACCGGGTGCTGTACCTGACGGCGGCGGTGATCGGGCTGGCGGGGGCGGTGCTGGTGGGCCGGATCCGGGGCGTGGACTGAGAGGCCGTCGCTGACGCCTGTGGCTACAGGGCGCCGGCGTCGCGGGCGGTCCAGACGCTCGGGAAGAGCGGGCGGTAGCCGAGGTCGCGGCGGATCTTCCCGGTGGACATGATGCCGAGCCACGGGTCGGGGTCGGTCCGGGTGGCCATGCCGGCGGGCGGTTCGGCGCCGCCCAGTTGGTGCAGATCGACCGCGGTGACGGGGGCGTCGTCGGCGATGTTGTGGACCGGGCCGTTCACCGCCGGCGCGTACAGGAGCCGCAGGAGCCCCTGGGCGACGTCGGCGTGGTGGCCCATGTGCAGCCGCTGGGTGGGTGCCCAGTGCGCGGCCCAGCGCAGGGAGTCGGCGAGGTGCGGGTCGCCCTCGCCGTAGACGAAGGGGAGCCGGCCGATCCTCAGGTCCAGGCCGTCGAGGGCGAGCAGCTCCCGTTCGGCCGCCGCCTTGGACTCGGGGTAGGCGCCCCACATCGCGCCGCCGGGCCGGGACTCGTCGTCCTCGACCAGCGGCCGGCCGCGGCCGGTGCCGTACACCAGCCCGGTGCTGACCTGGACGAACCGTCGGACACCGGCGGCCTGCGCGGCCCGGCCCAGGGCCACGGCCGCGTCCCGGTTGACGGCCCGGGCCTCCTCGTCGGGCACCCCGCGGAAGGCGGCGGCGACGTTCACGACGGCGTCCGCCCCGGCCACGGCCTTGCCGAGCACGTCGTCGTCGCGCAGATCGCCGAGCACGACCTCGGCGCCGAGGCCTTCGAAGCGCTCCGCGCGGGCGGCGTCCCTGACCAGGACCCGCACCCTCTCCCCCGGCCGCGCCTGCGCCAGCAGCCTGGGCACGAAGCGGCGCCCGACCTGTCCTGTCGTCCCGGTCACCAATGTCAGCATCAGGTGCTCCTCTCGTCGCCGGCCAGCCTCGGTCCCGGCGGCGGCAGAGCGGGAGAGACCTGTCGGTCGGGGGATCGGCAGTCCCTGGATAAGCCCGGCGGCCTGCCGCACGCTGGAGGGGTGAACCGAGCCGAACTCGCCGATTTCCTGCGCCGGGGCCGCGCCCGGCTGAGCCCGTCGGACGTGGGCCTGACGCCGGGGGCCCGGCGGCGTACACCGGGCCTGCGCCGGGAGGAGGTGGCGGGGCTGGCGGGCATGTCGGTGGACTACTACACGCGGCTGGAGCAGTCCCGTGGCCCGCGCCCGTCCCGCCAGATGCTGACGGCGCTGGCGCGTGCGCTGCGTCTCGGCGACGCCGAGCACGACCACCTGTTCCACCTGGCCGGCGAGGAGCCGCCGCGCCGCGAGACCGCGTCGGCGCATGTCCGGCCCGGTCTGCTGCTGATCCTGGACCGGCTGTACGACACTCCGGCGCAGCTCTTGAACGACTGCGGGGAGGTCCTGGCCCAGAACGCGATGGCCCGGGCGCTGGTCGGCGACGTGATGTCCCGTCCCCGGCGCGAACGGAACCTGGCCCGCCGCTTCTTCCTGGACCCGGCCGCGCGCTCGCTCTTCCCGCCGGAGGACCACGAGCCGCACGCGCGCGCCCACGTGGCCAATCTGCGCGCGGTGGCCGCCGCCCGCCCCGACGACCCGGAGCCGGCCGGGCTGGTCGCCGAACTCCGGTCATCCAGCGAGGAGTTCGCGCGTCTGTGGGACGAACACGAGGTGTCCCTGCGCGACCGGGCGACCAAGCGCTTCCAGCATCCGCTGGTCGGCCTCCTGGAGCTGGACTGCGAGGTCATGCTGAGTCACGAGCACCACCACCTGCTCGTCGTCCACACGGCCCGCCCGGGAACGGACTCCTACGAACGGCTCCAGCTGCTGCGGGTGGTGGGCCTGCAGGACATGGCCCCCCACCCCGCCGACCGCTGAAGGCGGACGAGCACCTCCACCTGCTCACGGGACCGGCTAGAAGCCCAGCCTGCGCAGCTGCTTCGGGTCGCGCTGCCAGTCCTTGGCGACCTTGACGTGCAGGTCGAGGAAGACCGGTGTGCCCAGGAGGGCCTCGATCTGTTTGCGGGACTTGATGCCGACGTCCTTCAGGCGCTTGCCCTTGGGGCCGATGATGATGCCCTTCTGGCTGGGGCGCTCGATGTAGACGTTGGCGTGGATGTCCAGCAGCGGCTTGTCCGCCGGGCGGTCCTCGCGCGGGAGCATCTCCTCGACCACGACCGCGATGGAGTGCGGCAGCTCGTCCCGGACGCCTTCCAGCGCGGCCTCGCGGATCAGCTCGGCGACCATCACCTGCTCGGGCTCGTCCGTCAGGTCACCCTCGGGGTAGAGCGCCGGGCCCTCGGGGAGGAGGGGGATCAGCAGGTCGGCCAGCAGCTGCACCTGCTTGTCGCCGACCGCCGACACCGGCACGATCTGCGCCCACTCGAACCCCAGCTCCTTGCCGAGCTGGTCGATGGCGATCAGCTGCTCGGCCAGGGCCCTCGAGTCGACCAGGTCGGTCTTCGTGACGACGGCGACCTTCGGGGTCTTCCTGATGCCGGCCAGTTCCTTGGCGATGAAGCGGTCACCGGGGCCGATCTTCTGGTCGGCGGGCAGGCAGAAGCCGATCACGTCGACCTCGGCCCACGTGGTCCGCACGACGTCGTTCAGGCGCTCGCCCAGCAGCGTGCGCGGTTTGTGCAGCCCCGGGGTGTCCACCAGGATCAGCTGCGCGTCCGGCCGGTGCACGATGCCGCGCACCGTGTGCCGGGTGGTCTGCGGCCGGTTCGAGGTGATCGCCACCTTCTGCCCGACCAGAGCGTTCGTGAGGGTGGACTTGCCCGCGTTCGGGCGGCCCACGAAGCAGGCGAAGCCGGCGCGGTGGACGGCCTCGGCCGACTGCTCGGATGACTGGGTACGCACGCTCATGCCGTTCATTGTCCCTGATCCACAGGGCCCGGCCGCACAGTGAGGTTTTGGTAACCCTCGGGCAATGAAACGTCACGGAAACACACCCGTACGCGACCGGAAACGCGCGCCGGTGACCCTCTGACGCAGCCCCGACCCCCGTTGGAGACGCCCGTGACCCTCGCCGCCGCGCCCCAAGTGAACACCGGCGACACCGCCTGGCTCCTCGCCGCCACCGCCCTCGTCCTGCTGATGACGCCGGGGCTGGCCCTGTTCTACGGCGGCATGGTCCGCACGAAGAGCGTCCTCAACATGCTGATGATGAGCTTCGTGTCGATCGCCCTGGTCACGGTGGTCTGGCTGGCCGCCGGCTACTCCCTCGCCTTCGGGGACGACGCGTTCGGCGGGCTCGTCGGCGGCCTCGGCCACGCCGGCATGGCCGGCATCACTCCGGGCAGCGTGCACGGCACGGTCCCCACCCTCCTCTTCGCGACCTTCCAGCTGACCTTCGCGATCATCACCGCCGCCCTGATCAGCGGCGCGGTGGCCGACCGGACGAAGTTCTCGGCCTGGCTGGTCTTCGTCCCCGTCTGGGCCCTCGTCGTATACGTCCCGGTGACCCACTGGGTGTGGGGCCCCGGCGGCTGGATCGCGGACAAGCTCGGCGCGCTCGACTTCGCGGGCGGTCTGCCCGTCGAGATCACCTCCGGCGCCTCCGGGCTCGCCCTGTGCCTGGTCCTCGGGCCCCGCCTCGGGTTCAAGAAGGACGCCATGCGCCCGCACAACCTGCCCATGGTGATCCTCGGCGCCGGTCTGCTCTGGTTCGGCTGGTTCGGTTTCAACGCGGGCAGCGCGCTCGGCGCGAACGGCCTGGCCGCGGCGGCATTCCTCAACACCATGGCGGCCGGCTGCACCGGCCTGCTCGGCTGGCTCTTCGTGGAGCACAAGCGCGACGGTCACCCCACCACCCTCGGCGCCGCCTCCGGCGCGGTCGCCGGTCTCGTCGCCATCACCCCGTCCTGCGGCACGGTCTCCCTGCTCGGCGCCCTCGTCGTCGGCCTCGCCGCCGGTGTCGTCTGCTCGTACGCGGTGAGCTGGAAGTTCAAGCTGAACTACGACGACTCGCTCGACGTCGTCGGCGTCCACCTGGTCGGCGGCGTCATCGGCACCCTGCTGATCGGACTGTTCGCCGAGAGGGCGATGACCGGCGGCACGGACGGCCTGTTCTACGGCGGCGGCCTCGCCCCGCTCGGCAGGCAGTTCCTCGCCGTGGTCGTCGTGGCGGTGTACGCCTTCGCGGTGACGTACGGCCTCGGCAAGCTGCTCGACAAGGCGCTGGGCTTCCGGGCGAGCGAGGAGCAGGAGCACACCGGGCTGGACCTTACGGTGCACGCGGAGACGGCATACGATCACGGCGTCCTGGGCCACGGCGCCCCGGTCAGCGCGTCCGTCGTCCCCTCCGTCCAGAAGGTCAAGCCCCAGGCATGAAGCTCATCACCGCCATCGTCAAGCCGTACCGCCTCGACGAGGTCAAGACCGCCCTGCAGGAGCTGGGGGTGCACGGTCTGACCGTCACCGAGGCGAGCGGCTACGGCCGTCAGCGCGGCCACACCGAGGTGTACCGGGGGGCCGAGTACCGGGTCGACCTGGTGCCGAAGGCGCGCATCGAGGTCGTCGTGGAGGACGCGGACGCCGACGCCGTGATCGACGCGATCGTCAGGGCCGCGCGGACGGGGAAGATCGGGGACGGGAAGGTGTGGTCCGTGCCCGTCGAGACGGTCGTCCGCGTGCGGACCGGCGAACACGGCCCCGACGCGCTCTGACCAGCAGCGCGCCGCACACCGCAGCCGCCCCGGCCGACAGCCCGGCGAGGAGCCACGGCAGCGCGAGGAAGGCGGCGCTCGCCGACTGCCGGGTGCCCGGCGCGCTCACGGTCAACGTCACCTTCGCCCGGTCGAGTTGGGGCGCCCCGGACCACGCCTCGGTCAGCCGCACGCGTTGCCCCGGCAGCAGCTCGGAGGGGACCCGGGTCAGGGTGCGGTCGAGCAGCGTACGGCCGAACAGCCCGCGTGCCCTCAGCCGCACCCGCGGGTCGACGGTGACGTTGCCCGTGTTGCGCAGGGTGTAGGAGATGGTCGCCGTACTGGCGCCGAGCCCCGGGATCAGCGGCTGGTGGTGGCTGATCCGCACCTGCTCGACCGCGACCGCGGGGAGCGTGGGCCCGCTGACCCGGAGGTAGACCCGGGCGCCGACGGCCTGCCGCACGCCGAGGGCGAGGGAGCCGCCGCCGCGCTCCATGTGCTCGTCGAGGGCGACGATCGCGCCCGGGTGGTCGCCCGGTTCGGCGCCCTGCGGCACGCGCAGCGTGAACGGCACGGTGACGGTCGCGTGCCCCGGCACGGTGATCCGGGACCTGGCGGGCTCCGCCCAGGCGCCGACCCCGTGCATCGGCTCCGCCGGGCCGCGCACGGCGAATCCGCCGTCGCGGGCGGTGTTGTAGGCGTCGGCCGCGTAGAGCCGGAAGGTGAGCGGGCCGCCGGTCTTGTTCTGCACGGCGACCTTGTCGGTGAGGCTCTGGCCGGGATCGGCGGTCAGGGAGAAGTACGGGCGCGCGGCGACCTGCGAGGCGACCGGGTAGACGGACCAGCTGCCGTTGTCGGCGGCGTGCGCGGGTACGGCCTGCCATGCCGGCAGCAGGCCCAGGAGGAGGACGTACAGCTTGCGCATGGGTGCGGACCCCTGGGGTGAGGAAGGGACGGACGGGCGGGTGCGGACGCCCGTGTGCTCGGTCGGGCTCAGGTGAGCGTCAGCGTGAGCACGCCCGCGTACGAACCCGGGGGCGTGAACGCCGGGACGTCCAGGGAGAGTCCGGCGTCCACCGTGAACTGGCCGCCGGTGAGCGTGCCGTCGGAGGTCGACGCGAGGGTCGCTCCCGAACCGCCCACGGTCCCCGCCGAACCTGCCTTGCAGGTGCTGGGGCTGCCCGCCTTGGTGGCGCAGGCGGGTGTCCAGCTGAGCCTGCCGGCGTCGATCTTCGCCCCGGGCCCGGTGAAGTCGGTGACCTTGCCGGTGAGCGACCAGCCGGCCGGTCCGCCGCGGAAGTCCTTGACGGTCACCGTCTGGAGCTTGCCGGTCGAGGCCCCGCCCTGGCCGAAGTCGACCGACGACAGCGTGACGGAGTCCCCGGCCTGGGTCATGGCGAGGGTGCCCGCCTTGACGCTGGTCGTCAGCTTCTGGCTGCCCGGCGGGACGGGCGTGGTGTCGTTGACGACGTAGGCGGCCGGCCCCGCGCCCTTGTCCGCGCTCCAGGAGCCGCCCTCGTAGGCCACGATCCCGGTCGTCGTCCTGTCGTTGACGACGAGGGGGGCGCTGAAGGAGCCCTGGGCGTTCGCGGTCACGGTCGCGGTGTCCTGGGTCTGCCGGTCCCCGGCCCGGCCGGCCAGGGTGACGCTCGCGCCCGGCGTGAAGCCGCTGCCGCTGACGGTGACGCTCACTCCCGGGTTGCCGGAGGCCGAACTCAGCGCGATCGACCGGGTGTTGGCGGGAGTGCCGTCGCCGGCCGTGACGGTCTCGGAGACCGGTGCGGGCGGGTTGGTGACCGTGCAGGGGGTGTCCAGCTCCATGATGTAGCTGGTGTGGATGTTGTAGTCGCCGGGCGACAGGGTGATCTTCCCCGGCTTGGTGACGGTGAACGTGCCGGTCATGGAGAAGGACGGGAAGGCCGCCTTCCCCGGCACCGGCGGGTTCTTCCTCGGCCCGGCGACCGTGACGTCCCCGCTCTGCGCGCCGCCGAGGGTGACCTTGCCGGTCGGGGTCATGATGTCGGCGGGCAGGGCCAGTTCGGTCGGGTTGGCCGCGGCGGCGGTCACCACGGTGTACGTGACGGTGACGGTGTCGCCGACCTTGGGACTGGTGTTGTCCACCGAGACGGCGGCGGTGGTGGTGCCGTCGATGGGCGGCAGGCCGGCGACGGCGGGCGGGATGCAGTGCGTGGCGAAGTCGACGTTCGCGCCGGCGGCACCGGCCGGACAGGCCAGCGCACCGCCCGCGGCGACCGCGAGCGCGGTGGCCCCGAACAGCGAGATCCAGCGCCATCGCGGGGATCTTCGTGGTCTGGTCCGTGCTTCCGGGAGTGTGGCTGTGGCACCCATGGGCCCCCTCCTGAGGGTCGCGGGCGCAGCGGCTCGGCTGCGCCGACAGGGGGCATTGACGTGGAGCGGCGGTGAGAAGTCAATGAAGATGCCGCAGAAACCTGACGGTTCATCAGTTTCTGCGGCATCCGGAACAGATCAGTCGGTTCGGCCGGTCTCGGGCGTCAGTCGAAGACGAAGGGTCCGGGCGACTGCGGGCCGCTCGCGGTACAGGTCACGGTGATCCCGAAGATCACCATCTGCAGCGAGCCGCCGTATGCGTCCAGGCTGTCACCGGAGGCGACGGTGCCGCTGAGGGGACCGACGCTGACGGAGTCACCGGCGTTCATGGCCGGGTTCCTGGTCCCGCTGAAGACGACACTGCCGCCGCCCGCGTCGGCCATGGTGAGGGTGGAGGTGATGGAGTCCTGCGCCACCGCGACCGGCGTGGTGATCGCCGAGGAGGTGAGGGTCAGGGTGGCCGAGGTGCCGCTCTGGGTGGCGGTCAGCGTGGCCGAACCGCCGCCGAAGATGCCGCAGCTCGCGGTGATGGTCGCCGACTGTGGGGTGACGGCGGCCGCGGAGGGCGCGAAGGCCAGACCGGTGACCGCGAGGGCCCCGGCGGCCAGTGCCGCACCCATTGCCGTGCGCTTGCCTCTCATGGAGATCCGCTTCCCTTCCCTGGTGGGGAGTGCCAAGTGGGGGCCGACGGACGAGAGGCCTTGAGCAGGCGGGTGCGGGCACGCTGCTGCGGCGGTGCGGATCTGACGGCCCGTCGGAAAGGTACGGCTCCATTGATGCGCAAGGGCGAGAACCCAACAAGGATGAAATCCAGCCGACCTGTCGGTCGGCTGGACAACGGCCGGCTCAGCCCGCGGAGACGGTGCCGCGGACCTCGCCGTCCGGGCCGGCGATCAGGACGGGCGTCCCGGATCCGCCGAGGTCGGCCACGGCGGCCAGGTCCTCCGCGGGCACGGACTCCTTCTCGCTCACCACCGCCGCCGCCTCCAGGGACGTCGCCCCGGACGCCACGGCCATCG
Organism: Streptomyces sp. NPDC104106; assembly: GCF_055584345.1. Taxonomy (NCBI): domain Bacteria; kingdom Bacillati; phylum Actinomycetota; class Actinomycetes; order Kitasatosporales; family Streptomycetaceae; genus Streptomyces; species Streptomyces sp. NPDC104106. The sequence goes on from NZ_JBVJMF010000001.1 coordinate 803,894, forward strand.
CGACGGCGGTCCGCAGCGCGCTCAGCCGCAGCGAGGCCAGCTCCACCGTCCCCGCGACGTACGTCCGCCCCGTCTCGTCCCGTACGGCCGCCCCCTCGGGCACACCGTTGCGGGCCCGCGCGGAACGGGCCAGGGTCACGATCTTGCGGTCCTCGGGATCAAGCGCGTTGCTCTCGGTCATGCCCCGAGCATACGAAGCGGCGCCCCGCCCGCCCCGCCACGGGGTCAGTGCAGGGTCTGGGTGATCGCGCTCCGCGCCGCCGTGTGCACCACGCGGCCGCGCGCGCCGTTCACCAGCGGCAGGAAGGGCGCGACATGCCCGCACTCGACGTCGGCGACGATCGGCACCCCGAGCGGTCCGAGCGCGTCGAGCACCGCCTCGTACTGGGTGAGGGTGGGGCGGTCGGGGGCGTGGGTCCGGCCGACGAGGACGGCGCCGGCGCGGTCGAAGAACCCGGCGAGACGCAGGCCGTGCAGATTGCGGCAGATGGTGAACGCGTTGTCCTCGCAGGCCTCGACGTACACGAGCAGCGGCTCGTCCCCGGCGAAGCCGGCGGTGTCCAGGTACGGCGTCCCCGCGACGTTGACGAGGGTCTCGATGCAGCCGCCGATCAGCCGTCCCTCGACGTCGACGTCACCGCCGCCGTCCAGCCGGGTCCAGGAGCCCTCCGCGTCCAGGGTGAACTCCCGCACCTCCGGGTCGCGCCGCCAGTCGTCGTAACCCCCCGACCGGTACCGGCCGGGGGGCACCTGGGTGAACGGCTCGCCCTGCGGCGCGGCCACGATGTCCAGCCAGGAGGCGAGCCCCTGCGGCGTCCGGTACGGGGTGTCCATGAGGTTGGTGCCGTGGACGGTCGCGACGCCGGTGAGCAGGGTCAGCGGGGTGATGATCGTGGACATGTCCGAGTAGCCGACGACCCAGGTCGGCTCGGCCCGTCCGATCGCCTCGAAGTCGAGGAGCGGCAGGAGGTCGACGGCGGTCTCCCCGCCCCACGGCGGCACCACGGCCCGGACCGCCGGATCGGTGAGCATGTCGGTGAGTTCGGCGGCGCGCTCGGCAGCCGGGGCGCTGAGGTGGGTCGAGCCGTCCATGCAGCGGCCGACGACCACCTCGTACCCGCGCGCCTCGATGTCCCGGACCGCGACGTCGAGCCGCCCCCGCAGTTCCTCCGCCACCCCGCTCGACGGGGAGGTCACACCGACACGGTCACCGGGGCGCAGGGGGCGCGGATAGCGAATCGTCATACACCGGATGCTCTCGGGCGGCACCAGGGACCCGCAACGGAATTACGACCGGTCCAGCCGCAGCCGCTCCGCACGCGGCAGCCCCGCGACGACCAGGTCGTACGAGTCCTCGATCAGCTCCCGGACCAGCCGCGCCGGCAGGCCCCCGTCCACCGTGACGGTGTTCCAGTGCCGCTTGTTCATGTGCCAGCCGGGCACGATCAGTCCCTCGTGCTCCCCGCGCAGCCGCACCGCGTCCTCCGGGTCGCACTTGAGGTTGACCGTCAACGGCCGCCCGCCCAGGTTCGACAGGGCGAACATCTTGCCCAGCACCTTGAAGACCGACGTCTCCGGGTTGAACGGGAACTCCTCCACGGCGGTGTTGAAGGACAGGCAGAAGGCGCGCAACTGGTCGGGGGTCACTCGGGTTTCTCCTCGTCCTCCGTGCCGGAGGGTTCCACCAGCACCGTGACGATCTTGTTGCGGCGGCCCGCGGCGGCCTCCGCCGTGAGCTTCAGGCGGCGCTCGTCGGGCAGTTCGACCTCGGCGGACGCGCCCGCGATGGGCACGCGGCCGAGGGCCTTGGCGAGCAGTCCGCCGACGGTCTCGACGTCCTCGTCGTCGTACTCCTCCAGCCCGTACAGCTCGCCGAGGTCGGTGATGTCGAGCCGGGCGGTGACCCGGAAGCGGTTGTCGCCGAGGTCCTCCACGGGCGGCAGCTCGCGGTCGTACTCGTCGGTGATCTCGCCGACGATCTCCTCCAGGATGTCCTCGATGGTGACGATGCCGGCGGTGCCGCCGTACTCGTCGATGACGACGGCGACGTGGTTGCGCTCCTTCTGCATCTCGCGCAGCAGGTCGCCGGCGTTCTTGGTGTCGGGCACGAAGACGGCCGGGCGCATGGCGGTGGAGACCAGGTCGCTCTCGGCGTCGCGGCTGATGTGCGTCTTGCGGACCAGGTCCTTCAGATACACGATCCCGACGATGTCGTCCTCGCTCTCGCCGGTCACCGGTATCCGGGAGAAGCCCGAGCGGAGCGCCAGCGTCAGCGCCTGGCGGATGGTCTTGAAGCGCTCGATGGTGACCAGGTCCGTCCTCGGCACCATCACCTCGCGCACCAGTGTGTCGCCGAGTTCGAAGACCGAGTGCACCATCCGGCGCTCCTCGTCCTCGATCAGCGACTCCTGCTCGGCGAGGTCGACGAGGGCGCGCAGCTCCGCCTCGGAGGCGAACGGCCCGCGCCGGAAGCCCTTGCCGGGCGTCAGGGCGTTGCCGATCAGGATGAGCAGCGACGGGATCGGGCCCATCACGCGCGCGAGCGGCACGAGCACGTACGCCGCCGCTGTCGCGGTGTTGAGGGGGTGCTGGCGGCCGATGGTCCGCGGGGAGACGCCGACCGCGACGTACGACACGAGCACCATGACCCCGATGGCCACCAGCAGGGCCTCCCAGGTGGCGGTGGACGCCTCCAGGCAGGCGTAGGTCACCAGGGCCGCGGCCGCCATCTCGCAGGCGACGCGCACCAGCAGGGCCAGGTTCAGATAGCGGGTGGGGTCCGCGGCGACCTGGGCGAGCTTGGCGCTGCCGCGCCGGCCGGACTTGACGGCCTCCTCGGCGCGGAAGCTGGAGACGCGCGCGAGGCCCGCCTCCGCGCAGGCGGCGAGCCAGGCGGCGACGACCAGCGCGATCGCGCCGATCACGATCTGCGGGGACATGGACGGACCAGCCCGCCTACGAGACCGTCGGCGCCGGCGACGGTCCGGTCAGGCCGCGCTCGGCCCGCCAGCCGTCGACGATGGCGGCCTGGAGCCCGAACATCTCCGCCTTCTCGTCGGGCTCCTCGTGGTCGTAGCCGAGCAGGTGCAGCACGCCGTGGACGGTGAGCAGCTGCAGCTCCTCGTCCATGGAGTGCTGCGTCGGGGCCTCCGCCCCCTGCTTGGCGGCGACCTCGGGGCACAGCACGATGTCGCCGAGCAGCCCCTGCGGCGGCTCGTCGTCGTCCTTGGACGGCGGCCGCAGCTCGTCCATCGGGAACGACATGACATCGGTGGGCCCCGGCAGGTCCATCCACTGGATGTGCAGCTGCTCCATGGCGTCGGCGTCCACGACGATCACCGAGAGCTCGGACAGCGGGTGGATGCGCATCCGCGCGAGCGCGTAGCGGGCGATGTCGAGGATCGCCTGCTCGTCGACCTCGGTACCGGACTCGTTGTTGACGTCGATCGACATGGTCGTGCTGGTCTACTTCCCCTTGGAGCCCTTGGCACCGGGCTTGCCGTGGCCGTCCTTGTGGGTGCCGTTCTCGGTGCCGTACTTGCTGTCGTACTTCTCGTACGCGTCGACGATACGGCCCACCAGCTTGTGCCGTACGACATCGTGGGACGACAGCCGGGAGAAGTGGACGTCCTCGACGCCCTCCAGGATCTCCTGCACCTGCCGCAGACCGCTCCTGGTCCCGCCCGGCAGATCCACCTGGGTCACGTCACCCGTGATCACGATCTTCGAGTCGAAGCCGAGGCGGGTGAGGAACATCTTCATCTGCTCGGGGCTCGTGTTCTGGGCCTCGTCCAGGATGATGAAGGCGTCGTTGAGGGTCCGGCCGCGCATGTAGGCGAGCGGCGCGACCTCGATGGTCCCCGCCGCCATCAGCCGCGGGATCGAGTCCGGGTCGAGCATGTCGTGCAGCGCGTCGTACAGCGGGCGCAGGTAGGGGTCGATCTTCTCGTAGAGCGTGCCGGGCAGGAAGCCGAGCCGCTCGCCCGCCTCCACCGCCGGCCGGGTCAGGATGATCCGGTTGACCTGCTTGGACTGCAGGGCCTGAACGGCCTTGGCCATGGCCAGGTAGGTCTTGCCCGTACCGGCGGGGCCGATGCCGAAGACGATGGTGTGCTTGTCGATCGCGTCGACGTACCGCTTCTGGTTGAGGGTCTTCGGGCGGATGGTCCGCCCCCGCGAGGACAGGATGTTCTGCGTCAGCACCTGGGCCGGGGTCTCCGGGCCGTCGCTCGTCCCGTTCTCGCTCGCCTTGAGCATGGCGATCGAGCGTTCCACTGCGTCCTCCGTCATCGGCTGCCCGGTGCGGAGCACCAGCATCATCTCGTCGAACACGCGCGAAATGAGGGCGACGTCGGCGGGATCGCCGGCCGCGCTGATCTCATTGCCCCGGACGTGTATGTCGGCCGCCGGGAAGGCCCTCTCGATCACGCGCAGGAGGGAGTCGCCGGAACCCAGCACGGTCACCATGGGGTGCTGGGCGGGGACGGTGAACTGCGCTCTCGCCTGCTCCTGCGCGGGGGTGTGAGCTGTGGATGTCTGTGTCATGGGCCGGCGCTGAGGCCTGCGCTTCCTCCTCGTCACGGCCGCCTGGCTGAGGGCGGCCTCGCGATTCCAGGGTACGACGGTGCGCCGACAACCCCGTATGCCTTTTCCGTGACCGTCCCCCACCGCCGCCCCGGCTACCCCACATCCCCGACACCACCACGAGACCCCGCTCCCAAACCCACCACGCCCCCTGCGTCCCCCCTCCCGGCTGTCCACACACCCTCGTACCTGCCACACCGCCACCCCCGGCTCCTCCACGCCCCGACACCAGCACCACCAGCGGCCACCTCCGGCGCCTCCCACACCGCCGTTCCAACGCCGCCCTCCGGCTCTCCCGCATCCCCGACACCGCCACCGCCACCGCCACCGCCACCGGCCCCGCTTCCCACGGTCTCCACCTACCGCCCCCGGCTCCCCCAGGCGCCGCCGGCCGCCCCCGCCCCCGAACAGCCCCGCTCCCCCAAACCCGCGGACGCCACTCACCGACGCCCTCGCCCTTCGCCCCCGGCCTCTCGCCCACCGCGACGTCTCCGCGCACCCCAGCACCGGGCGCCCGCCGTCCAGCCGACCGAGACGGGTGGGCGCGTGGGCGAAGAGGGGGTGCAGGGGGCGGAGCCCCCTGGGACGTCAGCCGGAGCGGCGGAAACCGATGGTCGGCACCGCACGCCGCAGCGGCCACGGCCGGTCCAGCTCCTCCGGCACGAGCCCGTCCAGGAACGCGTACCGCTGCAACGCCGCCGGATCCTGCCCCGGCAGGGACTGCACCCGGCGCCACCACGCCCCGATCTCCGACCACCCCGGCGCCGACAGCGATCCCCCGAACTCCTGCACCGACAGCGCCGCCGTGAGCCCGGCGAACGCCAGCCGGTCGGCCAGCGGCCACCCCGCCAGGGACCCGGTCACGAACCCGGCGACGAACACGTCCCCCGCCCCGGTCGGATCCAGCGCCTCCACGGCGATCGCGGGCACCTCGGCGGCCTCGCCCGTCCGCCGGTCCACCGCGTACGCCCCCTCCGAACCCAGCGTGACCACGGCCACCGGCACGTGTTCGGTCAGCGCGTGCGCTGCGACGCGCGGGCAGTCGGCACCCGTGTACCGCTTCGCCTCCTCGGCGTTCGGCAGGAACGCCTCGCAGTGCCGCAGGTCGGCGAGCCCCGACAGATCCCACGCCCCGGTGTCGTCCCAGCCGACGTCGGCGAAGATCCGGGTGCCCTCGCGGGCGGCCTGCGCGATCCAGGACGCGCGCGTGCCCGGCGTCAGGGAGGCCACGGCGGCCCGCGCGCGGGGCGCGCGAGCCGGCGCGCCCCCCTGGGGGAACACCGCCTCCGGCGGCGGCTCGTGCCCGTGCGACACCATCGTCCGCTCGCCCTCGTACGCCATCGACACGGTCACCGGCGAGTGCCAGCCGGGCACGGTCCGCGAGGCCGTGAGGTCGATGCCCTCGCCCTGTGCGAGCGCGTCCCAGCAGTACTCGCCGTAGTGGTCGTCGCCGAAGGCCGCCGCGAGGGAGGTCCTCAGCCCGAGCCGGGCGAGCGCGGTGGCCATGTTGGCGACGCCGCCGGGGCTGGAGCCCATGCCCCGGGCCCAGGACTCGGTGCCGCGCACGGGCGCCGAGTCCAGGCCGGTGAAGATGATGTCGAGGAAGACCGTGCCGGTCAGGTAGACGTCCCAGGGCGGGTCGCCGGGCGCGCGCAGCGCGGCGAGGGGGTCGACGTGGACCTGTCGGCTCCCGGCCTGGGTGAGGTGGTCCGGTTCCTCTCCGGCGATCGTGTGCGAGGCGGTCACGGTGCGCTCCCTGACGTGGTGCGGGTCTGGCCAGTGTGCACCACGTCACTCCGCGGATCGCCGGTTACGGCCACCCCGCGCACCGCTCCGCCCGGCCCGCCGGTCTCACCAGCGCGGCATCACCGGCTGCCGCCACCCCGGTTCGCCGGTCCGCATCGCCGCCGCGTCGTCGCGGTCGCGCAGCGCGCCGTCGTCCTCGGCCCACCGTCGGTGCAGCCGGTCCAGTTCGTCGCGGTCGAGCGCGACGCCGAGGCCCGGCGCGTCGGACACCGCGACCCGCCCGCCGTCGAAGACGAGCCGTTCGGTGAGGACGTCCTCCGACTGCCAGGGGTAGTGGGAGTCGCAGGCGTGGTGCAGGTTCGGCACCGTGGCGGCCACCTGGGTCATCGCGGCGAGGCTGATGCCGAGGTGGGTGTTGGAGTGCATGGACACGCCGACCCCGAACGCGGCGCAGATCGCGGCGAGTTCGCGGGTGTTGCGCAGCCCGCCCCAGTAGTGGTGGTCGGAGAGGACCACCTGGACGGCGTCCTTGGTGAACGCCTCCTTGATCTCCCCGAAGGTGGTCACGCACATATTGGTCGCGAGCGGTACGTGGGTCCCCGCCGCCACCTCGGCCATCGCCGGGGTGCCCAGCGTCGGGTCCTCCAGGTATTCGAGGACGTCCCCGAGTTCCTCCGCCACCTTCAGCGAGGTCTCGACGGACCAGGCACCGTTGGGGTCGAGGCGCAGCGGGTGCCCGGGGAAGGCCTCGGCGAGGGCGCGTACGGCCGCGATCTCCTCCTCCGGCGGGAAGACACCGCCCTTGAGCTTGAACGACGTGAAGCCGTAGCGCTCCTTGAACGTCCGTGCCTGCGCCACGACGCCCGCCGGGTCGAGGGCGGCCCCCCAGTCGTCGGGCTCGGCGGCGACGCCCGCCGGGTGGCCGGCCCACTTGTAGAACAGGTAGGCGCTGTACTCGACGGTGTCGCGCAGCTTGCCGCCGAGCAGGGCGTGCACGGGCAGCCCGAGCGCCTTGCCCTGGGCGTCGAGGCAGGCGACCTCGAAGGCGGAGAGCACGGACAGCCGCAGCTTGTCGGCGCTCTGCACGCCGCGCAGGCCGCCCGCGTCGACCTGGCCCTGGACCCGGGACTCGTCGACGCCGAGGTCGAGGGCGAACAGATCGTTCACATCCATGACCGACCGCCCGGTGAGCCGCTCGGCCAGCGAGCGGGCCGGCTCCAGGTACTTGGTGTCGCCGTAGGTCTCGCCGAGCCCGGTGATCCCGTCGGCGGTGACGATCTCCACGATCAGGCGGGGGGTGTACGGCTGGTGCACGCCCTGGGTGTTGAGCAACGGCGCGTCGGCCACCAGGATCGGCGTCAGGCGTACCTCGGCGATGGTCAGATCACGGGTCACGGGGCGGCTCCTACGAGGTCGAGTCCAGCGGCGAGCCGGGCCTTGAGGTCGGCGAGGCGCGAGTGGCTTCTACATATGAGAACCGAGATTAGATAGGCGAATCACGATCGTCAACGGAACCGTCGCCGTCCGGACCGCGAACGGCCGGGACGGCGACGGCCGGCTATCTCGCTCAGGACAGGCCGTCGCCGAAGTCGTACGCCTCCACCTCGGCGAGGTAGCGCGCCCGGCGCTCCTCGTCATCCTCCAGGAAGGAGGCGAGGAAGGAGTTGCGCGCCAGCTCGCGCAGCCGGTCCTCGGTCAGACCCAGGGTGCGGTGGACGGCAGCGAAGTTGTCGCCCGCGTAGCCGCCGAAGTAGGCCGGGTCGTCGGAGTTGACCGTGCACATGAGGCCGGCGTCGAGCATGGCCGGCAGCGGGTGGTCGGCCAGGGTGTCCACGGTCCGCAGCCGGACGTTGGACAGCGGGCACAGGGTCAGCGGGATCCGCTCCCGGACCAGCCGCTCGACCAGCGCCGGGTCCTCCACGCAGCGCAGCCCGTGGTCGACGCGCTCCACGCCGAGCACGTCGAGCGCCTCGGTGATGTACTGCGGCGGCCCCTCCTCACCCGCGTGCGCCACGCGCCGCAGGCCCAGCGCGGCGGCGGCCTCGTACACCTCCCGGAACTTCACCGGCGGATGCCCGACCTCCGCGGAGTCGAGTCCGACACCGGTGATCCGGTCCAGGTAGGGCGTCGCGGCCTGGAGGGTCTGCATGGCCGACTCGGCGGACTCGTCCCGCAGGAAGCACATGATGAGCTTCGTGGAGACGCCGTGGACGCGCTCGCTGTCGCCGAGCGCCCGCCACAGCCCCTCCACGACCGTGCCCAGGGCCACGCCCCGGGCGAGGTGGGCCTGCGGGTCGAAGAAGATCTCCGCGTGCCGCACGCCCTGCGCGGCGGCCCGGGCGAGATAGGCGTCCGCCAGGTCGGCGAAGTCCTGTTCGGTGCGCAGGACGGCCATCAGCTCGTAGTAGAGGTTCAGGAAGGACTGCAGGTCGTCGAAGTCGTACGCCGTGCGCAGCTCGCCGGTGTCCGCGTACGGGAGGGTCACGCCGTTGCGCGCGGCCAGCTCGAAGGCGAGTTCCGGCTCCAGGGTGCCTTCGATGTGGAGGTGCAGTTCTGCTTTCGGGAGGGGCATCAAAGCATCGTACGGGCGCTTTACCGCCGTTTCGGAACCGCCACCCGCAGCAGATCGTGCGCCACGCTCAGCTCCCCGTCGAAGCCGGCGGCCCGCGCCTGCCGCTCGAACTCCTCCGGATCGGAGTAGCGCTGGCTGAAGTGGGTGAGGACGAGGTGCCGTACGCCCGCGTCCCGAGCCACGGCGGCGGCCTGCCCGGCGGTCAGATGGCCGTGCTCCGCGGCCAGTTCGACGTCCTCGTCCAGGAACGTCGACTCGATGACCAGCAGGTCGCAGCCCTCCGCGAGCGCGTGCGCCCCGTCGCACAGCCGGGTGTCCATGACGAACGCGAACCGCTGCCCGCGCCGCACCTCGCTGACGTCCTCCAGCGTGACGTCCCCGAGCCGCCCCTCGCGCTGGAGCCGGCCGACGTCCGGGCCCGTGATCCCGTGCGCGGCGAGCCGGTCGGGCAGCATCCGGCGGCCGTCGGGCTCGGTGAGGCGGTAGCCGTAGGACTCGACCGGGTGGGACAGCCGGCGGGCCTCGAGGGTGTACGACGCCGTCACCGCGAGGACGCCGTCGGCGCGGACCGGCGCCTCGGTGACACCGACCGTCTCCCGGTAGGCCGTCGCGTACCGCAGGCGGTCGAAGAAGCGCTGCCCGGAGCGCGGGTAGTGCGCGGTGACCTCGTGCGGCACCTGGTCGAGATTGATCCGCTGGATCACACCGGCGAGGCCGAGGCAGTGGTCGCCGTGGAAGTGGGTGACGCAGATCCGGTTCAGGTCGTGGGCGGCGGCCCCGGCGCGCACCATCTGGCGCTGTGTGCCCTCGCCGGGGTCGAAGAGGATGCCCTCGCCGTCCCACCGCAGCAGATAGCCGTTGTGATTGCGGTGCCGGGTGGGGACCTGGCTGGCGGTGCCGAGGACCAACAGTTCACGTACGGACACGACGACCTATCCGGGGGGCCATTCCAGGCCACGGCCGCCGAGGACGTGTGCGTGGGCGTGCCACACGGTCTGGCCGGCGCCGGGGCCGGTGTTGAAGACGATGCGGTAGCTGTCGAGCTTCTCCTCGTCGGCCACGGCCTGGGTCTCGGCGAGCACGTCGGCGGCGGCCTGCGGCGCCCGGGCGGCGAGGGCGGCGGCGTTCTCGTAGTGGACCTTCGGGATCACCAGGACGTGGGTCGGCGCCTGGGGGTTTATGTCCCGGAAGGCGAGGGTGGTGTCTGTCTCGCGGACGACCGTCGCCGGGATGTGTCCCGCGACGATCTTGCAGAACAGGCAGTCGTCCTGCGGTTCGCCTGGCATCGCGTGTGCGCTCGCTTTCGCCGGTGATCAGTACGGGGGCATCGTAGTCGTTTCAGGTGGGCAGCCCGGGTGGGATTTTCGCGGGCCGCTCCTGAAGCGCCTCCAGCGCGAGGCGGATCGCCGCGTCCAGTTGGGCGTCCGTGCCCGCCGCCCAGTCCTGGGGCCGCTGGACGACCTCCACGTCCGGGTCCACGCCGTGGTTCTCCAGGTCCCAGCCCTGTCCCTCCAGCCAGATCGCGTACTTCGGCTGGGTGACCAGGGTGCCGTCGACCAGGCGGTAGCGGCTGTCGATGCCGATCACGCCGCCCCAGGTGCGGGTGCCGACGACCGGGCCGATGCCGAGGGCCCTGATGGCCGCGATGACGATGTCGCCGTCGGAGCCGGAGAACTCGTTGGCGACGGCGACGACCGGGCCGCGCGGGGCGTCCAGGGGGTAGCTGGTGGGGCGCACGCCCCGGGGCATGTCCCAGCCGATGACGCGGCGGGCCAGCTTCTCGACCACGAGCTGGGAGGTGTGGCCGCCGCGGTTCTCGCGGACGTCGACCACCAGGCCCTCGCGGGCGACCTCGACGCGCAGGTCCCGGTGGATCTGGGCCCAGCCCGGCGCCTGCATGTCGGGGACGTGGAGGTAGCCGAGGCGGCCGCCGGAGGCCGCGTGGACGTGGGCGCGGCGGTCGGCCACCCAGGCGTGGTAGCGCAGCGGTTCCTCGTCGGCGAGGGGGACGACGACCGTGTGGCGGGGCTCGCCGCCGCCCGCCGGGGAGACGGTCAGCTCGACCGGGTGGCCCGCCGTGCCCACGAGCAGCGGCCCGGGGCCCGTGACCGGGTCGACCGGGTGGCCGGCGACGGCGACGATCGCGTCGCCGGGGCGGACGGCGACACCGGGCGCGGCGAGCGGGGACCGGGCGTCCGGGTCGGAGGTCTCCGCCGGGAGGATCCGGTCGATGCGCCAACTGCCGTCCGCGTGGCAGGAGATGTCGGCACCGAGCAGTCCGTGCCGGGCGCCGCCGCGGCCACCGGGGGGAATGACGTAGGCGTGCGACGTGCCGAGTTCGCCGTGCACCTCCCAGAGCAGGTCGGTCAGGTCGCTGTGGGTGGCGAGGCGGGAAAGGAGGGGGCGGTAGCGGTCCAGGACGCCCGGCCAGTCGGCACCGCCGAGGTCGGGGCGCCAGAAGTGGTCGCGCATGAGGCGGCCGGTCTCCTCGTACATCTGGCGCCACTCGGCGGCCGGGTCGAGGATCTGCCGGATGCGGCCGAGGTCGACGGTGACGCTGGTGTCGCCGTCGTCGTCGTTGCCGGTACGGCGGTCGCTCGGGACGACGCGCAGCCGCTCGTCGCTCCACAGCAGGACGCGTTTGCCGTCGCCGCTGACCTCGAAGTGGTCGGCCTCGGAGGCCAGGTGCTCCAGGCGCCGCTGGGCGAGGTCGTAGCGCTCCAGCTCGGTGTGCGGGCCGGGGTCCTCGGGGTGGGCGCGGGTGGCGCCGAGGACGCCGTGCACGGGGTGGCGCAGCCAGAGGACGCCGTCCTTGGCCGCGCGCAGGGTGGAGTAGCGGCCGGCCTCCACCGGGAACGGCACGATGCGGTCGGCGAGGCCGTCGAGGTCGATGCGGGTGGCGGGGGTGCCCTCGCTGTCGGGGGTCTCGTCCTTGTCCGGCGTATCGAAGGGGCGGCCGTGGCGCTGCGGGCCGAACGGCGAGGGCGTGGTGGCGGCCAGCGTGATCAGGTGCGGGCGGGCGCCGACCACGAAGGCCAGGTCGAAGACGTGCTCGTCGTAGACGGGGTCGAAGGCGCGGTTGGACAGGAACGCGAGGTGTTTGCCGTCGAGGGTGAAGGCGGGGGCGTAGTCCTGGAAGCGCAGGGGGGTCGCCTCGGTGACCGACAGGTCGGTGGTGTGGGCGAGACGCAGCTGGGAGAGCGGGCGGGGGCCGGGGTGCGCCCAGGCGAGCCAGGCGGAGTCGGGTGAGAAGGCGAGGCCGGAGACCTCTCCGTCGTCGCTGCGGTCCACCTCGCGGACCTCGCCGGTCTCCCGTTCGACGAGCAGCAGCCGTCCGTCGTGCGCGGCCACGGCGGCGCGGCTGCCGTCGGGGGCCATGGCCAGCTCCAGGACGCGGCCGAGCTGTCCGGCGGCGAGGCGGCGCGGGGTGGCGCCGGGCACGGTGCCGGTGGCGGGGGCGAACTCCAGGGCGTCGTCGCCCTCGGCGTCCGTCACCCACACCACCCACTCCTCGCCGTCGGCGCGGAAGGCGCGGGGCAGCCGGGCGCGGACGCCGGGGGTGGCGGCCAGGGCGCGGGCGGGCCCGGAGCGGTGGGTGACCCAGTGGATCCCGCCGCGCACGCAGACCGCGCTGCCGCGCGCGGTGTGGTCGGGGGAGGCGGCCCCGAACCAGCGGGCGGCGGTCACCGGTCGCGGGCGCAGGTCGACGCGGGGCCCGCCCAGGCGCACGTCCAGCCGGCGCGGCTCGGCGCCCTCCAGGTCGTCCAGGAGCCAGAGTTCACCGGCCGAGCTGTAGACGACCCGGGTGCCGTCGCCGGAGGCGTGCCGGGCGTAGAAGTCCCCGAGGGGCGTGTGGCGGCGCAGGTCGGAGCCGTCGGCGAGGGAGGAGTACAGGGCGCCGGTGCCCTCGTGGTCGCTGAGGAAGGCGATGCGCTCCCCCGCCCACACCGGGCACTCGATGTTCCCGTCGAGGTCGGCGTGGAGGCGGGCGAACTCCCCGTCACCCTCGCGGTCGATCCACAACTTGCCCGCGGTACCGCCCCGGTAGCGCTTCCAGTAGGCGGCCTCGCGGCCCATCTGCGCGGACAGCAGCACGGTGGCCGGGCCGAACGCCACGTCGCCGACCGGGCCGTAGGGCAGGGGCTCGGCGGGGCCGCCGTCCAGCGGGACGGCGTGCGCCCAGCTCTGGCGGAAGCTGGGGCGGCCCTGCGCGCTGAGCGCGAGCACCCGCCCGTCGGCGGTCCAGCCACGCACCTCGGTACGGCGGTTGCCCCAGTGCGTCAGCCGGGCGGCGGGGCCGCCGTCGACGGGGGCGACATGCACCTCGGGCGCGCCGTCGCGGGTGGAGGTCCAGGCGAGGTGGCGCCCGTCCGGGGATATGCGGGGCGTGCTCACCGGCGTGTTGTCGGCGCTGACCCGCCAGGCCCGGCCGCCGCCGAGGGGCGCGAGCCATACGTCGTCCTCGGCGACGAAGGTCACCGACTCGCCGTGCAGATGGGGGAAGCGGAGATAGCCCGTCGAAGCACCCTGAGTCACCCGGTCACTGTACGCAGTGACCGGCGTGTCCCGCCCGGGATTCGGTTCACTTGCCCTGGGCGGGCCAGCACGTCGGGTCGCCCTTGCACCACAGGGTGCGGGTGACGGTGACGGTCACGGTGGGCCGCGCACCGCCGGGGTGGTAGGTGGGCGGCTTGTACGTCGGCCCCGGTGTGGCAGCGCAGTCACCGAGCCCGCTCACGTGGAACACCTGCCGGCCGCCGACCTCGGCGGTCAGGTCCCCGCGCACGCACGCCCCGTCGACGGCCCTGGTGACCTTCCCGGTGACGGTGATCTTCCGCCGGTCCCTGGTCTCGCCCCTGCAGTCGACGGAGACGACATCGGTCTGGGTCGGGGTCGGCGTGCCGGCCGCCTTGCCGCTGCTGCCGTAGTCACCCGTGCAACTGAGCCAACTGACGTCCACGTGCTGCTGTTTCAGCCTGGCCGTCGCGGTCGTACCGGTGGTGTAGGCGGCGGCCGAGGCGTTGAGATCGGACGGCTGACAGGCCACCAGCGCACCACCGGCCACGACGGCCAGCCCCGCCGCGGCCGCGGCTCGTGCGGGCCGCGGGAGACGGCGCGTCCTCCTGAATGCCCCCATGAAGGGCAGCGTGCCACCGACTCCGGCGGAGCGGAAGGCCCGCTTACGGCCACTCATCCGTTCGGGGCACCAGTCCCTTCGGTCCCGGTTCACCCCCGGAGCAGCAGCCACTGCTGAAGCTCCACCAGGTTCCCCTCCGGGTCCTTGAGGTGGGCGACGCGCATCCGGTCGGTCATGGGTGCCGGGCCGTGCAGCAAGGTGGCGCCCCGGGAGGTGATCTCCGTGGCGTAGGCGTCGAGGTCGTCGACGCGCAGGACGACCAGGGAGCGGTGCCCGGTCGCGGTCTCGCCCAGTTCGTCGAGGATCTCGGCCATCATCGCCCGGTCCTGGAGGGCGATCCCGGCGGAGCCGGTGTGCGGGCTGAACTTCTCGTACGGGCCCTCGGCCGCGCCGGACTGCGGCTTCAGGCCGAGGACGTCGGCGTAGAAGCGGTAGCAGGCGGCGAAGTCGGTGACCAGGAGCCGGACTTGGGCGAGTTCCACGGTGTCCCCCAGGTGGTGTCAGGACCAGCGGCCGGTGCGGCCCAGCAGCAGGGCCGCGGCGGCGCTGCCGGCGGTGGATGTGCGCAACACGGTGGGCCCGAGCACGTACGGCCGCGCGCCCGCCTCCTCGAAGAGCGCCAACTCGTCGCGCGCGACGCCGCCTTCGGGGCCGACCACCAGGACGATCTCGCCCTCGGCGGGCAGTTCGGCGGTGGCCAGCGGCCGGCCTGCCTGCTCGAAGTCGGAGTGGAGCACGGCGGCGAGGTCGGCTTCGGCCAGAAGTGCGGCGACCTGCTTGGTGGTCGCCGCGTCCGCGACCTCGGGGAAGCGGACCCGGCGGGACTGCTTGCCGGCCTCGCGCGCGGTGGCCCGCCACTTGCCGAGGGACTTCAGACCCCGCTCGCCCTTCCACTGCGTGATGCACCGGGCCGCCTGCCACGGCACGATGGCGTCGACGCCGACCTCCGTCATCGTCTCCACGGCGAGTTCGCCCCGGTCGCCCTTGGGCAGGGCCTGGACGACGGTGATGCGGGGGCTGGGCGCCGGCTCCTCGGACACGCCGCTCATGTGCACGATCAGCCGGTCCTTGCCCTCGCTGCCGATCACCTCGCACACCGCGTACCGCCCGGCGCCGTCGGTGAGGACGACCTCCTCGCCGGGCCGCAGCCGCTTGACCGAGACCGCGTGCCGGCCCTCGGGCCCGTCCAGGACGTACCGGCCGCTGTCCGCGTCGAAGTGCTCGACGAGGAAGACGGGTGCGGTCATCGCCCGTCACCCCCGTCCGACAACGCTGTCCGGGCGGCGGCGAGTTCGGCCGCCAGCGCCTCCACCAGTTCACCGGCGGGCAGGTCCCGGGCCAGCAGGTGGCCCTGGCCCGCCCACAGCGCCATGCCCTGCGCGTCCCCGGCCTTGGCGGCGGCCTTGCGCAGCGGCGAGGTGAGGTGGTGGATCTCCGGGTAGGCGGCGGGGGCGTACGGGCCGTGCTCGCGCAGGAAGCGGTTGACCAGCCCGCGCGCCGGTCTGCCGGAGAAGGCGCGGGTCAACTCGGTGCGCGCGAACAGGGGGTTGGTCAGCGCCTGCTTGTGCAGGGCGTGGGCGCCGGACTCGGGGGTGGCGAGGAAGGCGGTGCCGAGCTGGGCCGCGCTCGCGCCGGCCGCGAGGACGGCGGCGATCTGGCTGCCGCGCATGATGCCGCCGGCGGCGACGATCGGCAGGCTCACGGCCTCCCTGATCTGCGCGACCAGGGACAGCAGCCCGATCCCGGAGCCGCCGTTCTCGGGCAGGTCGCGGTGCGTGCCCTGGTGACCGCCGGCCTCCACGCCCTGCGCGACCACCGCGTCCGCCCCGGCCCGCTCCACGGCGCGGGCCTCCTCGACGGTGGTGGCCGTGACCAGGGTGACGGTGCCGGCCCGGCGCAGCCGGTCGAGCACGTCCCGGCCGGGCACCCCGAAGTGGAAGGAGACCGCCGGTACCGGGTTGTCGAGGAGTACGGCGAGCTTGGCGTCGTAGCCGTCGTCCCGGCCGCTGTCCGGATCGCCCAGCTCGGTCTCGTACCAGGCGGCCTCGCCGGCCAGCTGATGCGCGTAGACCTCGACGGCACCTGACTCGGCGTGGTCCGACTGCGGCATGAACACGTTCACGCCGAAAGGGCGGCTCGTGAGCCCGCGCAACTGCTTGATCTCCTGGTACATCCCGTCGGCGGTCTTGTAACCGGCGGCGAGGAATCCGAGACCACCGGCCTCGGAGACGGCGGCGACGAGCTGCGGCACGGAGACACCGCCCGCCATGGGGGCCTGCACGATCGGGTGAGGCAAGAGATCGGTCAGCGCGGAGGACATGCCCGCATGGTGTCACGTCCTTCGAACAAGTCCGAATCGGGGCGTCCGACGGCATAGGACAGGGGCATACGGGCCGCCTGAGCACCCCGTACGCCCCTCCGCCAAGCCCTGATCACCGCCTGCTCAGCGACCGTTGAACGCGTCCTTCAACCGGCTGAACAGCCCCTGCTGACCCGGCTGACCGTGCCTGCCCGGGGGACAACCCCCGGACCCCCGGCCCCCCGACAGCTCGCGTCAGCGACCGTTGAACGCGTCCTTCAACCGGCTGAACAGCCCCTGCTGACCCGGCTGGAACTGTCCCTGGGGGCGTTCCTCGCCGCGCAGTTTGGCCAGCTCGCGGAGCAGGCGTTCCTGCTCGGGGTCCAGCTTGGTCGGGGTCTGGACCTCGACGTGGACGACCAGGTCGCCCCGGCCGCCGCCGCGCAGATGGGTGACGCCCCGGTTGTGCAGCGGGATCGACTGGCCGGACTGGGTGCCGGGCCGGATGTCGACCTCCTCCATGCCGTCGAGGGTCTCCAGCGGCACCTTGGTGCCGAGGGCCGCCGCCGTCATCGGGATCGTCACCGTGCAGTGCAGGTCGTCGCCGCGCCGCTGGAAGGTCGCGTGCGGCAGCTCGTGGATCTCGACGTACAGGTCGCCGGCGGGACCGCCGCCGGGGCCGACCTCGCCCTCACCGGCGAGCTGGATCCGGGTGCCGTTGTCGACACCGGCCGGGATCTTGACGGTGAGGGTGCGGCGGGAACGGACCCGGCCGTCGCCCGCGCACTCCGGGCACGGGGTCGGCACGACGGTGCCGAAGCCCTGGCACTGGGGGCAGGGGCGCGAGGTCATGACCTGGCCCAGGAAGGACCGGGTGACCTGCGAGACCTCACCGCGGCCCCGGCACATGTCACACGTCTGGGCGGTCGTGCCCGGCGCCGCGCCCTCACCGTTGCAGGTGTTGCAGACGACCGCCGTGTCGACCTGGATGTCCTTGGTCGTCCCGAAGGCCGCCTCGTCCAGCTCGATCTCGATCCGGATCATCGCGTCCTGGCCGCGCCGGGTGCGCGAGCGCGGGCCGCGCTGCGACGCCGTACCGAAGAACGCGTCCATGATGTCGGAGAAGTTGCCGAAGCCGCCGGCCCCGAAGCCGCCCGCGCCGGCGCCGCCGGACTGCGAGAGCGGGTCGCCGCCGAGGTCGTAGACCTGCTTCTTCTGCGGGTCCGACAGCACCTCGTAAGCGGCGTTGATCTCCTTGAACCGCTCCTGGGTCTTCGGATCCGGGTTGACGTCCGGGTGCAGCTCGCGCGCGAGCCGACGGAACGCCTTCTTGATCTCATCCTGCGACGCGTCGCGGCGCACGCCGAGAACGGCGTAGTAGTCCGTGGCCACTTACGACTCCGCCAGGATCTGTCCGACGTACCGTGCCACTGCGCGTACCGCTCCCATCGTTCCCGGATAGTCCATGCGGGTCGGTCCGACCACGCCGAGCTTGGCAACCGCCTCGCCGCCCGAACCGTAACCGACCGACACCACGGAGGTGGAGTTGAGTCCCTCGTGGGCGTTCTCGTGGCCGATGCGCACGGTCACACCCGGATCCTTGGCCTCGCCGAGGAGTTTGAGGAGCACGACCTGCTCCTCCAGCGCCTCCAGCACCGGCCGGATCGTGAGGGGAAAGTCATGTCCGAAGCGGGTGAGATTGGCGGTGCCGCCGATCATCAGCCGCTCCTCGTTCTCTTCCACGAGTGTCTCCAGGAGAGTGGAGAGCACCGTGGAGACCGTACCGCGGTCCTCCGGATCGAAGGCGTCCGGGAGGTCCTCGACCAGCATCGGCACGTCCGTGAACCGGCGGCCCGCGACCCTGCTGTTGAGCCGGGCCCGCAGATCCGCCAGCGAGGCCTCGCCGAACGGCGCCGGGCAGTCGACCATCCGCTGCTCGACCCGGCCGGTGTCCGTGATCAGCACGAGCATCACGCGCGCGGGGGCGAGCGAGAGCAGCTCGACGTGCCGGACGGTGGACCGGGTCAGGGACGGGTACTGCACGACGGCGACCTGCCGCGTGAGCTGCGCGAGCAGCCGCACGGTGCGGGCCACGACGTCGTCGAGGTCGACGGCGCCCTCCAGGAAGTTCTGGATGGCCCGCCGCTCGGGCGCGGTCATCGGCTTGACGCCCGCGAGCTTGTCGACGAACAGCCGGTAGCCCTTGTCGGTGGGGATCCGCCCGGCGCTGGTGTGCGGCTGGGCGATGTACCCCTCGTCCTCCAGGGCGGCCATGTCGTTGCGGACGGTCGCCGGGGAGACCCCGAGGCTGTGCCGCTCGGTCAGGGCCTTGGAGCCGACCGGCTCCTCGGTGCCGACATAGTCCTGGACGATGGCGCGCAGCACCTGGAGCCTGCGTTCACTCAGCATGCGCGCGCACCTCCAGCACGTCGTCCCTCAACCGCTCGGCCGTCGGGTCGGCCGCCTGGCACTCTTCCCATGCGAGTGCCAGCCTTCCCGCGCCCAGTGTACGGCTGCCGGGTACACCCGGGGCAAGGTCGGTGCCCTCGTCCCGGCTCGTAGGGCTAGCGTCGCGGTATGACGGTGACTTGGGAAGAGCTGGGGTGGCAGCGGCTGGCCGCCGGGGTCGGGCGGTGCCGGCTGCCGGGCTGGGACTGCACGGCGGGCCTGGTCCTCGGCGAGGGTACGGCGCTCATGGTGGACGCGGGGTCGAGTCTGGCCGAAGGCGCGCGGCTGCGGGCGCGGGCCGAGGAACTGGCCGGCGGCCGTGTGACCCATCTCGCGCTCACCCATCCCCATTTCGACCATGTCCTCGGGGCACCGGCGTTCGCCGGGGCGCAGGTGTACGCGGCGGTGGGCGTGGACGCGGTGTTCGTCCACGAGCGCGAGGAGCTGCGCCTGGACGCGATCAGGAACGGGCTGCCGGTGGCCGAGGCGGACGAGGCGGCGGACGCGCTGGTCCCGCCCGGCCACCACGTCAGCGGGGAGTGGACCCTGGAGCTGGGCGCCGGCCGCCAGGTGCTGCTGGCCAACGTCGGCCCCGGCCACAGCGCGCACGATCTGGCGGTCCTGGTCCCCGGCGAGCGCGAGGTGGTCTTCTGCGGCGACCTGGTCGAGGAGTCCGGCGAGCCCCAGGCGGGCCCGGACGCCGTCCCGTCGCAGTGGCCCGCGGCCCTGGACCGGCTGCTGGCGCTGGGCGGCGAGGACGCGCTGTACGTACCGGGTCACGGAGCGGTGGTGGACGCGGGGTTCGTCCGCCGGCAGCGCGATCGGCTGGCGGCGCGTTTCGGCGTGTCGTGAGCGCCGCTCCACGACTTCTCCTATCGTCACTCGAATGCGCCCACCCGTCCCCCGCCACCGCCCCTCCAGCGAGGGCCCTTCGGGCCCGCCCCCTCGTACGTACTCCGCCGACCTGACCCCGCCGTGGAAGAAGCCGAAGCCCGTGCCGGAGGTACCGGCGGAGCCGGGCCTGGTGGTGGAGGAGCCCGGCACCGGTTTCTGCGGCGCGGTGATCCGCTGCGAGGCGGGCACGGTGACGTTGGAGGACCGGTTCGGCAAGCACCGGGTCTTCCCGCTGGAGCCGCGCGGCTTCCTGCTGGAGGGACGCGTGGTCACCCTCGTACGGCCGTCGTCGGGTGCCCCGGTCCGGCCCGCCCGTACCGCCTCCGGCTCGGTCGCCGTCCCCGGCGCCCGCGCGCGCGTGGCCCGCGCCGGCCGTATCTACGTCGAGGGCCGGCACGACGCCGAACTCGTCGAGAAGGTCTGGGGCGACGACCTGCGGATCGAGGGCGTGGTCGTGGAGTACCTGGAGGGCGTGGACGACCTGCCGGGGATCGTCGCGGACTTCGCCCCGGGTCCGGACGCGCGGCTGGGCGTCCTGGTGGACCACCTGGTCCCGGGCACGAAGGAGTGGCGCATCGCCGAGTCGGTGACCAGCGAACACGCGCTGGTCGTCGGCCACCCCTACATCGACATCTGGGAAGCCGTGAAGCCGGCCGCACTGGGCATCCCCGGGTGGCCGAAAGTGCCGCACGGACAGGACTGGAAGACGGGCGTGTGCCGGGCGCTGGGCTGGCCGTCGGAGAACACGGGCGCGGTGTGGCAGGCGATCCTGAAGCGGGTCGGGTCCTACAAGGACCTGGAGCCGGAGCTGCTGGGGCGCGTGGAGGAGCTGATCGATTTCGTCACGGGTAGCGGTGGGGTTTGACGTTCTTGTAGGTACCGAACTCGGTGGTGTCCAGTTCGAGTCCCAGATCCTCCAGCGGCAGAGGAGCCCCGAACTTGGTGATCTGTTGCCTCTGGTAGTCGGCGTGCTCGCCCTTCCCGACGGGCATCGTCAGCAGGACGCACTGTGCCATGATCGGGTCCACGATGAGATACGCCGACACCTCGCCGGCGGCATAGATCGACCGCTTGATTTCGTAGTCCCGCTGGTCTTCGAAACCACCTCGACCACCATCGTGACCAACTGGGACGGCAGCAGACGGCCTGATTCCGGGGCGGTACCGCGTTCCAGCACCACCAAGTCCGGAATGGGCTCGCTGGTCTCATCGATGATGTCCACGTCGGTCACCTGAAGCCGTTCCCAGCGCTTACGCGGGATCTGGTCCGCCACGTCCGCCACGATCCGGTTGTGCACCAGATCGGGAGTCGCCATCATCACGATTTCCCCCCGGAGAAGCTCGGCCTTGACGCCCTCGGGAGGCTGGAACTCCTCGAAGAACTTGGCAATCCCACGCTCGTCCACAGCGGTCATCTCCGTGGCCTCCACATCCGCCGCGTTCTTTTGGCGGCAGCCTACGAACCAGGCTAGTGCCCCGGCAGGCGACGTTTGCCCGTCACGGAGCGGCGTCCGGTGCGTGCCGTCGGCGTGCCGGCCGGAAGTCCTCGTACTGGGCGTACGTGGGCTTTCGGCCGGTGCGGCGAGTGGGGGCACCTCCCGCGCAGCGGGGGAGCGTGCCGGGCGTCGCGACCGGGCGAACGTCGCCTGCCCGGGCACTAGAGACCGAACCGGCGTTCCGGGGCCATTCACTCGCCCGAGTGATCAGTCCACCAGGTCCCGCACCACCGCGTCCGCCAGCAGCCGCCCCCGCAGCGTCAGCACGGCCCGCCCCTCCCCGTACGGCCCTTCCTGGAGCAGCCCCTCCCCCAGCGCGCGCCGGGACGCCGCCAGGCCCGCCTCCCTCAGCAGGGACAGCGGCACCCCCTCGCGCAGCCGCAGTTCCAGCAGGATCCGCTCCACCCGCCGGTCCTCCTCGGAGAGGATCTCCCGGCCCGCGCCCGGTGAGCGGCCGGAGGCGAGGGCCGCCGCGTACGCCCCCGGGTGCTTGACGTTCCACCAGCGCACCCCGCCCACGTGCGAGTGCGCCCCCGGGCCCGCGCCCCACCAGTCGGCGCCGCGCCAGTACAGCTCGTTGTGCAGGCAGCGCCCGGCCTCGGAGGTGGCCCAGTTGGAGACCTCGTACCAGTCGAAGCCCGCCTGCGACAGGACCGACTCCGCGATCAGGTAGCGGTCGGCGTGGACGTCGTCGTCGGTCATCGGGACCTCGCCCCGGCGGATGCGGCGCGCGAGCTGCGTGCCCTCCTCCACGATGAGCGCGTACGCGCTGACGTGGTCCGGGCCGGCCCCCAGCGCCGCCTCCAGCGACGCCCGCCAGTCGTCGTCGCTCTCGCCCGGGGTGCCGTAGATCAGGTCGAGGTTGACGTGCTCGAAGCCGGCCGCCCTCGCCTCCGCGACGCAGGCCTCGGGGCGGCCCGGGGTGTGCGTGCGGTCGAGCACGCGCAGCACGTGCTGACGCGCGCTCTGCATGCCGAAGGAGATCCGGTTGAAGCCGCCCTCGCGAAGGGTGGCCAGGTACGCGGGGTCCACGGACTCCGGGTTCGCCTCCGTCGTCACCTCCGCGTCCGGCGCCAGCCCGAACTCGTCGCGGATCGCGTGCAGCATCCGTACGAGATCGCCGGCGGCCAGCAGCGTCGGCGTGCCGCCGCCGACGAAGACCGTGCGGACCTCGCGGGGGTCGTCGCCGAGCACCTTGCGCGCGAGGCGGATCTCGTCGGTCAGCGTCTCGGCGTAGTTGTCGCGGGAGGCCAGCACCCCGCCCGTGCCGCGCAGCTCGGTCGCGGTGTAGGTGTTGAAGTCGCAGTAGCCGCAGCGGGTCGCGCAGTACGGGACGTGCAGGTAGAAGCCGAGCGGGCGGTCCGGGGCCCCGGCGAGCGCGGACGCGGGCAGCGCGCCGTCGGCGGGGACGGGCTCGCCGTCGGGGAGTGCGGAAGGCATGTCCCCATTGTCCAGCACCCGCGCGGTCGCTCCGCCTGGCGCGGGTGTCACTCCGCCTGGAGCACCAGCAGCGCCAGGTCGTCCTCGGGCTGGCCGCCGCCGAAGTCGTGCACCAGGCGGCGGATCCTTTCCGCGATCCGCTCGGCGCTCAGCCCCGCGCAGCCGGACAGGGCGCGGGCCAGCCCGTCGCCGTCGTCGAACTGGCGGGAGCCGCAGCGCCGCTCGGTCACGCCGTCGGTGACGCAGAGCAGGCTGTCGCCGGGCCGCAGGTCGAGGGTCTCGCTGGTGTAGGTCTCGTCCTCGATCACGCCGAGGAGCGTCTGCGGGCGGGCCGCCGTACGCACCGTGCCGTCCGGGCCGAGCACGAGCGGCAGCGGGTGGCCGGCCGAGGCCAGGGTGCAGCGGACCCCGCCCTCGTACGGCGTCAGCTCGCCGTAGAGCAGGGACAGGAAGCGGGTCTGCGCGCCCTCCCCGGGGGCCACGGGGTGCCCGCCCGCCGCGACCAGGGCGCGGGCGGCGGCGTCGGCGGCCTCGGTGGCGTCGTCGAGGAGGAGCTGGTTGAGGCGGTCGAGGACGTCGGCGACGCGGTAGCCCTCGCGGGCCAGGAGGCGCAGCCAGGGCCGGGCGAGGCCGATCACGACGGCCGCCTCGGGGCCCTTGCCCTGGACGTCGCCGACGGCGAAGCACCAGCGGCCGTCGCCCGCCGGGAACAGGTCGTAGAAGTCGCCGCTCGGGCCGCCCTTGTCGCACGGCTCGTACACGAGCGCGCTGCTCATCCCGGGGATCTGGGCGACCGCGCCGGGCAGCAGACCGCGCTGGAGGACGGCGCTGATGGTGGCCTGGCGGGCGTACTGGCGGGCCGCGCCGATGGCGAGCGCCACCCGGCGCCCCAGGTCCTCCACGAGTCCGGTGACCTCGTCGGGGAAGCCGGCGGGCCCGGACCGGCCGATGACCAGCGTGCCGAGCGGCCGGCCGCCCGCGATCAGCCGGTACGCCAGCGCCGTGCCGTCGGCGCCGCGCGGGCCGAGCGCGTCGCCGGGCCAGGGGTACGGCTCGGGGCCCGAGCGCAGTGCCTCGCGCGGGGCGAGCGGCTCCTTCACCAGGGCGCGGTGCAGTTCCTCGACGTGGCCCTCGCAGGCGTGCCAGACCCGGGCGGGTCCGTCGGCGACGCCGCCGCGGGCGCTCGCCTCGTCCTCCAGCCAGACCGCGCACCACTCGGCGAGCCGGGGCACGATGAGCTGGCCGGTGAGCGCGGTGACCAGGGACTCGTCCAGCTGCCCGGCGAGCAGGTCGGAGGCCTCGGCGAGGAAGGACAGCGCGCCCCGGCCGAGCCAGTCGGCGTCGCCGTCGGCGCGCAGCGGCTGCGGGGCCAGCTCCGCGGCGGCCTCCAGGGCGGGCACCGGCGCCGGTCCGTCCGGCTCGTCCACGCCGCCCGGGGGCAGCCGCGCCCAGACGGTCTTGGTGCCGGCGCGGTAGGTGACGCCCCAGGACTCGGCGAGCGTGGCCACAAGCCGGAGGCCGCGCCCGTGCTCGGGGGTGTCGTACGGCGCTTCGGCGCCGACCGGGTCGCGCGGGGCGCGGGAGGGGTGCCGGTCGCCCACCTCCACGGTGAGCGCGCCGGTCTCCTCCAGCCGCCACTCCACCTCGACATCCGTACCGGCGTGCACGACGGCGTTGGTGACCAGCTCGCTGACGATGGCCAGGGCGTCGTCCACGAGCCGCGCCGCCAGGCCCGGCTCCTCGGCCAGCGCGGCCCGCACCAGCGCCCGCGCCGAGCCGGGCGCAAGCGCACTCCCGGGCAGCACCGCCCGCCCCCGCGCCTCCCGGGGCCGGGGCTCGCTCTCCCGCTGCGTGGGTATGGCCGCCATGTCCATGCGGCCAGGGTGACAGACAGGGGGCGATCAGAAGCGCTGAGTTATCGAAGTGGCCAGAAGAGGGCGACTTTTGAACGCGGGTGAGCGTCGCCCCCTCTGTCGCCCTCTCCGGCGTCACCCCCGTGAGGGTGCGCGGTCACTTCTCCCTGGTGCCGGCGTACATCTCGTCGATCAGGTGCTTGTACTCCCGCTCCACCACCGGCCGCTTCAGCTTCAGGCTCGGCGTGATCTCGCCGTGCTCCACGTCGAGGTCCCTGGGCAGCAGCCGGAACTTCTTGACCGTCTGCCAGCGCTGCAGCCCGGCGTTGAGCTGCTGGACGTAGCCGTCGACCATCTCGACCGTCTGCGGGGCGGCCACCACGTCGGCGTACGACCGGCCCGCCAGCCCGTTCTCCTTCGCCCACTCCAGGATCGCGATCTCGTCCAGGGCGATGAGGGCGGTGCAGTAGTTCCGGTCGGCGCCGTGCACCAGGATGTTGGAGACGTACGGGCACACCGCCTTGAACTGGCCCTCGACCTCGGCCGGGGCGACGTACTTGCCGCCGGACGTCTTGATCAGGTCCTTCTTGCGGTCGGTGATGCGCAGGTAGCCGTCGGGCGACAGCTCGCCGATGTCGCCGGTGTGGAACCAGCCGTCGGACTCCAGCACCTCGGCGGTCTTCTCGGGCAGCCCGTGGTAGCCCTGCATGATGCCGGGGCCGCGCAGCAGGATCTCGCCGTCCTCCGCGATGCGGACCTCGGTGCCGGGCAGCGGCTTGCCGACCGTGCCGGTGCGGTACGCCTCGCCGGGGTTGACGAAGGAGGCCGCGGAGGACTCGGTGAGGCCGTAGCCCTCCAGGATGTGGATGCCGGCGCCGGCGAAGAAGTAGCCGATCTCGGGGGCCAGTGCGGAGGCGCCGGAGACGCAGGCGCGCAGCCGGCCGCCGAAGGCCTCGCGGATCTTGGCGTAGACGAGGGCGTCGGCGACCTTGTGCCGGGCGGTGAGGCCGAAGGGCGCGGAGTGGGTGCCGGTGCGGCGGAACGTGTCCTGGGTGGCCTTGGCGTACTCGCGGGCGACGTCGGCGGCCCACTGGAAGATCTTGTACTTGGCCGGGCCCCCCTCGCGGGCCTTGGCGGCGACGCCGTTGTACACCTTCTCGAAGATGCGCGGCACGGCGGCCATGTACGTCGGCTGCACCACCGGGAGATTCTCGATGATCTTGTCGACGCGGCCGTCCACGGCGGTGACGTGCCCGACCTCGATCTGGCCGGAGGTGAGCACCTTGCCGAAGACGTGCGCGAGCGGCAGCCACAGGTACTGCACGTCGTCGATGGTGACCAGGCCGGTCGCGGCGATCGCCTTGGCCATGTACGCCCAGTTGTCGTGCGGGAGCCTGACTCCCTTGGGGCGGCCGGTGGTGCCGGAGGTGTAGATCAGGGTGGCGAGCTGGTCCTTGGTGATCGCGCCGACCCGCTCCTTGATCAGCTGCGGGTGCTCCTCCAGGTAGGCGGCGCCGCGCCGCTCCAGCTCGGCGAGGGTGGTCACCCAGTCATCGGTCTCGACGCCGGCCGGGTCGATGACGACGACCTTGGCCAGGTCGGGCAGCTCGGCGCGCTTCTCGACGGCCTTGGCGGCCTGGGCGGCGTCCTCGGCGATCAGCACCCGGCTCTCGGAGTCGGAGAGGATGAAGGCCGACTCGTCGGCGTTGGTCTGCGGATAGATGGTGGTCGTGGCGCCGCCGGCGCACAGGATGCCGAGGTCGGCGAGGATCCACTCGACGCGGGTCGAGGAGGCGAGCGCCACCCGCTGCTCGGGTTCGAGGCCCAGCTCGATGAGACCGGCCGCGATCGCGTAGACCCGCTCGGCCGCCTGCGCCCAGCTCAGCGACTTCCAGTCGTCGGGGCCCTGGCCCGAGGCCGCGGGGACCGGGTGACGGTAGGCCTCGGCGTCCGGTGTGGCCGCGACGCGCTCCAGGAAGAGGGCCGCCACGGACGGCGGACGGTTCTCGATCAGGGTCTGTGTGTCGCTCACGACATCCTCCGGGCCCGCGACGGTGCGGCTGGCTCACATGCGGCTGGGGTTGACTCACGGTGGGGTTCGCGCGTGTTGTTTAACTCGCGAGTAACTATCGAGCAGGGATCAGAGTAAGCCGCGACCGGCCGCTGCGTAAGGGGCATCGGCCTGTCTGTTTCCGCGCGTGTTCGACCCAGAGCGACGCTACGCACGCGTAGGGGCCCGCCGCACTTTCGTACGACGAGCCCCCGCATGCCCGGTTTGCGGACGTAACCCGTTGTTACCCGCGGTTACTTCTTGCCCTTGGCCGACCCCGCGCTGTCATCGCTGGACAGGACCGCGATGAAGGCCTCCTGCGGAACCTCCACCGAACCCACCATCTTCATCCGCTTCTTGCCTTCCTTCTGCTTCTCCAGCAGCTTGCGCTTACGGGAGATGTCACCGCCGTAGCACTTGGCGAGGACGTCCTTGCGGATGGCGCGGATGGTCTCGCGGGCGATCACCCGGGAGCCGATGGCGGCCTGCACCGGCACCTCGAAGTTCTGCCGCGGGATCAGTTCCTTGAGCTTGGCGACGAGCCGCACGCCGTACGCGTACGCCTGGTCCTTGTGGGTGATCGCCGAGAAGGCGTCCACCTTGTCGCCGTGCAGCAGGATGTCGACCTTGACCAGGCTGGACGACTGCTCGCCCGTAGGCTCGTAGTCCAGGGAGGCGTAGCCGCGCGTCTTGGACTTCAGCTGGTCGAAGAAGTCGAAGACGATCTCCGCGAGGGGGAGCGTGTAGCGGATCTCGACCCGGTCCTCGGAGAGGTAGTCCATGCCGAGCAGGGTGCCGCGCCGGGTCTGGCACAGCTCCATGATCGCGCCGATGAACTCGGTCGGCGCGAGGATCGTCGCCCGCACGACCGGCTCGAAGACCTCGTCGATCTTGCCCTCGGGGAACTCGCTCGGGTTGGTGACCGTGACCTCGTCGCCGTCCTCCATGATCACGCGGTAGACGACGTTGGGGGCGGTGGCGATGAGGTCGAGCCCGAACTCGCGCTCCAGCCGCTCCCGGATCACGTCCAGGTGCAGCAGGCCGAGGAAGCCGACGCGGAAGCCGAAGCCGAGCGCGGCGGAGGTCTCCGGCTCGTAGACCAGCGCGGCGTCGTTCAGCTGGAGCTTGTCCAGCGCCTCGCGCAGCTCGGGGTAGTCGGAGCCGTCGAGCGGATACAGCCCGGAGAAGACCATCGGCTTCGGGTCCTTGTACCCGCCGAGGGCCTCGGTCGCGCCCTTGTTCTGGCTGGTGACGGTGTCACCGACCTTGGACTGGCGCACGTCCTTCACACCGGTGATCAGATAGCCCACCTCGCCGACGCCGAGGCCGTCGGCCGGGAGCATCTCGGGCGAGTTGACACCGATCTCCAGCAGCTCGTGCGTGGCGCCGGTCGACATCATCCTGATCCGCTCGCGCCTGTTGAGCTGACCGTCGATGACACGCACGTACGTCACGACACCGCGGTAGGAGTCGTACACGGAGTCGAAGATCATCGCGCGGGCGGGCGCGTCGGCGACCCCGACCGGGGCCGGGATCTCCTTGACGACCTTGTTCAGCAGCGCGTCGACACCGAGGCCTGTCTTGGCGGAGACCTTGAGCACGTCGGACGGGTCGCAGCCGACCAGGTTCGCCAGCTCCTCGGCGAACTTCTCCGGCTGGGCCGCCGGCAGGTCGATCTTGTTCAGGACGGGGATGATCGTGAGGTCGTTCTCCATCGCCAGGTAGAGGTTGGCGAGGGTCTGCGCCTCGATGCCCTGGGCGGCGTCGACGAGGAGGATGGTCCCCTCGCAGGCGGCCAGCGACCGCGAGACCTCGTAGGTGAAGTCGACGTGCCCCGGGGTGTCGATCATGTTGAGGATGTGGGTCGTGCCCTGGTCCGGGCCCTCGGTGGGGGCCCAGGGCAGACGCACCGCCTGGGACTTGATCGTGATGCCGCGCTCGCGCTCGATGTCCATCCGGTCGAGGTACTGAGCACGCATCTGCCGCTGCTCGACCACACCGGTCAGTTGGAGCATCCGGTCGGCGAGCGTGGACTTGCCGTGGTCGATGTGCGCGATGATGCAGAAATTGCGGATCAGAGCCGGGTCGGTACGGCTCGGCTCGGGCACATGGTTAGGGGTCGCGGGCACGCAGGGTCCTGTCTCTTGAGGCGCCTTATGCCTCGGGTCGGATCGATACGTAGTCTCCATGGTCCCACGCGGAGGAAGCGGAGACCGTTTTGGGCCGCCGGCAGGGCCGCTGGTACTGTAGATGGCTGCGCCTCATGCCCTCTCAGCGCGAGGCGCGTCAGAGAAATTTTGGATCACCGGTACGGGACCTTCACGGCCCCGCACCAGAACCTGAAAAGGCTCCTTCGTGGCGAACATCAAGTCCCAGATCAAGCGGATCAAGACCAACGAGAAGGCTCGGCTGCGCAACAAGGCCGTCAAGTCCTCCCTGAAGACCGCGATCCGCAAGGCCCGCGAGGCCGCTGCCGCGGGTGACCTCCAGAAGGCCACCGAACTGCAGCGCGCCGCCGCGCGTCAGCTCGACAAGGCTGTCTCGAAGGGCGTCATCCACAAGAACCAGGCCGCCAACAAGAAGTCGGCGCTTGCTTCCAAGGTCGCGTCCCTCCAGGGCTGAACCTCCCTGTGATCTGACCGCCGGAAGGACCCAGAGCGGGCCCTCTCTCATCCGCTCCCGACCGGCACCACGGATTCGCACGCGGCCTGCGTTCGCCACGCGGGTGCGAGTCCAACAGCGCGAACGCGAACCCCGGTTGCTCTCCCTTCCCCAGGGAGGGCGCCGGGGTTCTCGGCATGTGGCCCCGGCTCCCCTACCCCCGGCCGCGTGACCGGGCGGCACGGGCGATGATCACCACCGCCTTCTCCAGCGCGTACTCAGGATCGTCACCGCCTCCCTTCACTCCCGCGTCGGCCTCCGCGACGGCCCGCATCGCCACCGCCACACCGTCCGGCGTCCAGCCCCGCATCTGCTGCCGCACCCGGTCGATCTTCCACGGCGGCATCCCCAGCTCACGGGCGAGATCTGCCGGCCGCCCCCCGCGCGCCGAGGACAGCTTCCCGATGGCCCGCACTCCCTGGGCCAGCGCGCTGGTGATCATCACCGGCGCCACGCCCGTCGCCAGCGACCACCGCAGCGCCTCCAGCGCCTCCGCCGTACGCCCCTCCACGGCCCGGTCGGCGACCGTGAAGCTGGAGGCCTCGGCCCGGCCGGTGTAGTAACGCCCGACGACCGCCTCGTCGATCGTGCCCTCCACATCGGCCACCAGCTGGGAGACCGCCGAGGCCAGCTCGCGCAGATCGCTGCCGATGGCGTCGCACAGCGCCTGGCACGCCTCGGGCGTCGCCGACCGCCCCGCCGTGCGGAACTCCTGCCGTACGAAGGCCAGCCGGTCCGCCGGCTTGGTCATCTTCGGGCAGGCCACCTCCCGCGCCCCCGCCTTGCGCGCGGCGTCCAGCAGGCCCTTGCCCTTGGCCCCGCCCGCGTGCAGCAGCACGAGCGTGATCTCCTCGGCGGGCGAGACGAGATACGCCTTCACGTCCTTGACCGTGTCGGCCGAAAGGTCCTGGGCGTTGCGTACGACCACGACTTTGCGCTCGGCGAAGAGCGACGGACTGGTCAGCTCGGCGAGCGTGCCGGGCTGCAACTGGTCCGGGGTGAGGTCGCGTACGTCCGTGTCGGCGTCGGCGGCCTTCGCGGCGGCCACCACCTCCTGCACGGCACGGTCGAGCAGGAGGTCCTCCTGGCCCACGGCGAGGGTCACCGGGGCGAGAGGGTCGTCATTCGCAGTCTTCCTGGCCATCGCTCACAGCATCCCACGCGGCACTGACAACGAAGCGGCCCGCGGACCCCGAGCGGTCCCCGAACCCACCCGGAGCCCGTCTCGGGGGTCCGGGCTCCCCGGGCTCAGGGCTCCTCGCGCCAGCCGTCCCACTCACCGGCGAACGCGTCCAGTTCGGCGGGGTCCAGCCGCTCCTGCTCGTCGCGCACGACCACCAGCCACTGCGCGTCCTCGGCGTCGTCCTCGCCGGCCAGGGCGTCACGGACCAGCTGCGGCTCCTCGTCGAGGCCGAACCGCTCCCCGAGCGCCTCGGCCGCCTCGTGCGCGGCGTCCCGGTCGGGCAGCACCAGCACGTGTCTCACATCGCTCACGCGCCCATTCTCCGGCATCGCGAAAGCGGCGAACCGCCAGGTCAGCCCTTGGCCACGAGCTGCACGTCGAGATCGACCCGGACACCGGAGCCGACCACCGCGATGCCCCGCGCCAGCATCGACTACCAGCTGACCGTGAAGTCCTCCCGGTGCAGCTCGGTGGTGGCCCGGCAGGTGGCCCGGACCTCGCCCTCCATGCCGTTGCCGAGCCCGAGGTACTCGGTGTCGAGCGTGACCGTGCGCGTCACCCCGTGCAGCGACAGCACGCCGGTGACCGTCCACCGGCTGCCGCCCTTGTGCACGAACCGGTCGCCGTAGAACTCCAGCGTCGGGAACCGCTGCACGTCCAGGAAGTCCGCCGACCGCAGATGGTCGTCCCGCATCCCCACGCCGGTGTCGATGGAGCCGGCGTCGATCACGACGGGCATCGCCGAGCGCTCCAGCCGCTCGCCGATCCGCACCACTCCGGCGAAGGCGGAGAACTGCCCGTGGATCCGGGCCAGCCCGATGTGCCGCGCGGTGAAGCCGATCGAGGAGTGCATGGGCTCGATCTCCCAGTCGCCCGGCGCGGGCGGCTCCGGCGGCCGGGACAGCTGGAGGGTCACATCGCCCAGGGAGGCGAGGGATTCCTCGCCGACCCGCGCGGTGCACCGGTAGGGGGTGCAGCCCTCGGCGGACAGCGCGAGGCGGTACTCCCCCGCCGGCACCATCGCCAGGAACGTCCCGTAGGGGTCCGTGCCGCCGTGCATGACCTTGCGGCCCGTGGTGTCGCTGACCGTGAACTCGGCGCCCGCGACCGGCTCGTCGACCGGATCGAGCACCCGGCAGCTGAGCACTACGGCGCCGGGCGGCGTCCGCACCGCCGTCAGGGGACTCGTCGGTTGCTTCTGGTTCGTCCGGATACCCGGCCAACGGCCGAACATCTACGACACCCCTGTACGCCTCGACATCATCTGTTGCCGAAGGTTCATTCGATCACTGATGCGGCGTTCCAGGCACCACGGGCCCACATCACGGGAATCCAGCGTATGCGCCGGAACTGATCCGAATTACGAGGTGAGGTTCCGGTTTCGCACCGTCGGAACACGGCTCAGCTCGATCCCGAACCGCTCCCGGTACGCCGCCAGCACCTCCTCGTCCGTCTCCAACTCCCGTGTCCCGCGCGTCCCGTCCACGGCCGTCGTGGTCAGCGCGCGCCCGCTGAGCGTGATCCTCCCGCCGTCGTCGGCGATCCGTGAGCAGACCAGCGACCCGGTGAAGTGCGAGAGCGGCGAGGTGCTGTGCCACCAGGCGCCGGCCCTGAAGTCCCCGAGCATCCGGGGCCGGGTCTCCAGCCGGTACTGCGGCGTTCCGTCCCGTACGACGTCCAGGTCCGCCTCCCCGGCCCCCGCAGCGCCGTCGCCGCGCGCTCCTGCCGCGTCCGGCCCGGCCGCCACGATCCGGAACACTCCGCCAGGGTCGGCCTGCTCCCCGCGCTCGGCGTACCTGAGCGGGTAGTGGCTGTTCGCCCCGAACCCCACGTCGGCCAGCCAGGTGTCCCCCTCCACCGTCCGCACCCGCAGGGCGAGATGGTCGTACGGGATGCCGAGCCGGCCCTCGTCGCCGTGGACCCGCGCCGCGAGCAGTTCCACCCCGTAGCCGAGCGCGGCGAGCAGCGCGCCGAACGCGCCGTTCAGTTCGTAGCAGAAGCCGCCCCGGCGCGCCCCGACCACCTTGTCCAGCAGCCGCTCCTCCTCCAGCACGATCTCCTCGCCGAGGTGGACGGACAGGTTCTCGAAGGGGACGGTCCGCAGATGGCACAGATGCAGTGCGCGCAGCGCCTCGCCGGTGGGCCGCAGCGGGCGTGCGGCCCCGATCCGGTGGAGGTAGGCGCCGGCCTGGCGTGAGTTCATGCGCTCAGTCTCCCGCCACGCGTATCCTGCCGCCCGCTCCTCCCGTCCCGCCGACCGCGAGGGCGCCGTCCCGGTCGGTGTGCAGCACCAGCGCGCCGCCCGCCCGCAGCGCGGCCAGGGTCGTAGGCGCCGGGTGCCCATAGGGGTTGTCGGCGCCCGCCGAGATCAGGGCCACCCGGGGAGCCGCGAGCCGTATCAGCTCCGGGTCCTGGTACGCCGAGCCGTGGTGGGCCACCTTCAGCACGTCCACCCCGGCCAGCTCCGCCGCGCGGGGTGAGCGCAACAGGGCTCGCTGGGCCGGGGGTTCGAGGTCACCGAGCAGCAGCAGCCGCAGTCCGCCCGAGCGGACCAGCATCGCCACGCTGGCGTCGTTCGGACCGTCCAGCTCCGGCACCGGCATCGCCCCCGGCCGCGCGGGGTCACCCGCGTCCGGCGGGGGCCACAGCACCCGCCAGGTGAGCGGGCCGGCGCGCCGCTCCTCCCCGGCCACGGCCCGGACGACCGGGATGTGCCGCCGTGCCGCCTCCCTCCTGACGAACTCGGCCTGTTCGGGCGGTTCCTCGTATCCCGTCGTCTCGATCGCGGCCACCGACCTGCCCCGCAGCACACCGGTCAGACCCGCCACGTGGTCGGCGTGGAAGTGGGTCAGGACGAGCAGCGGGACGCGGGTGATGCCCAGCCGGCGCAGGCAGCGGTCGACCGGTGCCGGATCCGGTCCGGCGTCCACCACGACCCCGGCACCGTCCCCCGCCGCCAGCACCGTCGCGTCGCCCTGCCCGACGTCGCACATCGCGAACCTCCAGTCCGGTGGTGGCCAGCCCGTGAGAACCCGGGTCAGCGGCGCCGGCCGCACCACGGCCAGCAGGAGCAGCAGCCCGAGCAGCCCGCACCACCACGGGTGCCGTGTCAGGCGCCGCCCGGCCAGGACGACGGCCACGGTGACCCCGGCGAGCAGCAGCGCCCCCGGCCAGCTGCCCGGCCAGTCCACACCCGCTCCCGGCAGCGCCGCCCCGGTCCGGGCGACCCCGGCGATCCAGTCGGCGGGCCAACTCGCGCACCAGGCGAGCGCCTTGGCCACCGGCATCACCACGGGCGCCGCCACCAGCGCCGCGAACCCCAGCACCGTCGCCGGTGCCACCGCAGCCTCCGCCAGCAGGTTGCATGGCACCGCGACCAGACTCACCCGGGCCGACAGCACCGCCACGACCGGCGCGCACACCGCCTGCGCCGCCCCGGCCGCCGCCAGCGCCTCGGCGAGCCTCGGTGGCACCCCGCGCCGGCGCAGCCCCTCGCTCCAGCCCGGCGCCAGCACGAGCAGCGCGCCGGTGGCCAGCACGGAGAGGACAAAGCCGTAGCTCCGGGCCAGCCACGGGTCGTAGAGCACCAGCAACAGGACCGCCGTGGCCAGCGCCGGGACCAGGGATCTGCGGCGCCCGGTGGCCAGGGCGAGCAGCGCGACCGCGCCACAGGCGGCGGCCCGCAGCACGCTGGGCTCCGGCCGGCACACGATCACGAACCCCAGCGTGAGCCCCCCGGCCCCTAGAGCGGTCGCCCGCAGCGAGAGCCCCAGGCGCGGGGCCAGGCCACGGCGCTCGGCCCGCTGGGCCAGGGCGGGCGGCCCGATCAGCAGCGCGAGCAACACGGTCAGGTTACTGCCGGACACGGCGAGCGTGTGCGCCAGGTCCGTCTCCTTGAACGCGTCGTCCAGCTCGGAGGTGATCCGCGCGGTGTCCCCGACGACCAGCCCCGGCAGCAGTGCCCGCGCGTCCCCCGGCAGTCCGTCCGTCGCCTCCCGCAACCCGGCCCGGAGCCGCCCCGCCAGCCGCTGCGGACCGCTGGGTCCCGCAAGGATCCGCGGCCCCGGCCGCCCCCGCACCCGCATCACGGCCGCGGTCCGGTCACCCCCGCTCAGCGCGGGCGCCAGCCGCCCGCTCACCCGCAGCCGTGTGGACGGCAACAGCCCGAGCCAGGCGGCCCGCGCCCGCCGGGCGGTGGCCGACGCCGCCCTGGACGCCCCGTCCTGCGTCGCCCCGCTCTGCTCTGCGGAACCGGTGCCGGCGCTCCCGTCCGGTGCCGGGACGTCCGCGTCGACGACCAGCAGCACGGGGCTCCTGGTCCGCAGCCGCGTCCCGTCGTGCTCCTCCACGCTCCGCACCTGTGCGCGTGCCAGCACCGACGAGGGCGCCGCGTGATCGCCGCGCACCTTGGGACGGCTGAGCCAGGGGTCGCCCGTCAGCTCGATCTCGGCGGTCACGGTGCTGAACCGCCGGGCCAGTTCGGGCACCGGCCCGCGCCGCACGTCCGCTCCGTGCAGCCCGGCGGAGACGGCGGCCGCGGCGACACAGAGCAGCACGGCGGCGACCGAGGCCCGGGCCCAGGCGAACCGCCCGAGGGCCCCCGTGCCGCGCCCCGGCTCCCGGGAGCGGCCTGCTCTGCCCGCGCCCCCGGCCCCCGCACT
The DNA here is from genome assembly GCF_055584345.1 of Streptomyces sp. NPDC104106. Lineage (NCBI taxonomy): Bacteria > Bacillati > Actinomycetota > Actinomycetes > Kitasatosporales > Streptomycetaceae > Streptomyces > Streptomyces sp. NPDC104106. Next base: position 838,917 of record NZ_JBVJMF010000001.1, read on the forward strand.
CCCCGCGGCAGCGCGCACGAACAGCAGCACGGTCCCGCCGACCAGGCAGACCACCGCCAACGCGGCCGTCCAGCCCGCCGGAGCGTCCAGCGTGAGGGCCGCCGTGGCCCAGGCCGCGAGGGCCGGCGGAACAAGCCGTAGATCCAGCGGCCCCGCCCCGTCACCCCGCACGCTCCCCGGCCCCGCCCCTGAAGGCTCCCGCGCCGCGCCTCCAGCCCTGTGCGCCCCAGCCGCTGCCTGCCGAATCCGGCTCGCGGCCCTGTGTGCCTCACGCGGGGGCCTGCCGACCTCACCCGCGGCGCCGCCGGGCGGTCCCGTGTCGGACGCGCGGCTCATGGCCGTACCAGCTCGCGCAGGTCGCTGAAGCGGCGGTCGCCGATGCCGCTGACCTCGCGCAGTTCGTCGACGGAGCGGAAACCGCCGTGCTGGGTGCGGTACTCGACGATGTGCCGGGCGAGCACCGGGCCGACGCCGGGCAGGGCGTCGAGCTGGTCCACCGTGGCCGTGTTGAGGGAGACCGGGGCCCCGGCGCCCGCGCCCGACGCTCCGGAGGCCGGGCCCCCTCCCGGTCCGGGCGGTGGCATCGCTCCCGTCGGGGCGCCGACGACGACCTGTTCGCCGTCGACCAGGAAGCGGGCCCGGTTGAGGCCTTCGGTGCTCACGCCCGGACGGACACCGCCCGCGGCCCGCAGCGCGTCGGCCACCCGGGAACCGGCCGGCAGCCGCCGGATCCCCGGCTCCCGGACCTTGCCGCTGACGTCCACGACGATCTCCCCGCCCGGCGCCCCCGAGGCGGGCGCGCTCCCACCGGGGCCCGCCCCGGCCTTCGCTCCCTCTCCCCTCTTCGCGCCCTCCCCCTTCTTCGCGTACGGGGCCTCCGCACGCACCACTTGGGGGGCGTTCAGGGACTCGGTACGCCCGGCCCAGAAGTGCTGTACGGCGAACACGGCGGCGGCCACGAGCACCACGGTGAGCGCGACGACTCCCCGCCGGTCCACGCCGCACCGTGCCTGCAACCACACCGGCATCCGCTCCCGCAACGCCAGCCCGGTCCGCTTCCGCACGCCGGGCCCGGTGGGCTCGGGAAACACTGGCGGCACCGACGCACGCCCGTATTCCGCCGGTTCAGGATCGTCGGTCGCCGCAGTCGCCGCCATGTTCGCCGCAGTCGCCGTCGCGGTCGCCGCACGCCCGTCCTCCCGCGGCGGCCCGTTGTCCAGCTCCCGTCGCCGGACGGCCCGTTCCCCGAAGAGGAGTTCCGCCCGCCGGCGCAGTTCCTCGGCCGGGGCCGGCGGGCGGCTGCGGGCCTGGGGGTGCTCCATGCCGCGGCGATGCCGAACCCGCCCGTCCGAGGCGGGCCCACGGCCTGGCCCGCTGCTCGCGGAGGTGATACGTGTGCGTGATCGAAGTGCCATGCGACGAGGATGGGGCATCCCGCCGCTTCGCGATGATCTTGGTCAATTCCCGGGCATTACCGCCCGGTTGTGGAAAACTTCGCCACCCACACGAGTGAAGCGCGCTCCGCGCGCACGACGGTCAGCGGGCCGAGACCACCGCTCCCAGGAGCCCCGGCCCGGTGTGCGCCCCGATCACCGCCCCGACCTCGCTGACATGCAGGTCGGCCAGGCCCGGCACGCGGGTGCGGAGCCGGTCGGCGAGGACGGCGGCACGCTCGGGGGCCGCGAGGTGGTGGACGGCGATGTCGACCTCGGCGTCGCCCGCCCGCTCGGCGGTCAACTCCTCCAGACGCGCGATGGCCTTGGACGCCGTACGGACCTTCTCCAGCAGCTCGATCCGGCCGCCGTCCAGCTGGAGCAGGGGTTTGACGGCGAGCGCGGAGCCGAGGAGGGCTTGGGCGGCCCCGATGCGGCCGCCGCGGCGCAGATAGTCGAGGGTGTCGACGTAGAAGTAGGCGGACGTGCCCGCGGCGCGCTTCTCGGCGGCGGTGACGGCCTCGTCCACCGTGCCGCCGGCCTCGGCGGTCTCGGCGGCGGCGAGCGCGCAGAAACCGAGGGCCATGGCGACCATCCCGGTGTCCACCACCCGCACCGGCACCGGTGCCTCCCGCGCCGCGAGGACCGCCGCGTCGTAGGTGCCGGACAGTTCGGCGGACAGGTGCAGTGAGACGATGCCGCGCGCGCCGGACTCGGCGACCCGGCGGTACGTCTCCGCGAACACCTCGGGGCTCGGACGGGACGTCGTGACGGGACGGCGCTTCTGCAGTGCCTGGGCCAGCGAGCGGGTCGAGATCTCGGTGCCCTCCTCCAGCGCCTCGTCGCCGAGGACCACGGTCAGGGGTACCGCGGTGACACCGTGGCGCTCCATCGTCCGGGGCGGCAGGTAGGCCGTTGAATCGGTGACGATCGCGACATGGCGGGACATGAGCTGGAGGTTACCTGCCGTAGCGCTCGCGCGGCAGCCCGGCCCCTGCGCGCGGGAACGGGGCGCTCCGCTCAGGCGGTGCTCTCGGGGCGGGGCTTCTTCTGCCAGGGGTAGGCGGGGCGGGGCGACGGCGGGGTGATCGCCTGCTGCTCCCTGTCCTCGGCGGAGCGGGAGCCGGTGGCCCGGAACTGGGTGTGCCGGGCGGCGCGGTCCTCGGGCGCGGAGGCGTCGGGCCCCTGCGGGGACCGCGGGGAGGTCCCGGCCGCCGGGGTCCAGTGGCGCAGGGCGTCCGCCTCCAGGTCGATCTGGTCGCTGAGCGCGCCGAGGTCGTCGTCGGTGAAGCGGCGGGCCCGGTCGCGCACAGCCCAGCGCAGCGAGTCGGCGGACTGGGCGATGCGCTCGGTACGGCTGCGCAGTTCGGCCAGCCGCTCGCGGACCTCGGCCCGGTCCGGCTCGCCCTCCAGGCGCCTGAGGTCGGCGTCCAGTTGGTGGCCGTGGGCGCTGAGCCGCTCGAAGAGGCCGAGGGACTCCTTCAGGGACTCGTCCTCGGCGGCGCCCGCGCGCAGGGCGTCCTGGGTGGCGCGCATCGACGTGCGCAGCGTGAGCCTCAGCTGGGCGATCTCTGCGGTGGGGCCGACCTGGACGAAGGATTTCGCGCGCAGGGTGTGGTCCTCGACCGTGCGCCGGGCCTGCTCGACCCGTCGGTCCACACCGCGCTTGGCGGCACCGACCGCTTTCACCGTGGCGTACGCGCCCAGGACGATGAACAGCAGGAAGAGCAGGGAGACCACGGCGATCACTGCTTCCACGACGCTCCTCCTCCGATCGGCGCGGCGCTCACCGCGGCACTTTCCACGGTAAACGCCGCGGGCAGGCCCGGAGTTCCGGAAGAACCCCGAACCTGCCCCGAGTCTGCCCGTAGGGGACGCCCCGATGCCCACCGAGGCGGGCCCGCGCTCGTCAGCCCGTGACGATGTTCACCAGCTTCGGCGCGCGCACGATCACCTTGCGGACGGCGGCGTCGCCCAGCGCCCGGACGACGGCCTCGTCGCCCAGCGCGGCCTTCTCCAGCTCCTCCTCGGAGATGGCCGGCGGCACCTCCAGGCGCGCCTTGACCTTGCCCTTGATCTGCACGACGCAGGTCACGGTCTCGTCGACGACGTAGGCCGGGTCGGCGACGGGGAAGTCCTGGTGGACGACGGAGTCGGTGTGACCCAGCTTGCGCCACAGCTCCTCGGCGATGTGCGGGGCCAGCGGGGCCACCATCAGCACCAGCGGCTCGGCGACCGAACGCGGCACCGCGGTACCCGCCTTGGTCAGGTGGTTGTTCAGCTCGGTGACCTTGGCGATCGCGGTGTTGAAGCGCAGGCCCTCCAGGTCCTGGCCGACACCGTCGATGGCCTTGTGCAGGGCGCGCAGGGTCTCCTCGTCCGGCTCGGCGCCGGTGACGGTGACCTCGCCGGTGGCCTCGTCGACGATGTTGCGCCACAGCCGCTGCAGCAGCCGGAACTGACCGACCACCGCGCGCGTGTCCCACGGCCGGGAGACGTCCAGCGGGCCCATGGCCATCTCGTACAGGCGCAGCGTGTCGGCGCCGTACTCGGCGGCGATCTCGTCCGGGGTCACCGCGTTCTTCAGGGACTTGCCCATCTTGCCCAGCAGCCGGGTGACCTTCTCGCCCTGGTAGTAGTAAGCGCCGTCGCGCTCCTCCACCTCGGCGGCCGGCACCGCGATGCCACGGCTGTCGCGGTAGACGTAGGCCTGGATCATGCCCTGGTTGAACAGCTTGTGGAACGGCTCCGCGGAGGAGACGTGCCCCAGGTCGTACAGGACCTTGGACCAGAAGCGCGCGTACAGCAGGTGCAGCACGGCGTGCTCGGCGCCGCCGACGTACAGGTCGACACCGCCGTGCGGCCGGCCCTCGCGCGGGCCCATCCAGTACCGCTCGATCTCGGGGTCGACCAGCTTCTGGTCGTTGTGCGGGTCCAGGTAGCGGAACTCGTACCAGCAGGAGCCGGCCCAGTTGGGCATGGTGTTGGTCTCACGGCGGTACTTCTTCGGCCCGTCGCCCAGGTCCAGGGTGACGTTCACCCACTCCTCGTTGCGCGACAGCGGCGTCTCGGGCTGGGTGTCCGCGTCGTCCGGGTCGAAGGTGCGCGGGCTGTAGTCCTCGACCTCGGGCAGCTCCAGCGGCAGCATCGACTCGGGCAGCGGGTGGGCGACGCCGTCCTCGTCGTAGACGATCGGGAAGGGCTCGCCCCAGTAGCGCTGGCGGCTGAACAGCCAGTCGCGCAGGCGGAAGTTGACGGTGCCCTCGCCGATGCCCCGCGCCGTCAGCCAGGCGGTGATGCGGGCCTTGGCCTCGGTGACGCCCAGGCCGTCCAGGCAGACCTCGTCGGTCGCGGAGTTGACGATCTTCGCGTCGTAGGAGGAGAAGGCGTCGTCCCAGGTCGCGGTGTCCGTGCCGCGGCCGTCGGTCGGCTCGACCACACAGCGGATCGGCAGCTCGAAGGCGCGCGCGAAGGCGAAGTCGCGTGTGTCGTGCGCGGGGACGGCCATGATCGCGCCGGTGCCGTAGCCCATCAGGACGTAGTCGGCGATGAAGACCGGGATCCGCTCGCCGTTGACCGGGTTGGTCGCGTAGGCACCGATGAAGACGCCGGTCTTGTCCTTGGCCTCGGCCTGCCGCTCGACGTCGGACTTCGAGGCGGCCTGCGCGCGGTAGGCGGCGACGGCCTGCTCCGGGGTGGTGTGGCCGCCTGTCCACGCGTCGTGCGTGCCCTCGGGCCAGGTCTCGGGGGTGAACTTCTCGACCAGCGGGTGCTCGGGCGCCAGCACCATGTAGGTGGCGCCGAACAGGGTGTCGGGACGGGTGGTGAAGACCGTGATGCGCTCGCCGTCGATCGGGAAGTCGACGCGGGCGCCCTCGCTGCGGCCGATCCAGTTGCGCTGCTGCAGCTTGATGGCCTCGGGCCAGTCCAGCTCCTCCAGGTCCTCCAGCAGCCGGTCGGCGTAGGCGGTGATGCGCATGTTCCACTGGCGCAGCTTGGCCTTGAAGACCGGGAAGTTGCCGCGCTCGGAGCGGCCGTCGGCGGTGACCTCCTCGTTGGCCAGCACGGTGCCCAGGCCCGGACACCAGTTCACGGGCGCGTCGGAGGCGTAGGCCAGGCGGTACTCGCTCAGGACGTCGGCGCGCTCGGCGGCGCTCAGCTCGCCCCACGCGCGCGTGGTGCCCGCGATCGCGCGCTCACCGGACTCGAACTGCGCGATCAGCTCGGCGATCGGGCGGGCCTTCCTCGCCTCCGCGTCGTACCAGGAGTTGAAGATCTGCAGGAAGATCCACTGGGTCCACTTGTAGTAGTCCGGGTCGATCGTGGCGAACGACCGGCGCTTGTCGTGGCCCAGGCCCAGCCGGCGCAGCTGGGACTTCATGTTCTCGATGTTGGCCTCGGTGGACACGCGCGGGTGCGTACCGGTCTGCACGGCGTACTGCTCGGCGGGCAGGCCGAAGGCGTCGAAGCCCAGGGTGTGCAGGACGTTGTGGCCGGTCATGCGCTGGAACCGGGCGTAGACGTCCGTCGCGATGTACCCCAGCGGGTGGCCGACGTGCAGGCCCGCACCGGAGGGATACGGGAACATGTCCATGATGAACTTCTTGGGCTTGGCGACCAGCTCGGCGTCGCCCGCCAGGTCACCGGTGGGGTTCGGTGCCGCGTAGGTGCAGTCGGCGTCCCAGAAGTCCTGCCAGCGTGCCTCGATCTCGGCTGCCATGGCGGCCGTGTAGCGGTGCGGCGCGGCCACCTCGGTGGCGGCAGCGGGGTTCGTCTCGCTCATGATCCTCAAAGCTCCATCGATCGTCTCTGCCTGCGGCTGTGACATTCAAAGAAACGAAAAATCCCCTCACACAGGAGGGGACGCCGCGCCGATGCCGACCTCACGGTGGCGACCGGGGTCGGTACTGATCAGCGCGGCCCGCTAAGCAGAAGGCGTACGGCACGCATGGCGCTAGGGTACCGCAGGCCCCGAGCCGGCCGCGACGGCCTTGAGCAAGCGGCGGCCCGCTTCCGTATCCCTTGTGGACATGCCAGGAAGCCCACCCACCGGAACTGAACCAAGGTCAAGAAATTCATCGCGTACTGTCCTGTACGGGACATCGCCACTGTCATATTGCCCGTTGATAACAACGCAATAACCGAAACCCCGTACCGATCGGTATGGCGCCACTTAGAGTTCGGCAGCGGGACCGCTTTCCCGAAACTGCTCGGAGTTGCCCCCATGAACCCTCGTCGTAGTACCAGCTCACTCCCCAAACCGGGCCGCTCGGCCTATGGGGTGGCGACGGCCGTCGCCCTGCTGCTGATACCCGTGGTCGTGCTGGTCGGAGGCGGCCCGGTCCGCGACTTCCTGAACTTCGGCGCGGGCGTGCTGTCCCTGGTCTCGCTCAGCTGCTCGGTGATCTGGGGCCTGTTCGCCCAGGACCGGATCTTCCTCAACATCCGGCAGCGGATCGTCGGCCAGGCGGTGCACCGCACGCTGGGAATCGCCTCGATCGCGTTCCTCCTGCTGCACATCATCACGAAGATCGCGCTCGGCCATACCCAGGTGATCGCGGCGATCATTCCGTTCTCGCTCGGCTTCACCGGAATCGGCGGCCTGATCGGACTGGGTTCGACGGCAGCGCTTTTGATGATCTTCGTGGGGGTCACCGGCGCGCTGCGCAGCAATTTCGCCACCCCGGCCCCGGTCGCCGCCCGCTGGCGCGCGATGCACATGCTGGCCTACCCGGCCTGGTGCGCGGCGCTGATCCACGGCCTGTACGCGGGCCGCGCGGCCAAGCCGTTCTTCGTCATCTCCTACGGCCTGTCCCTGCTGGGCGTGATGGCCGCCCTCGCCCTGCGCTCCGCCCCGCGCCCGGTCAAGCGCAGGATCGCCGACCGCCTGGTGGCGCTGTTCGGCAGCTCCGAGCGGCCGGACCTCGACGAGCTGGACGCGAGCCGCTCCCGGGCGGCCGAGCCGGGGCTCGCGGGCTTCGAGCGCCGGCTCGAGCCCGAGGCGGCGGGCTCCCCCGGCGCGCCGCTGTACCAGTCCCCCGCCGCCCCCGCGGCACAGCCCGCGTCCGGCTTCGCGGCGGCCTACCGCGCGGTGTCCCCGCGCGGCGGCGCCCAGCAGCCCTTCGCGGCCGGCCAGACCGCCCGCATGGACCTGCCGCTCGACCTGCGCGCCACGGAGGCCTTCCCGCGCGTGGACGGCCCCTCCAGCACCTCGGGCAGCTGGCCCGTCCCGTCCCCGCCGCCGGTCGGCGAGGCCCCGCCGTCCGTGTACGACCCGCTCCAGGACACCGGACACACCATCCCGGTCTACGGCGGCGCGGGCACGTCCGGGTACGGCGGCGGAAGTGAGATGTACGACACCGGTGAGACAAATGGCCGGTATGCCACGTACAACGCAAGTGACACGTACAACGACGGTCCCGCGACCGAAACGCTGCCCGGCGCGTCCTTCGACGCACCCGGTTCGGGCGAATCCTGGAACACCCCGTCCGGAGGCTTTAAGTGAACGAGGCCCTGCCCGACGTCCCCGAGGTCCGAGTCGTCGGCCTTCCGCAGCTCACGTCGGGCTTCGACCTTGTGGAACGACTCGACCTGCCCATGCACCTGAAGGTGCACGGGCCGCTCGACCCCCTGGGCGGCGAACAGCTCGCGCAGCTCGCCGAGAACATCAACCTCAAGGGCCGCGGCGGCGCGGGCTTCCCCTTCCACAAGAAGCTGCGCTCGGTCGCCGAGTCGGCGATCAAGCGCGGGGTCCGGCCGGTCGTCGTGGTCAACGGCAGCGAGGACGAGCCGGCCTGCCGCAAGGACACCGTGCTGATCAACCGCGCCCCGCACCTGATCCTCGACGGCGCGCTCCTGTGCGCCGAGGCGCTCGGCGCGCGCACGCTCGTGATCGGTGTCACACGCGAGTCCACGCAGCGCTCCATGGAGGCCGCGCTCGCCGAGCGGGGGCTGAGCAACAGCCGTAGATCGGCGCTGCGCGCGTGGGTGCAGCGCAACCCCGTGCGCATGGTCACCGGGGCCGCCGCCTCGCTGGTCCGCTCGATCGACGGCGGCCCGGCGATCCCGCCCGGCCGCAAGATCAGCGCCTCGCAGACCGGCGTCGGCGGCGCACCCACGCTGCTGTCGAACGCCGAGACGTTCGCGCAGCTCGCGATCGCCGCCCGCATCGGCCCGGAGCGCTACGGCAACACCGGCCTGTACGACGAGCCGGGCACCGTCATGCTCACCGTGTCCGGCGCGGTGGCCCGTCCCATGGTGATCGAGGTCCCCACGGGTGTGCCGCTGCGCTACGTGCTGCAGCTGGCGGGCGCCCCGCCGGTGCCGCAAGGCGTGCTGACCGGTGGCTACCACGGCAAGTGGATCGACGCGGCGACCGTCAACGAGGCGATCGTCTCGCGCAACTCGCTGGACGCGGTGGGCGGTTCACTGGGCGCGGGCGCGATCCTGCCGATCAGCCAGGAGACCTGTCCGCTGGGCGAGTCGCTGCGGGTGGCGCAGTGGCTGGCCGAGGAGAGCGCCGGCCAGTGCGGCCCCTGCTACCTCGGACTGCCCGCCGCCGCGCGCGGCATGGAGGACATCCTCAACGGCGGCGGGCCGGCCGCCCTGGAGGCGCTCAAGCAGGTCGCGAAGAACGTCAAGCGCCGGGGCGCGTGTTCGCACCCGGACGGCTCGGCGATGTTCCTGGAGTCGACCATCAAGGCGTTCACCGACGATCTGGCCGCCCACGTGCTCGGCAACGGCTGCGGGCGGCCCGTGGAGGGCGTTCTGCCGCTCTTCGAGGGGGGCAGGGCCCCCACGGGCATCCCGGGCGGCGGAGAGCCCGCGGAGACCGGCGCCAGCCGTCAGAAGATCCACGTCGACTGGACGCTGTGCCGGGGGCACGGGCTGTGCGCCGACATCCTGCCCGAGGTGTTCGAGCTCGGCGCCGACGGCTTCCCGACCGTCGCCCAGGCCAACGTGCCGCGCTACGCGGAGGCCAAGGCACTGCGAGCGGTGCGCCGCTGCCCGGCGCTGGCCCTGCGCATCGAGGAGGACACGCGCGGACAGGCGCCCTCGCGCAACCTGCCGGTCCTCTCGCAGGGCCGGGGCCGGCGGGCACTGGGCCGCTGAGCGCACGGAAGGGGCGGGCCACCCTGGCGTGGGTGACCCGCCCCTTTCCCATGCCTCGTGCCTTGTGCGCTGGTGCGTCACGCCCTCAACACGCCGAAGGCGGACCATCCTCGGGATGATCCGCCTTCGACTTCTGTGGAGCTAAGGAGAATTGAACTCCTGACCTCCTGCATGCCATGCAGGCGCTCTACCAACTGAGCTATAGCCCCTTGTTTTCTTGTCCCGCCCGGTTCCCCCGGCGACGTCGTAAACATTACAGGGCCGGAGCCGGAGCGCAAAATCGGTTTCAGGTTCGCTCAAGTACGTACCCTTATGTCCGGTTTCATGCCGTCACGAAGGAGTAGAAGCGCTTGAGCGTGCAGTGCTCTTCGAGGAGCCGGCCGTAGATCGGCTCGCCCTCCAGTTCCCGGTACGTCTCGATCGGGTCGCCCTTTATGATCAGCGCCCGCGCGCATTCCTCGCACCAGTACTGGTAGTCGGGGTTGATCGGCTCCATGTCACGGACGATCGGCGTACCGCTGCCGCACCAGTCGCACTTTCGCCTGTGTGCACCCATCGATCAGCTCCAGCTGTGGCCGCAGGCCGTGCACACGTAGGAGATCCCGCCGTTGTCGCCGAGCACTTGGGCCACATGCGCGGAACCGCAGGAAGGGCAGAGCAGCCGGGTGGTTGTGTTCCGTATCAACGCCGCACCGAGGAGGTCGCCGCCCTCCTCAAGGATGCTCGCAGGCATCGCCACTCCCTCCCGTCGGGCCGCGCCCCCATCCGGCCGTTTGATTCTGCCACGGGAACGCCTCCGCGGGGGTATACGAGCGAGGGACCCCGAGCGACTCAAGGGAGCCGGGGAGAAGCAGAAGATCCCGCCCCCCAGCGGGGACGGGATCTTCCGGATCGTGTGGAGCTAAGGAGAATTGAACTCCTGACCTCCTGCATGCCATGCAGGCGCTCTACCAACTGAGCTATAGCCCCTTGTCACGCGGACGGAGCCGCATGATGTTTCGCTTCCCGCTCGGCGGGGCGAACAAGAAGAACTTTAGCCTGTGACCTGCCAGAAAGTGAAATCCGGGGTCCGGGGCGGTTCGCGGTGTCAGTCGTCGTCGCCGAGGACGGGCTCCGGGAGGGTGCCCGCGTTGTGCTCCAGCAGGCGCCAGCCGCGGGCGCCCTCGCCCAGCACGGACCAGCAGCAGTTGGACAGCCCGCCGAGGCTCTCCCAGGCGTGCGCCTCCAGGCCGAGGAGCCGACCGATGGTGGTGCGGATGGTGCCGCCGTGGCTGACGACGACGAGCGTGCCGTCCTCCGGCAGCTTCTCGACGTGCCGCAGGACGACGGGTGCGGCCCGGTCGGCGACCTCGGTCTCCAGCTCGCCGCCACCGCGGCGGACCGCCTCGCCGCGCTTCCAGGCGGCGTACTCCTCGCCGTGGCGGGCGATGATCTCCTCGTGCGTCATCCCCTGCCAGACGCCCGCGTATGTCTCGCGCAGGCCCTCCTCGCGCGTGATGTCGAGGCCGGTGAGGGCGGCCAGCTCGGCCGCCGTGTCCGCCGCCCGGGTCAGGTCGGAGGAGATGATCGCGTCCGGCCGCAGGGAGGCCAGCAGCCGGGCGGCGCGGCGGGCCTGGCCGACGCCGGTCTCGGTCAGCGGGACGTCGGTGCTGCCCTGGAAGCGGCGCTCCACGTTCCACGCGGTCTGGCCGTGCCGCCACAGGATGACGCGGCGGCCCCGGCTCGTGCGGTCGGTGACCTCACCGGTGGCGCTCATCACCACTCCCCGCCCGGCTCCAGGTCCGCCTCGGCGGCCTGCTGCTTCGCGTGCTCCTCCGCCTTGCCGCGGGTGGCCTTGGCGTCGGCGGGCAGCTCCAGCTCGGGGCAGTCCTTCCACAGCCGCTCCAGGGCGTAGAAGACCCGCTCCTCGCTGTGCTGGACGTGGACGACGATGTCGACGTAGTCGAGCAGCACCCAGCGGGCCTCGCGGTCGCCCTCGCGGCGCACCGGCTTGGCGCCGCACTCCTTGAGCAGACGCTCCTCGATCTCGTCGACGATGGCCTTGACCTGGCGGTCGTTCGGTGCGGAGGCCAGCAGGAAGGCGTCCGTGATGGACAGCACGTCGCTGACGTCGTAGGCGATGACGTCGTGGGCGAGCTTGTCGGCCGCCGCCTGGGCGGCGGTCTGGATGAGCTGGAGGGAACGGTCTGTGGCGGTCACTGCGCGGCTTTCGGTCGGCGGACTTTTGCCCTCAAGGGTCTCACGGACCGCCCGGGGCACCCCACGTGATTAAACGATCGCGCGGGGTGCCCCGGCCGCCGCCGGAAGCGGACGGTCGGGAGGCGCGGTCAGGAGGCGGACGGCTTGTAGTCCTGGCCGAGTACGACCGAGACGTCGGCGCCCGAGGAGACCGCGCCCCTGGCAACGGAGCCGCTCGGCAGCCCGAGGGTCTTGGCGACCTCGACGGCCTTCTGCTTGGCGGCGGCGTCCGAGTAGAGCACCTTCGAGGCGGCCTGGGTGCCGGCGGCGCTGCCGCCCTCCAGGAAGGTGAAGCCGCCGTTGAGGAGCACCACGCGGGCCTTCTCCGTGTCGTCCTTCACACCGGTGGCGTTCTGCACGGAGACCCGGACCGCGGAGCCGGCGGCGGGGCTCTTCGCCGTACCGCCGAGGATGTCCTTCACCACGCTGTCGCTGGTCTGCGCGCTCAGCGTGCCGTCGGGCTGTACCGGCAGCAGGGCCGTCTTGTAGGCGCCGCTCTTGGCGAGGTCGGCGAGCTTGGCGAGGAAGGTGCCGAGGTCCTTGTCGGTGAGCGGCGGGTCGAGGATCTGCGCCAGGGTCTGCACCGTGGTGATCGCCGACGACGGGTCGGACGACAGCTTGCGCAGCACGCCCTGCAGGACCTGCCCGAACCGCTCCAGCTGGGCGTTCTCGTTCTCGCCGGGGGCCCGGTAGGTGGCGTAGGCGACGGCCATCTTGCCGCTGAGGGTCTGGTCGGCGCCCTTGTGGACGAGCGGTTCGGCGCTCTTCTTCCTGACGTCCGGGTCGGGCACGTCGGCGTTGGTGCCGATGTCGATGTTGCCGACCAGGTCGACGAGGTTCTGCAGGTAGGGGGTGTCGAGGCGCCAGGTGCCCTGGATGTTTGTGCCGAGGACGGTGTCGAGCTGGTCGCGGGTGCCGGAGGAGCCGTCGTCGTCCACCGACTTGGCGAGGGTCGTGGTGGAGCCGTCGTCACCGCTCAGGGCGAGGTTGTTGGGCAGCAGCACGGTGCTGCCCTGCTTGGTGGTGGTGTTGTCGACCAGGAGCACCGTGGAGGTGCCGCCCTTGCCGGTGTTGTGCAGGTGGACGACGATCACGTCGCGCTTCTGGGCGGCGACGGGGGTGCCGGCGCCGGGCTTGGCGGCCGACGACGACAGGCCGGGCAGCTTCCCGGCGTACCAGAGGTAGCCGACACCGCCGGCGGCGACGAGGGCGAGGACGACGGCGAGCGCGATGATCCGGCTGCGGGCGCGGCGGCGGGCCTCCTCGCGCCGCTCGGTGCGGTTCTCGGTGAACTTCAGCCAGTCGATGACGTCCTCGGAGTCGCCGTCGGGCTCCTCCACGAACGCGAACTGCTCGGTGTGGTAGTCCCGTTCGCCCTCGCCCGCGGACTCCGCGTGCCGCTCCGGCGCGTCCCCCTGCTCCTGCGCCGGGCCGGGCTGGTGCGGGATGTGCGCCGTCTGCCCGGCGGCCCGGGGCTGCTGCCCGCTGGTCGCGGCCTGCCCGTAGGGGTCGTGGCCGGCCGCGGGCTGGGTGCCGGTGCCCGTCGCCGTCCCGTAGGGGTCGTACGGGGCCTGGGCGGCGTAGGGGTCGTACGCCTGCTGCGCTCCGGAGTCGTAGGAGGGCACCGGCGGCTGCTGGCCGGTCGCGTACGGGTCGTAGCCGTAGCCCTGCTGCTGGGCGTACGGCTCGTAGGGCGCCTGGTGTGTCTGCCGCACCTGGTGCGTCTGCTGTGCCGGGATCTGCTGGTAGACGGGCCGGCCGTACTCGTCGTAGCCGACGATCTCGTACGGGCCGGCGCCGTAGCCCGCGTCACCCGTGTCGTATCGGTCGTTCACCGGTGCCCCTCTCGGCTCACTCGCCGCGGTACAGCTCGCGCTTGTCGATGTAGCGCACGACTCCGTCCGGCACCATGTACCAGATGGGGTCTCCCTTGGCGACTCTCGCACGGCAGTCCGTGGAGGAGATGGCGAGCGCGGGCACCTCGACCAGCGAGACGCCGCCCTCGGGCAGGCCGGGGTCCGTCAGGTGGTGGCCGGGGCGCGTGACGCCGACGAAGTGCGCGAGGGAGAACAGTTCCTCGCTGTCGCGCCAGGTCAGCAGCTGGGCGAGCGCGTCGGCGCCGGTGATGAAGAACAGATCGGTGTCGGGGTTGAGGGCCCTGAGGTCGCGCAGGGTGTCCACGGTGTAGGTGGGACCGCCGCGGTCGAGGTCGATGCGGCTGACGGAGAACTGGGGGTTCTCGGCGGTCGCGATGACCGTCATCAGGTAGCGGTCCTCGGCCGGGGAGACCGTGCGGTGGGACTTCTGCCACGGCTGGCCGGTGGGCACGAACACCACTTCGTCCAGCTGGAACTGCGCGGCGACCTCGCTGGCCGCCACGAGGTGCCCGTGGTGGATCGGGTCAAACGTTCCGCCCATGACGCCGAGGCGGCGCTTGCCCGTGTGCGCGGGGCCGCCGAACGGCCGGTACCGCGGGTGCTGCGCCGTGTCGTCGGCGCTCTCGCGACGCTCGTGCGCCGGACCGGTAGGCATGTCCTGCTCTCCCATGCGTGCAGACCCTACCGGCCCGGCCTCGGACGTCCCGCCGGGGACGCCGGTCCCGGCTCAGCGGTCGCGGTTGAAGCGGGTGGTGATCCACAGCAGGAGCAGCAGGATGACGAAGGCGCCGCCGCCGGTGATCGCGGGGTTGAGACTGTCGTGGTGGCCGCCCTCGGCTTCGGCGAGGGTGACCATCTGGGCTGCGGCGCTGTGAAGGCTCATCTTCGGCAGGACCTAACGCGTGTGGGCGGGATAAAGATGTCGGCTCATCGTATGCGGGCGGCCCGGCGGCGATCACGCCGACTCCGCCGTCGGGGCCCGGCGGGGAACTTTCGCGGCCGGTCAGTCGTCCTTGCGCTTGTAGCCGCTCAGCAGGAACCAGGCGGTCAACGCACAGCCCAGCATCATCACGACGATGACGACACGGAGCAGGTTCCCGCTCCCGTGCTGCTGGGCCGCGCTCGTGGCGGCCTCGGTCAGCCAGGCGGCTGCGGGGTGGTGATCCATCGGCGGACTCCTTCGGCTGTACTGCCCGTCCACGGTATCTCCGCCTAGGCTGGGTCCTGCCTCGGGGGCACAGTGGGCACTCACACGCGCATGGGGGAAGACATGTCCGACGATGGCCGCCAGACGGGGCAGGAGCGGGTGCCGAGCAGGCAGCGCAGGCGCTTCCCGGGGATCTCCTCGCGTGCCTATGAACATCCGGCCGACCGTTCGGCCCTGGTCGCGCTGCGCAAGCTGAGCGGATTCGACACGGTCTTCAAGGCGCTCAGCGGGCTGCTGCCCGAGCGGAGCCTGCGGCTGCTGTTCCTGTCCGACTCGGTGCGCGTCTGCGAGCGGCAGTTCCCGCATCTGCACGACATGCTGCTGGACGCCTGCCACATCCTGGACCTCGAGAAGGTCCCGCCGATGTACGTCAACCAGGACCCGCAGCCGAACGCGATGTGCATCGGCCTCGACGAGCCGATCATCGTGGTCACCACGGGGCTCGTGGAGCTGCTCGACGAGGAGGAGATGCGCGCCGTCGTCGGCCACGAGGTGGGCCACGCCCTGTCCGGCCACTCGGTGTACCGCACGGTCCTGCTGTTCCTGACGAGTCTCGCGCTGAAGGTCGCCTGGATCCCGCTGGGCAACGTCGCGATCATGGCGATCGTCACGGCCCTGCGCGAGTGGTTCCGCAAGTCCGAGCTGTCCGCGGACCGCGCGGGCCTGCTGGTGGGGCAGGACGTACAGGCCTCGATGCGCGGCCTGATGAAGATCGCGGGCGGCAACCACCTGCACGAGATGAACGTGGACGCCTTCCTGGAGCAGGCCGAGGAGTACGACTCGGGGGGCGATCTGCGGGACTCGGTGCTGAAGATCCTGAACGTCCTTCCCCGTTCGCACCCGTTCACCACCGTGCGGGCGGCCGAGCTGAAGAAGTGGTCCGAGTCCCGGGACTTCCAGCGGCTCATGGACGGCCACTACGCGCGCCGCGAGGAGGACAAGGACACCTCGGTCAGCGACTCCTTCCGCGAGTCGGCCTCCGCCTACGCGAGCGACGTCAAGAGCTCCAAGGACCCGCTGATGAAGCTGGTCTCGGACCTCGCGGGCGGCGCGGGCGACCTGGGCGGCAGGGTGCGGCGCGGCTTCGACGGCTTCCGCGGCGGCCCGCCTCCGGCGCAGGAGGGGCCGCGGGACGGGGAGTAGTCCTGCCCCCGGGCGCGCCTGCTCCTCCCCGCTTCCTTCCCGCCGCCACGGCGCTCGGCCGCGACGGCGGGCTCGGCAGCTCTGCCCCCTACACCTTCGGCTGCGCCCCGGCGGCGAGCGTCCCGCACAGCGCCGCCGGGCTGTCCGTCGCGAAGGGGTCGGTGCCCGCGGGGCCCCCGCTGCCGGCCGTCTGCCCGGCCAGCAGCGGCCGCAGGTACGCCGTGGAGTCCGCGGCGCAGGCGAGCGGGCCCGCCTGGACGTACGCCGTGAGCAGCTGGACCTGATGGGTGCGCAGGTCGTCGCGGGTGAAGCTGAAGGTCAGCTGACGGCGGACGGTGAACAGCGAGACGGGGGCGCCGGCCGGGGCGCCGGTGGGCCGCAGGGCGTAGACGAGGGTGTGGTCGGCGGTGACCTCCAGTGTGTCCGCGTCGGTCTCGACGGCCTGGAGGTCGCCCTCGACGCGGATCCGGTCGTCTGCGAGCTGGGCGTGGGAGGGGTCGAGGCGGACCACCCAGCCGGTGGCGGCGTGCCGGCCGTCGGCCGCCGGGTGGGCGAAGCTCTGGTCGAACTGGTCGAGTTGGTCGGCGTCGAGCAGGGCCCGCGCGGGGCCGGTCTGCCGGCCGGTGAGCACCTCGGGGTAGAGCGCGGAGCGGACGATGTAGTCCTTGGCGGTGGTGAGCGCGGTCACGATCTGGCTGTCGGAGAAGTGGGCGGTGCCGCGCGCGGCCGGCAGCGGTATCCCCTCGGCGCCGACGTCGAAGTGGGCGGCGGGGCTGTGCGCGTAGAGGCTCTCGGCGTCGGCGCCGGCGGGCACCGTGGCCGTCGGGGCGAGCGGGATCACCGTCATCCGCAGGGGTGCGACGGGGACACGGGCCTGTGGGGAGCCGTAGGTGTGGCGCACGCTCATGTAGACCGCGGCGCCGAGCGCGACGACGACCAGCACGACGAAGGCCAGCAACTGCCGGGCCGCTCCGCGGCGCAGGGGCGGCCGGCGGCGTACGGCGGGCGCGTGGTCGGCCATCCGCTCCTCGGCGGAGTACTCCTGGAGGCGGGCAGCGCGGACGAACGACTCGTCGAACACGACGGATCGGTACTCGTCCTCGCCACCCACGGGGCCGCCCTCGGGTGTCCCCTCCGGTGGGTCTCCTGGCCCGCCCATACTTTCAGAGTAGGTCTCACGGGCCTCAGGTAAACGCCCTGGTACACGACAACTTCTGACGGGCGTTCACCCCGGCGGCAGCGGTGGCGTTCAGGGGGTGCGCGGGACGGCCGAGGCGACCGGCTGGCCGGTGTCGGCGGAGACGGAGGGCGCGGCGGCGCTGCCCTGTTCCACGCCGGTCGAGGCGGGGGCGGGCACCCGGTCGCGGGAGCCGGAGGAGCCGCCGCGGTAGACGGCGGCGAAGGCGAGCGCGACCATGCCTATGCCCATCACGACGGCGAGCACCCAGGCCACGGGGCGGTGCCAGCGGACCTGTCTGCCGTGGCCGCCGAAGGGGCTGTCGGCGTCGTCGAGGACGTAGGTGTCGTCCAGTTCGCCGCCGTCCGGATCGTGGCCGGGACCGGTCCCGTCGGGGCCGTAGGGGTCGTCGTAGCGCTCGGCGCGGGCGCGGGCGCGGCGGGCTTCCGCCTCGGAGGCCTCCGCCCGGGCCTGCGCGGCGGCCAGGAGGCGTTCCACGGCGGTCGGCTCATGGACGGTGGCGGCCTGCACGAAGGCCTCGTCGAAGACCACGGAGGCGAACTCTTCGTCCGACACCCCGCGGTCGTGGTCGTCGTCGGGCTCCCAGCCGTCAGGGAACGGCGTGCCCCCCACGTCCTCCGGCACGCGTCCAGAGTAGACCTGGGGGGGGTCAATTTGGGCAGACCGTAGGGAAATTCATCCACCTGATGAGACGGTTTCCGGCCGTTTCCCACGGGCCGGAAGGTGCGTCCGTCCGGGTGATTCCCGGAGGTGGGCTCAGGGGCGGACGTGCCCGTCGCCGGTGACGATGTACTTCGTGCTGGTCAGCTCCGGCAGGCCCATCGGGCCGCGGGCGTGCAGCTTCTGGGTGGAGATGCCGATCTCGGCGCCGAAGCCGAACTGGCCGCCGTCGGTGAACCGGGTCGAGGCGTTCACGGCGACGGTGGTGGAGTCGACCAGCTGGGTGAAGCGGCGGGCGGCCTGCTGCGAGGTGGTGACGATCGCCTCGGTGTGGCCGGAGGTCCACAGCCGGATGTGCTCGACGGCCTTGTCCAGGGAGTCCACGACGGCGGCGGCGATGTCGTACGACAGGTACTCGGTCTCCCAGTCCTCGGGCACGGCCTCCACGACCGTCGCCTTGGAGTCCTCGGCGTAGGCCATGACCCGCTCGTCGGCGTGGACGGTCACGCCGGCCTCGGCGAGGGCGTCGAGGGCGCGCGGCAGGAACTCGTCGGCGATGTCCTGGTGGACCAGGAGGGTCTCGGCGGCGTTGCACACGCTGACCCGCTGGGCCTTGGAGTTGATCAGGATGTCGAGGGCCATGTCGATGTCGGCCGCCGCGTCGACGTAGACGTGGCAGTTGCCGGTGCCGGTCTCGATGACGGGGACGGTGGACTCGCTGACCACCGTCTGGATCAGGGAGGCGCCGCCGCGCGGGATGAGGACGTCGACCAGCCCGCGGGCGCGCATCAGCTCGCGCACGGAGTCGCGGCTCTCGCCGGGCACGAGCTGCACGGCGTCGGCGGGCAGCCCGGCGCCGCCGACGGCGTCGCGGATGACGCGGACGAGGGCGGTGTTCGACTCGTAGGCGGAGGCGGAACCGCGCAGCAGGACGGCGTTGCCGGACTTCAGGCACAGCGCGGCGGCGTCGACGGTGACGTTCGGGCGGGCCTCGTAGATGATGCCGACGACACCGAGCGGGACGCGGACCTGGCGCAGGTCGATGCCGTTGGGCAGGGTGGAGCCGCGGACGACCTCGCCGACCGGGTCGGGCAGCTTCGCGACGTCACGGACGTCGGAGGCGATGGCGCGGACCCGCTCGGGGGTGAGGGTGAGCCGGTCGACGATGGCCTCGCTGGTGCCGTTCTCGCGCGCCTTGGCCACGTCCTTGGCGTTGGCCGCCACGATCTCGGCCGTACGGACCTCCAGGGCGTCGGCGATGGCGAGCAGCGCGTCGTCCTTCACGGCGCGCGGCAGCGGCGCGAGGTCGGCGGCGGCGGCCTTGGCCCGGTAGGCGGCCTGGGTGACCGGGGACATCGAGTCGTACGGCGAGAGCGTGGTCATGAGGGAAGGGTAGTGCGCGGCGCGGAGTCGTTCCGCGCACGTTCCACACCGCGAGATGAAAGCCCCGTACGGGCTCAGAAGGGGTGGACACCGACCGGTGTCGCCGGCTGCGGGCCGTAGCCCTCGGCGATGCGGTGGTGGTAGGTCTCGCGGTCGATGACCTCCAGGCCGACGATCTCCCACGCGGGCAGTCCGGCGCTCTGCCGGTGCTCGCCCCACAGGCGCAGGGCGACGGCGGCCGCGTCGTGCAGGTCGCGGGCCTCCTCCCAGTACCGGATCTCGGCGTGGTCGGTGGCGTATCTGCTGGTCAGCAGGAAGGGGTGGTCGTGGGCCAGCTGTTCCAGGGCCCGGCGCAGGTCGGACAGGGGGACGTTCTCCCCGGAGACGCTGAGGGTGACGTGCCAGAGCCGGGGCAGGTCTTCCGGCTCCTGGTAGGCGTCCCCGGCCGCGACGCTCGTCAGGGCACCGCGGGACGTCGCCCCAGGGCGCACTCGTCTCACGACGGCCTCCTTCTCGGCTCGCTCGGCCCCTTGACGGAACGGGTTCGTCGAACACGTCCCAGACTCAAAGTTGAGCAGGCCGCAGCGCTCCGCGTGGTGGTTTTACGGAACGTCCCCCACCGGGGCGTTCCGTGTGCCTCGCTGTGCGAGCGGTTTTGCGCGTGTCAGGAGTGCAGGAGCACCAGGTCGTCCCTGTGTACGACCTCGCGTTCGTACGCGGGGCCCAGGTCGCGGGCCAGTTCCCGGGTCGACCGGCCGATCAGCCGGGGGATCTCCTTGGCGTCGAAGTTGACGAGTCCGCGGGCCACGGCGCGGCCGGCCGGGTCGCGCAGTTCGACGGGGTCGCCGGCGCTGAACTCGCCCTCCACGGAGGCGATTCCGGCGGGCAGCAGTGACTTGCGGCCCTTGACGACGGCCTCGACGGCGCCGTCGTCGAGGGTGAGCGCGCCCTGCGGGGTGGAGGCGTGCTGGAGCCACAGCAGCCGGTCGGCGGAGCGCTTGCCGGTGGGGTGGAAGTAGGTGCCGGTGTCGCCGCCCCCCAGCGCCTCGGCGGCGTGCACGGCGCTGGTCAGGACGACGGGGATGCCGGCGGCGGCCGCGATCCGGGCGGCCTCGACCTTGGTGACCATGCCGCCGGTGCCGACGCCGGCCTTGCCGGCGCTGCCGATGTCGACGCCCGCGAGGTCCCCGGGGCCCCGCACCTCCGCGATCCGCGACGTGCCCGGCTTGCCGGGGTCGCCGTCGTAGACGCCGTCGACGTCGGAGAGCAGGACGAGCAGGTCGGCGTGGACGAGGTGGGCGACGAGGGCGGCGAGGCGGTCGTTGTCGCCGAAGCGGATCTCGTCGGTGGCGACGGTGTCGTTCTCGTTGACGATCGGGAAGGCGCCCATGGCGAGCAGCTTGTCGAGGGTGCGGGAGGCGTTGCGGTGGTGGGCGCGGCGGCTCATGTCGTCGGACGTGAGCAGGACCTGGCCGACGCGGACGCCGTAGCGGGCGAAGGAGGCGGTGTAGCGGGCGACGAGGAGGCCCTGGCCGACACTGGCGGCGGCCTGCTGCCGGGCGAGGTCCTTGGGCCGGCGGCGCAGGCCGAGCGGCGCCAGTCCGGCCGCGATGGCACCGGAGGAGACGAGGACGACCTCCCGCTCGCCCCCGCTGCGGCTCTTGGCCAGGACGTCCACGAGCGCGTCCACGCGGTCGGCGTCGAGGCCGCCGACCGCGGTGGTCAGCGACGAGGAGCCCACCTTGACGACGATCCTGCGGGCCCTGGCGACCTGGTGCCTTGCCGCTGACACGTGCTTCCCTCCGACCTCGCGTCCACGTCCCGTCGGGCGTGACGGTTGCAATCTACGCGAAGACACCCGGCCGGCGCCGGGCGGTCCGGGTCGCGGACGGGAGTCCCGGCGGGCGACGGGCGACGAGCCGGCGCTCGCTGCGGCGCGTGCGATTCGGAAGCACCCGCTCCCTCGCACCCGGCAGGCCGATTTCCGGACACATTAATGAGCGGACGGAAATCCAGGGGACAACCCCATTGAGCGGAGAATGTCCAATTTATCCATCAAGGATGGTAAAGAGTGGATCTTCTTCTTTTCTTACCCACAAGGACCTCGGGAGCGGGAGTGAACCCCACCGCACCCCGCCTGACCAGTGGCGTACGGACCCCAGTAAGAACGGCCCAGGAGTCACGTTAGGGTAGGATTAAACCAACCTTAACCTTGCACTCCTTGTGCCTCTCGCCACCCGCGCCGCAAGCCAGCAGCGGGGCGCGGGTGAGTCTGATCGACAGTCCAGGAGCCCCGAGCATGCCCCTCGCGAATGGAAGCGCTTCGCCCAAAATAAGCGTGGTCGTCCCTGTTTATAAGGTGCAGGGCTATCTGCGCGCATGCTTGGATTCCATACTCGGCCAGTCCTTCACGGACTTCGAGATCGTCGCCGTCGACGACCACTCCCCCGACTCCTGCGGACGCATACTCGACGAGTACGCCGCCCGCGACGGCCGCGTCGTACCGGTGCACTTCGAGGAGAACCGGGGCATCGGAAAGGCCCGCGACGCCGGTGCGCTCAAGGCGCGCGGCGAGTACATCCTCTTCCTGGACAGCGACGACACCCTCGCCGACGGCGCCCTGCAGGCGATAGCCGACCGCCTCCAGGTCACGGGCGACCCCGACATCCTCCTGCTGAACCACGTCCGCACGTACTGGAACAACCGCGTGCAGGCGAGCGCGGCCGGCGAGATGCTCGCCGCGGCCGGCGCGGACGTCTTCACGGCACTGGAGCGGCCCGAGTACCTCACCATGTTCGCCGTGGTGTGGAACCGCGCCTACCGCCGTGCGTTCTACGTCGACGAGCACAACTTCACCTTCACCGACGGCATCTACGAAGACGCGCTCATGGTCTACAAGACCATGCTGACCGCGCGGCGCATCGCCGCCACGGACCACGTCTGCGTCGAGTACCGCCAGCGCCGCCAGGGCAACTCCATGCGCACGCCCGGCCGCAAGCACTTCGGCATCTTCGAGCAGTACGCCCGGCTCTTCGAGTTCCTCGACGAGCGCCCCCACCTGGAGCCCGTGCGGGCCCTGCTGTTCGAGCGCGCCGCCAGCCACTATCTGTTCACGCTGGCCCGTGAGGACCGCATCGTCCCCAAGGACCGCGCGGAGTTCTTCAAACTGGCGGCCGCCGGCTACAAGCGCTTCAAGCCCAAGGGCTTCGCGCTGCCGGAGGGCTCGCAGGGCACCCGGTTCCAGCTGCTGGAACGCGGCTCCTACACGGCGTACGCGGCGGTGGTGGCCGCGGGCAACACCCGCCGCCAGGTGATCAAGCGGGCCGCCAAGGTCAGGACCAGGCTCGGCAAGACCGCCTACAACCGGCTGTACCAGCTGCACCTGCGCCGCCCCGTCGACGAGAACCTCGCGGTCTACGCGGCCTACTGGAACCGCGGCGTCGCCTGCAACCCGGGCGCCGTCTACGAGAAGGCCAAGGAGCTGGCCCCGAACGTCCACGGCGTCTGGGTCGTGCGGCGCGACGCGGTGGACACCGTCCCCGCCGGCGTCGACTACGTGGTGGCCAACTCGCCGCGCTACTGGGAGGTCATGGCCCGGGCCAAGTACCTCGTCAACAACGTCAACTTCCCGAACGACATCGTCAAGCGGCCCGAGCAGGTCTTCCTGCAGACCCATCACGGCACCCCGCTGAAGCAGATGGGCATCGACCAGCAGCGGTTCCCGGCGGCGGCCAAGAACATGAGCTTCGCCAAGATGCTGGAGCGCGCCGACAAGTGGGACCTCAGCCTCACCTCCAACCAGCACTCCACGGAGATCTGGGAGCGGGTCTACCCCTGCGCGTTCGAGGCCGTCGAGTACGGCTACCCGCGCAACGACGTCTACTTCCGGGCCACGGCCGACGACGTCGCACGGCTCCGCCGTGACCTCGGCATCGAGGAGGGCAAGACCGCCATCCTCTACTGCCCGACGGTCCGCGACTACCAGAAGGGCTACGTGCCCCGCATCGACCTGGAGCGCTTCTGCAGCGAGCTGGGGCCCGACCACGTCGTCCTGGTGCGCACCCACTACTTCTACGGCGCCGACCCGCGGCTCGCGGCCCTGCAGGAGCGCGGGCTGATCAAGGACGTGTCGAGGTACCCGGTGGTGGAGGACCTCTGCCTGGCCGCCGACGCGCTGATCACCGACTACTCGTCCATCATGTTCGACTACGCGTGCCTCGACCGCCCGATCGTCACCTACGCGGACGACTGGGAGGTCTACCGCAAGGCCCGCGGTGTCTACTTCGACGTCCTCTCCGGCAAGCCCGGCGAGACCCCCGGCGCGACCGCCACCTCGGAGGACGAGCTGATCTCGGTCTTCCGTTCCGGCGCCTGGAACGGCGCGGAGGCCGCCGAGCGGCGTGCCGCGTTCCGCGAGCGGTTCGTGCAGTTCGACGACGGCAACGCGGCGGAGCGCGTGGTGCGCCGCCTGTTCCTCGGGCAGGAGCCCACGCCGGCGGTGGTGCCGCTGGACGAGCGGACCCCGGCTCCCGCGCCGGGTGCCATCGCCATGGCGCACATCCCGCGGCAGCCGACCGGCGAACGCGGCCTCATCGGCGCCTGACGCGCGGACCGCCGGCGCCCGACGTGCAGAAGGACAAGGACGAGCACCCCATGGCTTCCCGCCCCACCATATCCAAGGCTGTCATTCCCGCGGCGGGTCTTGGCACCCGGTTCCTGCCGGCCACCAAGGCCACTCCCAAGGAGATGCTGCCGGTCGTCGACAAGCCCGCGATCCAGTACGTGGTCGAGGAGGCCGTGTCGGCGGGGCTGGACGACGTCCTCATGGTCACCGGGCGCAACAAGCGCCCCCTGGAGGACCACTTCGACCGCAACTACGAGCTGGAGTCGGCCCTGGAGAAGAAGGGCGACGGCGAACGGCTCGCCAAGGTGCGGGAGTC
>NZ_JBVJMF010000002.1:0-191158 GCF_055584345.1 Streptomyces sp. NPDC104106
GTTGATAGGCCGGATCTGGAAGCACGGTAACGTGTGGAGGTGACCGGTACTAATAGGCCGAGGGCTTGTCCTCAGTTGCTCGCGTCCACTGTGTTGGTTCTGAAACCACGAACAGCCGATGGTTGTTGTTTGTTTCATAGTGTTTCGGTGGTCATAGCGTGAGGGAAACGCCCGGTTACATTCCGAACCCGGAAGCTAAGCCTCACAGCGCCGATGGTACTGCAGGGGGGACCCTGTGGGAGAGTAGGACACCGCCGAACAATTCTTCCAAAAAGGTCGGATCCTGAACTTCGGTTCGGGGTCCGACCTTTTTACGTTCCGCTTAACGCGTCGTTCACCCTGCGCGCCGAGCATCCAGCACATGGGAACTGCCGCAATGCTCAGGGCCGCCGGGGTCGGAGTCGGTGACGAGGTCGTCGTACCGGCCTTCGGGAACGTCGAGGTCGCCGAGGCCGTGACCCTGGCCGGCGCGCTTCCGGTGTTCGCCGACATAGACCCGGTGACGTACTGCCTCGATCCCGGTGCCGTCGAGGCGGCCCTAACTCCTCGTACAGCGGCGGTCGTTGCCGTACACCGCTTCGGACGGCGGGCGGACATCGGGCGGTTGCACGCGCTCGGGCAGCGGCAGGGGGTGCTGGTGCTGGAGCAGGGGGAGTCCGAGGTGCCGCACGACGAGACAGCGCAGCGCCGGCAGCGGGCCGCGTACCTCGACGCCAAGCTCAAGGGCGTACGCACGCCGGACGGTGGGGACGGGCACACCTACCAGCAGTACGTGGTGAGGGTGCCGGGGAACGGCCGGCCGGACCGGGACGCCTTCGCACGGGCCCTGCGGGTCAGGGGCGTTGAGTGCCGGGTGCCCGTGAAGACGCCGGTGCACCGGCTGCCGGAATTCCGGCGGTGCGTCTCGCTGCCCGAGACCGAGCTGGCCGCCGACGAGACACTCGCCCTCCCCGTGGACGCCTCGCTCACCAAGCGCGAGATGCAGCGCGTCGTCTCCGCGTGCAACGCGCTCGGCGGACTCCTCCAGCCCGCCTTCTGACCGGCTCCCGAACGAATTTGGGAACTCGGGCCGGTTCGGGGTAGAGTTCCTTTGTCGCCGCGAGGGAAACCTCGAAAACGACAGGCCCCTATAGCTCAGTCGGCAGAGCGTCTCCATGGTAAGGAGAAGGTCAACGGTTCGATTCCGTTTGGGGGCTCCAGTGAAAAAGGCCCCACCCTTTCGGGTGGGGCCTTTTCGTGCTTTCACGCGTCCTGCTGGATTCCCGGGACCCGCATAGCCAGGATCGCCATGTCGTCCGACGGGGCGTCGGACGCGAAGCGTTCCACCGCGCGCATGATGCGCGCCGCGACCGCGCCCGCCGTCAGTCCCGTGCAGGTGGTGAGGACGTCGGCGAGGCCGTCGTCGCCCAGCATGCGCGTGCCCTCGCGGCGTTCGGTGACGCCGTCCGTGACGCAGAGCAGCACGTCACCCGGGTCGAGGGTGACCGTCTCCTCGTACAGCTCCAGGTCTTCGATGACGCCCAGCAGCGGCTGGGGTTCGGCCGCCGGCGTCACCGTGCCGTCCTGGCGCAGGCGCAGCGGCAGCGGGTGGCCGGCGCAGACGACCTTCAGCTCGGCGCTCCCGTCCTCCTGGAGGCGCAGCTCGCCGTAGAGGAGGGTCAGGAAGCGGCTGCGGTCGCCCTCGTCCAGGATGGCCGAGTTGAGGCGCTCCAGGACCGCCGGTCCGGACAGTCCCTCGCGGGCGAGCAGCCGCAGGGCGTGCCGGGCGAGACCGGTGACGGCCGCCGCGTTGGGGCCCGTACCGCAGACGTCGCCGATGGCGAAGCCGTAGGCGCCGTTGCCGATGGGGAAGAGGTCGTAGAAGTCACCGCCGACCTCGTTGCCCTCGCCGGCCGCGCGGTAGATGACCTCCACCTCGACGCCGTCGATGTGCGGGGTGCCCGGCGGGAGCAGGCTGCGCTGGAGGGCCTGGCTGATGGCCGTGCGCTCCGAGTACAGGCGGGCGTTGTCCAGGGCGAGGGCGGCCCGGCGCGACAGGTCCTCGGCCAGTTCCAGGATCTCCTGGCGGAAATGCTCGTCGGTGGGCTTGCCGAGCACGAGCATGCCGATGACGCGGTTGCGGGCGACGAGCGGCAGGACGACCGTCTCACCGCCGACCGCGGAGGCGGTGGCGAGGGTGGGGCCGATGCTGGAGGAGACCCGGTGCGTGGGGCCGCCGGACAGGCCGAGGCTGCGCATCGAGGTGCGCAGGGCCGCTTGGTGGGCCACTTCGGCGGGAACGGCCCACACGCGGGCGCCGGGGGTGGGCACCGGGTCGGGCGGGGCGATCTTCGAGAGCAGCGACTTGATGCCGTCGATGAGTTCCTCGTCCTCGTGCAGCACGTACGACAGGTACGGGTCCGAGGCCTGGTCCGCGATCGTGTAGACGGCGCACCAGGTGGCCAGGGTCGGGACCGTCATCTGGGCCATCAGCGCCAGCGTCTGGTCGCGGTCGAGCGTTCCGGCCAGCAGGTCCGAGGCCTCGACCAGGAAGCTGAGGGAGCCGCGGCGCAGGCGTTCCAGCTCGCCGAGGCGGGCCGATTCGACGGCCAGGGCGATGCGGTCGGCAGCGAACTGCAGGCGCAGGGCCTCTTCGTTGGAGTACCTGCCGGGGGCTTCGGCGGCGACGCCGAGGGAGCCGGTCAGGCGGCCCTCGACTTTCAGCGGGACCGTGACGACCGAGCGCATGCCGGTGCCGGACAGCAGGGGTACGGCACCGGGTACGGCCGTCAGGTCGTCGTGGACTGCGGGCATGCGAGCGGAGCCGTACCGTCCGGGGCCGGCCTCGACGGGCACGCGCGCGAAGCGCTGGCGGGCGGAGGGCAGGCCGGTGGAGGCGCGGACCTCCAGCTCGGTCTCGTCGTCCGTGGCGAGCAGCAGGAAGGCGGAGTCGCCGTCGAGCATGTCGCGGGCGCGTTCCACCGTGCGCTGGAGCAGTCCGTCGAGGTCGTCGGGGGCGGGGGAGCCGATGAACACCTCGAAGGGGTCGGTGTTCTTGCCGTCGGCGTTCTGGTTCTGGTCGCCGGCGGGGACGCGCGTCGGCGTCTGCAGCACGGCCCGCTCGTGATCCCGTACCAGGAGGCAGACCGTGGAGGGCTCGCCGCCGGTGTCGCGGACCCTGAGGTGGGAGGCGTAGACCGGAGCCACGCGGCCGTCGGCGCCGCGGATGCCGTAGCTGCCCTCCCAGCGGGAGAGCTGGAGGGCCTCGGCGACGCCGGTGCTGGTGCCGGGAGTGTGCGGCCAGGCCGCCAGCTCGGTGAGGGGTCTGCCGACGACCTCGGACGAGGGGTAGCCGAAGAGTTCCTCGGCATCCTCGTTCCAGGCGGTGATGGCACCCTTGCGGTCGACCTGCAGGACGGCGACCCGGACGCGGCCGTCGGCCAGCGGGAGCAACTCGGCCGGCAGGGACGGGCCGGCGGTGCGGGTGCCGACCGGGCGCTGGGGGAGGTTGAGCTGGAACCAGACGTTCTTGTGGGTGGGGGTGTAGTCCACGCCCCAGCGGGCGGCGAGGGCCGCGCAGAGCTGCAGGCCGCGGCCGCCCTCACGGTCGGGGCTGCCCATGGTGGCGGCGGCGCTCTGGAGGGGGACCTCGCGCTCGGGGTAGCGGTCGGAGACCTCGATGCGCACGCCCTCGTCGGTGCGCAGGCACAGCACGTCCGCGTGCGTGCCCGCGTGGACGACCGCGTTGGTCACGAGTTCGCTGGTGAGGACGACGGCGTCGTCGACGATGTCGGCGAAGCCCCAGCCCTGGAGGGTGTCGCGGACGAAGGACCGGGCTGTCGCGACCGATCGTCCGACGGGCTCGAAGGTGGCGGCCGCGCGCGCGGTGATCACAGAACTCCTCGGCCGGTTGTCGACGTGCAGTGCAGCCTCCTCGGCCGGCTCGCGCCGCTGCTGCGGCATCAGCCCGCCCGTGGGCTGCGGCTCCGGGGGCTGTCCCCCGGGGATCACTCCGGTGGTCATGGTCTGCGGCCGCCCCTCCGATGCCCGCTCGTTCTCGTGCCACCGCCCAAGCCGGTCGGACCGGTGCGGCTGGACAGCCGCATGCAAGGTTACTTACCTTCGCGGTCCGAGCGGATGCCGGTCGCCGGTGTTACCCCCCACGGTGTGCGGGCGATGTGCGAAGCTGCCGAACTGTTATGGCCTGGTTCGGCCTGAGTGAAACACTGGGCAAGCTTCTGATGAAGGTCGGGTCGGGCTGCGTGCGTTCCGTGTACGGCGGGCAGCAGCCTCTGGTGTGGCCGGATCTCGTCTGGCAGAAATACGCAGGAGTAACGGGAGCGCGGAAGTATCCGGTATGTCGATGACCGGCATGCCGGAGCGGAAGCGGCAGAGCACAGCAGTAGCGGTCTACCCCTCCGGGAGGGACACAGTGGAGTCTGGCGCGGCGACGCGTGGCACGAAGGCGCGCGCGAAAGGCGGACCGTCCCTGGGCAGGAGCGGCGGCACCACCGCCGTGGACACGGCTGCCCTGAACCGGCTGCTGGCTGCTCTCGTCTCGATGCGTGACGGGAACTTCCGCAAGCGGCTCACCGTCTCCGGGGACGGCGTGATGTCGGAGATCGCGGCCGTCTTCAACGAGGTGGCCGACCGGAACATGCATCTGACCGGGGAGCTGTCCCGGGTACGGCGCATGGTGGGGCGTGAGGGAAAGCTCACGGAGCGGCTGGAGACGGGGGCCTGCGAAGGCTCCTGGGCGACGGCCATCGACGCCTCCAACGCGCTGGTCGACGATCTGGTGTGGCCGGTCTCGGAGGTCAGCCGGGTGCTCACGGCGGTCGCCGAGGGTGATCTGTCGCCGCGGATGGAACTGCGCACGCAGGCGCCGGACGACGGCGTCGGGCATCCGCTGCGGGGTGAGTTCCTGAAGGTCGGCCGTACGGTCAACAATCTCGTGGACCAGCTGTCGACGTTCACCGACGAGGTCACGCGCGTGGCCATCGAGGTGGGCACCGAGGGCAAGCTGGGCGGGCAGGCGCGGGTGCGCGGGATGTCGGGGTCGTGGAAGGACCTCACCGAGTCCGTCAACACCATGGCGAACCGGCTGACCGCGCAGGTGCGCGACATCGCGCTGGTGACGACGGCGGTCGCGCGCGGTGACCTGTCACGCAAGGTCACCGTCCATGTCGCGGGCGAGATGCTGGAGCTGAAGAACACCGTCAACACGATGGTGGAGCAGCTGTCGTCCTTCTCGGTCGAGGTGACCCGGGTGGCCCGCGAGGTGGGCACGGAGGGCATCCTGGGCGGCCAGGCGCAGGTGCCCGGGGTGGCCGGCGTGTGGAAGGAGCTGACCGACTCCGTCAACACGATGGCGGGCAACCTGACCGCGCAGGTGCGCGGGATCTCGCAGGTCACGACCGCTGTCGCCAACGGCGACCTGTCCCAGAAGGTGACGGTTCCGGCGCGCGGCGAGGTGGCGCAGCTCGCCGAGACGATCAACCAGATGACCGAGACGCTGCGGATCTTCGCGGACGAGGTCACGCGCGTGGCGAACGAGGTCGGCGCGGAGGGCCGGCTCGGCGGTCAGGCGAACGTGCCGGGTGCGGCCGGCACCTGGAAGGACCTGACGGATTCGGTCAACACGGTCTTCAGGAACCTGACGACGCAGGTACGGGACATCGCCGCCGTGACGACCGCTGTGGCCAGCGGTGACCTGTCGCAGAAGGTCACGGTGGACGTGGCCGGCGAGATGCTGGAGCTGAAGAACACCGTCAACGGGATGGTGGACCAGCTGTCGGCGTTCGGTGCCGAGGTGACGCGGGTCGCGCGGGAGATCGGCGTCGAGGGCGAGCTGGGCGGTCAGGCGCAGGTGCCCGGTGCCGCCGGCGCGTGGAAGGACTTGACGGACTCCGTCAACACCGCATTCCGCAACCTCACCGGGCAGGTGCGCAACATCGCCCAGGTGACCACGGCGGTGGCCAACGGTGACCTCTCGCAGAAGGTCACCGTCGACGTCTCCGGCGAGATGCTCCAGCTGAAGAACACCGTGAACACGATGGTCGACCAGCTGTCGAGCTTCGCCGACCAGGTCACGCGCATGGCCCGGGACGTGGGCACGGAGGGCCGCCTCGGCGGGCAGGCCCGGGTGGACGGCGTGTCGGGCACATGGAAGGAGCTGACGGACTCCGTCAACTTCATGGCCGGCAACCTGACCTCCCAGGTGCGGCAGATCGCCCAGGTCACGACGGCCGTGGCGCGCGGCGACCTGTCGCAGAAGATCGACGTCGACGCGCGCGGCGAGATCCTCGAACTGAAGAACACGATCAACACGATGGTTGATCAACTGTCCGCCTTCGCCGACC
Source organism: Streptomyces sp. NPDC104106 (assembly GCF_055584345.1). Classification (NCBI taxonomy): domain Bacteria; kingdom Bacillati; phylum Actinomycetota; class Actinomycetes; order Kitasatosporales; family Streptomycetaceae; genus Streptomyces; species Streptomyces sp. NPDC104106. The sequence continues at coordinate 6,342 of NZ_JBVJMF010000002.1, forward strand.
AGGTGACACGGGTGGCGCGGGACGTGGGTACGGAGGGCCGGCTGGGCGGTCAGGCGCAGGTGCCCGGGGTGGCCGGTGTGTGGCGTGACCTCACGGACTCCGTGAACGGCATGGCCGGCAACCTCACCGCCCAGGTGCGCAACATCGCGCAGGTCGCCACCGCCGTGGCCCGCGGTGACCTCTCCCAGAAGATCACCGTGGACGCGCGCGGGGAGATCCTGGAGCTGAAGAACACCCTGAACACGATGGTGGACCAGCTGTCGTCGTTCGCCCAGGAGGTCACCCGGGTGGCCCGTGAGGTGGGCACGGAGGGCATCCTCGGCGGTCAGGCCGAGGTCCAGGGCGTCTCCGGCACCTGGAAGGACCTCACGCAGTCCGTGAACTTCATGGCGAACAACCTGACGATCCAGGTGCGCAACATCGCCGAGGTCACGACGGCGGTGGCCAAGGGCGACCTGTCCAAGAAGATCACTGTTGACGCCAAGGGTGAGATCCTTGAGCTGGTCACGACGGTCAACACCATGGTTGATCAACTGTCGAGCTTCGCCGAGCAGGTGACCCGCGTGGCCCGTGAGGTGGGCACGGAGGGCATTCTGGGCGGCCAGGCGCACGTGCAGGGTGTCACCGGTATCTGGAAGGACCTCAGCAACAACGTCAACCTGATGGCCAACAACCTGACCATGCAGGTGCGCAACATCTCCCAGGTGGCCTCGGCCGTCGCCAACGGCGACCTGACGCGACAGGTGACGATCGAGGCGCGCGGTGAGGTCGCGCAGCTCGCCGACACCATCAACACGATGGTGAAGACGCTGAGCTCTTTCGCCGACCAGGTCACCAAGGTGGCCCGTGAGGTGGGCACCGACGGCATCCTGGGCGGCCAGGCGCGCGTCCCCGGTGTGGCCGGCACCTGGAAGGACCTCACCGAGTCCGTGAACCAGATGGCGTCCAACCTGACCGGTCAGGTGCGCAACATCGCCATGGTCACGACGGCCATCGCCAAGGGCGACTTGACCAAGAAGATCGACATTGACGCCCGCGGTGAGATCCTTGAGCTGAAGACGACGATCAACACGATGGTTGACCAGCTGTCCAGCTTCGCCGAGGAGGTCACGCGCGTGGCCCGTGAGGTGGGCACCGAGGGGCAGCTCGGCGGCCAGGCACGCGTGCGTGACGTCGACGGCACCTGGCGGGACCTGACCGAGTCGGTGAACGAGATGGCCGGGAACCTGACCCGGCAGGTGCGGGCCATCGCGCGCGTGGCGACCGCGGTGACCCGCGGTGACCTGAACCTGAAGATCGACGTGGACGCCTCCGGCGAGATCCAGGAGCTGCAGGACTACATCAACAAGATGATCGCCAACCTGCGTGACACGACGATCGCCAACAAGGAGCAGGACTGGCTCAAGGGCAACCTGGCCCGGATCTCGGCCCTCATGCAGGGCCGCCGCGACCTGGAGGACGTCGCCTCGCTGATCATGAGCGAGCTGACGCCGGTGGTCTCCGCGCAGCACGGCGCGTTCTTCCTGGCGATGCCGCTGGTGGAGGGCAAGGGCGTGGGCAACGGCGAGGACAACTACGAGCTGCGGATGCTGGGTTCCTACGGCTACTCGATGGGCTCCATGCCGACGTCGTTCCGGCCCGGTGAGGCGCTGGTGGGCACGGCCGCCCAGGAGAAGCGCACGATCCTGGTCTCGGACGCGCCGAGCGGCTATCTGAAGATCTCCTCCGGGCTCGGGGAGGCCCCGCCCGCGCAGGTGATCGTGCTGCCGGTGCTGTTCGAGGGCAAGGTGCTCGGCGTGATCGAGCTGGCCTCCTTCACGCCGTTCACGCAGATCCAGAAGGACTTCCTCAACCAGATCGCCGAGATGATCGCGACCAGCGTCAACACCATCTCGGTCAACACCAAGACCGAGCAGCTGCTGAAGCAGTCGCAGGAGCTGACCGAGCAACTGCGGGAGCGCTCGGCCGAGTTGGAGAGCCGGCAGAAGGCGCTGCAGGCCTCCAACTCCGAGCTGGAGGAGAAGGCCGAGCTGCTGGCCCGGCAGAACCGCGACATCGAGGTGAAGAACACCGAGATCGAGGAGGCCCGGCAGGTCCTGGAGGAGCGCGCCGAGCAGCTGGCGGTGTCGATGCGCTACAAGAGCGAGTTCCTCGCCAACATGTCGCACGAGCTGCGCACCCCGCTCAACTCGCTGCTGATCCTGGCCAAGCTGCTCGCCGACAACGCCGAGGGCAACCTCTCGCCGAAGCAGGTGGAGTTCGCCGAGACGATCCACGGCGCCGGGTCCGACCTGCTCCAGCTGATCAACGACATCCTGGACCTGTCGAAGGTCGAGGCGGGCAAGATGGACGTCTCGCCGACGCGCATCGCGCTCGTCCAGCTCGTGGACTACGTGGAGGCCACCTTCCGGCCGCTGACCGCGGAGAAGGGGCTGGACCTGTCCGTACGGGTCTCGCCGGAGCTGCCCGCGACCCTGCACACCGACGAGCAGCGGCTGCTCCAGGTGCTGCGCAACCTGCTCTCGAACGCGGTGAAGTTCACCGATTCCGGCTCCGTGGAGCTGGTGATCCGGCCGGCCGGCGCAGACGTGCCGGTGGGCATCCGGGAGCAGCTGCTGGAGGCCGGTTCGCTGACCACCCCGGAGGCGCCGCTGATCGCGTTCTCGGTGACGGACACGGGCATCGGGATCGCGGCCAGCAAGATGCGGGTGATCTTCGAGGCGTTCAAGCAGGCGGACGGCACGACCAGCCGCAAGTACGGCGGCACCGGCCTCGGCCTGTCGATCTCCCGGGAGATCGCGCAGCTGCTCGGCGGTGAGATCCACGCGCAGAGCGAGCCGGGCCGCGGTTCGACGTTCACGCTCTACCTGCCGCTGCACCCGAGCGAGCTGCCGCCGCAGGGCTACCAGCAGTCCGTGCCGCCGCTGGAGGCGGGCGAGCTGCTCGCCTCCGAGGCGCGGCAGTCCTCGGAGCTGTCCGCCGCGGAGATCGAGACGCCGGCCGAGGTGAAGTCGTACCGGGAGACGCAGAACGGTCCCGCGGCGCTCTTCCGGCGCCGGCGCCGCGCTCTGCCGCAGGGCGAGCCCCGGCCGGAGCACTGGTCGGCCGTGGAGCAGGAGGGCGGCGCGCAGCACGCGCGCGCGGTGCGGTTCGGCGGCGAGAAGGTGCTGATCGTCGACGACGACATCCGCAACGTCTTCGCGCTGACCAGCGTGCTGGAGCAGCACGGGCTGTCGGTGCTGTACGCCGAGAACGGCCGTGAGGGCATCGAGGTGCTGGAGCAGCACGACGACGCGGCGGTCGTGCTGATGGACATCATGATGCCGGAGATGGACGGGTACGCGACGACCACGGCGATCCGCAGGATGCCGCAGTTCGCGGGCCTGCCGATCATCGCCCTGACGGCCAAGGCGATGAAGGGCGACCGGGAGAAGGCGATCGAGTCGGGCGCCTCGGACTACGTGACCAAGCCGGTCGACCCGGACCATCTGCTGGCCGTGATGCAGCAGTGGATGGGCGTCAAGTGACGCCTGGGTGACGCGGGAGGGTGCCCGGGATGTGAACACCCGGGGAACCTCCCGCGGGCGCCGGGAGTTGCCCCTGTGAGGTGGCTGCGAAAGTAGGGCGCGAGGGAGCCGTGCGCGTATGGGAATGCCGGATTCCGGGAACCTTTCCGGCCGCTGCGGCGTTTTCGCTACGTGCACAGTGACATCGCGGTGACAGGGTGTGGCGACGGGCGGGGTGCGGCTACGATGACCGGCACAAGGACGGGCGGCGAAAGGGAGTCGTCCCCTGGGGCGGCGCCCGGTGTACCGCCGGGGCGAGGAGGGCGGGCCATGGTGCAGAAGGCCAAGATCCTCCTGGTCGATGACCGGCCGGAGAATCTGCTGGCGCTGGAGGCGATCCTCTCGGCGCTCGATCAGACGCTGGTGCGGGCATCGTCCGGGGAGGAAGCGCTCAAGGCACTGCTCACGGACGATTTCGCGGTCATTCTGCTGGACGTCCAGATGCCGGGCATGGACGGTTTCGAGACGGCCGCACACATCAAGCGGCGGGAGCGGACCCGGGACATCCCGATCATCTTCCTCACGGCGATCAACCACGGCCCGCACCACACCTTCCGGGGCTACGCGGCCGGTGCGGTGGACTACATCTCCAAGCCGTTCGACCCGTGGGTGCTGCGCGCGAAGGTCTCGGTCTTCGTCGAGCTGTACATGAAGAACTGCCAGCTGCGCGAGCAGGCGGCACTGCTGCGGCTCCAGTTGGAGGGCGGCGGCAAGGGCGCGGTCGGCGGCAAGGAGTCGGCCGGGCTGCTCGCCGAACTGTCCGCGCGGCTCGCGGCCGTCGAGGAGCAGGCCGAGGCGCTGTCCAAGCAGCTGGACGACGACTCGGCGGACGCGGCCGCGGTGGCCACGGCGGCCCATCTGGAGCGCAAGCTCACCGGGTTGCGCCGCGCGCTGGACGCCCTGGAGCCGGGCGCCGGAGCGGGCGGTTCCTCGGTGCCCGCGCAGAACTGACGTACTCCCGGACAGCGGTTGCCCATGAGCGCGCGTCAGTTTCGTGTCGCCGCAAGGGCGACACGAACGGGTGAAGCTGCGGGCACACGTGTCGGCTGTCGTCTCCCCCGGTAACCTCACACCCATGGCCTCACGTCCCTCCGCAGCCAAGAAGCAGCCCGCCAAGAAGGCGGCGGCTCCCGCGAAGGCTCCGGCGAGGAAGGCCGCAGCGAAGAAGGCCCCGGCCAAGAAGGCGCCCGCCAGGAAGAAGGCACCGGCGAAGAAGGCCGCGCCGCCGAAGCCGGCACCGAGCCCCACCGGGGGCGTGTACCGGCTGGTGCGCGCCCTCTGGCTCGGTGCCGCGCACGCTGTCGGCGCCGTCTTCCGGGGCATAGGGCAGGGCGCGAAGAACCTCGACCCGGCCCACCGCAAGGACGGCATCGCCCTGCTGCTGTTCGGCATCGCGCTGATCGTCGCGGCCGGCACCTGGGCCGATCTGAAGGGCCCCGTCGGCGATCTCGTGGAGATCCTCGTCACCGGCGCCTTCGGCCGGCTCGACCTGCTGGTGCCGATACTGCTCGCGGTGATCGCCGTACGGTTCATCCGGCACCCGGAGCAGCCCGAGGCCAACGGGCGGATCGTGATCGGTCTGTCCGCGCTCGTCATCGGCGTGCTCGGCCAGGTGCACATCGCCTGCGGCTCGCCCGCGCGCAGCGACGGCATGCAGGCGATAAGGGACGCCGGTGGCCTCATCGGCTGGGCGGCGGCGACCCCGCTGACGTACACCATGACCGACGTCCTCGCCGTACCCCTGCTGGTGCTGCTGACGATCTTCGGTCTGCTGGTCGTGACCGCCACCCCCGTCAACGCCATCCCGCAGCGACTGAGGGCGCTCGGCGTGCGCCTGGGCGTGCTGCACGACGACGAGGTCTACGAGGAGTACGGCGAGGACGACGCGCGCTACGACGAGCAGTGGCGCGAGGCGCTGCCCGCGCGCCCCCATAGGCGTTCGAGCGCCCCCCAGGCGTACGACCCCGACAGCGCCGAGGAAGAGGCGCTCTCGCAGCGTCGCGGGCGCCCCAGGCGCTCCGCGGTGCCCCAGCCGGATCCGCAACGCCAGATGGACGCCGTGGACGTCGCGGCAGCGGCCGCCGCCGCGCTCGACGGCGCGGTGCTGCACGGCATGCCGCCCTCCCCGCTGGTCGCCGACCTCACCCAGGGCGTCAGCATCGGGGGGCGCGAGGAAACCACCCCGGTGCCTGCGCCGGAGGCCGCACCGGAGCCCATCCCGGAGCCTGCGCCGGCTCCCGCCCCCTCGCCGGTGCCGGCCGCGCGCCCCAAGCAGGAGAAGCCCACGACCGGGAAGGTCCCCGACCTGACCAAGAGGGCCCCTGAGGAGCCCCGCGACCTGCCCGCGCGCGCGGAGCAGCTCCAGCTCTCCGGCGACATCACGTACGCGCTGCCCTCCCTGGACCTGCTCACCCGCGGCGGTCCCGGCAAGGCGCGCAGCGAGGCCAACGACGCGGTCGTCGCCTCGCTCACGCAGGTCTTCACCGAGTTCAAGGTCGACGCGGCCGTCACCGGCTTCACCCGGGGCCCGACGGTCACCCGCTACGAGGTGGAGCTGGGCCCCGCAGTGAAGGTCGAGCGGATCACCGCCCTGACCAAGAACATCGCGTACGCGGTGGCCAGCCCGGACGTGCGGATCATCAGCCCCATCCCCGGCAAGTCGGCGGTCGGCATCGAGATCCCGAACACCGACCGGGAGATGGTCAACCTCGGCGACGTGCTGCGGCTCGCGGAGTCCGCCGAGGACGACGACCCGATGCTGGTCGCCTTCGGCAAGGACGTCGAGGGCGGGTACGTCATGCACTCGCTGGCGAAGATGCCGCACATGCTGGTCGCCGGCGCCACCGGCTCCGGCAAGTCGTCCTGCATCAACTGCCTGATCACCTCGATCATGATGCGGGCGACCCCGGAGGACGTCCGGATGATCCTGGTCGACCCCAAGCGCGTCGAGCTGACCGCGTACGAGGGCATCCCGCACCTGATCACGCCGATCATCACCAACCCCAAGCGCGCCGCCGAGGCGCTCCAGTGGGTCGTGCGCGAGATGGACCTGCGCTACGACGACCTCGCGGCCTACGGCTACCGGCACATCGACGACTTCAACAAGGCCGTCCGCGAGGGCAAGGCCAAGCCCCCGGAGGGCAGCGAGCGCGAGCTGCAGCCGTATCCGTACCTGCTGGTGATCGTGGACGAGCTGGCCGACCTGATGATGGTCGCGCCGCGCGACGTCGAGGACGCGATCGTGCGCATCACCCAGCTCGCGCGTGCGGCCGGCATCCACCTGGTGCTCGCCACCCAGCGCCCGTCGGTCGACGTGGTCACCGGTCTGATCAAGGCCAACGTGCCCTCCCGGCTGGCCTTCGCCACCTCCTCGCTGGCCGACTCCCGGGTCATCCTGGACCAGCCCGGCGCCGAGAAGCTGATCGGCAAGGGCGACGGCCTGTTCCTGCCGATGGGGGCGAACAAGCCGACCCGTATGCAGGGCGCTTTCGTGACCGAGGCCGAGGTCGCGGTCGTCGTGCAGCACTGCAAGGACCAGATGGCGCCGGTCTTCCGGGACGACGTCACCGTGGGCACCAAGCAGAAGAAGGAGATCGACGAGGACATCGGAGACGACCTCGACCTGCTGTGCCAGGCGGCCGAGCTGGTCGTCTCCACCCAGTTCGGGTCGACCTCCATGCTCCAGCGCAAGCTGCGCGTCGGCTTCGCCAAGGCCGGGCGGCTCATGGACCTCATGGAGTCCCGCAACATCGTGGGACCGAGTGAGGGCTCCAAGGCACGTGACGTTCTCGTGAAGCCTGACGAACTGGACGGAGTGCTGGCGGTGATTCGGGGGGAGTCTGACGGGTAGCGCGAAGGGCCGTCAGATCGACGCGGGTGGGCCCGGGTGGCGGAGCGCCGTGATCCACCCGTTAGAGATCGGCGGGCAACCGTTTCCCTTCGCCGTACGTCCAGTTGAGCGAAAGGACAGTTTGGCGTCCCACCATGGGGTACCTGCCTGTCGAATCATAGGAATGTCCGGCCATTCCTATGGTGTACAAAGTTCCACCGCCCGGTTGCCTCACCCTTTCGCACCCCCCCTAGACTGAGCTTCCAGCACAGGTGGCTACACGCTCGAAAGGCGCCCCCGTGTCCATCGGCAACTCCCCTGAAGACGAGCGTCCGTTCCCAGACGAGTCCCAGGAGGCCCGCGTCTCCGTGGGCCGCGCTCTCCAGCAGGCGCGGATCGCGGCCGGGCTCACCGTGGACGACGTCAGCAGTGCCACTCGTGTCCGTATCGCCATAGTGCACGCCATCGAGGCGGACGACTTCGCCCCTTGCGGCGGTGACGTGTACGCGCGCGGGCACATCCGTACGCTGGCCAAGGCGGTCCACCTGGATCCCGCGCCCCTGATCGCCCAGTACGACGCCGAGCACGGCGGCCGTCCCGCACCCACCCCGGCGGCACCCCTGTTCGAGGCGGAGCGGATCCGCCCCGAGCGGCGCGGGCCGAACTGGACCGCGGCCATGGTCGCCGCGATCGTCGTCGTGATCGGTTTCGTCGGCTTCACCGCTCTCAAGGGCGGCGACGGCGCAAACGGCTCCAGGACGCAGGTCGCCGAGGGCGCCACGTCCTCCACCCCGAAGTCCGCCTCACCCACCCCGAAGAAGGACAAGCCCGTCGCGCCGAGCCCCGAACCTTCCGACAGCGCCATCGCGGCGGCGCCCCAGGACAAGGTGACCGTGCAGGTCAGCGCCCCCAAGGGGCGTAGCTGGATCTCGGCCAAGGACCACAACGGCCGGATGCTGTTCGACGGGCTGCTGGCCAAGGGCCAGTCCAAGACCTTCCAGGACAGTTCCAAGATCAACCTGATTCTCGGCGACGCCGGTGCGATCGAGCTGTACGTCAACGGCAAGAAGATCGACGACAACTTCCAGCCGGGGACCGTGGAGCGCCTCACCTACACGAAGGGCGACCCGGTGGCGGGCTGACGCACCCTTCGGGGCCAGCCCCACGGCGGGTGGGACGGCCCTTCGGCAGAGCGGATGTGACGGGGTCGGCCAAGATCGGCCAACCCCGTCGACGTGGGCTGTCGGTGAGACAAAGTAGTCTTGAGCCCATGCCTGAACGCCGTACCGTCGCACTCGTCACTCTCGGCTGCGCTCGTAACGAGGTGGACTCCGAGGAGCTCGCAGGCCGTTTGGAGGCGGACGGCTGGCAGCTCGTCGAGGACGCCGCGGACGCCGACGTCGCCGTGGTCAACACCTGTGGCTTCGTCGAAGCCGCGAAGAAGGACTCCGTCGACGCCCTGCTGGAGGCCAACGACCTCAAGGACCGCGGAAGAACCCAGGCCGTCGTGGCGGTGGGCTGCATGGCCGAGCGGTACGGCAAGGAGCTGGCCGAGGCGCTGCCCGAGGCCGACGGCGTGCTCGGCTTCGACGACTACGCGGACATCTCCGACCGCCTGCAGACCATCCTGTCCGGCGGCATCCACGCCTCCCACACCCCGCGCGACCGCCGCAAGCTGCTGCCGATCACCCCGGCCGAGCGCCAGGAGTCGGCCGCGTCCGTCGCGCTGCCCGGTCACGGCCCCGCCGACCTCCCGGAGGGCGTCGCGCCCGCCTCCGGCCCGCGCGCTCCCCTGCGCCGCCGTCTCGACGGCTCCCCGGTCGCCTCGGTCAAGCTCGCCTCCGGCTGCGACCGGCGCTGCTCCTTCTGCGCCATCCCATCCTTCCGCGGCTCCTTCATCTCGCGCCGCCCGAGCGACGTGCTGAACGAGACGCGCTGGCTGGCCGAACAGGGCGTGAAGGAGATCATGCTGGTCTCCGAGAACAACACCTCCTACGGCAAGGACCTGGGCGACATCCGCCTGCTGGAGTCCCTGCTGCCGGAGCTGGCCGAGGTCGACGGCATCGAGCGGGTGCGGGTGAGCTACCTCCAGCCGGCCGAGATGCGCCCGGGTCTCATCGACGTCCTGACCTCGACGCCCAAGGTCGCGCCGTACTTCGACCTGTCGTTCCAGCACTCCGCGCCCGACGTGCTGCGTGCCATGCGCCGCTTCGGCGACACCGACCGCTTCCTGGAGCTGCTCGACACGATCCGTACCAAGGCCCCCGAGGCCGGTGTGCGCTCCAACTTCATCGTCGGCTTCCCCGGCGAGAGCGAGGCAGACCTCGCCGAGCTGGAGCGCTTCCTGAACGGCGCCCGGCTGGACGCCATCGGTGTTTTCGGCTACTCCGACGAGGAGGGCACGGAGGCGGCGACGTACGACGACAAGCTGGACGAGGACGTCGTCGCCGAGCGCCTGGCCCGGGTGTCCCGGCTGGCGCAGGAGCTGGTCTCGCAGCGTGCCGAGGAGCGCGTCGGGCAGACGGTGCGTGTCCTGGTCGAGTCCGTCGACGAGGAGGAGGGCGTCTACGGCCGCGCCGCGCACCAGGCGCCCGAGACCGACGGCCAGGTGCTGCTCACGAGCGGCGAAGGCCTGAGCGTCGGACGTATGGTCGAGGCGAAGGTGGTCGGTACGGAAGGTGTCGACCTGGTGGCCGAGCCGCTGGCCGGCTCGCTCGGGTGTAGTGAGGAGGCGGGCAGATGACCGGAGTCCCGGCATCCGCCGCGGGCGGCTCCTCAGGTGCCCAGAGCGCCCGGGGTTCGGCCGCCGCTGCCGACGGCGCGCGGTCCGAGGTCTCCGGTTCTGCTCCAGGTCCCGACAGCGACGGCAAGCCCGCGCGCGGCGGGAAGATCGCGGCCGCGGCCGTCAACCAGGCGAGCGTGTGGAACGTCGCCAATCTGCTGACCATGCTCCGGCTGGTCCTGGTGCCCGGTTTCGTGGCACTGATGCTGGCGAACGGCGGCTACGACCCGGCCTGGCGCTCGCTGGCCTGGGCGGCCTTCGCCGTCGCCATGATCACCGACCTGTTCGACGGGCATCTGGCACGCACCTACAACCTGGTCACCGACTTCGGGAAGATCGCCGATCCCATCGCCGACAAGGCCATCATGGGAGCGGCGCTGATCTGCCTGTCGTCCCTCGGTGATCTGCCGTGGTGGGTCACCATCGTGATCCTCGGCCGGGAACTCGGCATCACCCTGCTGCGTTTTCTGGTCATTCGCTACGGCGTGATCCCCGCCAGCCGGGGCGGCAAGCTCAAGACGCTCACCCAGGGCGTCGCCGTCGGGATGTACGTCCTGGCACTGACGGGATGGCTGGCGACTCTGAGGTTCTGGGTGATGGCTGTGGCGGTCGTCCTCACCGTCGTCACCGGCCTCGACTACGTAAGACAAGCCATTGTGCTGCGCCGCCGGGGAATCGCCGAGCGCGCGGCTGCGTTGGAGGATGAGGAAGCGTGAGTTCCACAGCCACCGACCTGGTGCGGCTACTGACCGTGAGGGGCGAGACCCTTGCCGTCGCCGAGTCGCTCACCGGTGGACTGGTGGCGGCGGAGATCACTCAGGTCCCCGGAGCGTCCAAGGTGCTGCGGGGTTCGGTCACTGCCTACGCCACGGAGCTCAAGCACGAGCTGCTGGGCGTCGACGCCACCTTGCTGGCACAACAGGGAGCGGTGGACCCGCAGGTCGCGGCCCAGATGGCGGCCGGAGTACGGAAGGCTCTGGGCGCCGACTGGGGCCTCGCGACCACCGGGGTCGCCGGTCCCGACCCGCAGGGCGGCAAGCCCGTCGGCACGGTGTTCGTGGCCGTCGACGGGCCCCTCACGGACCGCCCCGGTTCTGCCGCTGGCGGAAAAGTGGAGGCTCTGCGGTTGAACGGCAGCCGTGCGGAAATTCGTATGGAGAGTGTACGGAGCGTACTCGCACTGCTTCTGAAGGAGCTTGCGGGCGAACAGACCGGGAATGAGCGGGCACAGGATACGGAACGGAACGGGGGGTTTTGATGTTTGCAGCCCTGAGTGAACACGACATCGCTCCCCGCACGGCCGCGGCGCGAGGCGGTACGGTGGGGCGAGAAGGATGCGGCTACGCGGTCCGAGGAGGGAGCCACCGATGATTCTGCTCCGTCGCCTGCTGGGTGACGTGCTGCGTCGGCAGCGCCAACGCCAGGGCCGTACTCTGCGCGAAGTCTCCTCGTCCGCCCGAGTCTCACTCGGCTATCTCTCCGAGGTGGAGCGGGGGCAGAAGGAGGCTTCCTCCGAGCTGCTCGCCGCCATCTGCGACGCGCTGGACGTACGGATGTCGGAACTCATGCGAGAGGTGAGCGACGAGCTGGCGCTCGCCGAGCTGGCCCAGTCCGCCGCGGCCACCGAGACCGTCCCCACGCCGGTCCGTCCGATGCTGGGTTCCGTGTCGGTGACCGGTGTGCCACCGGAACGGGTGACCATCAAGGCGCCCGCCGAGGCGGTGGACGTGGTCGCCGCGTGAGCTTCGCGCGCGCGGCCTGGTGATCCGGTACGCGGATCCGCAAGCGAGTGAGGCCCCGGCCCGCTGCCCCAGGGAGACCTGGGGAGCCGACCGGGGTTTCTGCCGTTCCGGGACCGGTTGGGCGTGCGTTTGCCGGGTCTGGGCGGTGCCGTCATGGTGGAGAGACGTGACGACGCCGAAGCACCGGAGGTAGAGCGGATGTACGTCGTGAAGAGCCCGCTGGCCGACGCGGACCTGAAGACCGTGTCCGAGGCGCTCCAGGGCGCCCTCGTCGACCTGGTGGACCTGTCCCTGGTCGCCAAGCAGATCCACTGGAACGTCGTCGGGCCCCGCTTCCGGTCCATCCACCTCCAACTGGACGAGGTCGTCGCCTCCGCGCGCACCCACTCCGACACGGTGGCCGAGCGGGCCTCGGCCCTCGGTGTGCCGCCTGACGGCCGTGCCGCAACGGTGTCCTCCGGCAGCGGTATCGGCAGCACCCCGGCGGGCTGGATCAAGGACGGCGACGCGGTCGGGACGATGGTGGAGGCGCTCGGCGCGGTGATCACCCGGATGCGGGAGCGGGTCGAGGCCACGGGGCAACCGGATCCGGTCTCCCAGGACATCTTCATCGGGATCACCGCGGATCTGGAGAAGCACCACTGGATGTTCCAGGCGGAGAACGCGTAAGCGCGAGTTCCGCGCCCTCTGCTGTGGGGCTGTCCTGCGCCGCGAGGGCCGCCTGGGGCGACGCTCAGGTGCGTGTGCACCGGTAAGCCCGCAGTGCGCCTCCCGCGCCGGTCGGGCGGCGGTCTAGCGTCCCGCAGGAGGTGGTGGCGGCCATGGTGGCGCGGATAGTGCGCTGGGCACTCGGACTGGGGCTCACGAGCGTGTGGTGGTGGGCCGGGCTGCGGCTGGCGCTGGGGCAGGGCTCGGGGGTGCTGGAAGGGGCCGTCGTGGCCGGCGGCTGGGGGCTGAGCGTACTGCCCGTGCACTGTGTGCCCAAGGGGCGGGCGGCCGGGGCGCTGCCGACGGGACGCTGGGTGTCGGCCTGGCGCACCGGGGACACCGGGGGTGGCGGGGGTGCCGGAGGCGGCGCGGACGCCGGGGCCGACGGGGACGCCGGAGGCATCGAGAACGCCGCGGGCATCGAGGAGGCGAGGGGGGCCGGAAACATCACCACGGCATCGCCACCCCCCCGTTCGGACGGAGTATCTGGCCCGTCGTGAACGCCGAGGCGTCCGACGCCAGGTACAGCACCGTGTGCGCGACGTCGTCCGGCTCGCCGACCCGGCCGAGGGGGGCGATCCGGGCCATCGTGGCCTCGGTGTGCGCCTGCGCCGCGCGATCGTGGCGCTCGGTCATGGGGGTGCGGATCCAGCCCGGTGCGACCGCGTTGACCCGGATGCCATGCCGGCCCACCTCGGCGGCAAGGGTCCTGGTGAGCTGGACGACGGCCGCCTTCGCCACGCCGTAGCACAGGAGCCCAGGGCCGCCCGTGTCCACGGCACCGGATGCCATCGTGACGATGCTGCCCCGGGTCTCCCGGTCGAGCATCACACGAGCCGCCTCCTGGCAGGCGTACAGCACACCCTTGAAGTTGACGTCCAGCACCCGGTCGAGATCTTCGTCGCGGGTCTCCAGCACCGGGCTGCTGTGCATGATCCCGGCGATCGCCGCCATCACGTCCAGGCGTCCACAGGACCGGACGGCCTCGGCCAGCCGGCCCCGGTCGGTGACGTCCAGGACATGGGTACGGGCCGTGCCGCCGCGTTTCCCGATCAGTTCCGCCGTGCCGGCCAGCCCCTCCGCGTCCCGGTCGGCGCAGTGCACCGTCGCCCCTGCCTCGGCGAGCAGCACGGCGGAGGCCCGGCCGATTCCGCCGGCCGCTCCGGTGACGAACGCGGTGCGGCCGGTGAGGTCGTACGCCGTGAGAGCCATGAAGTGACCGTACGAGTGTTTCTGACGAACCGTCAATTGGCGGGCGGGCTGTGCGTGGGATCGGGGTCGGCCCAGGTTCCGGTCGGGTCGGGAGTGGCTCAGGGGCAGGGGTTCAGCGCGGGCGGCGGGGGTAGCGGTCCTTCCAGCGTTGTGGTGTGCCGGGTGCGGGGGCGGGACCCGTCTGGCAGGTCGGGCACCAGTAGGTGGGGCGGTCCTGGGAGCCGTCGCCCTGGTCGGCCGCGCGGACGGGAGTGTGGCAGCGCAGGCACGGGCGGGGCGCGCGGCCGTAGACGAACAGGTCGTACCGGTGCAGGCCCGTGGTCTGGCGGACCGGGCGGTCGCGGTTCGCCTCCAGGAGTTTCCTGGCGAGTGGCGGCAGCTGCTCCGCGCGGTCCGGGGACAGCGCGCCGACGGGCAGCCAGGGAGTGACGCCGAGCAGGAAGCACAGCTCGCTCTTGTAGATGTTGCCGATACCGGCCAGGTTGCGCTGGTCGAGCAGGGCCTCGCCGAGCGGGCGGGCCGGGTCGGCGAGGAGGTTGGCCAGGGCGCGGTCGGGGTCCCAGTCCGGGCCCAGCAGGTCCGGGCCGAGATGGCCGACGACCCGCTCCTCCTCCTGCGTGCGCAGCAGCTCCAGCACCTGGAGGCGGTAGCCCACCGCCGTGCGGTCGGCGGTGCCGAGGACCGCACGGATCTGGTACGCCGGACCACCCCGCCAGCGCTCCCCGCTGCCGTACACCTTCCACGCCCCCTCCATCCGCAGGTGCGTATGCAGCGTCAGGCCGCCCTCGAAGCGGGTGAGCAGGTGTTTGCCGCGCGGAACCGTGCTCAGCACCGCGCGGCCGGTGAGGTCGACCGTCGCGTACTTCGGCACCCGGAAGTCGCTGACGGTCAGCGCCTTGCCCGCGAGGGCCTCGTGCAGCCGCCGCGCGGCCTGCCAGACCGTGTCACCTTCGGGCATGCGTCCAGGGTGCCATGAGGGTGGGCGGCTGCGGGCTGCGGGCGGGACCAGCGACGACGGCCCCGCGGAGGGTCGGCGACACAGCATGGCGCCTGCTGGCCTGGCGCGAGCCTTGGTGGTGCCTGCCGTCGTGATGCGTGCCGTCGTGGCATCGCCCGTCACGGCTCTCGCGGCGGGGCGTCACGCTCTCAGGCGCAGGCCGCGCGGTGTCGCCACGAAGCCCGCTCCTTCCAGGAGGGCGCCTATCGGCGAGGTCAGGGCCTGGGCGCCGTTGATCCGCTCGACCGTGACCGTGCCGAGCGAGCCCGCGCGGGCCGCTCCGGCCAGGGCCTCGGCCGCCGTACGCAGCCGGGTGTCCTCCGACGCCTCGACGTCCGGGGCGGCGGGCCAGGCGAGGAGGGTCTTGCCGCCGCGTTCCATGTACAGCGTCAGCTCGCCTTCCACGAGGACGACCAGCGAGCCTGCCTTGCGGCCCGGCTTGTGCCCGGCGCCGGTGGGTGACTCCGGCCAGGCGAGGGCGGCGCCGTAGGCGTTGGCGGGGTCGGCCGCGGCGAGCACCACGGCTCGGGGGTCGGGGGACGGCGAGCCCGTACGACCGCTGCCGTAGCTGCCGTAGCTGCCGTAGCTGCCGTAGCTGCCGTAGCTGCCGTAGCTCCGGGGCGCCGGGGAGCCGTAGGCCGTGGTGCCGCCGCCCCGGGGGCCGCCGTAGCCGGGGGAGGCGAAGGGGTCGGCCAGGTCGCGGGGGGAGACGTACTCGCCGGGGCCGGGCGGGGGCTCCACCGGCGGCCAGGTGAAGTCGCCGTCGAGGCCGGGGTGGGCGAGGCCGCCGTCCGCGCCGTCGAAGACACCGGGGAGGGCGTGGCCATGGGGCCCGCCGTCGCTGCCGCCGGAGCCGTTCGAGAAGTCGGGGAAGCCGGTCTGGTGCGAGCTGTTCCCGTGGCCGGGGACGGGCAGGCCTTCGCCGCGGTCGCGGGCGTTGGCCACCGCGCGGAGGCGGTCCACCGCGCCGTCCATGGCGAACTGTGCCGCGCCCAGCCCCTCGACCACGTAGCCGCGCCGGGCCTGGCCGCTCTCCTCGAACGCCGACAGCACCCGGTACACCGCCGAGAAACCGCCTTCGACGCCCTCCGCGGCGACCGCCCCGCGCGTGACCACGCCATGCCGGTCGAGGAGGGTGCGGGCGAGTGCGTGGGCGCGCACGGTGGCGTCCGGTTCCGCCGCGGGCAGCAGCGACCACCGGCCCGCGACGGTCGGCGGACCCGAGCGGGAGGCGGGGCGGGCTGCGGCCGTCAGGGAGCCGTAACGCCCGCGCGGGACCGACCGTTTGGCGCGGTGCGCCGTCGAGCCGGCCGTACGGCCCGAGCCCAGCAGGGAGCGCATCGGGGCGAGGGTGTCGTTGGTGAGCCGCCCGGACCAGGCCAGGTCCCACAGTGCGTCGGCCAGGTGGGGATCGGTGACGTCGGGGTGGGTCGTGGCCCGCACCTGGTCGGCGATCTGGCGGAAGAACAGGCCGTAGCCGCCGTGGAGCGCGTCCAGGACGGACTGGTGGAGCGCGGTCAGCTCCAGCGGATGCGGCGGCGGCAGGAGCACGGGAGCCGCGTCCGCCAGATACAGGGAGACCCAGCCGTCCTTGCCGGGCAGGGCGCCCGCGCCGGCCCACACCACCTCGCCGGCCGCGGTCAGCTCGTCGAGCATCGCGGGCGTGTAGCTCGCCACGCGGGAGGGCAGGACCAGCTTCTCCAGCGCGGACGCGGGCACGGCGGCGCCCTGCAACTGCTCGACGGCACGCACCAGTCCGTCGATCCCACGCAGCCCGTGGCCCTTGCCGATGTGCTGCCACTGGGGCAGGAACTGCGCGAGCGCGGCGGGCGGGACGGGCTCCAGTTCATGGCGCAGGGCCGCCAGGGAGCGGCGGCGCAGACGACGCAGTACGGCCGCGTCGCACCACTCCTGGCCGATGCCGGCGGGGTGGAACTCGCCCTGGACGACCCGGCCTCCGGCCGAGAGCCGGTGCAGCGCACCCTCGGTCACGGCGATGCCGAGACCGAAACGGGCCGCCACCGTGGCCGAGGTGAACGGGCCGTGCGTACGGGCATAGCGCGCGAGGAGGTCGCCGAGCGGGTCCTTGACCGGCTCGGTGAAGGCCTCGGGCACGCCGACCGGCAGCGCCGTGCCGAGCGCGTCCCGCAGCCGGCCGGCGTCCTCGATCGCCGCCCAGTGGTCGGCGCCGGCGATCCGGACCCTGATGGCCCGGCGGGCCCCGGCCAGCTCCCGCGCCCAGTGCGGGTCCGCGCCCCGCGCGACCAGTTCGGCGTCGGTCAGCGGACCGAGCAGCCGCAGCACGTCGGCCACGCCCTCCACGTCCTTGACCCGGCGGTCCTCGGTGAGCCACTGCAGCTCGCGCTCCAGCTCGGTCAGCACCTCGGCGTCGAGCAGCTCGCGCAGCTCCGCCTGGCCGAGCAGCTCGGCGAGCAGACGGGAGTCCAGGGACAGCGCGGCGGCGCGGCGCTCGGCGAGCGGGGAGTCGCCCTCGTACAGGAACTGGGCGACGTAACCGAACAGGAGGGAACGGGCGAACGGGGACGGCTCCGGAGTGGTGACCTCGACCAGGCGGACCTTGCGGGACTCGAGGTCGCCCATCAGCTCGACGAGCCCGGGGACGTCGAAGACGTCCTGGAGGCATTCCCGGACCGCTTCCAGGACGATCGGGAACGATCCGAACTCGCTCGCCACCTGCAGCAGTTGCGCCGCGCGCTGGCGCTGCTGCCACAGGGGCGTGCGCTTGCCGGGGTTGCGGCGCGGCAGCAGCAGCGCGCGGGCGGCGCACTCGCGGAAACGGGAGGCGAACAGGGCGGAGCCCCCGACCTGGTCGGTGACGATCTGGTCGATCTCTCCCTTGTCGAAGGCGACGTCCGCCGCGCCGACCGGCGCCTGCTCACTGTCGTACTCCGTGCCGGCCTTCATCGGCTCCTGGTCGAGCAGGTCCAGGCCCATCAGGTCGGCGTCGGGCAGGCGCAGCACGATGCCGTCGTCGGCGTGCATGACCTGCGCGTCCATGCCGTACCGCTCGGACAGGCGGGCGCCGAGCGCGAGCGCCCAGGGGGCGTGGACCTGTGCGCCGAAGGGAGAGTGGACGACCACCCGCCAGTCGCCCAGCTCGTCGCGGAAGCGCTCCACGACGATCGTGCGGTCGTCCGGCACATGGCCGCAGGCCTCGCGCTGCTCGTCCAGATACGACACCACGTTGTCCGCCGCCCACGCGTCCAGGCCCGCCGTCAGCAGGCGCAGCCTGGCGTCCTCCTTGGGCAGGGAGCCGACCTCACGCAGGAACGCGCCCACCGCGCGGCCCAGTTCGAGCGGGCGGCCCAGCTGGTCGCCCTTCCAGAAGGGGAGGCGGCCGGGGACGCCGGGCGCGGGGGAGACCAGGACGCGGTCGCGCGTGATGTCCTCGATGCGCCAGGAGCTGGTGCCCAGGGTGAAGACATCGCCCACCCGCGACTCGTACACCATCTCCTCGTCCAGCTCGCCGACCCGGCCGCCGCCCTTCTTCGGGTCGGAACCGGCGAGGAAGACGCCGAACAAGCCCCGGTCGGGGATCGTGCCGCCGGAGGTCACGGCGAGGCGCTGGGCTCCCGGCCGGCCGGTGACCTCACCGGTCACGCGGTCCCACACCACGCGCGGGCGCAGCTCCGCGAACGCGTCCGACGGGTAGCGGCCGGCGAGCATGTCGAGGACCGCCGTGAACGCCGACTCCGGCAGCGAGGCGAAGGGCGCCGCGCGGCGGACCACGGCGAGCAGGTCGTCGAACTGCCAGGTGTCCAGGGCGGTCATGGCGACCAGCTGCTGGGCGAGTACGTCCAGCGGGTTCGCGGGCACCCTCAGGGACTCGATCGAGCCCGAGCGCATCCGCTCGGTGACGACGGCCGCCTGGACGAGGTCACCGCGGTACTTGGGGAAGACGACACCGGTGGAGACGGCGCCCACCTGGTGCCCCGCGCGGCCGACGCGCTGGAGGCCGGAGGCGACCGAGGGCGGGGACTCGACCTGGACGACGAGGTCGACGGCGCCCATGTCGATGCCCAGCTCCAGGCTGGACGTGGCGACCACCGCGGGCAGCCGACCCGCCTTCAGGTCCTCCTCGACCAGCGCGCGCTGCTCCTTGGAGACCGAGCCGTGGTGCGCGCGGGCGATGACCGGGGGGGCGCCCTGGGCCGCGCCCGAGCCGCCCATCAGCTGGGCGGGGGCGTGGTGCTCGGCCAGGGGCTCGCCGGTGGCACGCTCGTACGCGATCTCGTTGAGCCGGTTGCACAGGCGCTCCGCGAGGCGCCGGGAGTTGGCGAAGACGATCGTGGAGCGGTGGGCCTGGACCAGGTCGGCGATCCGCTCCTCGACATGCGGCCAGATCGACGGCTTCTCGGCGCCGTCCGCGGCGTCGGCCGCCGGAGAGCCGCCCAGCTCGCCCATGTCCTGCACCGGGACGACCACCGACAGGTCGAACTCCTTGCCGGACTCCGGCTGGACGATCTCCACCTTGCGGCGCGGCGAGAGATAGCGGGCCACCTCGTCCACCGGGCGCACGGTCGCCGACAGGCCGATCCGGCGGGCCGGCCGCGGCAGCAGCTCGTCCAGCCGCTCCAGGGACAGCGCCAGATGCGCGCCGCGCTTGGTGCCCGCGACCGCGTGCACCTCGTCCAGGATCACCGTCTCCACGCCCGTGAGCGCGTCGCGCGTGGCCGAGGTCAGCATCAGGAACAGCGACTCGGGCGTGGTGATCAGGATGTCCGGCGGGCGCGTGGACAGCGCGCGGCGCTCGGCGGCCGGGGTGTCGCCGGAGCGGATGCCGACCCTGACCTCGGGCTCGGGCAGGCCGAGGCGCACGGACTCCTGTCGGATACCGGTCAGCGGACTGCGCAGATTGCGCTCGACGTCGACCGCGAGGGCCTTCAGCGGGGACACGTACAACACCCGGCAGCGCTTCTTCGGGTCGGCCGGGGCCGGGGTCGAGGCCAGCTGGTCCAGGGCGGCGAGGAACGCGGCCAGCGTCTTGCCCGAGCCGGTCGGGGCCACCACCAGGACGTCCGAACCCGCCCCGATGGCCTGCCACGCGCCTGCCTGGGCCGCGGTGGGCGCGGAGAACGCCCCCGTGAACCAGCCGCGGGTCGCGGGGGAGAAGCCGTCGAGGGCTCGGTGTGCGGAGCTGACCATGCGTCCATCCTGCACCCGGCCACTGACAATCGCGCTGACCTGCGAAGACGCTGTCGGCTCCGGGGCAATGGCCGACGGCCGCGGGCCGCCTCGCGCTTCCTCGGCCCCGCCGCACCGGTCGGCCGGTCCACCGGGTGGCCCGCCGCCGAGGGGGCGACGCGCCGGCCCGCCGACGTCCTGCCACGGGCCGCTGCGGACAGGAGGGAAGAAGCACCGGCTTCCGCCGGGAGGCCGCTGCGGCTGGCGACCCGGCCCCTGACCGGCTGCCGCCGCGTGGCTGCGCGGCCGACCGTCCAGCCGCGGCTGGGTCCGGACGGCCGGAGCCGGCGTCGCGGCGGCGCCGGCCTCGCCATACGCGCGCGGGGACGGCGCCGGCCTCGCCATACGCGCGCGGGGACGGAGCCGGCTTCGCGGTACGCGCGCGGGGACGGGGCCGGCTTCGCGCTCGCGCGCGTGCTGTCCGTCGCCCGTCACCTGAGAGCCGCCGCCTCCGGTGGGCTCAGCCCACGAAGCGGCCGTACGCCCTCAGGGTCCGCAGTGCCTTGATCGTCACCTGGGAGCGGGCTTCCAGTGCGGGGGCCGGGGCCCACCGGCGCCAACGGACGGGCCAGCCGCCGTCGTCCTGCTGCTCGGCAGTCAGGTGGTCGAGGGAGCGGGACATCTCGCCGTCCGTGAACCACGCGCGCGCGAGCGAGTCCGGGCTGCGCGCGAAGTCGTGCGGGAAGTGGTGCTCGCCGGGGGCGTAACCGGAGGCGACCGGGTAGGCGTCGAGCCGGTCGGGTTCGAGGACCGCCAGCCGCTGCTCGCGCACCATGCGGCCCAGCCGGTCGGCGGCGGCCTCCGCGCGCGAGCGGTCGGGAGCGGCGTCCAGGAAGGCCACGGCGGCCTGCACGTCGTAGGGGTGGGACTTCTCCAGGCAGTCCACTGCCTGCCAGCAGAAGTCCGTGGCCCGGAACAGCCAGGCGTGCCACACCTCGTTGCGGTGCAGCAGCCCGACCACCGGCCCGGTGGCGAGCAGGTCGCTGGGCGGGTCGTCGACGACCGGCACGAACGGGGCCGCCGGATAGCCGCGCTGGCTGGGGTGGATCGCCGGAAGGGCGCCCTCCGCCGTGGAGGCGGAGGTGAGATAACGGCACACGCGCTCCACCCGCTGCCCGCCGCAGCGCCCGATGGCGTCCAGGACGTGCAGCGCGTGCGCGGTGTGCAGGGGCTGGCTCACGGGTCCGCGCAGATCGGGCTCCAGCGCGTGCCCGTACCCGCCGTCCTCGTTGCGGTAGGCGTCCAGCGCCGCCTCCACGGCGTCCGGGGCGCCGTGCAGGAAGTGGTACGCGAAGAGGCGCTGCTCCAGCACGCGCGCGGTGAGCCATACGAACTGTTCGGCGCGGAAGAGCGGGGAGCGCGCCTGGGGCGTGGGAGGGAGCGGGGAAGCTCCGGTGTCGGCCATGCGTCAGACCGTAGAACGGAAAGCGGTCTCGGCAAGCGGTCCCGGCCGGGGCCCACCCCCAGGGGCGGGATACCGGGGTCACGCGGTTGACGGTCTTCCTGGGAGCAGGAGATCCGCCGGCCCGCGGAGATTTTGGTGGGTCAGTGCGATGACCTGCATTGTTGTGCGGATGTGTGAGCCCTCCGCGTCCCGGGCCGTCCCGCGCTGATACCCCCGAAAGTCCCGTCGTCACCATCGGCTCCGTGGCCGCTCTCCGGGGGAACGGAGCCTACGGCGCGGCCAAGGCGGCCCTGATGGCGTGGAATCACACGCTGGCCCAGCAGTTGGGACCGCATGGTGCGACAGCCAATGTCATGCTGCCCGGGTTCATCGCGGGTACCGCGTTCTTCGGCGCTTCGGCCGACGAGGGGGAGCTCGCCAGGCGTCGGTCCCAGACTCTGGTCGGCCGGGTGGGGGAGCCCGGGGACATCGCGGCAGCCGTCGCCTTCCTCGCGTCTCCGGAAGCCGGTTACATCACGGGTGAGTTCCTCAACAGCAACGGCGGCGCTGTGTTGGGGCGTTGACCTTGACCTCAACTGCGCTTGACGTATGAGACTCAACGGCCATGACACGCTTTGTGGATCTCCGGCACCCAAAGGCCGGAACAGCTTTGATGAGCGAGTGGCTTACCGGTACTGCCGAACGATCACGCGCGGCCGCTGACGCCATGGTTGACGAGTGGACCGCGGCCGGTACACCTTCCGGGCGTCTGGCACAGCACGTCTTCGTGTCCTTGGACGGGGCGAGTCTCTTCTTCTACGCGCAGTGGACCAACGATGACGAGCACCTGGCGTGGGCTCGTGCCCGACGTACCGGGGTCGTCAGCCGTGTCGACACATTGGTGCCTGATATCGAGCGTCCCGGGCTGATTCGAACTCGTCTTGACGGCAGTGTGGTCCACGACACGATGTGACCGGCTGCGACCGGCTGCCGTCTTCGGCGTGAGCACGGTGGCGGAGGACCATGCGCGGACCGTGGCGGTGCCGGCGTCGGGCCTGCTCGCGGAGCACGTCCACCTGACCTCTGATGGCGAGCGCGCGATCGTCGTCACCGAATGGGCCGGCGCCGACCTCCAGGAAGACGCCTCCGTGAGCGGCGTCGGCGTCAGGCTGTACACGCTCTACCGGTCGTTCGTCGACGATCCCTTCCAGGGAGGGCTCCGTCGTACCTGGGCGCAGCCGCAGGCGGGCGGTACAGGCGGACGTGGCACGTAAGCGGCACTGAAGGCCGGCCGGGGAAGGATGCTGCGTCGGGCGGTGCCGGCGTCGGGCGGGGAGGTGCTCACCGGGGAGGCCTGGGTGCGGGCGACGGACCCAATCGGCCTCGACGCCGAGGCCGCCGTGGAATCGCTGTTCACCACGGTGCTCGGGCTGCGGGACGCGCCGGACACGACCCGGCGCTTCTGGTCACCGCGATCGACGCCGCGATCAGGTCACTGGGACCCGCCCCCGCAGAAGCATCCTGACCGCGCGCCGGCCAAAGAACGCCCGTGGCGACGAACCCGCGCCGTCAGTTCCGGGGCCCAGGGTCCGCCGACAGCAGCGGTAGCAGTGCATGCAACCGCGACTTCCCAGCGCCCCACGACGCAGGCACACGAGGTCGCGCCGCCATGCATGCTTGTCTCAGCGGGGAGGCGAACTCCCTGGAAACCCCCTGACGGTCGTGCGGGGGCGTGAGAGGTTGGAAACATGCAGGTCAAGGTGGGTATGGAGCGGAATTCATGCGGTTGACGGTCTTCTGGCAGCGGATGGCGGAACACTTCGGTCCGGGGTACGCCGACACCTTCGCGCGCGATCACGTCATGACGGAGCTGGGCGGACGCACGGTGAACGAGGCGCTGGACGCGGGCTGGGACGCCAAGGATGTCTGGCGGGTGGTCTGCACCGTCATGGACGTGCCCGGCGAGCGGCGCTGACCCCCTCCCCTTCCTCCAGAGGCGGCGTCGTCAGGGCACTGATCGGTCACGAAACCGCAGGTGGACGCCTGTTGTCGGTGGCCTCGGCGAGACTTGGCCCGTGGCACGCACTGACGAGGACAACGAGCCGCTGACCCGGCACACGGCATCCACCGGCACGACAGCGCCCGACCGGCCCCCGGTCCCGGGCGCCGCCGTTCCGAGTGGTGGCCGTATGCCGCGCTGGCTGCCGCGCGCCATGGTGCTCGCGCTGGCCCTGGTCGCCGTGTTCCAGCTGGGCACGTGGGCCTTCCACCAGCTCACCGGACTGTTGATCATTCCAGTTGCTGACGGTGGCGCTGTTCTCGTTCTACTTCGCCGCCGACGGCCCCCGGCTGCGCCGCGCGCTGTGCTCCGTGCTGCCGCCCGCACGCCAGGCCGAGGTGCTGCGGGCCTGGGAGATCGCCGTCGACAAGACGGGCGGCTATCTGTACTCGCGTGGCCTGATGGCCCTCATATCCGGCATCGCGCACTACATCCTGCTCCAGGCCTTCGGCGTGCCGTACGCGCCCGTGCTCGGTGTCTGGGTGGGGCTGGTGTCGCAGTTCATCCCCACCATCGGGACGTACCTCGCGGGCGCGCTGCCGATGCTGATCGCCTTCACCGTGGCCCCTTGGTACGCGGTGTGGGTGCTGATCTTCGTGGTGGTCTACCAGCAGTTCGAGAACTAGATGCTCCAGCCCAAGCTGACCGCCGAGTCGGTCGACATCCACCCGGCGGTCGCCTTCGGCTCGGTCATCGCGGGCACCGCGCTGCTCGGTGCCGTCGGCGCGCTGATCGCCATCCCGGCGGTCGTCGTCCGGCCGGGGCACGCGCCGTACGCCGGCGGGAGCAGCGGCGCCCGGCACCTGGCCGGGAGAGGGCGGCGGCAGCGGGGGCCAGGGTCAGGAGACCGTGGCGGCGGGCGGCGTCCAGCGCCTGGTGCGGGGCACCGCGTCGGTGACGCCGTAGTCCTTCTTGAGGTGCTCGGGGATGGCGTAGTGCATCACGCGCCCCCGGGTGAGGGAGGACAGCTCGAAGACCGTCGTCAGATGGCCGAGCCGGTCCAGGGCCCAGGCGCCGAGCGGGGAGCGGTCCTCGATGGTCTCCAGCACCCCGAGGAGGTGCGGGACGGCCTTGACCAGGGTGTCCCAGCGGGTGCGGGGCACCCCGAGCCAGTCGGCGCAGGTGTCGCCGATCAGGTAGCGGACGAGGGCCGAGACGATCGGGTCGAAGAGGGTGCCGGGCACGACCTCCTCGTAGAGGTCGATGAGCTGTCGCGTCAGCTCCGCGCCCTCCTCCGACGGGCCCATGTGACGGATCATGTACAGGTCCAGGAAGCTCCGCGCCTCCTCCAGGGTCTTCGGCACCGCCTCCTGGTCGACGCCGAGCATCGCCCCGACCACCCGCCAGGCGTAGTAGTAGGCCTGCGCGCCCTCCGTGGTCATGTGGATGCCCAGGCGGTGCAGGCTGTCGAGGACCAGCAGCGAGAAGAACATCTGCCCGCCGATCATGTCCTCCTGGCAGATCGGCGCGCCCAGGGCCGCGGTGTCCCAGCGGTTCTCGCGCTTCAGATGGTGGCGGATGGACGCGTGCAGCAGCCGGATCTTCTGGGCCGCCGGGACGAAGCGGCTGCCCGCCTCGAAAGCGTCGGGCTGCATCAGGTAGACGGTGAACTGACCCGTCTCCGCCATCCGTTTGGAGGGGTACTTCAGCGAGTGCGTGCCCGACAGCAGCCGTGCCACGTGCGGGACCACGTAACAGGCGGGCATGGCCGCGAAGGACAGCGCCGTGGAGATGTGCACGTTGTTGTCGATGAAGAACAGTCGCGCCCTCTCCATCTCGCCCCAGTCGATCCAGGTCGGCGGCACGCTCGTCGCCTGCAGGTACTCGCGGGCCACGTCGGGCAGGCCGTCCGGCAGCGGAGCGCCGGCCGTGGAGACGTACCGCATCAGTGTGTTGAAGGTGCCGACCTCCCCGCGCGCGAAGAGGGTGGCGACGGTGGCGTCGGCGAGTTCGTCGCCGGTCTCCCGCAGGGCGTCCATCGAAGCCTCGGTGAAGGTCATGGCAGGGGCTCCTTGTCCGGGAAGTCACGAAGGCCAGGGGCAGGGGTCAGTTGCTCGCGGGCCGTGGGCCGTGGGGCCGTGGATGTGGGCGGGGAGAGGCTGCGTCCCCCCGGTCAGCCGGTCAGCCCCGTCAGTACGGGCGGACCGTCGCCGCGTGCGCCAGCGCGGTCAGGGCGTCGGTGGCGGGCGCGGGCACGTCCAGCTCGTGGAGGGCGTCGAGCGCCTCCGCCACGCGCGCGGAGATCATGTTCTCGACGCGGTCCGGAGCCCCGAGCCGCCGCATCACCTCCCGCACGGCGTCCAGGCCCACGCGGTCCGGCTCGCCCCGGCCCAGCAGGGACCGCAGGTGCTCCCGCTCGTCCGCTCCGGCGATGCGCCAGGTCTCCGCCAGCAGCGCGGTGGGCCGGCGGCCGCATACGTCGTCGGAGTCGGCCTTCCCGGTGCGCTCCGGGTCCCCGAACAGGCCGAGCAGGTCGTCGCGCAATTGGAAGGCCTCGCCGAGCGGCAGCCCGTACGCCGAGTAGCCCGCCCGTAGCCGTTCGCCGGCCCCGGCCAGGGTGCCGCCGATCAACAGGGGCTGCTCCACGGTGTACTTGGCGGTCTTGTACCGGATCACCTTCAGCGACGCCGCGGTGTCCGGGACGGCCCCCGTGTGCAGGATCTCCAGGCACTCGCCCGCGATCAGCTCCCGGGCCAGCAGCGACCACAGCGGCCGGGCGCGGGCCAGGTACGCGGCGGGCAGGCCGCAGGTGACGAACGACTGCCCGGCCAGTGACATCAGCAGATCACCGACCAGCATCGCCAGCGACCGCGCGGCGGCGCCGGGACGCGGATGTCCGCTCACGGCACCGCGCAGCGCCAGATGGGCGGTGGGCCGGCCGTGCCGCAGCGGACTGTCGTCGATCAGGTCGTCGTGCACGATCGCGGCGGCGTGCACCAGCTCCATGGAGGCCGCGGCCCGCACCAGCGCGTCGCTGTCCGGCTGGCCGGCCGCGCGCCAGCCCCAGTAGCAGAACGCCGCCCGCAGCCGCTTGCCGTCCGTGACCGCCGACTCCAGCTGGCCGGCCACGGGACCGAGAGCCGGATCGACGTCGGCCAGCAGACCGGCCTCCTGGGCGACGAAGTCGCGCAGCACCTGGTCGACACGGGTACGGAACGCGGCCGCGTCCCACCGTTCAGCCGCCATGGGCACCCCGGCGGGCGCGCGCGTGCCGGGCGAGGATCTCCAGGTGGGCCGGGGGCACGCTCGCGCACCGGTCCAGGGCCAGCCGGCCGCGCGCCACCAGATCCTGCTCGGCCGCCGACGCCAGTTCCGCGGCGTCCGAGCGGCGCAGCAGCCCCCGTACCGTCGTCAGGGCCGAGCCCAGCGTGCTCACCGCCAGGTCGGCCACGCCCGCCGCCAGCAGCACGACATGCTCGTCCAGGCCGCCGCGGCGGCTCCCTCCCTGTGCCATGCCTCTCCCGCCACTCCGCACGGCTCGCCGCCGTTACGCCCGGCGATGCCGGTCCCACATCGCCTCACGTGAGCATGGCCGCCTGGGGCAGGTGGCGGCGGCGGAACCGGCGCCCGGAGCACCATCGGGTGACCGGTTCGCCAGGGCGTACGGTTCCCGGTCAGGGCCTGGCGAAAGGGGCGCTCGCCCGGCCCCGGGACCTTTCGTTCCGGCAGCGCGGGGTGCGCTTGACATGAAAATCGAACATCTATTCTTATGGAGGCTCAGGCGAGGCTCTAGGTGGTGGGTTTCGTCCCGTTTCGCGGGAAGATGTCCCCTGGTTATCCACAGGCCAGGCCTGCGTCGGGGCGCATTGTCAGTGGCAGGCGTTAGCGTCTTTGACGTGAAGCGATCGACTCAAGCAAACCGGGTGGAACCCATGGCAGGAACCGACCGCGAGAAGGCGCTCGACGCCGCGCTCGCACAGATTGAACGGCAATTCGGCAAGGGCGCGGTCATGCGCATGGGCGAGCGGTCGAAGGAGCCCATCGAGGTCATCTCGACCGGCTCGACCGCGCTCGACGTCGCCCTCGGCGTCGGTGGCCTGCCGCGCGGCCGTGTCGTGGAGATCTACGGACCGGAGTCCTCCGGTAAGACGACCCTGACCCTGCACGCCGTGGCCAACGCCCAGAAGGCCGGCGGCCAGGTCGCGTTCGTGGACGCGGAGCACGCTCTCGACCCCGAGTACGCGCGCAAGCTCGGCGTCGACATCGACAACCTCATCCTCTCCCAGCCGGACAACGGCGAGCAGGCTCTGGAGATCGTGGACATGCTGGTCCGCTCCGGTGCCCTCGACCTCATCGTCATCGACTCCGTCGCCGCGCTCGTCCCGCGCGCGGAGATCGAGGGCGAGATGGGCGACAGCCACGTGGGTCTCCAGGCCCGGCTGATGAGCCAGGCGCTGCGGAAGATCACCAGCGCGCTCAACCAGTCCAAGACCACCGCGATCTTCATCAACCAGCTCCGCGAGAAGATCGGCGTGATGTTCGGCTCCCCGGAGACCACGACCGGTGGCCGCGCGCTGAAGTTCTACGCCTCGGTGCGTATCGACATCCGCCGCATCGAGACCCTGAAGGACGGCACCGAGGCGGTCGGCAACCGCACCCGCTGCAAGGTCGTCAAGAACAAGGTCGCGCCGCCCTTCAAGCAGGCAGAGTTCGACATCCTCTACGGCCAGGGCATCAGTCGCGAGGGCGGCCTGATCGACATGGGCGTGGAGCACGGCTTCGTCCGCAAGGCCGGCGCCTGGTACACGTACGAGGGCGACCAGCTCGGCCAGGGCAAGGAGAACGCGCGCAACTTCCTCAAGGACAACCCCGACCTGGCCAACGAGATCGAGAAGAAGATCAAGGAGAAGCTGGGCGTGGGGGTCCGCCCCGAGGAGCCCGCCACCGAGCCCGGTACGGACGCGGCGGTCACCACCGCGGCCACCGACGACGCCAAGGCGGTGCCCGCCCCGGCAGCCGCCAAGGCCGCCAAGCCCAAGGCCGCCACCGCCAAGAGCTGACGGACCCGTGACACGACGAACCGACTGGGCCGATTACGAGTACGCCGTCCCCGGTGCCCCACGGGGGAGGGGCACCGGGGGCTACCCGGACTCCGCCCCGGACGGCGGCGACGGACACCGGGCCGACCGGTACGGCGAGCACGGCTCGTACGGCGTATACGACGGGCACGACGCACCCGGCGGGCCCGGCGGGCCCCGCGGGAGCGGCGAACGCGGGTACGGCGGTGACGGCGGTGACGGCGTCGGCCGCCGGGGTGGCAAGGGCGGCGGCCGGGGCCGGCGGCGGCGCGGCTTCGCAGACGCGCCCGGGGAGGACGAAGGCGCCCCTTCCTCGTCGAGGGCCGAGCGGGGGGAGTCTTCAGGGGACCCGGCTGAGCGGGCACGGGCGATCTGCCTGCGCCTGCTCACCGGGACCCCGCGCACCCGCAAGCAGCTCGCCGATGCCCTGCGCAAGCGGGAGATCCCCGAGGACGTGGCCGAGGAGGTGCTGTCGAGGTTCGAGGAGGTCGGGCTGATCGACGACGGCGCGTTCGCGGACGCCTGGGTGGAGTCCCGGCACCACGGCCGTGGTCTCGGCCGCCGGGCGCTCGCACGGGAGCTGCGCACCAAGGGGGTCGACTCGGAGCTGATCGACGAGGCCGTCGGCCAGCTCGACTCCGAACAGGAAGAGGCGACCGCTCGCGAACTGGTCGACCGCAAACTGCGCGCCACCCGCGGCCTCGACCGTGACAAGCGGCTCCGCCGCCTCGCCGGGATGCTCGCCCGCAAGGGCTACTCCGAGGGCATGGCCCTGCGCGTCGTCCGCCAGGCCCTGGAGGAAGAGGGCGAGGACACCGAGTTCCTGGGGGACATGGACGTCTGAGTTCCTGGGAACGCCTCGGCAGCCGAGGCCCTCGGGGCGGGGGCTCTCGATGACCGAGGCGGGATCGGCGCCCTCCTTTCCCCGCCCGCCGCCGACGCCCCGCGGGCCGACCGGCAGCAGACGAACGCCGAGGTCAACTACCTCGCCATGGGCCTGGTGCTGGTCTTCACCGCCCTCGCCGTCGTCAACACGCTCGCCATGTCGGTGTCGGAACGCGTCCGGGAGTTCGCCCTGCTCCGGCTCGCCGGGGCGACCCGCCTCCAGGTGCTGCGCATGCTGCGCACCGAGGTGCCGAGCCTGCTGCTCCTCGCCACCTCGGTCGGCAGGGGGATCGCGCTCGCCGGCTCAGCGCGTTCAGCGCCGGGATGACCGGCCGGGCCGCGCCCAAGGTCACGCCCCTGCTCTACGTCACCGTCGTCGCGGTGCCCGGCCTTCTCGGCCTCGTCGGAAGCGCGCTTACGGCACGGCCGGCGCTGCGGGTGCGCGCGGTCACGGTGTCCAGCGCGAAGGAATAGCGCTGGACGGAAGCCGCGCGTGCGCTGTACGGCGGAACGGCGGGGTGGTCAGGGCATCGGCGGGTTCACCGGCAGGCCCGCCGCTCGCCACGCCTGGAAGCCGCCCACCAGGTCCGTCGCCCGGTGCAGGCCCAGTTGGTGGAGGGAGGCGGCGGCGAGACTGGACGCGTAGCCCTCGTTGCAGATGACCACGACGCGCAGGTCGTGGCCGGTGGCCTCGGGCACCCGGTGGCTGCCCTGCGGATCGAGGCGCCACTCCAGTTCGTTGCGCTCGATGACGAGGGCACCGGGGATCAGCCCGTCCCGCTCGCGCAGGGCCGCGTAGCGGATGTCGACCAGCAGGGCCTCCCCGCGCTGCGCCGCCTCGTGAGCCGCGCGTGCCTCGATGCGCCGGTAGCCCGCGCGCACCCGTTGCAGCAACGCGTCGATGCCGACCGGCGACCCGCCCACGGGGTCGTTCGCCGCGCTCACTGCCAGTCCACCGGGCGCTCGACCTGCTCCAGGCGCAGTACGGGGCCCGTGCGGCTGTAGCGGCGGATACGGGGGAGCGGCGGGTAGTAGGCGTGGACGGAGATCGCGTGCGCGGTGCGGGACTCGTTGCGGACCTCGTGGACATGGTGGCGGCCGAAGGCGCGGCCCTCGCCGGCGGGCAGGCGGCGTTCCCGGTCGATGCCGTCGGTCAGCTCCAGGGTCTGCCAGCCGTCGGTCGGCAGCCGGGCGGCGAGGGACTTCTCCTTGAGTTCGCCGGAGGCCGTCACGAAGGCGCCGACCGACTCGGCGTGGTCGTGCCAGCCGGTGCCGGCGCCGGGCGGCCAGCCGATCAGCCAGGCCTCGCTGCCGCCCGGACCCGCCAGGCGCACCCAGGTGCGGCCCTGCGGATCGAGCGGAAGGGAGGCGAGGAGCCCGGTGTCGGCGGCCGTATGCCGGGCGAAGTCGAGCAGGTCCGCCTGGGTGGGCGCCGAAGCGGCGCCCAGGGAGGCGGGGGACACGGAAGCGGGGGAGACAGACACGTGCACCGTCCTGGGAAGTTCGCGAAACGGGCGCGCGACGGCGCCCGGAGAGGGAAGAGGTGGCGAATTCAGCAGGACGGGCGACACACGCAGCCCGCGTAGCGGACGAGGTCCATGTGGACCCTCCGCCACAGGCGCACGCGGGTGTCGGTCATGGTCCGGAGTACAGCATGTGCCCGCACGTCGGTCAACCGACCGTCACCATGTGGACAGAGCGTCACCGGCGCGCGATCGGCGCCCGGCCGGCGCCCGGCGAAGACGGCCCGTGACGCGCCCGCCACCGCGCGCCGTGCCTCGGCCGTCGTCGAGCGCCGGGAGTGGCCACGACAGGTCCGGCGCCGCGCGCCGGAAGGGGCCACCACCTGTCGGTCACCGCGCGCCGGAAGCGGGCACCTTGTGTCCGTCACCGCGCTCCGGAGGCGGCCTGCGCCTCCTCCTTCACCGTGCCGCCCACCGCCGCCTCCGCGGCCGTGTACAGGTCGGCCGGGCGGACCCCGCTCAGCGCCGTGACCAGGTGGCCGTCGGGGCGCACGAGCAGCACGCTGTGCGCCGGCGCACCCGGGTAGTTCTCGGCGACCAGCAGTTCGGCGGGGTGCGGCAGCGCGGTCACCGCCGCCGCGAGCCGGGGCATCACCCCGGCCGACATCCAGTGCTTGCGGTCCCACACGCCCGTGCCCGGCGCGATCAGGATCACGAGCAGGGCACCTCGGCCGAGCCGGTCGCGCAGCCGGACGAAGGAACCGTCCTCCGCGGTGACCCGGACGTCGGTGACCGGTGCGCCGGGCGCGGTCTCGACCGGGATCTCGCCCTCCAGCGGCGGAGGTGCGAGGGGCGAGTCGGCGTACGACCCCGGCGCGCCGAGCAGCCCGCGCCCCAAGTGACCGTCGGTGAGCAGCGCGTCATGGCCCCGGGCCGTGCCCGGCACCATCTGGCGCAGCCCGCCGGTGCCGCGCAGCGCGGGCAGCACCTGGTCGGCGGCGCGCAGCCGGGCGGCGACCACCGCGCGCCGCTCGGTCTGATAGCTGTCCAGCAGGGCCTCGTGGTGCCCGTGGTGCCAGGCCGCGGCCAGCTTCCAGGCGAGGTTGTCGGCGTCCCGGAGGCCTTCGTCGAGCCCCTGGGTGCCGAGCGCGCCGAGCAGATGGGCCGCGTCCCCGGCGAGGAACACCCGGCCGGCGCGCCAGCGGCGGGCCAGCCGGTGGTGTACCGCGTGGACCCCGGTGTCGAGCAGGTCGTAGGGCGGTGTGGAGCCGTTCGTCCAGCCAGCGAGGGTCTCCCGGACCCGGGCGACCAGGATCTCGGGCGTGACCAGGTCCTTGCCGGGCGGCAGCAGCCAGTCCAGGCGCCAGACGCCGTCCGGGAGGGGGCGGGCGGTGACCTCCCCGGCCGAGGGCCCGGACTGCCGCCACGGCGGCGTCCGATGGAGCAACGCGTGACCCGGCCACGGAAGTTCCGCGCGCAGCGCGGCGACCGCGTGCCGCTCCACCGCCGTACGGCCCGGGAAGCGGATGTCCTGGAGCTTGCGCACCGTGGAGCGCGGGCCGTCGCAGCCGACCAGGTAACTGCCGCGCCACCAGGTGCCCTTGGGGCCGCGGGTGTGGGCCGTGATGCCGGAACGCTCCTGCTCGATCGCGTCCAGGCGGCTGTCCACGGCCATGCTCACCAGTGGCTCGCCGGCCACGGCCGCGCGCAGGGCCCCGGTGAGGACGTGCTGGGCGATGTGCAGCGGCGCGGCGGGGCCCGCCTCGGCGAAGTCGACCTCACTCATCACCTGCTTGCGCCTGAGGGACCGCCAGCCGGCCCAGCGCACGCCGTACTCGCCCAGCGGCACGCCGGTCAGCCGCTCCAGCAGTGCGGCCGTGTCCTCGCGCAGTACGACTGTGCGCGCCGGGCGGGGTTCGTCCTTGCCGGGGCCCTCGTCCAGGACGACGGACGGCACCTCCTGGCGGGCCAGCGCCAGGGCGAGCGTGAGCCCGACGGGCCCCGCTCCGACGACGATCACCGGGTCCACGGCGTGGCGCCCCCTGTCCGCAGCGGTGCCTTGGCGGACTGATGCGAACACAGCGGGGGAGCAGGGCGAACGATCACAGAACGTATGCAACCCACTGCCGGGGCTGTCGTCAAGCGAGGCAGGCGGTCATCGGCGACATACGGACCGGCCGTGGCCGGCGGCTGGTTCCCGGTGCGCCGGGAACCAGCCGCCGTGGAGGTGCCGGGCCGTCAGGCCCGCGGCTCGCGTTCGGTGGTGGGGCCGAGCGCGCCCGCCGCGGCGTCGAGCACTCCCGGTGCCGCGGCCGGCTCGGCCGCGGCCGCCACGGCGACACCCGTCCTGGCCCGGCGTCCCCGCCGCTCGATCCAGGTCGCGACCGAGGACAGGGCGAGGCACATCGCGATGTAGATCGCGCCGACCACGATCGTGACCGCCGTGAACGGGTTCTCCCCGTTGACGATGATGTTGTTGGCCATCGTCCGGGTGGCGAACAGCAGCTCCGTGTAGGTGATCACGTAGCCGAGCGAGGTGTCCTTCAGCGTGACGACCAGCTGGCTGATCATCGTCGGCAGCATGGAGCGGACGGCCTGCGGCAGCAGGAGCATCGTCATCACCTGGTACTTGCGCAGGCCCAGCGCGTACGCGGCCTCCACCTGTCCCCGGGGCACGGCGTTGATGCCCGCGCGGAACACCTCGGCCTGCACCGAGCCGTTGTAGACGGTCAGGCCGATGACGAGGCCCCAGAACGCGCTGTTGTCCCCGACCACGCCGAGGTCGTTCTTGTAGGTGAGGAACAGCACCCACAGGGCGTAGATCGTGATGAGCAGCGGTACGGCACGGAACAGCTCGATGAAGCCGGCCGCGAACCAGCGCACCGGCCGGTGCTCCGACAGCCGTGCCACGGCGAGCAGCAGCCCCAGGACCAGGGACAGCGCGCCGGCGACGGCGAACACCTTCAGGGTGGTCAGCACGCCGTCGCGGATGTTGGTGCGCACCCCCGCGTTGTTGAAGATGTTCCAGATCTTGGGGTCGAGCTGGCCCTTGGCGTTCAGCCGGTACACGACGAAGACCAGCAGCCCGGCCAGCGCCAGGGTGCCGAGCAGCGTGTACAGGCGGTTGCGCACCCGGGCCTTGGGGCCCGGCGCGTCGTACAGCACACTCGCGGTCATCGCGCGACCCCCAGACGCCGCTCCAGCAGCCGGAACAGGCCGCTGATCGAGAAGGTGATGACGAGATAGCCGAGGGCCACCCACAGGAAGATCCACGTGATGGCGAAACCCTGGTCGCTCAGCAGCTTCTGCACGCCGAACATCTCGGTGACGCTGAACGCGCCCGCGATGGCGGAGTTCTTGGTCAGCGCGATGAAGATCGAGCTGAGCGGGGCGATCACGGTGCGCGTCGCCTGCGGCAGGACGATCACGCGCAGGGTCTGCGAGAAGGTCATGCCGAGGGAGCGGGCGGCCTCCGCCTGGCCCATGGGCACGGTGTTGATGCCCGACCGCACCGCTTCGCAGACGAAGGCCGAGGTGTAGAAGCCCAGGGCCAGCAGGGCCTTCGCCCACGGGCTCAGGCCCGGTGCGAAGACGACCGGGACGACGAACCAGGCGACGAGGAAGAGCAGGGTCAGGGGGGTGTTCCGGAAGAGGGTGACCCACGCGGTCCCGAACATCCGCAACGGAGGGATCGGAGAGACGCGGAACCCGGCGATGACGACACCCAGCGTCATGGCGAGGAGTCCGCTGGCGAGGGTCAGCAGGACGGTGCCTATGAACCCCTCGCGGAAGTCCGCGAGATGGTCGAGCAATACGTTCACGGGGAGGTCCTCGTGGCGGTGTGCGGGCAGGGCAGGCCGCGCCGGGATCGACGCGCCGGAAGGCGTCGCCGGGACGGGCCGGCCGGCCGCCGCAGGCCCCGCGCGGGGCACGGGACGGACGGCGGCCGGCTCACTCGACGCCGCGAGGGCGACGTCTCAGCGGGCGTCAGTAGCGCTCGACGGCCGGCGGCTGCGTGTACGGGGAGCCGGACAGGCCGAGCGTCGCGTCGTACGCCTTCTGGTAGTCGCCGTTCTTCTCGTGCTTCTCCAGCGCGCTGTTGACGGCGTCACGCAGCGCCTTGTCGTCCTTGTTCATGCCCACGCCGTACGGCTCCTTGGTGAACGGCTTGCCGACCACCTTCAGCTGGCCCTTGCGCTGGGCCGCGTAGCCCTTGAGGATCGCGTCGTCGGTGGTGACGGCGTCCACCTCGTTGTTGAGCAGCTGCTGCACGCACTCCGAGTACTTCGACAGCTCGACGGTCTTCGCGCCGTACTTGGGCTTCTTGATCTCCTGCAGCGGGGTCGAGCCCTTGATGGAGCAGACCGTCTTGCCCTTGAGCGTGTCGGGGCCGGTGATGCCCTTCTCGTCCTGGCGCACGAGCAGGTCCGCGCCGGCCATGAAGTACGGGCCGGCGAAGCCGACCTGCTTCTTGCGCTCGTCGTTGATCGTGTAGGTGCCGACGTACAGGTCGACCTCGCCCTTGGAGATGGCGGTCTCGCGGACGTTGGAGTCCACGGTCTTGAACTCGATCTGGTCGGCCTTGAAGCCGAGGTCGGCGGCGACCATCTTGGCGATCTCGATGTCGAAGCCGGACCGCTTGCCGGTGGTGTCCTCGAAGCCGAGGAACGGCTGGTCGTTCTTGGCGCCGATGACGAGCTTGCCCGCCTTCTGGGCCCTCTTCAGCGTGGCGGAGTCGATCTTCACGTCGCTCGCGACGGCGTACGTGGGCAGCTTCGGCGTGTTCGCACCCGTGCTCCCGCCGGCGGGCTGGTCGCCGGCGTTACCGGACTGGCCGCCGCAGGCCGTCAGGGCCAGGGCCAGGGTGGCGAGCAGTGCTGCGGGGACGGACTTGCGGAGCTTCATGGTGGACATCCTTCGAGTCGGCAGGTACGGAGACGCGGGAGACGACGGCCGCATACGTGAGGCGGAGCCGCGGGGGAGGGAGCCGGCGGTGGTGTCAGTGGTGCAGGATCTTCGACAGGAACTCCCTGGCCCGGTCGCTGCGCGGGTTGCTGAAGAACTGCTCGGGCGCGGCCTGTTCGACGATCCGGCCGTCGGCCATGAAGACCACCCGGTTCGCTGCCGAGCGCGCGAAGCCCATCTCGTGGGTGACGACGACCATCGTCATGCCCTCACGGGCGAGCTGCTGCATGACCTCCAGGACCTCGTTGATCATCTCGGGGTCGAGGGCGGAGGTCGGCTCGTCGAAGAGCATGACCTTCGGGCCCATCGCCAGCGCCCGCGCGATCGCGACGCGCTGCTGCTGGCCGCCGGACAGCTGGGCGGGGTACTTGTCGGCCTGGGTCCCCACGCCGACCCGGTCGAGCAGCGCCCGCGCCTTCTCCTCGGCCTGCTTCTTCTCCGTCCTGCGGACCTTGAGCTGGCCCAGCATCACGTTCTCCAGCACGGTCTTGTGCGCGAAGAGGTTGAAGGACTGGAACACCATGCCGACGTCCGCCCGCAGCCGGGCCAGCTCCCTGCCCTCCTGGGGAAGGGGCTTGCCGTCGATCGTGATGGTGCCGGAGTCGATCGTCTCCAGGCGGTTGATCGTGCGGCACAGAGTCGACTTTCCGGACCCGGAGGGCCCGATGACCACGACGACCTCGCCGCGGGCGATCGTCAGGTCGATGTCCTGGAGCACGTGCAACGCGCCGAAGTGCTTGTTGACGCTCTTCAGGACGACCAGTTCGTCGGACGCGACCGCGTCTTCCTCGGCCAGCGCTGCTTCGGTCATCGCTCTCGGGCTCCGTCCTGCTCGGTTTCGCAGGACAGTAATGAGCGGGTGTGACCTGCGTCATCACATCTGAGGGAGATCTGAGCATCACGATCCGGTAGCACTCGGACACGGGCCGGACACGGGTCGTAGCAGCCGTCACCGGCGCGCGTATCGGCCGGATAACGGAAGCGACAGGCAACCGGAACGCTCTTGACGCCGTCCTTGTCCATCGGCGTCACTGCCATGGTGCACGCGCGCGTGCCTTGCACGACGCACGCGAACCCACACCGTACGACCGCTGAACCGGAGGGGGCCGGGATGAGACTGCTGCTCGTCGAGGACGACAACCACGTCGCCGCGGCCCTGTCCGCCGTACTCGCCCGGCACGGGTTCGACGTCACACACGCGCGCAGCGGCGAGGAGGCGCTCCAGGCGCTCGTCCCCGAGGGCAGCGGTTTCGGTGTCGTCCTGCTCGATCTCGGCCTGCCCGACCAGGACGGTTACGAGGTCTGCGGCAAGATCCGCAAGCTCACCGGCACCCCGGTGATCATGGTCACCGCGCGTTCCGACGTCCGCTCCCGCATCCACGGGCTCAACCTGGGCGCCGACGACTACGTCGTGAAGCCGTACGACACCGGGGAACTGCTCGCCCGGATCCACGCCGTCAGCCGGCGCACCGCCCATGAGGACGCGGGGCCCGGCGGCGACGGCTCCCTGCTGCTCGGCCCGGTCCGCATCGAACTGCCCACCCGGCAGGTCGCGGTGGCCGGTTCGGTGGTCCAACTGACCCGCAAGGAGTTCGACCTGCTCGCCCTGCTCGCGCAGCGCCCGGGCGTCGTCTTCCGGCGGGAGCAGATCATCAGCGAGGTCTGGCGCACCAGTTGGGAGGGCACGGGACGCACCCTGGAGGTGCACGTCGCCTCGCTGCGCGCCAAACTGCGCATGCCCGCGCTGATCGAGACCGTACGCGGCGTCGGCTACCGGCTCGTCGCGCCGGCCGCCTAGCGGGGCCGGGTGCGCGCACGTCTGCTGCCGCTGCTCATCGTCCTGTTGGCGGCCGTCCTCCTCGCGCTCGGCCTGCCGCTCGCCATCAGCGTGGCCGCCGCCCAGCAACAGAGGGTCGTCCTCGACCGCATCGACGACACGGCGCGCTTCGCCGCGCTCGCCCAGTTCGTCACCGACGGTCCGAGCGGCTCCCGCCGCACGAGCACGGACGACCGCCTGGAAGCGCTGCGCAGCGAACTCGACAGCTACTACGGCGTCTACGGCATCCGCGCGGGCGTCTTCTACCGCAACGGCTCCGCCATGGCCAATGCTCCGGGCGACTGGTTCGTACCGCGGAAGGGTGAGGTCCGCGAGGCCTTCGAGGAGGCGCTGCTCAGCCGGCGCAGCCATGACCCGCGGCAGGTGTGGCCCTGGCAGCGCAGCCGGCTGGTCGTCGCCTCACCGGTGATCCGGGACGGGGACGTCGTGGCGGTCGTGGTCACCGACTCGCCCACCGGTCAGATGCGGTCACGGACCCTGCACAGCTGGCTGGTCGTCGCGGTCGGCGAGAGCGCGGCGATGCTGCTCGCCGTCGGCGCCGCGCTGCGGCTGACCGGCTGGGTGCTGCGGCCGGTGCGGGTGCTGGACGCCACCACCCACGACATCGCCACCGGACGCCTGAAGTCCCGGGTCGCGGCGGCCGGCGGCCCGCCGGAACTCAGGCGGCTGGCCCGCTCGTTCAACGAGATGGCGGACCATGTCGAGGACGTGCTGGAGCAGCAGCGCGCCTTCGTCGCCGACGCCTCGCACCAGTTGCGCAACCCGCTCTCGGCGCTGCTGCTGCGCATCGAACTGCTCGCCCTCGAACTCCCCGAGGACAACGAGGAGATCGCCTCCGTGCGCACCGAGGGCAAGCGCCTCGCGCAGGTACTGGACGACCTGCTCGACCTGGCGCTGGCCGAGCACGCCGGGGCGGACCTGCGGCTGACCGACATCGGCGCGCTGGCCGGGGAGCGGGTGGCGGCCTGGGCTCCGGCCGCCGACGCCAAGGGCGTCCGGCTGACGGCCGACTGCCCGCCCACGACGGCCTGGGCCGACCCGATCACCCTGTCCAGCGCCCTGGACGCGGTGATCGACAACGCCGTGAAGTTCACCCCCGAGGGCGGCACGGTCGCGGTCGCCGTGACCGCCGACGGGGACAGCTCCACGGTCGTGGTGACGGACACCGGCCCGGGCCTGACCGACGACGAACTCGCGCGTGTGGGCGACCGCTTCTGGCGCAGCGGACGCCACCAGAACATCAAGGGCTCGGGTCTCGGCCTGTCCATCACGCGCGCGTTGCTCGCGGCGGGCGGCGGCTCGATCGACTACGGCCATCACGAGCCGCGCGGCCTGCGCGTGACGGTGCGGGTGCGAAGACACCGGGAGCGCTGAACGGCGGGGCCCGGGGGCTTGCGCGAGGCCGGTCGCACGGCGGTGCCGGGCCTCGCCGGAGCCTATGGTTTCACCGATCGGTAGTAACGACGGGCGCCCTCCTGCAGGAGCAACGGGTCGGTGTAGATCGCGGTGCGCAGATCGACCAGTTGGGCGGAGTGGACGTGGGCACCGATGCCGTCGCGGCTCTTGATGACCGTGCGGGTCATCCACTCGGTGAGCCGGGGGTCCACGTCCGTGCGGGTGATCAGGAGGTTGGAGACGGCGATCGTGGGGACCTGGCTGCCCTGCTGTACGGCCGGGTAGGCCGACTCGGGGATGTTGGTGGCCCGGTAGTAACGGGTCTGCTGGCCCTCGTCGTGGAGCTTGGCGACGAGATCGACGTCGATCGGCACGAACGCGAAGGCGGCCTGTCTCGCCAGCCGGACCAGCCCCTTGGTGGGCAGCCCGCCCGACCAGAAGAACGCGTCGATCTTGTTCTCGCGCAGCCGCTCGGGTCCGGTGTCGATGCCGTCCCCGACCGCGGTGATGTCCCTGCGCGGGTCGATCCCGGCGGCCCTGAGCACCCGGTCCGCGATCAGCCGCACCCCGGAGTCGGGCAGCCCGGTCGCCACCCGCTTGTGCCGCAGGTCCGCCACGTTCTTGATGCCCGAGCCGCGGCGCACGACGAGATGCACGTAGTCGTCGTAGAGCCGGGCCACCCCGCGCAGCCGCCCGGCCCCGCTGCCGTGGGCCAGTTCGTACGTCTCCACGGCGTCGGCCGCCGCGATGGTGAAGTCGGCCCGGCCCGTCGCCACCCGCTGCACGTTCTCCTGCGAACCGGCGCTGGTGAGGAGCTTCACCTTCAGGCCGGGCATGTCCCTGGCCAGTTCGGTGCGCAGCCGCTCGCCGTACTCCTGGTAGACGCCCGAGGCCGTGCCCGTGCTGAAGACGATCGTGCCGCTCGGCGGCTTCTCGCCCAGCGGCAGCAGCCACCACAGCAGCAGCCCGAGCACCACGGCCCCGGCGGCCGCGACCGGCAGCGCCCGGCGCCTGCCGAGCCGGGGGAACACCTTCGACATGCGGCGATCCTGCCAGCCGGGGCACGGCGCTGACCAGGGCCGGGGGGCACTTCCCGGCGGTGCGGACGCCAGCGGCGTTGTCAGTGGCGGCCGTTAGAGTCGTCGCATGAGCACTTCGCCCGCCGACCTCGTCCGTGAGTTCCACCAGGCCTTCGGCCTCGACGCCCGCAGTACGCCGACGGAGGTGGACCCCCGGCTGGCCGCGCACCGTGGGGAACTGCTCGCCGAGGAGGCCGCGGAGGTCGCCGAGGTCGCGGTCGACGGCCCGCTGGACAAGCTCGCGCACGAACTGGCGGACGTGGTCTACGTCGCGTACGGCACGGCGCTCGTCCACGGCATCGACCTCGACCAGGTGATCGCCGAGATCCACCGCGCCAACATGAGCAAGCTCGGCCCGGACGGACAGGTCGCCCGCCGGGCCGACGGCAAGGTCCTCAAGGGCGAGCACTACCGGGCCCCGGACGTCGCCGCGGTGCTGCGCCACCAGGGCTGGATACCGGCGGTACGGCAGGACGCCACGGAGCGGAGCGCCTAGGCGGCTCCTGGCGTGCGCGCGCCGGCCGCGGGAGAGCCGAGGGTGCCGCCCGCCAGCTTCCACTCGCGGTGCAGCGTGCCGAGCGGGACGTCCCGCCGGACGACCGGCGTACCGAAGACGGACAGCTGGAGCCGCAGGGCCCCGGACAGATCGACCCCGCCGTACACCCGCCAGGCCAGCCCGGCCGTGCCGGTGGAGGCCGAGGCCGTGCCGGAGGCCTCGCCGCGCAGGTACGGGGCCAGGTCGGCGGTGACGCCGACGGCGCCGTAGAGGCCGACCGACGCCTCGGCGCCGAGGGTGGTCCGCACGCTTCCGGCGGTGGTGACGGACGCGTGGACGGGAGTGCTCGTCATGTCGGACGAGCTGACCGGCGTCCATCCCCTGGCGGGGCCGAAGGTGCCGCCCGCCGTGAAGGCGCCCTCGAGGCTCTGCTCGACATCGACGGTGACCCGTCCGTCGCCGCTGATCTGGAGGTAGGTGGTCAGGTCGAGGTTGACGACGACCGGGACGGGGCCGACCTGGAGGACGGGGTCGGCGCGCAGCGTGGCGAACGGGATCCGCAGGGGGGCGCCGGTGGTCGCGGTGACGCGGCCCCCGACCGACCAGCCGGAGGTCCACCTGCCGGAGACGCCCAGGTACGCCGAGCCGGGCGCCGTGCCGGCCCCGGTGCCGCCGTAGGCGAAGTCGACCCGCGGGGCCACCTGGACGAAGCCGCGCACCGAGGCCTGCGCCGAGGCCGGGGCGTCCGCCGCCGTCGGTACCGTGGCGCGCACATCGAGCCTGAGGCTGCCGAGCGGTACGGTCGCGCCCTTCGGCCCGACCCGTACGTCACCGCTCTTCGCCCAGGACACCTGCACATCGGGCAGCAGCTTGGCGACGGCGAAGGAGGACGGGTCGACCGGTACGGCACCCTTCGCGGTGTCGTCGCCGAGCAGCGCGTTGAGCGTGGCCGGTTCCGTCTGCACCTCCGTGCCGCGGCCCGAGGTGCCGAGCACATGGGTGACTTTGGCAAGCAGGCCGTGCGGCGCCCCGGGCGCGGGCGCGCTGGCGATCACATCGCCCACGGCGGCGCGGTGCGGGACGGCGGAGGACGTGTCCGTCGGAGAGGGGGTGGCGTGTGAACTCCCCTGCCCCGATGGTCGGTTGGTCAGTACGGCCCGTCGTGTGCGGCTGTCGTAGGAGCTGACGGCGAGCGTCGTCTTGCGGGCCCGCTGCCCGGTGCCGGACGGGCCGGCCGTGGCGGTCGGGGCGGCGGCGGGAGCGGCGGCGACGGTGAGCGAGCGGTCCGGGCCGTCGGCGGCCTGGGCGTCCGCCGTGACGCGCTCCGCGTGCCCGCCGGCAGCCGTGGACCCGGCGTGTGGTGCGGGCGAGGAGCAGGCCGCGGTGAGGATGAGGGTGGTCACGGCGAAGGCGGGCAGCAGGGCACGCCTGTGCCTCATGCGTCTGCGCAAGGTCGGTCCTGTGTGGGTGGGGGTGGCAGAGAGGCGCCGGCGAACTGGCTACTCATGGGTAGAACTGGCCGGTAACCCGTTGTCGACCATGAGCATGCCACGGTGTCCCCACCGGTCCCACACCATCCGGTCACAACCGAACGTGAGCTGTCTCACGGGGCGTTCGGACCGTCGGCGACCAAATCCCGCGATTTCCCGCCCTGTTGAGGGTGGCCGCCCGCGGACGCGTACGGCCACCCGTCGTGCCCGGGTCGGCCTTCAGTGACCGCCCAGGC
Organism: Streptomyces sp. NPDC104106; assembly: GCF_055584345.1. Classification (NCBI taxonomy): domain Bacteria; kingdom Bacillati; phylum Actinomycetota; class Actinomycetes; order Kitasatosporales; family Streptomycetaceae; genus Streptomyces; species Streptomyces sp. NPDC104106. The sequence goes on from NZ_JBVJMF010000002.1 coordinate 48,690, forward strand.
CCGTCCCGCCGAGCCGGGTCAGCAGGCGCGACAGCAGCGCGACGTCCTCGCCGCTCCACGCCCGGGCGCCGAATACCTCGGCGGCGGTCTCGTCGGCCGTGGCGCGCATCTCCGTCAGCCGTGCGCGGCCCGTCGCGGTCAGCGACGCGTAGGCCACGCGCGCGTCACGGGCGTCCGGTTCCCGGCTGACCAGCCCGATCCGCTCCAGCGGAGCCAGCCCGCGCGTGACCCCGGAGGCGGTCAGGCCCAGGGACTCGGCGAGATCCACACGCCGCATGCGTCCGCCGGGCGCCTCTCCCAGCCGTAGCAGCAGGGTGAAGTCCGCGAGGCTGACCCCGTGCAGCCCGCCCAGCCGGGCGTCGAAGCGCCGCACGAGCGCCGCCTGCGCCCTGACCAGCCGCAGGGCCGTGTCGAGGGCGTCACTCATCGCCGCCCCGCTCTCCTTCTCGTCCTCGTCCCGCTGTCCGCTCTCGCCGGAAGCTATTGATAACTCCTTGAGTGCTCAAGTTCATGGCCCGTCGGAACGTGCCGCGCGCCGCTGCCGCTTGCCCAGGGGCGCCTGGGAGAGGTCCTCGGCGCTGGAGCGCAGGTTCTTGAAGCCGTAGCCGTGCTCGGTCAGCCAGGCCTTCGCGGCTTCCTCGGCCCGCTCGGTCGCCTCCAGGACGTCCTCCTCTTCCTCGCCGGTGTCGGAGAACCGGAAGACGAAGGCGGGGCGGGCGGCGATGTCGTAGGTGAGGGTGCCCTCGGGCGTGAACGCGGCGCGCAGCACATCGTGTTCGGCGGCGTCGGCCAGCAGGGCGGCCCGCTGGGCGTCGGTGAGTCCGTCGAAGGCGCCGCGGACGGTGATCCGGAAGGTGCGTGTACTCATCCCGCGACCCTAGAGGCACCCCGCGCGCCGGCTCCACCTGGTTTCCGCGCCCGGAACGGCCCCGCGAACCGGGTCGGGCGGACCGCCGTCGGCAGGCCCTTACCCTTGAGGCATGACCAGCAGCAGTGACCGGAGCCTCGACGTGGACGTTCAGGGACCCAAGACCTACGAAGTGCGCACTTACGGGTGCCAGATGAACGTCCACGACTCCGAGCGATTGTCCGGACTGCTGGAAGAGGCCGGGTACGTGCGGGCCCCGGAGGACTCCGACGGCGACGCGGACGTCGTGGTCTTCAACACGTGTGCGGTCCGCGAGAACGCCGACAACCGGCTGTACGGCAACCTCGGCCGGCTCGCGCCGAAGAAGGCCTCGCGGCCCGGCATGCAGATCGCGGTCGGCGGCTGCCTCGCGCAGAAGGACCGCGACACCATCGTGAAGAAGGCGCCCTGGGTGGACGTCGTCTTCGGCACGCACAACATCGGCAAGCTGCCGGTCCTGCTGGAGCGCGCCCGCGTGCAGGAGGAGGCGCAGGTCGAGATCGCGGAGTCGCTGGAGGCGTTCCCTTCCACCCTGCCGACCCGGCGCGAGAGCGCGTACGCGGCCTGGGTGTCGATCTCCGTCGGCTGCAACAACACCTGCACCTTCTGCATCGTCCCGGCCCTGCGCGGCAAGGAGAAGGACCGCCGCACGGGCGACATCCTCGCCGAGATCGAGGCCCTCGTCTCCGAGGGCGTCTGCGAGATCACCCTGCTCGGCCAGAACGTCAACGCCTACGGCTCGGACATCGGCGACCGCGAGGCCTTCAGCAAGCTGCTGCGCGCCTGCGGGACGATCGAGGGCCTGGAGCGCGTCCGCTTCACCTCCCCCCACCCCCGCGACTTCACGGACGACGTGATCGCGGCGATGGCCGAGACGCCGAACGTCATGCCGCAGCTGCACATGCCGCTGCAGTCCGGCTCGGACACGGTCCTGAAGGCCATGCGCCGCTCCTACCGGCAGGAGCGCTACCTCGGGATCATCGAGAAGGTCCGCGCCGCCATCCCGCATGCCGCCATCACGACCGACATCATCGTGGGCTTCCCCGGCGAGACCGAGGCGGACTTCGAACAGACGCTGCACGTCGTCCGCGAGGCCAGGTTCGCGCAGGCCTTCACCTTCCAGTACTCCAAGCGGCCCGGCACCCCGGCCGCGACCATGGAGGACCAGATCCCCAAGGAGGTCGTCCAGGCGCGCTACGAGCGGCTGGTCGCCCTTCAGGAGGAGATCTCCTGGGAGGAGAACAAGAAGCAGGTCGGCCGCACCCTGGAGCTGATGGTCGCCGAGGGCGAGGGCCGCAAGGACGGCGCCACCCAGCGCCTGTCCGGCCGCGCCCCCGACAACCGCCTGGTCCACTTCACCAAGCCGGACCAGGAGGTCCGCCCCGGCGACGTCGTCACGGTCGACGTGACGTACGCCGCCCCGCACCACCTCCTCGCCGAGGGCCCCGCCCTCTCCGTGCGCCGCACGCGCGCGGGTGACGCCTGGGAGAAGCGCAACGCCGCCGAGGCCGCCAAGCCGGCCGGCGTCATGCTGGGCCTGCCGCGGATCGGGGCGCCGGAGCCCCTGCCGGTCGCCACGGGAAGCGGCTGCGGCTGCGACTGAGGGCCTGAACCGGCCTCTCGTGCAATGTTCAACAAGGTGGGGCCGACTGAGTCGGCGCCCGGCCGGGGCGCGGCGTACGCTGCCGGTCATGCTTGTCGCCGCCGCAGTCTGCCCCTGTCCTCCGCTGCTCGTTCCCGAGGTCGCCGCGGGGGCCGCACCCGAGATGGACGCCGCGCGCGCGGCCTGTGCCGACGCGCTGGGTGTGCTGGCCGCCGCCCGCCCGGACCTCCTCGTGGTGCTGGGACCGGCCGAGCGGCGCGGACGCGGAGCGTTCGCGCAGGGCGCGCCGGGCTCCTTTAGCGGATTCGGGGTCGACATGGCCGTACGGCTGGGCCCGGTCACGAACGCCGTGGAGGGCCCGGCCACGGGCGCCGTCGCCGAGCGCGAACTGCCGCCGTCGCTGGCCGTCGGCGCCTGGCTGCTGCAGCGCGCCGGCTGGGCGGACGCCCCCGTCGAGGGACTCGGCGTCGGGGAGCCGCTGGAGCCCGAGCGGTGCCTCGGGACGGGGCGGGAGATCGGCGCCCGGGCCGACCGGGTGGCGCTGCTGGTGATGGGCGACGCCAGTGCCCGCCGCACCCTCAAGGCGCCCGGTTACCTGGACGAGCGAGCGGCTCCCTTCGACGCGGAGGTCGCGCGGGCGCTGGGCACCGCGGACCTGGCGGCGCTCCGCGCGCTGGACCCCCGGCTGGCGGCCGAACTGCAGGCCTGCGGCCGCGCCCCCTGGCAGGTCCTGGCCGGTGCCGCCGAGGGTGCGGACCTCACCGGCGCGCTGCTGTACGAGGACGCGCCCTACGGCGTGGGGTACGTGGTCGCCACCTGGTCGTGAGCCCCGTGAGCACATGGGGTGTGCGGAGCAGAGGGCACGGCAACGGCGGACGGTCGCGAAGCGCTGGTGCCGCTTCGCGACCGTCCGCCGACCCGCCTCTGCCCTGAACGCCGTACGAACGCCGTTCAGAGGGCTCAGGAAGCCGTGGGCGGCTCCTGGGGCCGGGGCGGCGCCGCCGGGTCCGCACCGGCCGCGCCCGGGCCGGCCGTCTCCGGACCGGTGCCCTCCTTGTGCGCGAGGCGGTCGAACGCGTCCTTGGCCTTGCCCGTGCCGGCCTGGATCTTGTCGCTGTACTTGCCCTTGGTCCGCTCGTCGACCGCCTTCGCGGCCTTGTCGATGCCGTGCTGGACCTTCTCCTCGTGCTGCCGCGCGAGGTCCGACACCTTGTCCCTGGCCGGGCCGAGCTTGGCCTTCATGTTGTCCAACAGACCCATGATCCACCTTCCCTCGCGGGACAGTTACCTGCGGGCGCCTTCGCCGGTCGCGCTGTCGGCGGCCTCTTCGGCGGACTGCTGCTTGGGGATACCGGAGCCGTCGGACGCCTCGTCCGCACCGGCGTCCGGCTGCGCTGCCGCGTCCTCACGCCCGTCCCCGGCCGCACCCCTCGCCTCCGCCGAACCGGCCTCCTCCGTCGCCGCCGACTCCACCTCCTCCGCCTCGGCCCCCTCCGGCTCCGCACCGGCCTGTGCCGGGGCGTCCGACGTCTCCGGAGTCGCCTTCGACCTGCCGAAGATCCGAGCAAACACGCCCATATTCACTCCATACGGTACTCGTGCGGGCGAATTCCCGCGTCACCCGGTGCGTACGGTTGCGCCGCCCGGGTCACCGCCTCCGGTGAGCCGAACGGCGGTATCTCGCCACGGGCCAACGACGGGAGAACGCACCCGTCACGTAACTCGTTCGAGGCCTCACCGCGAGGTTTGCGAAACTGGTGCGGTGAGCAGTGCACTCCCCACCCCCCGCGTCATCGCCGTCGTCGGACCCACCGCGGCCGGAAAGTCCGATCTCGGCGTCTTCCTCGCCCAGCAACTCGGCGGTGAGGTCGTCAACGCCGACTCGATGCAGCTGTATCGGGGGATGGACATCGGCACCGCCAAGCTGACGCCCGAGGAGCGCGCCGGCGTCCCGCACCACCTGCTCGACATCTGGGGCGTGACGGTCACCGCCTCCGTCGCCGAGTACCAGAAGCTCGCCCGCGCCCGGATCGACGCCCTGCTCGCCGAGGGGCGCTGGCCGATTCTGGTCGGCGGCTCCGGCCTGTACGTCCGCGGTGCCGTGGACAACCTGGAGTTCCCCGGCACCGACCCCGAGGTCCGGGCCCGCCTGGAGGATGAGCTGGCGCTGCGCGGCTCCGGCGCCCTGCACGCCCGGCTGGCCGCCGCCGACCCCGGGGCAGCGCGCGCGATCCTGCCCAGCAACGGCCGCCGGATCGTCCGGGCGCTGGAGGTGATCGAGATCACCGGCCGGCCCTTCACCGCGAACCTTCCCGGCCACGACTCGGTCTACGACACCGTCCAGATCGGTGTCGACGTCGCGCGTCCGGAGCTGGACGAGCGCATCGCGCGCCGCGTGGACCGGATGTGGGAGGCCGGCCTCGTGGACGAGGTGCGCGCACTCGAGGCGCAGGGCTTGCGCGAGGGGCGCACGGCGTCGCGCGCGCTCGGCTACCAGCAGGTGCTCGCGGCGCTCGCCGGGGAGTGCACGGACGCGGAGGCGCGGGCCGAGACCGTGCGCGCGACCAAGCGCTTCGCGCGCCGCCAGGATTCGTGGTTCAGGCGCGATCCCCGGGTGCACTGGTTGAGTGGGGCCGCGGCTGACCGCGGGGAACTTCCGCACCAGGCGCTGGCGTTGCTCGAACGACCGGTTACAGCCTGATCACGTCATGGCATCGGGATGCGCCGCCGGTCATCGGGGCCTTCGGCGCCGTGCCATCATCGTGCTTCGATCGACCAAGTGGAGCCTAGTTGGGAGGGCGCGTGGCGATGGAGGCCGGCCCTCGCGACACCGCACCAAGTACCGAACGTGTCACCACCGCCGGTGCCGGACCGGACCCGGCCGCGGCCCGCACGGCCGCGTGCGGACAGGCCGGACGGCGCCCCGCCGAGAACCGCTCCGCCGACGACTGGTCGGGCGAGCGCGGGCCCGCCGGCGACCGGTCGGCGGCCGTCCGGCCGACCGGCGACCTCCCCGACAGGAACGGCTTGACCGGCGAGCGGCTCACCCAGGACCGGTCGGCCCGTGACCGGCTGCCCGCCGACGGCCTGCCCCGCGGCACGGCGATCGGCGGCGACCTGACCGATGACGGTCTGCGGGACGACGGTGTGCCGGACGACGGTGTGCCGGACGACGGTGTGCCGGTCGGCACTCAGGCGGACGACGGCCTGACCGGTGACGGGGTGGCCGACGACCGCCTGGGCGGGGGCGGCCTCGAGGCGGATCACCAGGACCGCCTGCCCGGGGACCGGCTGGCCGACGACGGCCCCGAGGAGACCCCGGACGGGGTGGCCGACGACCGCCTGGGCGGGGGCGGCCTCGAGGCGGATCACCAGGACCGCCTGCCCGGGGACCGGCTGGCCGACGACGGCCCCGAGGAGACCCCGGACGGGGTGACGGCCGACGGACCCGAGCCCGAGGAGATGTACGAGAGCGGGCCCGAGTTCGAGGTCGAGCTGCGTCCGCAGCGCCGCCTGCGCATCTGGCAGCTCGCCCCCATCGTGGGGCTGTCCGCCGTCGGCTCCCTGATGTTCGCCTTCCCGCTCGCCTTCGACTTCGGCGACAGCGGGGCCGTCATCGCCATGCTCGGCCTGCTGATCTGCTCGTGCGCGGCCGGCTGGGGCATGATGGCCGCCCGCCGGGTGGGCTACACCTGGCCCGGCCTGCCCGCGCGCGGCTCCGGCCGCAAGCCGGACTGGCGGGTCGTGCTGGCGTACATGCTGCTGGTGGCCGTGGTGGTCGTGCTCGCGGTGTGGCGCGTCGCGAGGCTCCGCTGAGCGCCCCGACCCGCTGCGCCTCCCTCCCCGGCCTCCCCCCTCCCATCGGCGCCACCAGCGCGGCGCCACGTACGATCGAGGCATGAGCACGCGCACGCGCATCCCCTTCCTCAAGGGGCACGGCACCGAGAACGACTTCGTGATCGTCCCGGACCCCGGCAACGCCTTCGACCTGACCCCGGCCGCCGTCGCCGCCCTGTGCGACCGCCGGGCCGGCCTCGGCGGCGACGGCGTGCTGCATGTCGTACGGTCCGCCGCGCACCCGGAGGCCAGGGCGATGGCCGCGGAGGCCGAGTGGTTCATGGACTACCGCAACGCCGACGGCTCGATCGCCGAGATGTGCGGCAACGGCGTTCGTGTGTTCGCGCGCTACCTCCAGCACGCCGGGCATGTGGCCGAAGGTGACTTCGCGATCGCCACGCGCGCGGGCGTGCGCTCCGTCCACCTCGCGAAGGACGGGGACGTCACCGTCGGCATGGGCCGGGCCCGCCTCCCCGAGGGCGAGGTCACCGTCACCGTCGGCGAGCGCAGCTGGCCCGCGCGGAACGTGAACATGGGCAATCCGCACGCGGTCGCCTTCGTCGAGGACCTCGCGGACGCGGGCCGGCTTCTCGACCCGCCTCCGGTCAGCCCGGCGCGGGCCTACCCCGACGGGGTGAACGTCGAGTTCGTGGTCGACCGCGGCCCCCGCCACGTCGCCATGCGCGTGCACGAGCGCGGTTCCGGGGAGACCCGGTCCTGCGGCACGGGCACGTGTGCCGTCGCCGTGGCCGCCGCCCGGCGCGACGGCCTCGACCCGGCGGTCACCGGCACCCCGGCCACCTACACCGTGGACGTGCCCGGCGGACGCCTGGTCATCACCGAGCGGCCCGACGGCGAGATCGAGATGACCGGCCCGGCCGTGATCGTCGCCGAGGGCGAGATCGACGCCGAATGGCTGGAAAGCGCCCTCCGCTGACCTCGCGTCACCATCACGGCAGCGGCCCCGGGCGCCCGGAACAGCGATGCGCGGCGCCTGGGGACGTACCCGGCCGAGGAAGAACCAGCGACGGGCCTCGGCCGCGTGGCGCAAAACCTAAACCTCCTTCTCGTCGCTCGAATGGGTGATCCGTTTCACGCTCGGCCGGAGGCGGTCGGTAGCACGTGGTGGGCTCGGTAGCATCAAGCACCGGCACGGACAGGGGAGAACGTCGCCATCCCTGAGCCGCGTGCGCCCTGGAGCCCCGTCCGCCGGTCCACGAGCCGGAGGTGCCCATGAGTGCGGAGGCCACGAACCCTGCGACCCCTGGCCCGGTAGCGCCCACAGCGGCCGCGGCGGCCACCGCCCCCGCCGTGCCCCGGGCGGACCGCAGGAAGTCCCGGCCCCGGATCGACCTGCGCCGGCTCGGCCGGGCCGCGCTGCTCGGTCCGGCCGCCCGCGGCAAACTGCCCGACGCCATCGGCCATGTCGTGGAGGCACACCGCGCCCACCACCCCGACGCGGACCTCGACCCCCTGCGCCGCGCCTACGTCCTCGCGGAGTCCTCGCACCGCGGCCAGATGCGCAAGAGCGGCGAACCGTACATCACACACCCGCTCGCCGTGACGCTGATCCTCGCCGAACTCGGTGCGGAGACCACGACGTTGACCGCCTCCCTGCTCCACGACACCGTGGAGGACACCGATGTGACGCTCGACCAGGTGCGGGAACAGTTCGGCGAGGAGGTTCGTTACCTGGTCGACGGGGTGACGAAACTGGAGAAGGTCGACTACGGGGCCGCCGCCGAGCCCGAGACCTTCCGCAAGATGCTCGTCGCCACCGGCAGCGACGTGCGCGTGATGTCGATCAAACTCGCCGACCGGCTGCACAACATGCGCACGCTCGGCGTGATGCGCCCCGAGAAACAGGCGCGGATCGCCAAGGTCACCCGCGACGTCCTCATCCCGCTCGCCGAGCGCCTCGGCGTCCAGGCCCTCAAGACCGAGCTGGAGGACCTGGTCTTCGCCATCCTCCACCCGGAGGAGTACAAGCACACCCGCGAACTCATCGCCGAGAACGCCGCCCGCCCGGGTGACCCGCTCGCCGAGGTCGCCGACGAGGTCCGCGGAGTGCTGCGCGAGGCCGGCATCCCGGCCGAAGTCCTCATCCGCCCACGCCACTTCGTCTCCGTCCACCGCGTGGCCCGCAAACGGGGACGGCTGCGCGGCACCGACTTCGGCCGTCTGCTCGTGCTCGTGAACGAGGACGCGGACTGTTACGGCGTCCTCGGTGAACTCCACACCTGTATGACGCCGGTGGTCTCGGAGTTCAAGGACTTCATCGCCGTACCGAAGTTCAACCTCTACCAGTCGCTGCACACCGCCGTCGCGCGCCCTGACGGGCAGGTCGTCGAAGTCCTCATCCGCACCCACCAGATGCACAAGGTCGCCGAGGCCGGCGTCGTCGCGCTCGGCAATCCGTACGCCCCCGCCTCCGACACGGCCGCCCCCGAAGGCACCGCCTCCGGCGCCCCCGTCGACGGCGAGCGGGCCGACCCCACCCGCCCCGGCTGGCTCTCCCGCCTCCTCGACTGGCAGCGGGCCGCCCCCGACCCCGACACCTTCTGGTCCACGCTGCGCGAGGACCTCGCCCAGGACCGCGAGATCACGGTCTTCCGACCCGACGGCGGCACCCTCGGCCTGCCCGAGGGCGCCACCTGCGTCGACGCGGCCTACGCGCAGTACGGCGAGGACGCCCACGCCTGCATCGGCGCCCGGGTCAACGGCCGCCTGGCCACCCTCAGCACCGTTCTGAAGGACGGCGACACCGTCCAGCTCCTCATGGGCCAGGACGCGGCCTCGGAGCCCTCCCGAGAGTGGCTGGAGCACGCCCACACCCCGGCCGCGCGCATCGCCATCCAGCGCTGGCTGGCCGCGCACCCCGGTGGCGACGACACCGACGACGCCGAGGCCCCCGCGGGCACCGGCAGCGGCCCTGGCGCATGTGCCAGTGCCGAGGAAGCGAACGGACCGAGCCCGCGAGCGGTCGATGGCCCCGCCCCCGCCCGACCGGGTCACAGCGCGGCCCAGGAGAACGCGGCGGAGGAGCCCACGGCGCACGCCGGCGCCACCCCGGCCGTCGCCGCCCGGGCCGACGCCACCGGCACCGGCGCGGCCAGAACGGGCGCGGTCCGGGGGCGGACGGCCCGGGGAAGCCAGGCCCGTTCCGCAGGCGCCGACGTCCTCGTGGACCGGCCGGGAACCGCCGTACGGCTCGCCGGCTGCTGCACGCCCGTCCCGCCCGACGAGATCACCGGCTTCGCCGTACGCGGGGCAGTGGTGACCGTGCACCGGCTGGAGTGCGCGACGGTGGCACACATGAAGGGCAGGGGGCGCGCGGAGACCGCGGTGCGCTGGGGGAACACGACCGAGATCCGGGTCACCCTGGTCGCTGAATCGTTCGGCCGCCCGCATCTGCTCGCCGACCTCACCGAGGCGATCTCCTCGACGGGCGCCGACATCGTCTCGGCGACCGTGGAGCCGCCCACCCAGCAGCGGGTCCGGCACACGTACACCCTCCAGCTCCCCGACGCGGCCCATCTCCCGGCGCTGATGCGCGCCATGCGGGACGTACCGGGCGTGTACGACGTGGCACGCGCCCAGCACCAGGGCCCGGCATCCTGAGCGAGACGGCGCGGGGACGCCGATGAGCCGAACCCGATCGAGTGGGCCGGGCGCGCGTCGCCGTCACAGCGCGGTGGCGCACTGGTAGCGGTGGTGCATGCTGCTCACCCGTCGCCCCCGGCTGCTCACCCAGCGCTCAGGGCTGCTGACCCGTCGCTCCCGGCCGCTCGACGCCCGCTCCCCGGGCACGCCCCGGCGCACCGGCCACCGCAAGGCGGCCCTGCTCGCCTCCGCCGTCTCCGTCTGCCTCCTGGCCGCCGCGACCCCGCCCCAGCCCCTCGGCATCGGCGACCGCCTCTTTCCGTACCTGGGCAACCCCGGCTACGACGTGGCCTCGTACGACCTGTCCTTCACCTACCCCGGCTCCAACGACAAGCCGCTCGACGCCGTCACCACCATCGACGCCTGGACGACCGCCGATCTGGACCGCGTCAACCTGGACTTCGCGCACGGCACCGTCCGCTCCGTCGAGGTCGACGGGCGCCCCGCGGCCTTCGCCAAGGCCGGCGAGGACCTGGTCGTCACCCCGGACCACCCCCTGTCCGAGGGCAGCCGGACCCGGATCACCGTGCACCACACCAGCGATCCCAGGCCCGCCGAGGGCGAGGACGGCGGCTGGGTGCGCACCACGGACGGCCTCGCCATGGCGAACCAGGCCGACGCCGCCCACCTGGTCTTCCCGTGCAACGACCACCCGTCCGACAAGGCGATGTTCACCTTCCACGTGACCGCCCCGAACGACTACACCGTCGTCGCCAACGGCGTGCCCACCGGCGCGGCCAGGGCCGGAACGACGACCACCTGGACCTACCGCACCCAGCACCCCATGGCCACCGAGCTGGCCCAGGTCTCCATCGGCCGGTCCGCCGTCGTCCGCCGCGAGGGACCGCGGGGGCTGCCGGTGCGCGACGTCGTGCCCGCCGCCGACCGCAAGGCCCTCGAACCCTGGCTCGCGAAGACGCCCGGCCAGATCGCCTGGATGGAGGGCAAGGTCGGGAAGTTCCCGTTCGAGACCTACGGCGTGCTGCTGGCGCAGGCCGCCACCGGGTTCGAGCTGGAGACGCAGACGCTCTCGCTCTTCGAGAAGAACCTGTTCACCGAGCCGGGCTACCCCACGTGGTACCGCGAGTCGATCATGGTGCACGAGCTGTCCCACCAGTGGTTCGGCGACAGCGTCAGCCCGCGCACGTGGTCCGACGTGTGGCTCAACGAGGGGCACGCCACCTGGTACGAGGAGCTGTACGCCGACGAGACCGCCCACAGGCCGATGGAGGACCGGATGAAGGCCGCCTACGGCGCCTCCGACCGCTGGCGCGAGGCCGGCGGCCCGCCCGCCCGGCCCAAGCCGCCGGCGCCCGGCCAGAAGATCGGTATCTTCCGGCCCAACGTCTACGACGGAGCGGCGCTCGTGCTCTACGCCCTGCGCCAGGAGATCGGCCGCCCCGCCTTCGAACGACTGGAGCGCGTCTGGGTCCGCGAACACCGGGACTCCACTGCCACCACCGCCGACTTCGTCCGGCTGGCCTCCACGGTCTCCGGCCGCGACCTGAGCGGCTTCTTCCAGGGCTGGCTGTACGGCGCGAAGACCCCGCCGATGCCCGGCCACCCGGACTGGAAGCCGCTGGCCCCGGCCAAGACCTCGGGGCCGGCGGCGCCCCGGGGCCGGCGATGACGCCGCGTGCGGGGCGCCGGGCGCGGTGGCGTCGCGGCGGTGGGCGCTGTCGCGCTGAGTGCGGGAGTGCCGCGCAGGGGAGCGCCGTGCGGGGGTGCCGCTCGTGGGGTGCCGTCGCTCGCGGGGTGCCGTGCGGAGCGCCACCGTGCGCGAGCCTGCCGTGCGGGCTCCGTGCGGGGGAGCGGTGCGTGGGGCCGGCGTGTGGGTACGCGCGGGAGCGGTGCGCCGGCCCGGCGGTGTGGGCTCCGCGCGGGGCGCGCGATAACACGGTGACGAGACGGGCCGCCTCGTGCGACCATCTTCAGGTCGGCTCCGGGCCGACGCGAGCCGGGACACGGGAATCTCCCGGGGTACCCGTACGTTGTGAGGACGTGCGGTCCCGCACGACCGCCGTCACCGACGCAACCGACGCCGAAACGGCAATCCCATCGACGTAAGGATCCAATGACCTCCTCTTCTTCCCCTTCCCAGGACGCCAAGCGCCTCGCGCACGCCTATCCCGAGGGCCTTCGGGCCGATGCCCTGATGGAAGAGGACGTCGCCTGGAGCCACGAGATCGACGGCGAGCGGGACGGCGACCAGTTCGACCGCTCCGAGCGCGCGGCCCTGCGCCGTGTGGTGGGTCTGTCCACCGAGCTGGAGGACGTCACCGAGGTCGAGTACCGCCAGCTCCGCCTGGAGCGGGTCGTCCTCGTCGGCGTGTGGACCACCGGCACCGCCCAGGACGCCGACAACTCCCTCGCGGAGCTGGCGGCGCTCGCCGAGACCGCGGGCGCGCTGGTGCTCGACGGCGTCATCCAGCGCCGTGACAAGCCCGACGCGGCCACCTACATCGGCTCCGGCAAGGCCCAGGAACTGCGCGACATCGTCCTCGAAACGGGCGCCGACACCGTCATCTGCGACGGTGAGCTGAGCCCCGGCCAGCTGATCCAGCTGGAGGACGTCGTCAAGGTCAAGGTCATCGACCGTACGGCCCTGATCCTGGACATCTTCGCCCAGCACGCCAAGTCCCGCGAGGGCAAGGCGCAGGTCGCGCTCGCCCAGATGCAGTACATGCTGCCCAGGCTGCGCGGCTGGGGTCAGTCGTTGTCCCGGCAGATGGGTGGCGGTCGCGGTGGCCTCGCCACGCGCGGTCCGGGCGAGACCAAGATCGAGACGGACCGGCGGCGGATCCGCGAGAAGATGGCGAAGATGCGCCGGGAGATCGCGGAGATGAAGACCGGCCGCGAGATCAAGCGCCAGGAGCGCCGGCGCAACAAGGTGCCGTCCGTCGCCATCGCGGGCTACACCAACGCCGGCAAGTCCTCCCTGCTCAACCGCCTCACGGGGGCGGGCGTCCTGGTCGAGAACGCCCTGTTCGCGACCCTGGACCCGACCGTCCGCCGCGCCGAGACCCCGAGCGGCCGGCTGTACACGCTGGCGGACACCGTCGGCTTCGTGCGCCACCTGCCGCACCACCTGGTCGAAGCGTTCCGCTCCACCATGGAGGAGGTAGGCGACTCCGACCTGATCCTGCACGTGGTGGACGGCTCACACCCGACCCCGGAGGAGCAGCTCGCCGCCGTGCGCGAGGTCATCCGGGACGTCGGCGCCACCGACGTGCCCGAGATCGTCGTGATCAACAAGGCGGACGCTGCCGACCCGCTGGTCCTCCAGCGGCTGCTGCGCGTCGAGAAGCGTTCCCTCGCGGTCTCGGCCCGCACGGGCCAGGGCATCGAGGAACTGCTCGCCCTGATCGACAACGAGCTGCCCCGCCCCTCGGTCGAGATCGAGGCGCTCGTGCCGTACACCCACGGCAAGCTCGTCGCCCGCGCCCACACGGAGGGCGAGGTGATCTCCGAGGAGCACACCCCGGAGGGCACCCTGCTCAAGGTCCGGGTCCACGAGGAACTGGCGGCGGACCTGGCGCCGTACGTTCCGGCGCCCGCCGCCTGATCGACCGCAGCGCGAAAGGCCCGCTCCCTTTCCGAGGGGGCGGGCCTTCCTGCGCTCCCGAAGGGGACCGGAGCGCCCGCTCCCCTTACTGCCCGGCGAACTTCTTGCTGACCGACTCGTACACACCCTTGGCCACAGGGCCCAGCCGAGGACCGGCGAGCCATCCCGACGTGACCGGGCCGATCGACGTGTTGGAAACGAGCGCGGGCTTGCCGTCGGCCCCCGTCTCCACCCAGCCACCGCCGGAGGAACCCGCGGTCATGGTGCAGCCGATCCGGTACATCGTCGGGTCCGACTGGCTGGTGGACAGCCGGCCCGGCTTGTCCTTGCACTGGTACAGCAGCTGACCGTCGAACGGAGCCGCCTCCGGGTACCCGGACGCGGTGATGCTGCTGACCTTCGGCACCGCCGGCGCGTCGAAGTTCACCGGCATCGCCCCGCCGACCGTCTCCTCCAGCGACTTGCCGCCGTTGCCCTGCTCCGGCGTCACGTGGATCACCGCGTAGTCGTACGACGCACCCTTGCCGCCGCTCTCGCCGCCCTGGTCGATCCACTGCTGCGAGGTCTGCGCCCCGTCGGCCCACCAGACGCCGTACGGCGCGATCTCCGACCGGCTCGCCTTCTGCAACTGGTCGACCGACTTGCCGGAGTTGTTGTACGACGGCACGAAGGCCATGTTGCGGTACCAGCCGCCGTTCCTGCCGGCGTGCACACAGTGACCCGCCGTCCAGACCAGGTTGGACTTGCCCGGGTGCGCCGGGTCCTCCACGACCGTGCCGGAACACACCATGTGGCCCTCGGGGGAGTCGAAGAACACCTTGCCCGACGCGGCCGCGTTCACGTGGTACGGCGTCGCCACCGCCTGCGCCTTCACCGGCTGCGGGGTCGGATCCGTCACGCCCTGGTCACCGGAGATGTCGTTGGTGTCGACCCCCTTGTTGGGGTCGTTGGCGTGCCGCATCCGGTCCGGGTTCCACAGGCCCTTGATGATCGGGTTGATGAAGTCGTTGGCCTCGCGCAGCCACTCCTTCCGGTCCCAGTTCTTCCAGGCGCCGTTCTTCCACTTGTCGAGGTCGACCCCGTGATCCTTGAGCTTCTGCTTCAGGTCGTCCGGGATCTTGATCGTGCCGTCGCCGGCCGCGGCCGCGGAGGCGGTCGGCTTGCTGTCGGCGCTGCCGTCGCCGTTGCAGGCGGTGGCGGTCATCGCCAGCGCCGAGGCGACGGCGACCGCCGCGAGCGAGGTGGAGGTACGGCGGGTACCCCCTCCCCGCCGAACGGTGAACGACGGCCGTATGGATCGCATGCTCTTGACTCCCCGTGTGGTGAAGGAACTCGGCGCCGCGCCGTGCCACCGGTGGCGAACTCATGAGGAGTTCATGCCGGTCTCACGGCGTTCTTGGAACGGCGTCCCACACTATGCGGTCGCTGTGGGGGAGATCCGGTGGAACGGCAACGGTTCGGCTACAAGCCGCCTGACCTGGCCGATCCTTTACCGGCACCGACGTGACGTCCGCTCACCCCGGCCACCACGCGCACCGCCCGTCGTTTTCCGCTCACTTGGCAATGTTCTTCCCTTCACCCGTAACTCGCCGACCGGTCCGGGGTTGTAGCGGTGGGGGGCCCGCTGCCCTGCGGCCCCGCGGACCAACTCGCCCCTGAACAGCGGGAGGACAGCGAGCCGTGGCCATTACGGAGTCGATGGCTTCAGGTGCGCCCGGGGAAGCGCGTGGTGTGCACGAGGGCATCCTCAGACGCCAGTCGGCACGCGAATCCTCGGCGCGCACCTATGCCCGGGCCCTGCCCATCGTGCCCGTCCGGGCGCGCGGGCTCACCATCGAGGGCGCCGACGGCCGCCGCTACCTGGACTGCCTCTCCGGCGCCGGCACCCTCGCCCTCGGCCACAACCACCCGGTCGTGCTGGAGGCGATCCGCAAGGTCCTCGACTCCGGCGCTCCCCTCTCCGTCCTGGACCTCGCGACCCCCGTCAAGGACGCCTTCACCACCGAGCTGTTCCGCACCCTCCCGCCCGGCCTCGCCGACCGGGCGCGCGTGCAGTTCTGCGGACCGGCCGGCACCGACGCCGTCGAGGCCGCGCTGAAACTGGTCCGGGCCGCCACCGGCCGCACCGGCATCCTCGCCTTCACCGGTGCCTATCACGGCATGACCGCCGGCGCCCTCGCCGCCTCCGGTGGTGCCCGCGAGATCCAGGTCGCCCGTCTGCCCTATCCGCAGGACTACCGCTGCCCCTTCGGTATCGGCGGACCGCCCGGCGCCGAACTCGCCGCCCGCTGGACCGAGTCCCTCCTCGACGACCCCAAGTCCGGCGTACCGCTGCCCGCCGGCATGATCCTCGAACCCGTCCAGGGCGAGGGCGGGGTGATCCCCGGCCCGGACGCCTGGCTGCGCCGCATGCGGCAGATCACGGCGGACCGGTCCGTCCCGCTGATCGCGGACGAGATCCAGACCGGTGTCGGCCGCACGGGCGCCTTCTGGGCCGTCGACCACAGCGGCATCTCCCCCGACGTCATGGTCCTGTCCAAGGCCATCGGCGGCAGCCTGCCGCTGGCCGTGATCGTCTACCGCGACGACCTCGACGTCTGGGAACCAGGCGCCCACGCGGGCACCTTCCGCGGCAACCAGCTCGCCATGGCCGCCGGCACCGCCACCCTCGCCTACGTCCGGGAGAACGGCCTCGCCGCCCGAGCCGCCGCCCTCGGCGCCCGCATGCTCACCCAACTTGCCGAATTCTCCCGCCAGTTCCCCTGCGTCGGGGACGTACGCGGGCGCGGACTGATGATCGGGCTCGAACTGGTACACGCGACCGGCGACACCGGCACCCCGAGCGGCCACGCCCCGGCGCCGGGCCACCGCGTTCCCGTATCCGGCGGCGACATGCCCGCGCCGGACGGCGACGCTCTCCAAGCGGGCGGAGACGCACGCGGGACGGGCGGTGGCATGTCCGCGCCCCGCCGCCGTGTCCCCTCGTCGGGCGCTGAGACGTCCGTGTCCGGCGGCCATGTCCGCGCCCCGGCCGGTGACGCGGCCGCGGGGAGCGGCCATGCTCCCGTGCCCCGCGCCCCCGGCCGCGAGCCCAGCGGACTGGAACCTGCCCGGACCCCGTATCCGGCGGCGCCCGAACTCGCCGTGGCCGTACAACGCGAGTGCCTCCGGCGCGGGCTGATCGTGGAACTCGGCGGGCGGCACGGGGCCGTGGTCCGGCTGCTGCCCCCGCTGACGATCAGCGACGAGCAGGCCGCGGCCGTGCTCGACCGTCTGACGGACGCGGTCGCCGCGGTGGCCCGCCGGCACGACGAGCACGGCCCGCACAGACGCGCCCGGCACGGCCGGCCCCCCGGCCCTGACCGGCGCACCGGCTGACCGCCGCACGCCCACCGGCCTGCCCTCTCCCGCCGCAGCGGACCCCCGGCGCCATCCGCCCCGGCGCCGCCGAGGCCCCACCGCGGGCGACCGGAGACGGCGACCGAGCGACAGCACGAGCCCCGCACCCCTCCGGCCGGCCTCTTGGAGCCGTCATGAACGCCATCCCCACTCCCGACGGCAGCTCCGGGTCTCCCGACGACCAGGGAGACTCCGGTGCCCTGCCCTCGTCCGTCCCGCTGGCGGAGTCGGTCCCGCAACAGAAACGGCGCACCGCGGATCTCACGCGCATCACGGAGCCCGGCGCGGACCAGCTGGAGGATCCCGACCCGCACGTCGCCGCGCAGTGCGCGACCACGGAGAACCTCTTGCGCTGCTGGGTGCGCGAGACCGACCTCACGGCGCCCACCAGTGGCACCCTTCACCTCCCCTTTCCCGCCAGCGGCACCTCCCTCCTCGTACCGGTCCGCTACTGGTCCCCGACGGGCTGGCACCGCTTCGGCCCACCCCGCTTCACGCACGCACCCGATTCCGCCCCTCCCGTCGACGCCGTCACCCTGGCCGCGCTGCTCACCCGAGAGACACCCGCGGACGCGGCCACGACCAGCCGCTCCTCCCATCCGGCCGCCCCCGGCCGGGGCGACGACGGTGACCTCGTGGCCAGGGTCGCCGACTCCCTGCGCCGTACGGCGATCTTCATCCGCGACCGCCGGGAGGACCCCGCCGAGGTTCCCGACCTGTTCCTCGGTGCCGAGCAGGCTCTCCTCCTCGGCCACCCCGTGCACCCGACCCCCAAGAGCCGGGAGGGTCTGACCGAGGCCGAAGCCCGTCTGTACTCACCGGAGTCGCACGGCTCCTTCCCCCTGCACTGGATGGCCGTCTCCCCCTCTCTCCTCGCGACCGACTCGGCCTGGACCGAGCGCGGCCGCCCCGTCCCCGCCGATCACCTCACCCGACGCCTCGCCGGCCCCGGCCTGTCCCTGCCCGACGGGTACGCCGCGCTGCCTCTGCACCCGTGGCAGGCCCGCGAGCTGCGCCACCGCGCACCCGTCGCCGCCCTGCTGGACTCCGGTCTTCTGCGCGACCTCGGCCCCTTCGGCACCGCCTGGAACCCCACCTCCTCCGTGCGCACGGTCCACCGGTCCGGCGCTCCCGCGATGCTCAAGCTGTCACTGGGCCTGCGCATCACCAACTCCCGACGCGAGAACCTCCGCAAGGAACTGCACCGGGGAGTCGAGGTGCACCGACTGCTGCGCACCGGCCTGGCACGGCAGTGGCAGGCCGTCCACCCCGGCTTCGACATCGTCCGCGACCCGGCCTGGCTGGCCGTCGACGACCCGGGCGGACAGCCGGTGCCCGGACTCGATGTGATGATCCGGCACAACCCGTTCGCCCCGGCCGACGACGTCGGCTGCGTCGCCGGACTCGTCTCGCCCCGGCCTGTCGCAGACCCCGTCACCGAGCCGGGCGCCACCGCCCCGGCACCGGGTACCGCCTGGCCGATGCGGTCCCGGCTGGGCCAACTCGTGGCACGGCTCTCCGCGCGCACCGGCCGCCCCACCGGAGCCGTGGCCACGGAGTGGTTCCTCCGGTACCTGGAGCAGGTGGTCCGGCCCGTGCTCTGGCTGGACGGCGAGGCCGGCATCGCGCTCGAAGCGCACCAGCAGAACACCCTGCTCCTGCTCGACCGCGACGGCTGGCCGGCCGGCGGGCGCTACCGCGACAACCAGGGCTACTACTTCCGCGAGTCCCGACGGGCCGAACTGGACGCCAGGCTGCCCGGAATCGGCGAGCGCAGCGACACCTTCGTCCCCGACGAGACCGCCGACGAACGCTTCGCCTACTACCTCGCCATCAACAACGTGCTGGGCCTGATCGGAGCGTTCGGCTCCCAGCGCCTCGCCGACGAGCGCCTGCTCCTGGCCGCCTTCCGCCGCTTCCTCACCGACCTCGCGTCGGGGCCCGCCGCCGTGCGCTCCTGTCTGCCGCGCCGCCTGCTCGACTCACCCGTCCTGCGCTGCAAGGCCAACCTCCTGACCCGGTTGCACGGCCTGGACGAACTCGTCGGCCCGGTCGACACCCAGTCCGTCTACGTCACCCTGACCAACCCCCTCCACTGCTGACCGCATCCGCACCCTCCACTCCTGGACGTATCCGCACCGCCGATCCCGACGTACCGCACCACACCGCTCGACCGCACTTCCGAGGACCATGACCCACCTCGTCTCCTGAGAGGAGCGCAGCGTGCCTCCCACCGACGCCAACGCCGGCAGCAACCCCGTCCCGGTTCGCCCGGGCACTCCCGTCCACCCGGGCCCCCACGGCCCCGGAGCGAACGGCTCGGGCAGCCGGGGCACACCGTTCACCGGGTTCACCATCGAGGCCGAGGACGAGGACGGCGAGGACACGCTGGACCTCCATCTACCCGCCGACTTCCTCGCCCGGTTCGCCGGAGGGACGGCCTATCTCCTCGACCAACTCCCCACGTGGGGGCCGGTCGCCACCGCCGTCGGCTCCTTCCGTCTCGTACCCGTCCGTGTCGAAGAGGACCTGCCGCTCGTCCATCGCTGGATGAACGACCCCGATGTCGCCCGGTTCTGGGAGCTGGCCGGGCCCCAGAGCCGGATCGAGGAGCACCTGAGGGGGCAACTCGACGGCGACGGACGGAGCGTGCCGTGTCTCGGCGTACTGGACGGCACGCCGATGAGCTACTGGGAGATCTACCGGGCGGACCTGGATCCCCTGGCCCGCCACTATCCCGCCCGCCCGCACGACACGGGGATCCATCTCCTCGTCGGTGGGGCCGCGGATCGGGGGCGGGGGCTGGGGTCCACGCTGCTGCGCGCCGTGGCCGACCTCGTCCTCGACCGGCGGCCGGCGTGCGCACGTGTCGTGGCGGAACCCGATCTTCACAACGCCCCCTCCGTCGCGGCGTTCCTGAGCGCCGGATTCCGGTTCGCGGCGGAGGTCGACCTGCCCGGCAAGCGGGCCGCCCTCATGATCCGGGACCGGGTCCTGCGCGATATGCTGTAGCGCTGAGTGACTGCTTGTTCACGGACTGAACGATCGCCTGTGCCGTCGGGGTTCCCGCTCCTCCGAAGAAATGCGAAGAGCTCGTCGTCCTCGCGAACACGGGAGACCGCAAGGACCGCAGGAGGCCTCGCCAGGGCCTGGAGTCCCGCAGTGCTCACCCGACCGCCGACCGCCGACCCTCGGCTGTCCCACCGCCGACCTCTGTCCCCTCACCACTCCAGGAGCCCGGCCGTGATCCCGCCCCTCGATCCCGCCGTGATCGCCCGTTTGTCAGTGCCGGGCCGTAGGGTGGACGGGCTATGACGAAGCCCTCACTCCCCGAACTCCTGCATGCCGCTGTCACCGCTGTCGGCGGCACGGAGCGCCCCGGCCAGGTGACCATGGCCGAATCGGTCGCCGAGGCGATCGACGACGGATCCCACCTGCTGGTCCAGGCCGGTACCGGCACCGGAAAGTCGCTGGGCTATCTCGTGCCCGCGCTCGCGCACGGGGAGCGGGTGGTCGTGGCGACGGCCACGCTGGCGCTGCAGCGTCAGCTCGTGGAGCGCGACCTGCCGCGCACGGTCGACGCCCTGCATCCGCTGCTGCGCCGCCGCCCCGAGTTCGCGATGCTGAAGGGCCGGTCGAACTACCTGTGCCTGCACCGGCTGCACGAGGGCATGCCGCAGGACGAGGAGGACGGCCTCTTCGACCAGTTCGAGGCCGCCGCTCCCACCAGCAAGCTGGGACAGGATCTGCTGCGGTTGCGCCACTGGGCCGACGAGACGGAGAACGGCGACCGGGACGATCTCACTCCGGGCGTCTCGGACCGCGCCTGGGCGCAGGTGTCGGTGTCCTCCCGGGAGTGCCTGGGCGCGACGAAGTGCGCCTACGGCGCCGAATGCTTCGCGGAGATGGCCCGTGAGCGCGCCAAGCTCGCCGAGGTGGTGGTCACGAACCACGCCCTGCTCGCCATCGACGCCATCGAGGGCGCCCCGGTGCTGCCCCAGCACGAGGTGCTGATCGTGGACGAGGCCCACGAACTCGTCTCCCGGGTCACGGGCGTCGCCACCGGTGAACTCAGCCCGGGCCAGGTCAACCGAGCGGTGCGCCGCGCCGCCAAGCTCGTCAACGAGAAGGCCGCCGACCAGCTCCAGACCGCCGCCGAGGGCTTCGAGCGGCTGATGGAGCTGGCCCTGCCGGGTCGCCTGGAGGAGATCCCGGAGGACCTCGGTTACGCCCTCATGGCGCTGCGGGACGCCTCGCGCACGGTCATCTCCGCGATCGGAGCCACGCGCGACAAGTCGGTCCAGGACGAGGACGCGGTCCGCAAGCAGGCGCTGGCCTCGGTGGAGACGGTGCACGACGTGGCGGAGCGCGTGCTGAACGGCTCGGAGTGGGACGTCGTCTGGTACGAGCGGCACGACCGCTTCGGCGCCTCCCTGCGGATCGCCCCCATGTCGGTCTCGGGCCTGCTCCGGGAGAAGCTCTTCACGGACCGCTCCGTCGTCCTCACCTCCGCGACCCTCAAGCTCGGTGGGGACTTCAACGGGGTCGGCGCGTCCCTGGGGCTCGCTCCCGAAGGCACGGAGGGCGAAGACATGCCGAAGTGGAAGGGCGTCGACGTCGGCTCCCCCTTCGACTACCGCAAGCAGGGCATCCTCTACGTCGCCAAGCACCTGTCCCGCCCGGCGCGGGACGGCGAACGGTCCGACATGCTCGACGAGCTGACCGAACTCATCCAGGCGGCCGGGGGCCGCACCCTCGGGCTGTTCTCGTCCATGCGGGCCGCCCAGCTCGCCGCGGAGGAGCTGCGGTCCCGCATTCCGGAGTTCCCGATCCTGCTCCAGGGCGAGGAGACCCTCGGCGAGCTGATCAAGAACTTCGCGGCGGACCCGAAGACCTGCCTGTTCGGCACGCTGTCCCTGTGGCAGGGCGTCGACGTCCCGGGCCCCAGCTGTCAGCTGGTCGTCATGGACAAGATCCCGTTCCCGCGCCCCGACGACCCGCTGATGAGCGCCCGGCAGAAGGCGGTCGAGGACGCGGGTGGCAACGGCTTCATGGCGGTGGCCGCCACCCATGCGGCGCTGCTCATGGCCCAGGGCGCCGGCCGGCTCGTCCGCGCGTCGGGGGACCGGGGCGTGGTCGCCGTACTGGATCAGCGGCTGGCGACCGCCCGCTACGGCGGCTATCTCAAGGCGTCGCTGCCGGACTTCTGGTACACGACGGACCGCAACCAGGTCCGCAAGTCGCTCGCGGCGATCGACGAGGCGGCGAAGCAGTCGGAAGCGGCGCAGGTGCAGGCGGCGCAGGCATCCTGACCCCGCGATGCCGGGCGCCGAAGACCACGCGGCCATCGCGTACCCGGACGCCGGACAGCGGCGTGCGGCCGATACGCGGACACAGCAGGACCCCGGAACCGGCGCAGGGGTTCCGGGGCCCGGTCAGGGAGCGAACCGGCCGGGTGGCCCGTCCGTCGCAGGCGTCACACGCGCCGCAGCACCGCGACCACCTTGCCCAGGATGGTCGCGTCGTCGCCTGGGATCGGCTCGTAGGCCGCGTTGTGCGGGAGGAGCCAGACATGGCCGTCCTCGCGCTTGAAACGCTTGACGGTGGCCTCGCCGTCGAGCATGGCCGCCACGATGTCTCCGTTCTCGGCGACCGGCTGGCGGCGCACGGTGACCCAGTCGCCGTCGCAGATCGCGGCCTCGATCATGGAGTCGCCGACGACCTTGAGCACGAACAGCTCACCGTCACCGACGAGCTGGCGGGGGAGGGGGAAGACGTCCTCGACGGACTCCTCCGCGAGGATGGGGCCACCGGCGGCGATGCGGCCGACCAGCGGGACGTACGACGCGGCGGGCTTGCCGGCGGTGTCCGTGGGCTGCACGGTCACGGCCTGGTCGGAGCCGCGGACCTCGTACGCGCGCGGGCGGTGCGGGTCGCGGCGCAGGAAGCCCTTGCGCTCGAGCGCCATCAGCTGATGGGCGACCGAGGAGGTGCTGGAGAGGCCGACGGCCTGACCGATCTCCCGCATGGACGGCGGGTAACCGCGGCGTTGCACGGAATCCCGGATGACTTCGATCACGCGGCGCTGGCGATCCGTGAGTCCGGAACTGTCCGCCCGGATCCCTGGGGGTCGGCCCGGCAAGGAGCGCTTGTGCTCGGGATTCGTGGCTTCGTTCATCGCGTGTACCGGCTCGACTCGGCCCTGGGAGCGGTCCTGGGCGGTGATGGTGGCGCTGTCTGCGGTGGTGGTCACGGCGGCCCCTCTCGATGGTCTCCCTGCTGGACAACGGTAGTTGCTTTCGAAAGGTTGCGCCAAACACACGTTCGAGTGAAAAAGTGCGATTCGCCTACCGTGATCATGTGTCTGGGTGTATAGCTAACGCGCCATCCGGCGGACAAAAGTACCCATTGTTGTACTCTTCACCGCCGGGGTCGCCGACCTCGTGGATCGTGCCCCCAGTCTGCCATCCGGAACTCGGCCGGCCTGGATTCGGCCCCCTTCTGTTCCGGAGTCCCACGCGTCCTCCGTGTGGCGCCCACGGTATCTCCGTAAGCGTCACGGCGCGTACGTGCACGCGCGCGTGTCCCGGGTCGCCGGTTCCGCCGCGGCGCGGCCCTGTCCCGCCGCGACACGCGTGTCTGCCTCGGTGAATGAGTCGATCCCCACATCTAGTGGTTGGATGGCTACAGCAGCCCACAAGTTGTGGTCCCCCCGGTCCGAGACGGCTCGGCGATCGCCTATGCTTAGGGCTGCTTCGCGGGGCTCATGGGTTCGGCGAGGCTGTTGAGTCTGCTGTGAGGAGGGTTGGAGATCATGCACTGCCCCTTCTGCAGGCACCCCGACAGCCGCGTGGTCGACAGTCGTACGACCGACGACGGCACGTCGATCCGCAGGCGCCGCCAGTGCCCCGACTGCTCCCGTCGTTTCACGACCGTGGAGACGTGTTCGCTGATGGTGGTCAAGCGGTCCGGAGTCACTGAACCTTTCAGCCGTACCAAGGTCATCAATGGCGTGCGCAAGGCATGCCAGGGGCGGCCTGTCACCGAGGACGCACTCGCCCAGCTCGGCCAGCGGGTCGAGGAGGCGGTGCGGGCCACCGGAAGCGCCGAGCTGACCACCCACGACGTGGGGCTGGCCATACTCGGCCCGTTGCAGGAGCTCGACCTCGTCGCTTATCTGCGGTTCGCCTCCGTCTACCGGGCGTTCGACTCGCTCGAGGACTTCGAGGCCGCCATCGCGGAGCTGAGGGAGGCGACGCGAGACCCCGCCGTGGACGACGACGCGGAAGCGGGGGGCCAGGAAGACGAACGCGGGCCCGGCGGGACCACTCAGGTCCCCGTGTCCGCCCACGCCGCCGACTGACCGGCGGGCCGGAAAACCGGGACAAGGCCCGGTTTCCGGCCGGGAGGCGGCGATCCAGGACCTGTTGCGGGTGGCAGCTGAGGGTGCCCGCAACACACGACAGAACACCGTGCCACGGGAACAAACGGGGCACTTCAGGGCGTTTTTGCCCGTACAGGGAGGCGGCATGACAGAGACGGCGAGCGGTCCGGCACGAGGTTCCCGAGCCAAGGGCGGCAAGGCGGGGACCAAGGGGCTGCACATCGAGCGCATCCACACCACCCCCGGCGTGCACCCGTACGACGAGGTCGAGTGGGTGAGCCGTGACGTCGTCATGACCAACTGGCGCGACGGCTCGGTCAACTTCGAGCAGCGTGGCGTCGAGTTCCCCGACTTCTGGTCGGTGAACGCGGTCAACATCGTCACCAGCAAGTACTTCCGCGGTGCCGTGGGCACCCCGCAGCGCGAGGTCAGCCTCAAGCAGCTGATCGACCGCATCGTGAAGACGTACCGGAAGGCCGGCGAGGACCACAGGTACTTCGCCTCGCCCGCCGACGCCGAGATCTTCGAGCACGAGCTCGCGTACGCCCTCCTGCACCAGATCTTCAGCTTCAACAGCCCCGTCTGGTTCAACGTGGGCACCCCGCAGCCCCAGCAGGTCTCCGCCTGTTTCATCCTGTCCGTCGACGACTCCATGGAGTCGATCCTCGACTGGTACAAGGAAGAGGGCATGATCTTCAAGGGCGGTTCCGGCGCCGGCCTGAACCTCTCCCGCATCCGCTCCTCCAAGGAACTGCTGTCCTCGGGCGGCAACGCCTCCGGCCCGGTCTCCTTCATGCGCGGCGCCGACGCCTCCGCCGGCACGATCAAGTCCGGTGGCGCCACCCGCCGCGCGGCCAAGATGGTCGTCCTCGATGTCGACCACCCCGACATCGAGGACTTCATCGAGACGAAGGTCAAGGAAGAGGAGAAGATCCGCGTCCTGCGCGACGCGGGCTTCGACATGGACCTGGGCGGTGACGACATCACCTCCGTCCAGTACCAGAACGCCAACAACTCGGTCCGCGTGAACGACGAGTTCATGAAGGCGGTCGAGGACGGCGGCCAGTTCGGCCTCCGCGCTCGTATGACCGGCGAGGTCATCGAGGAGGTCGACGCCAAGGCCCTCTTCCGCAAGATCGCCGAGGCCGCCTGGGCGTGTGCCGACCCCGGCATCCAGTACGACGACACCATCAACAACTGGCACACCTGCCCCGAGTCCGGCCGGATCACCGCGTCGAACCCGTGCAGCGAGTACATGCACCTGGACAACACGTCCTGCAACCTGGCCTCGCTGAACCTGATGAAGTTCCTGAAGGACGACGGCAAGGGCCACCAGTCCTTCGAGACCGAGCGCTTCCAGAAGGTCGTCGAGCTGGTCATCACCGCGATGGACATCTCGATCTGCTTCGCGGACTTCCCGACCCAGAAGATCGGCGAGAACACGCGCGCGTTCCGCCAGCTCGGCATCGGCTACGCCAACCTCGGCGCCCTGCTGATGGCCACCGGCCACGCGTACGACTCCGACGGCGGCCGTGCCCTGGCCGGCGCCATCACCTCCCTGATGACGGGTACGGCCTACCGCCGCTCCGCCGAACTGGCAGCGGTCGTCGGCACGTACGACGGCTACGCCCGCAACGCCGACGCCCACAAGCGCGTCATGAAGCAGCACGCCGACGCCAACGGCACGGCCGTGCGCATGGACGACCTGGACACCCCGGTGTGGGCCGCCGCCACGGAGGCCTGGCAGGACGTGCTGCGTCTCGGCGAGAAGAACGGTTTCCGTAACTCCCAGGCGTCCGTGCTCGCCCCGACCGGCACCATCGGTCTCGCGATGTCCTGCGACACCACCGGCGTCGAGCCCGACCTCGCCCTGGTCAAGTTCAAGAAGCTCGTCGGCGGCGGCTCGATGCAGATCGTCAACGGCACCGTCCCGCAGGCCCTGCGCCGCCTGGGCTACCAGGAGGAGCAGATCGAGGCGATCGTCGCCCACATCGCCGAGCACGGCAACGTGATCGACGCGCCCGGCCTGAAGCAGGAGCACTACGAGGTCTTCGACTGCGCCATGGGCGAGCGCGCCATCTCCCCGATGGGCCACGTCCGCATGATGGCCGCGATCCAGCCGTGGATCTCCGGCGCCATCTCCAAGACGGTCAACATGCCGGAGACGGCGACCGTCGAGGAGGTCGAGGAGATCTACTTCGAGGCTTGGAAGCTCGGCGTCAAGGCCCTCGCGATCTACCGCGACAACTGCAAGGTCGGCCAGCCGCTCTCCGCCAAGAAGAAGGAGGACGAGAAGGCCGAGATCGCCGAGAAGGCCGAGGGGACGATCCGTACCGCGGTCGAGAAGGTGGTCGAGTACCGCCCGGTCCGCAAGCGTCTGCCCAAGGGCCGTCCCGGCATCACCACGTCCTTCACGGTCGGTGGCGCCGAGGGCTACATGACCGCCAACTCCTACCCGGACGACGGTCTCGGCGAGGTCTTCCTGAAGATGTCCAAGCAGGGCTCGACCCTCGCAGGCATGATGGACGCCTTCTCCATCGCGGTCTCCGTCGGTCTGCAGTACGGCGTGCCGCTGGAGACGTACGTCTCGAAGTTCACCAACATGCGCTTCGAGCCGGCCGGCATGACCGACGACCCGGACGTGCGGATGGCCCAGTCGATCGTCGACTACATTTTCCGCCGCCTGGCGCTGGACTTCCTGCCCTTCGAGACCCGCTCCGCGCTCGGCATCCACTCCGCCGAGGAGCGCCAGCGGCACCTGGAGACCGGTTCCTACGAGCCGGCCGACGACGAGGTCGACGTCGAGGGCCTGGCCCAGTCGGCGCCGCGGGCCCAGGAGCTGAAGGCCGTGGTCACGCCGAAGGCCGAGTCCGAGGCGGTCAAGCCCGCCCCGAAGCAGGCGCACACCAGCGCCGAGCTGGTGGAGATGCAGCTGGGCATCCAGGCCGACGCCCCGCTGTGCTTCTCCTGCGGCACGAAGATGCAGCGGGCCGGCTCCTGCTACATCTGCGAGGGGTGCGGTTCGACCAGCGGCTGCAGCTGATGACACGACGTAACTGAAGTAAGGGGCGCCTGCCCAGGCCGGCGCCCCTTACTCGTGCCCGCACGTCACCACCCGTGCGCCCTGCCCATGACCCGGGTGAACGTCGCCGGGTCCTCCTCGAACCCGTGCACGCCGGGACGGAAGGTCCAGTCCCCGGAGCCGTCCCGCGCGAACTCCGCGATCGTCGCCGCCGTCGCGTCCTGGACCGCGCCGAAGACGTCCTCGGCGAGCACGGTGTAGCCCTCCCGGACGCGCATGGCCGGATTCAGTACGTGGGCGAACGTCCTGCGTCCGGGGCGCTGCTGGATGACGGCGCCGACCACCACGCGCGCGTACCGGTCGGCCAGCCGGTCCAGTTCGACCGTCATGACCTCGTCCCAGCCGAGGCCCTTGCCGTCGGTGCTGTCCCGGTTGAGGAAGATCGTGCCGTCGGGCGACCGGCTCTCGAAGTGCACGAGATAGGCCGGAGCTCCGTAGGCGTCGTCCGAGGTGAACGTCGCGGCAACGATGTCCAGATCGGTGGGCGGCTGACCCGCCGGACTCGGATCCCATTTGAGGGCGACCTCGACCTTGCGGATTCCCTTGCTGAAGCCGGACAACGGGCTTCCCCTTCCCCCTGTGACTGCTCTGCCCCCAACTCCCCTGAAGCCAGGGTTCCTTGCCCATCGTGCCACGCGCGCGTGGAGCATGCCCGGGTGATCTCCGCCGGAGCGTGGCCGACGCCACGTCCGCTGGCCTTACGATGGCGCGGTGCTGGTCAAGTGGATTCGCTGCACCGTGGTGGACCGCCGCGGTTTCGAGCGGGGGCAGCGGAAATGGGCGGGACTTCTGGGCGAGCCGGGATTCCGGGGACAGGGCGGCGGGTGGAGCCGGCAGCGGCCGGGAGTGGCGCACACCTTCGCCTTCTGGGAGAGCCGCGCCTTCTACGACTCCTTCATGGCCCGCTCGCACGACCGCCTGGCCGCCGCCCAGTCCGGAACGTTCAAGGACGCCCAGGTCAAGCTCTTCGAGTACCGCTTCGACGTGAAGACGGGCTTCGAGCCGCGCTTCACGGACGCCGACCTGGTCCGCGTGGCGCTGTGCCAGGTGCACGAGGAGCGCGTGGAGCACTTCACCCTCATGCAGGAGAAGGTCTGGAACCCCGCGATGGCCGGTTCGCCCGGTATGATCCGCGGCATGTTCGCCGAGGCGCCCGAGCAGGAGTTCCTGATCCTGTCGATGTGGCGGTCCGCGGCCGAGCACGGCAAGTACCGCACCGAGCGGGTGGAGCGCCTCGCCCTGCGTGCCCAGACAGAGGCCGACATCGCGGCGCTCTCCGGCGACATCGTGGAGCTGGAACCGAGCTGGATCGTTTGAAAGTCCAACCCGCGATCGATGTGACCTACGCTGTATGGAGCCCGCCCGAGTGCTCGACTCCCCCTCACTCGATCTAGGGTTTCGGCATGGCACGACCACGGCGCATCGTCCTTGTCCGGCACGGCGAGTCAACGGGCAACGTCGACGACTCCGTGTACGAACGCGAGCCCGACCACGCGCTCGCGCTGACCGAACGCGGCTGGAGGCAGGCCGAGGAGACCGGCAAGGAGCTGAGGGAGCTCTTCGGCCGGGAACGCGTGAGCGTCTACGTCTCCCCCTACCGCCGGACACACGAGACACTGCGCGCCTTCCACCTGAACCCCGATCTCATACGCGTCCGGGAGGAACCGCGGCTGCGCGAGCAGGACTGGGGAAACTGGCAGGACCGCGACGACGTACGCCTGCAGAAGGCCTACCGGGACGCCTACGG
The DNA here is from genome assembly GCF_055584345.1 of Streptomyces sp. NPDC104106. Lineage (NCBI taxonomy): Bacteria > Bacillati > Actinomycetota > Actinomycetes > Kitasatosporales > Streptomycetaceae > Streptomyces > Streptomyces sp. NPDC104106. The sequence goes on from NZ_JBVJMF010000002.1 coordinate 77,877, forward strand.
CCACTTCTTCTTCCGGTTCCCGCAGGGCGAGTCCGGCGCCGACGTGTACGACCGGGTCGGCGGCTTCCTGGAGAGTCTGTTCCGCAGCTTCGAGGCCCCCGACCATCCGCCGAACGTGCTCCTCGTGACGCACGGGCTCGCGATGCGCCTGTTCTGCATGCGCTGGTTCCACTGGACCGTCGCCGAGTTCGAGTCGCTGTCGAATCCCGGGAACGCGGAGATGCGCATGCTCGTTCTGCGGGACGACGGAAGGTACACGCTCGACCGCCCCTTCGAGCGCTGGCGCAAGCCGGTGCCGTACTGGGTGAACGGATAGAGTGGCAGAGCAATGACCGCTGACTCCTCTTCCGCCGGGCGCCTGGAGCGCGCCCTGGCGAGCCTGCGCGGACTGGCCACGGGAGACGCCCTGGGCTCCCAGTTCTTCGTTCCGGCGCACTATCCCCTGCTGAAGCGGCGCGAGCTGCCGCCGGGCCCCTGGCAGTGGACGGACGACACCGAAATGGCCTGCTCCGTCCTCGCCGTCCTCGCCGCCCACCAGCGCATCGACCAGGACGCGCTGGCCCGCTCCTTCGCCGAGCACCACGACTTCGACCGGGGCTACGGTCCCGCGGTCAACCGTCTGCTGCGGCTCGTCCGGGAGGGCGGGGACTGGAGGGAGCTGGCGGCCGGACTCTTCAACGGACAGGGGTCCTGGGGCAACGGAGCGGCGATGCGGATCGCCCCGCTGGGCGCCTGGTACGCGGACGACCCGGAGCAGGCGACCCACCAGGCGGAGATCTCGGCCTACCCCACCCATCAGCACCGCGAGGCCGTGGTCGGAGCCATGGCCGTGGCCGCCGCGGCGGCGCTGGCCGGCTCGCCGGAAGGGCCGCCGAGCCCCGAGGCGCTGCTCGACGGCGTGGTCGCCTTGATCCCGAAGAGCGCGGTCGGCCAGGGACTGCGGCGCGCCCGGGACATGCTCGACTACGACGACGCGGGCACCGTCGCGGCGGTGCTGGGCTGCGGGCGCCGCACGACGGCCCATGACACCGTCCCCTTCGCCCTGTGGTCCGCCGCGCGCAGTCTCGGGGACTACGAGGCGGCCTTCTGGACGACCGCCCAGGTGGGCGGCGATGTCGACACGACCTGCTCCATCGTGGGGGGCGTGCTCGCCGCTGGCAAGGCGGGAGCGCCGCCCGCCGGGTGGACGGAGCGGGTCGAGGCGCTGCCGGACTGGATGCCCACGGGGCTCTGACAGGGCGCCGGCCGCGTTTCGGCGCCTTGAGCGCATTCCTGTTCCGCGGTCCCACCCCTGCGGCAAAGACTCTCCGTGTCCACCGGGAACTCTCCGTGACAGCCGCCCGTTCTTCCCGTAGCCGCTGTGCAGCGCGCCTGCGGGGGCAGGTCCGGCGGTCAGCCGGAGTAGCCGGGTCGGAGGGGATATGCCATGACGTTCGTGTCCGTGGCGCGGGTTTCCGTGCCGGCTGTCGTGCCGGCCCTGGTGCGGACGTCGGCGGCCGTCGCGCGGCCGGCCGGACGGGGCCGACGGCTCCTCGCCGTCGAGTGGTGGTCCGCCCGGCCGCGGCGCCGCGCGGCTCGGCGGGGATCAGCCCATGCCCGGGCCCGCCATGCCGGCGAGGGAGTCGAGATCGCTCTTGCGGACCCTGAGCACCAGCCAGGCCGCCAGGAACGCCAGTCCGGCCATCGCGGCGGCCGGGACGAAGGCCTGGGAGATGCCGTGGGCGAGCACGTCATGCCCCCAGGGGGCGGGCAGCTGGTGCGTCTTGGCGAACTGCGCCTTCTGTTCCGGCGAGCCGTTGGCGAGGAACCGGGGCAGTTGCCTCTTCGCCTCGTCCTTGCTGGCCGAGCCGAAGACGGTCGTCAGGATGGACAGCCCGAGCGAACCGCCCACCTGCTGCATCGCGTTGAGCAGACCAGAGGCCGCACCCGCCTCGTGCTGGGCGACGCCGGACACCGCCGTCACGGTCGCCGTCACGAAGTTCAGGCCCATGCCGAAGCCGAACACCAGCATCGGCCCGAGCACTCCGCCGAGATACGAGCTGTCCGGCCGGATGAACGTCTGCCATGCCAAGCCGGCCACCACGAGCGCCGAGCCGACCGCCATGAACGGCTTCGGGCCGAGCTTCGGCAGCAACGCCTGCGACAGACCCGCGCTGACCGCGATCGCGACCGTCACGGGAAGAAAGGCCAGACCGGCCTTGATGGCGCTGTAACCGAGGACGTCCTGCACGAACAGCACGATGTAGAAGAACATGCCGAACATCGCCGCGGACAGGCTGAGCATGATCACGTACGTGCCCCAGCGGTTGCGGTCCCCGAACATCCTCAGCGGAGTGATCGGCTCCTTGGCCCGCGTCTCGGTGAGGACGAAGGCGATCAGCAGCAGCACGGCCGCGGCGAACGAGCCCAGCGTGAGTTTGTCGCGCCAGCCGTTCTCCGCGGCACGGATGAAGCCGTACACGAGCGAGGCCATGCCCGCCGTCGACGTCAGCGCGCCCGTGATGTCGAAGCGCCCCGGATGCCGCGCCGACTCGCTGATGTACAGCGGTGTGAGCGCCGCGATCAGCACCCCGATGGGCACGTTGACGAACAGCACCCAGCGCCAGTCCAGCCAGTCGGTGAGCATGCCACCCGCGAGCAGGCCGATGGCACCGCCGCCCGCGGAGACGGCGGCGAACACGCCGAACGCCCGGTTGCGCTCCGGTCCTTCGGGGAAGGTCGTGGTGATCAACGCGAGGGACGTGGGGGAGGCTATCGCGCCGCCCACCCCCTGAAGGGCCCGTGCGGCCAGCAGCTGCCATGGTTCCTGGGCGAGACCGCCCAGCAGCGAGGCGAAGGTGAACAGCAGGATGCCGGTCATGAACACCCGGCGGCGGCCGAGGATGTCCCCGGCGCGTGCCCCGAGCAGCAGCAGGCCGCCGAAGGTGAGGGTGTAGGCGCTGACCACCCACGTCAGATCGGTGGTGCTGAACTTGAGCGCGTCTTGAATGTGCGGGAGCGCGATATTCACAATCGTCGCGTCGAGTACCACCATGAGTTGGCAGGCCGCGATGACGGCGAGCGCGATGCCGGGATGCCCCTCCCGGCGGGCCGCGCCCGGCCTCGGATCCTGGAGCAGCTGAGAGGTCGTCACTATGGGTCCCCCCCCTGAAGGCGTTAGTGAACGATCGCGTTCACTGTCGCCTCCACGGTAGTGATCCCCCAAGAGTGAACGCAAGCGTTCACTGAATCGGGCATGCCGCCCGCGTCCCCCTGTTGCTGCGGCGCGGCGCCCCTCCCCAGAACCCCCGCTTCCCTTGCACGTTGGAGAGACACAGATGGTTACCTCGCGCTGGACGGCCGATTCCACCCGGACGGCGTCCCCTCGTCGGCGCGGCGTGGTGCTGGAGCGCGCGATCATGGACGCCGCTCTGGAGCAGCTCGGCGTGGTCGGCTGGAAGGGGCTGACCATGGAGGGCGTCGCGGCCGGCGCACAGACCGGCAAGGCCGCGGTCTACCGCCGCTGGCCCTCCAAGGAAGACCTCGTCGCGGATGCCCTGGTGGCGGGACTGCCCCGGGTGGAGAGCGCCCCGGACCTCGGAAGTGTGCGCGAGGACCTCCTCACCCTGTGCCGGCAGGTGCGGGAGATCATGTACTCGCCGCCCGGTGTCGCTCTGCGTGCCGTTATTCACGAGTGCGACGATGTCCAGGCGGAGCGCTTCCAGGACGTCATCGTCGGCGGGGTCATCGAGCCGACGATCGCGTTGCTCCGTGAGGTGATCGCCCGTGGGGTAGAGCGAGGAGAGGTCCGCTCTGACGCGGCCAACGGCTATGTCTTCGACGCCATCCCGGCCATGATGATGTACCGAGCGAAGGTGTGCGCGAGTGAATGGAGTGATCGAGATCTCGAGGAGATGATCGACCAGCTGATGCTCCCGCTGCTCCGGCCCCACAGGCCCTGACCCCGCGCGCCGGTCATCCGTACGGCGGTCGGGAGACCGGGGTGTCGCGCGGTGATCCCGGCGGCGTACGCTAAGGGCGCCATGCCGTACGAACCCCCCACTCACACTGTCGAGCGCTCCCTGCGCGCCACGACCGGAGCCAAGCTCATCGCCGGTGTCGACGAGGTGGGGCGCGGAGCCTGGGCCGGACCGGTCACCGTCTGCGCGGCGATCACCGGACTGCGTCGCCCGCCGGAGGGCCTGACCGACTCCAAGCTGCTGACGATCAAGCGCCGTACGAAACTGGCCGAGGTCTTGCGGACGTGGGTGACGGCCTACGCCCTGGGGCATGCTTCCCCAGAGGAGATCGACGACCTGGGGATGACGGCCGCACTGCGGCTCGCGGCGGTTCGCGCCCTGGACGCCCTGCCGGTCCGCCCCGACGCCGTCATCCTCGACGGGAAGCACGACTATCTCGGCGCCCCCTGGCAGGTCCGTACGGTGATCAAAGGCGATCGCTCGTGTGTGGCCGTTGCCGCGGCGTCGGTGATCGCCAAGGTTCAGCGCGACAAAATGATGGCCGAACTGGGTATCGACCATGCAGACTTCGGATTTGCGGACAACGCCGGGTATCCGTCGCCCGTGCACAAGGCCGCACTGGAGGAGTGGGGGCCCACCCCGCACCACCGCTTGTCGTGGGCGTATCTTGATGCGTTGCCTCAGTGGCGGCACCTCAAGAAGGTCCGCAGCTGGGCGGACGGAGGCGTTCCGGAGATCGAGGGTCAGCTCGGCTTCGATTTCTGACGGCTCCGCTCGCACTGATGTGCCACCCGGTCACCCGCACCGCACCAACGTTTGATAAATATCAGCTCATGCCTCTCATTCCCGAGGAGCCTCAGATTCACGAGAGTGCCCAGGGTCCCCGCGCTACTCCGGCCAGCGGCCGTACCGCGCCGACCCCCCGCCCCGTACCCGGCCCCCGCCCCGCGGCGTCCCGCCCCGGTCGTCCCGGCCCTCCGCGGCCCGCGCCGCCGGTGCAGCGCACGCCGCGTGACGTGGCTCCGGCCAAGCCTGGCCCGTCCGGTCCGGCCGCTCCCGCCGCCGCGGCGGCCACCCCGCAGATCCAGCTGATCCCGGCCTCGGCCGAGGGTGCGCTCGACGCCGCCGAAGAGGCGGTGGACCTGCTCCTGGACTCGGGGCGTGCCCCTGGCGACGTGCTCGTGATCACCACTGGTGCCCAGCACCCGTGGGCGGAGCACGAGTTGTCCTTCGGTGAAGCCTCCTACTGGGCGCAGCACGACGCCGGTGATGACGTCTTCTACACGGACGCCGCCATCGCCGTCCGTGCCGCGTCCCGCCCCGTGGTGGTCGTGGCCGTCAACGGAGGCCCGGCCTCCGCCGCGGCCTCCGCCCTCCCGCTGGCGCACTCGCGGGCCGGTGCCCTGTTGATCGTCTGCGGCGACCCGCAGCAGATCAACGCGGTGCTGGGCGCCGGCGTCTGAGCCATGCCCGGCGCCCCGGGACACCGGGGTGACGCTGGAGCCGCTCCGGCGGAATCCGCACGGAGTGGCTTTTGGCATGCGCGGATGACGGTCGCCCATCGCTCCGGAAGGCTCTTCCCGGCCGGCCCGCCGGTGTGAGGGCACGATTTCCAGGCCCGGATGGGCGAGACGTCGTCTCCGGAGTGCGCCGCGTGGAACCGATCCGGCAGCAGCCGGAACCGCACTCCACGGCGCCGCGGCTGCCGTGGGCCCGTAGCGCGCGGAACGGACGGGTGCCCGCCCTCGTGCGTGTCCCCGTGGCTTGCGTGGCACCCTGACCGGACCGCGCGTGCCTGGTTCGCCGCCTCCGCGGCCCAGATGGGCGGCGCGGGCATGGGACATACGGCTGGGCGTACGGCTTGGCCGTGGGCCGGGAACCTTCAGCGCGCCGCCGCGCGGCGCAGCACCTCGGAAACCGGCCCGCCGGTGCGGGGCGCGAGCCGTGGCGCCTCCGACAGGGCGAAGGGCTCGGGGACGGAGTCGGCGTTGGGGCGGCGTCCACCGCGCCCCTCGCCGAGCACCTGCCAACCGTCGTGGGTCAGTGTGATGTACGCCCCGCAGCGCAGGCCGTGCAACGTGCAGGCATCGCGCAGTCCCCACATCCAGGCACCGTCCTCCTCCGTCCAGCGCGCGTCGCCGTCACGGCAGTAGAGCAGGACGGCGGTGCGCACGGGCGTGCGGCGTCTCAGGTCGTGCGGGATGACCCGGCGCAGCTGGGCGAGGAGCGCGTTGCGGAACATCCAGCCGTCGGCCGGGGCCGGCCGACGCGTGAACGACGCGCTGGCGCACAACCGCTCCTCAGGATCCAGCACCGCCACGACCGCCGTGGACGGCTTCGGATGGTGCCGGGCATGCAACCCGCTGACGACCTCACGGGGGTTGCGCAGCAGAGGGATTCCGGCGGAGGCCCATTCGGCCGGCTCGAGCAGGCGACTGGCGGAAGCGGCGGACGCGGACGTCGACAAGGAGGCCGCCGAGGACGAGGCGAATCCGAAGGTCACGTTCCTCCCTTCGGCTACGCGCCCACACTGCGGGCGAGGTCGGATTCGGGAGCGCACACCGCAGCAAAGCCCAGCCGGATCACGGACGTGCCGTGCGGGGAGCGGACCTCAATTCTTCCTGTCGAACTGGGATGCGGCAACGAGCAATTGGGGCCACCGGCGGTTATCTGGAGGTGTGTGGCTTATATCCCTACCCAAAGGTTTGCCAGATGAACGTCCCGGGGCGCCCAGCCGCAGCACGTGGGCTGCCGCGGCCGGTCGCGTGCTCAGCCCTGGACGGCCAGGACCAGCGGCAACACCCCCCGCGCCCCGGACTTTCTGAGCAAGCGGGCCGCGACCGCGAGGGTCCAGCCCGTCTCGGTGAAGTCGTCGACCAGCAGCACTGGGCCGTCGGCCTCGGCGAGCACCGATGCGAGGCCGGGTGACACCGTCAGCGAGCCGGCGAGGGCCTTCAGCCGCTGCGCGCTGTTGCTGCGCGGCACCCGCGGCAGGTCCTCGGCGCACTCCACGGAGCCCAGCAGGGGAAGCCGGCCGATCTCGCCGATCCGGGCGCCCAGGGAGTGGATCAGCCGGGGCCGGGTCCGTGAGGCGACGGTGACGACACCTACCGGCCGGGGTTGGGCGTCCGCTGCGCCGGAGGCCCAGCCGCCGGGGCCCTTCGCCCAGTCGGCCAGCACGCCCACCACAGCCCGCGCCACGTCGTCCGGCACAGCGGTGTCCGGCGCCTGGGGAGCGAGGAGCGGCCGCAGCCGGTTGCCCCAGCCGATGTCCGAAAGCCGGCCCAACGCCCGTCCCGCGGAGGCCTGTTCGCCCGCCGGAATGCGCCCCTTGAGCGCGATGCCGATGGCCGGCAGCCCGGTCGGCCACATACGGCGGGGCTCCACTTCGACCCCGGCACGGCCGAGGTCGCTGCGCGCGGCGTCCACCGCCGCCGCGGACGTGTCGACGGTGAAGCGCGATCCCGCGCAGTTGTCGCAGCGACCGCATGGTTTGGCGCCTTCGTCGTCCAGCTGACGCTGCAGGAACTCCATCCGGCACGCGGTGGTGGCCGCGTAGGCGCGCATCGCCTCCTGCTCGGCCGTGCGCTGCCTGGCCACCCAGTCGTACCGCTCGCTGTCGTACGACCAAGGCTGCCCGGTCGCGATCCAGCCGCCCTTGACACGGCGGACCGCCCCGTCCACGTCGAGGACCTTCAGCATCGTCTCCAGCCGGGAGCGGCGCAGCTCGACCAGCGGCTCCAGGGCGGGCAGCGACAGAGGGCCTTCGGCTCGTGCGAGGACGTCCAGGGTGCGCCGGACCAGCTCCTCGGGAGGGAAGGCGAGCGAGGCGAAGTACTGCCAGATCGCCTCGTCCTCCTTGCCCGGCAGCAGCAGCACCTCGGCGTGCTCCACCCCACGGCCGGCGCGGCCGACCTGCTGGTAGTAGGCGATGGGGGAGGAGGGGGAACCGAGGTGGACCACGAAGCCCAGGTCCGGCTTGTCGAAGCCCATGCCGAGCGCGGAGGTGGCGACGAGCGCCTTGACCCGGTTGGCGAGCAGATCGTCCTCGGCCTGCTGCCGTTCGGCGTTCTCCGTCTTGCCCGTGTACGAGGCGACCGCGTGCCCGCGTTGCCGCAGGAAGGCGGTGACCTCTTCCGCGGCGGCCACCGTGAGCGTGTAGATGATGCCGGAGCCCGGCAGGTCGTCGACATGGTCGGCGAGCCAGGCCATCCGGTGTGCGGCGTCCGGCAGGTGCAATACCCCGAGGCTCAGGCTCTCCCGGTCCAGCGGGCCGCGCAGCACCAGGGCGTCTGACGTGCCGCCCGTGCCGAGCTGCTCGGCGACGTCGGCCGTCACCCGGGCGTTCGCCGTGGCGGTGGTCGCCAACACCGGCACGCCGGGCGGCAGTTCGCCCAGCATGGTGCGCAGCCGTCGGTAGTCGGGACGGAAGTCGTGACCCCAGTCGGAGATGCAGTGGGCCTCGTCCACGACCAGCAGACCGGTCGCCGCGGACAGCTTGGGCAGGACATGGTCGCGGAAGTCCGGGTTGTTCAGCCGTTCCGGGCTGACGAGCAGCACATCGACCTCACCGGCCGCGATCTCGGCCTGGACGGCGTCCCACTCCTCGGTGTTCGCGGAGTTGATGGTCCGGGCGCGGATCCCTGCCCGGGCCGCGGCGTCCACCTGATTGCGCATGAGCGCGAGCAGCGGCGAGACGATCACCGTGGGTCCGCTGCCTCTGGCCCGCAGCAGCGACGTCGCCACGAAGTACACCGCAGACTTTCCCCACCCCGTGCGCTGCACGACCAGAGCCCGGCGCCGGTCGGCGACCAGCGCCTCGATCGCCCGCCACTGGTCCTCACGCAGCCGGGCCCCGCCCGTGGTGTCTCCGACGAGCCGGGCGAGGACGGCGTCCGCCTGTGCCCGGAGATCAGCGTTGCTCGTGTGCTCCATGCGTTCCATACAACAGGACGGGACCGACAACCGGGCGACCCCGGGCTGCCGGCTGTGGACAACCACGGACGCCTTGTCGTGTTCCTGATTCGACTTATCCACAGGCGCAAGCGGGATTTCGCCATCCGCGAGATCGTCTCCGCATGACGAATCACGGCGAAACCAGCGGACCCTTCGAAAACAGCGACATCTCCGGACACGATCCCTTCAGCGGGCCGTCCGCGCCCGACACGCAGGTGACTTTGCGCACCCCCGCAGAGCTGGCCGACGCCCTGCCCTACCTGCTCGGCTACCGCCCCGAGGACAGCATGGTGCTGGTCGCCCTCCACGACCGCGACGGCGGCGGCCGGTTCGGTGGTCGGGCAAGGCTCGGCATCCCCGCGAACGAGGAGGACTGGGAGCCGGCCGCCCGCCAGCTGGCCCAGGGCCTGGTCAAGGGCAGCGAGCGGCGTGGCTCCCGCCCGGAGCAGATGGTGGCGTACGTCTGCCAGGAACCGGCCCGCGGCGAATCCGGCCGGGACGTCAAGCGACGGCTCGAGCGGCTGGCCCAGTTGCTGCGCACCCAGTGCGGCGAGCTGGACGTGCCCGTCATCGAGGCGCTGTGCATCTCGGACGGCCGCTACTGGTCGTACTGCTGTCCGGTCAAGGACTGCTGCCCCGAGGACGGCTCCCCGATGGGCCTGCCCGGCACGTCGGTCCTGGCCGCGGCGGCCACCTACGCCGGCATCCAGGTGCGGGGCACCCTCAGGGAGCTGCGCGCCAGGTTGCAACCCTGGGAGACCGGCTCGGGTCTGGAACAGGAGGTCGCGCTGGACGCGGCGGGCATGACCGTCGTGCCCCGCATCCTCGACGAGGCGTCCCGTCCGGAGGTGGCCGAGCGGACTCTCGCTCTCGCCGAACGTGTCATGCGCCGCTTCGCCGCGGCGGCGCCCGTCTCGGGCGCGCATCCGGCGGACGTGCGCGACGACGGCCTGCTCGCACACGACGAGGCCGCCGAACTCATCCTCGGACTCCAGGACCGCACGACCCGTGACCGCGCGGCCGCCTGGATGGAGGGCGAGGAGGCCGGCCCGGCCCTCCGGCTCTGGCGTGCCCTGGCCCGCCGCTGCGTCGGGCCGTACGGCGAGCACGCCGCCGCTCCGCTGACCCTGGCCGGCTGGGTCGCCTGGTCGGCGGGCGACGAGCTGGAAGCCCGAGAGGCACTGGCCATGGCGCTGGGCGCTGACCCTGACTATCTCTTCGCCCGCCTCCTGCACCAGGCCTGCAACGAAGGGCTCGACCCCGAAGCGATCCGCCGTTGCCTGCGCGCCGACCGTACCGGCCATGCGCGGACCGACACCGCACAGCGGCCGGAGAGCGCCTCGGATCCGGCCGTCGGTGGCCTCAAGGACACCGACGGCGGGGCACCCGCGACGCGTACGCAACCGCCCGAGCAGACGGCAGAGCCGGCCTCCCGGACGGGCGCGCGCCGAAGGCGTCGGGTGCGCCCCGACGGGGAGAGCGGCGACCGGCGCGCGGCCCGGACCGCGGGCGGCCGGCGGCGCCCGGCAGGCTCCCACTCCGGGCCGTCGGCGGCCAACCCCTCGCGGCCGGCCACGCGCGGCCCGGCCGGCTCCCGCACGCGCGCGTCGGGCCGGGACGCGGCCAGTGCCGCCCCCTCGGGAAGCGGCCTTCGAGAGCCCGAGGGGGACGGATGAACACCCCGGCGCCGGCCGAGCAGGCCCCCGCAGCACGACTTTGCGCAACACTGGCAGCCTCGGTGACGTCTGGCGCGCGGTCCCCGGTCGGCCAGGCCCATCCGGTCCGCGTCGGCCGGCTCCCGGGCGTCCCCGAGCATCGGACACCTCGCGTGAACCGGCCCCGTGCACGACCGATGGCCTCCCGAGGCTGCCGCCGCCGGGGCGGGGCCGACATCCTGGGCCGCCTGGTCGGCCGGGCGCACCGGGCGTGCCTCGGCGTTCCGTGGGCACGCGCGGGCGGATCGCGCGACCGATGGTGGCGCAGGATCGCGCCCGTATCGAACGGCGTCTTTGCCGTCCCCTCGCGCCGTGATTCGGCGGGATGTCGCGGGGCGGGCCGTGACCAGCGCACCACTCTCTCCCCTCACCTGAGTGGCGGAACGCCTGGCCAGGCCCTGCCGCCGGCCGACCGACGCCCCCCAGGGCGCCCCGCCGGCCGCCCAGGGTGCCCCGAGCGCACCGAGAGCAGAAGAAGCCGATCCATGCATCAGCAGCCGACTCGCCCCCTCGCCGCGGGCGCTGAGCCGCCCTTTTGGGACAGGTCCGAGCGGTTCCAACCGGACAGCATGGTGAGAACGGACAGCATGGTGGAGACGGCAACGAGGAGCACCGGCGCTCCGCCGCCGTCCCTGGACTCCCGATCGGCCCGCCCGGCCGGTCCCGGCGGACCGCCCACGGTTCCCCGTGGTGCCCGCCGGCCCGCCGCGCCCCCACCACCGGGCACGACAGTCGGTCGCTCGGTTCCCGAACTTCCGCCCACCCATGGCGCGTTGATCTGTGTCGCCCTGCCCGGCCTGGCCATCTCCTGAGAGCTGGGACAGCTGACCGGCCGGGGACTGGACGGGTTCTACCGAGGTGGTCGGCGCCTGCTCTCGCGGTGTCAGGTCCGCGTGGCCGGACGCGAACCGCTTGCCGTGCAGGCCAGGATGACCGGCGCCGACAGCGCCCGCTTCGTCGGGACGCTGCGCATTTCGCCGACGGCGGGGCCCGATCCTGATGTCGTCCTCGAACGAACACGTCGCGCCGAGGGGACCGAACGGATCACTGTGCGCAACGCCGGCGTACGACCGCTGAGACTCCCCGTCGAACTCGCCCTCGGCACGGACCTCGCCGAACTCGGCTCGATCGCCTCCGGCAGAACGTGCCCCGAGCTCCCGGCCACGGTCCGCGGCTCGGGTCTGTGCTGGGCCACTGCCGGCGCGGCCGCCAGCGTCACCGCTGATCCGCCGCCGTCCGACGCCCTGGCGCCCGCCGGGCTGCTGCGCTGGGAACTGGCACTGCCGCCGGGCGCGGCGGCGACCGTGGAAATCCGGGTGCGGCTCGACGGCGCCCGGCCTTTGCGGGCCGTGGAGCAGACCACGTCCAGCCCGATCGCCTCCGCCCGGGCGACGGGCGACGACCCGCGGGTGGCTCCGCTGCTGCACGCGGCCGTCGCAGACCTGCAGGCTCTCCTCCTGCGGGACCCCGCCCACGCCTCCGACATCCATCTCGCGGCGGGCGCCCCCTGGCGCTGCGGGATGGCCCCCGCCGAAGCCCTCGCCGCTGCCCGCATGGCCCTGCCCCTCGGCACCCGGCTCGCCGTCGGCACACTGCGCACCCTGGCCCGCACGCGGCTCCGGGGCCCCGGTGCGCGGGGCGGGATGATCGCCGGCCCGCGACGCGACGCCGGCCCCTTCGTCCCGCCGGGCTGCACGGGGACGGCGGCCACGCTGCTCTTCCCCGTCCTGCTCGCCGAGGCCCGCCGCTGGGGGCTGCCCGACCAGGAGACCAGGGAACTGCTGCCCGCAGCCGAACGCTGTCTCACCTGGCTGCGGACCACCGTCGGCGACGAGCCCTACCTCACCGACCCCCAGCCCGCAGGCCCGGCACGGTGCGAGACGCAGGCTCACGCCCATCGTGCGGCCCTGCTCGGTGCCGACCTCCTCGACGCCTACGACCGGCCAGGAGCCACCGGGTTACGTCAGTGGGCGCAAACCCTTCGGTCAGCCTTCCGGACCGACTTCTGGGTAGAGGACCGCGGCGGTGGACGCCCGGCCGCGGTCCTGACAGCGGATGGGCGATGTGTACCGTACTTGGGCTCAGCCGCCGCTCATCTGCTCGACACCGGACTGCTCGGCTCCGGCCGGCTCGCCCCGGGCCTGCTCGACCGGGTGCAGACCGAACATCTCGCGCGGCTGCTCGGCGCCCCCGCCCTGGACGCAGGCTGGGGCCTACGCGGTCTCGGCGCCCAGGAGGCCGGACACAACCCGTTCGGTCACCGGAGCGGATCCGTCCGGGTCCACGAGACCGCTGTCCCCGTCGTCGGACTGACCGCCGCCGGCTATGAGAAGGAAGCCAGCGGCTTGCTGAGAGGGCTGCTGGAAGCGGCGCAACACTTCGGTTACCGGCTGCCGGAGATGTTCGGGGGTGAACAACGCGCCGCCGGGAGCGCTCCCCTTCCCCGCAGCCTGTCGGCCCGCGGCCGCCGCCGCGGCTTCCGCGATCATGGTCCTCACCGCCCTCGCGGGCGTCCGTCCCGACGCCCCGGCCCGTACGGTCCGTGCGTCCCGTGCGCAGCGCGCCGCTCGGCGAACTCGGCCTCATCGGGCTGCGTGTTGCCCGCGCCCCCTTCGCGGTGCGGGTCAGCAGACTGGGACTCGCCATGGTCGAGGAGGCCGCGGACGGCCTGCAACTGGGAGTGTGACCTCGTGCGACGTGACCGAACGACGAGAGGGAGCCGGTCCTGCGCCCCATAACAGAACGAAGCGGAACCGCCCCCGATGCGGTGGGGGAAGGGAGTGCTTATCGTCAGGCAGACGACTATGATCGCCGCATGCCCTACGACCCGTCAGCCTTTCCGCCCTTCGCCGTCACCGTGGACCTGGTCGTGCTGACCGTGCGCCGCCATGCTCTGTGCGCGCTGGCGGTACGCAGGGGTGAGCCCCCTTTCCAGGGGCGTTGGGCACTGCCCGGCGGCTTTGTGCGGGCCGATGAGGACCTCTCCCAGGCCGCTGCGCGGGAACTCGAAGAGGAGACCGGGCTGAAGGCGCACGGTCCCGCGGCCCCGGGGCAGGACAACGGAGCCCATCTGGAGCAGCTCGCCACCTACGGCGACCCCAAGCGTGACCCGCGCATGCGTGTGGTCAGCGTCGCGCACCTCGCGCTCGCGCCGGACCTGCCTGCCCCTCGTGCGGGGGGTGATGCCAGCAACGCGCGATGGGCGCCGGTCGAGGAGCTGCTCCAGCAGGGCGGTTACGGCCGTGACGGCGAGCCGGTGGCGCCGCTCGCCTTCGACCATGCCCAGATCCTCGCCGACGGGGTGGAACGGGCCCGCTCCAAGATCGAGTACTCATCGCTGGCCACCGCGTTCTGCCCTCCGGAGTTCACCGTGGGCGAGCTGCGCCGGGTGTACGAGGCGGTGTGGGGAGTGGCGCTCGATCCCCGTAACTTCCACCGCAAGGTCACCGGCACGCCGGGCTTCCTGGTCCCGACGGGAGGCACGACCACGCGCCAGGGCGGTCGCCCCGCCCAGCTCTTCCGGGCCGGTGGCGCCACCCTCCTCAATCCCCCGATGCTGCGGCCCGAGGTCTGAGGGGCGCGGCGGTTCGCCCGATCCGGCAGCGGACGGGCCGGACCGCCGTACACCAAGGTTCGGCTGCGGCGAACGGCGGATGGGTGCCGCACCCGGTCGCACCGCGACCGACAATAGATCGGATGATGCCCGAAAAATCGGACATTGCACGCTATCTTGCTTCAGGTGATCCAGGCCTTCGGACTGACCAGCAATCCCCGCAAGGCGCATCCGCCCGCCGTCGACGACCTTTCCTTCGAAGCGTGCGCCGGCCAGGTCACCGCGCTCCTCGGAAGTGCCGGCGCGGGCAAGACCACGGCGCTCAGACTCATGCTCGAGCTCCAAGAGGGGCGCGGCATCACCTACTTCAGGGGGCGGCCGCTCCACCGGGTCGCCCATCCGGCCAGGGAGGTCGGGGTCCTCCTCGGTGACGTCCCGGGACACCCCGCTCGCTCCGTGCGCGGCCATCTGCGCATGCTGTGCGCGGCCTCGGGCGTTCCCGTGCGGCGCGCCGACGAGGTCCTGGAAGTCGTCGGCCTCGTCAGCCTCCGAGAAGAGCGCCTCGGCACTCTCTCTCGCGGCATGGACCGTCGACTCGGCCTGGCCTGTGCCCTGCTGCCCGATCCGCACACACTCGTCCTGGACGAGCCCGCCGGCAACCTCTGCGCCCGCGAGGCGCAGTGGCTGCACGGCATGCTGCGCGCCCACGCCCGGCAGGGCGGCACCGTGGTCTTCACCACGGCCGATCCCAAGGAGGCCGCGCGGACGGCCGACCGTGTCGTCACCCTCGATCGCGGCAGGCTCGTGGCCGATCAGGACGCGAAGGAGTTCGCCCGCACACGGCTGCGCCCCCGCGTCGCCGTGCGCAGCCCGCACGCGTCGCGCCTCGCGGCCCTGCTCGCCCAGGAGGCCCGCCGCGCGCACCGGTCGGTGGAAGTCGTGCGAGAGGGCGGCAACCGCCTCTCGGTGTACGGTTCAACCACCGCCGACATCGGTGAGACGGCTTTCCGGCACGGCATTCTGGTCCACCAACTCGCCGACGAGACCGGCGACATGGGGCCGCGTGCCGGTGCGTGGTCCGGCCCCGGGCCGACGGAGGTGTCCGACTCCCCGGCGGATGAGCCGCAGGGCGAGCCCGAAGACGATGTCTCGGGTGCTTCGGCGGTGGAGGCACGGAGCGCGGCGTCCGCCCTCCCGGCGGGAGGGTCAGGCACCCCGGGGTCTGCCACGCCCGTCGCAGAGCCCGCCGCACTGGCGCTCTCCTCGCCCGCGCCCGAGAAGACCACGGTGGCGTTCGGCTTCTCACCGCCGGAGCCGAGCACCGTCGCGTCGAGTGCCGCGAAGTCCGACACCGCAGAGTCCGACGGCACGGAGTCGGCCGGCACGGAGTCGGCCGGCTCGGCAGACGAACGGGACGTCGTGCCGACAGCCCTCTCGGCGGAGCGGTGGGAGTGCACGAAGGGGGAACCGCCGACCGCGGAACCGGACGGAGCCGGAGTCGGGGCCGGACTCACCTCCGGCGAGCCGGCGCGGGCCCTGTCCGTCAGCGCGTCGGCGGAGCAGGCGCGGGTCCAGGACGGCGAGCACGTCTCGCCCGGGGGCGCGCCCAGCCCCGGGGGGCGGGTGGAGGACACGGCGGCTGCTGGGGGCGTCACGGAGGGCGGGTGGCCCAGCGCCATGCTGCTGGGGGCCGACGCAACCGTGTCCGGCGAGACGGTGGACGGTGCCGTGGCGCCCGGGGAGGCGGACGCGCCCGGGAAGGGCGAAGGAGCGGTCCCCGCGGACGTACGCGCGGGTGCCGACGGCAGCCGGACCGCCGACGCCGCAGGCGCTGACGTCGCACCGGGCCCGGCCGCGACGGCTCAGGAACCGCAGCCCCGGGGCACGAGCACTCCAGTCGCGGGGATCTCCGCGCTCCGCGCGCGCCTCCCCGGCGCCAGGAAACCGAGCACCCCTCATGCAGGGGCCGACCACTCCGGCCGCACCGACGACGTCCGCACCGTTGACGGACTCCCCGCCCTGCCGCCTCCCATCCGCGTCCGCCTCGCGCCCAGCCCGCTCCGGCCCCTGCGCTACGAGATCCGGCGCGCCGCGGGGATCGGAGTGGGTTTCCTCACCTGCGGTGCCGCGCTCGCGCTGTCGGCGCTCACCGCCGTACTGCTGGCACGACTCGGCCACACTCCGCAGGCGCGGCTGTTCGCCGCATGGCCGCGGGAGCTGCCGCTGCCGCCCGCGGCGCTCGCGGCCGGTCTGCTGGGTGCGCTGTCCTTCGGGGACGAGTTCCGCCACCCCGCCCTCGCGGCGGACCGCGGCACCGTGCCCCGCAGGCTGGGGCTGCTGATCGCCAAACTCCTGGTCTCCGGAGCCACCGCGGCGCTGCTCGCCTTCCTCACCGTGGGATGCGACGCCGAGGCGCTCTACATCGTCTACGGTGCGGAGCCGGCACAAGCTTCCGTGGACTGGCTTCCGCTCGCGGTGAGTTGGTTCGGCCTCGTCGTCGGCTGCGCCTGGGCCGGCGTCCTGGCGGCCGGCGTGTTCCGGTCCACCACCGGGGGCCTGGCCGCCGTAGCGGCCGTACCCGTCCTCGTCGTCCCAGCCGTTCAGGAAGTGACCCAGGGCCCCGCCCTGCGCATGGCGGCCGGATTTCCGGAGCGGATGCGAGAGGTGTTCCTGCTCCAGTGGCCCTTCGGAGGGGAGCGATATCTGCTCGGCCTGGCACGGGTTCTCGCCCAACCCATGGGCTGGGCGCTGGCGTTGTCACTGGCAGGGCTCCTGTGCGCGTATCTGTACACGGTCCTGCACACCAGGTTCCGGTGAGGATGTGCGTCCACTTCCGACCTGGCTGTGTGCACAACTCCCCGCACAAAGCCCATTTCTTTCCGATAAGGCGTCAATTGCGACGGGGTGAGCGATCACCCTTTCGTGTGCTTTTCACCAAAGACCTCAAGGGAGTTGGAGGCGGCGCCGACAAAGGATCCGTGAGTACCCTTGCGCACACCATGATGACCGCCGCCCGCTCCACCGACTCCGGTCTGGCCGGCCCGGGCGAACTCGACCGCTACCCCTACGCCGAGGCCCCGGTGGCCGATCGCGTCGGAACGCCCTCCTGGGAGGGTGCGGAACCCGAGCTGGGCCGCGTCGGCAGGCGTGCCGCGGGCAGTCGCGGACGCGGACTGCACGGCCAACTCGTTCAGCAGCTGGGCCAGATGATCGTCTCCGGCGACCTGGGCGCGGACCGCCCGCTGGTGCCCGAGGAGATCGGTCAGCGCTTCGAGGTCTCCCGCACCGTCGTCCGTGAATCCCTCCGTGTCCTCGAGGCGAAGGGCCTGGTCAGTGCCCGCCCGAACGTCGGCACACGCGTGCGTCCCGTCAGCGACTGGAACCTCCTCGACCCGGACATCATCGAGTGGCGGGCCTTCGGGCCCCAGCGCGACGACCAGCGCCGGGAGCTGAGCGAACTACGCTGGACCATCGAGCCGCTCGCCGCCCGGCTCGCCGCCGGGCACGGGCGCGAGGAGGTGCAGCAGCGCCTGTGCGACATGGTCGAGATCATGAGCCACGCCATGGCGCAGGGTGACGCGCTGACCTACTCGCGCGCCGACAACGAGTTCCACGCCCTGCTCATCCAGATCGCCGGCAACCGCATGCTGGAGCACCTGTCCGGGATCGTGTCGGCCGCCCTCCAGGTATCGGGCGGACCGGTGACAGCGTGCGACCGGCCCAACGAGGCGTCCCTCGCGCAGCACGCGCGCATCGTCGACGCTCTCGGTACCGGCGACGGTGCGGCGGCGGAGACGGCCATGCGTCAGCTGCTGACGGTCCACCCGGAGGTGGAGCGCGTGGTGCCCGCCCCGCGCGAGCACTGATCCGCGCGCGACGAAGGCGGTGCGGTCGCCAGTGTGCGGCGTCGGCGTGGTTCACGTGGCTCTCGTGACGATGCCGGGCTCGGGTGCCGGCCGCCGCCGGACTCCGCCGGATCCTGTGCGGACCGGCGGGGCCCGGGGGTGCGACAGGCCGCCGTGGCGGGCGGACTTGTCGGGGCCGGGCTGACGGTGATCTCCTCTGCCCGCATCTGACCGTCTTTGACCGCTTACGGGATGTGACTCGGGCCACGCAGATTGGGCGTAACGCTCGTGGGAACAGCGCGATGACCTAAGAGGTGACAGCCGCGGAGGGAATACGGACGCCATCACAGGCGCTGTGCATCTTCCCCGGCCCCGCCCGCGCCGTCGGCCCATCCCCAGGCCGGTGGTCGGCTCCTGTCCGCAGTGGACGGTGCCGGAAGCCGTTTTCCAACGTTCCGAGAGGTTGTTCGTGTCGGCCAGCACATCCCGTACGCTCCCGCCGGAGATCGCCGAGTCCGTCTCTGTCATGGCTCTCATTGAGCGGGGAAAGGCTGAGGGGCAGATCGCCGGCGACGATGTGCGTCGGGCCTTCGAAGCTGACCAGATTCCGGCCACTCAGTGGAAGAACGTACTGCGCAGCCTCAACCAGATTCTTGAGGAAGAGGGTGTGACGCTGATGGTCAGTGCCGCAGAGCCCAAGCGCACCCGAAAGAGCGTCGCAGCGAAGAGTCCGGTCAAGCGCACCGCCACCAAGACGGTCGCGGCGAAGACGGTGACGACCCGGAAGGCCACCGCCACCACGGCCGCTCCGACGGCGCCCGCCGCTTCACTCGCAGCCGATTCCGCCGAGGAAGCCGCACCTGCCAAGAAGGCCGCGGCCAAGAAGACGACGGCCAAGAAAGCGGCCGTCAAGAAGACCGTCGCGAAGAAGACGGCGGCCAAGAAGACCACTGCCAAGAAGGACGATGTCGAGCTTCTCGAGGACGAGGTTCTCGAGGACACCAAGGTCACCGACGAGCCCGAGGGTGCCGAGAGCGCCGGTTTCGTCCTGTCCGACGAGGACGAGGACGACGCGCCCGCGCAGCAGGTCGCCGCGGCCGGCGCCACCGCCGACCCGGTCAAGGACTACCTGAAGCAGATCGGCAAGGTCCCCCTGCTCAACGCCGAGCAGGAAGTCGAGCTGGCCAAGCGCATCGAGGCGGGTCTGTTCGCCGAGGACAAGCTGGCCAACGCCGACAAGCTGGCGCCGAAGCTCAAGCGCGAGCTGGAGATCATCGCCGAGGACGGCCGTCGCGCCAAGAACCACCTGCTGGAGGCCAACCTCCGTCTGGTGGTCTCCCTGGCCAAGCGCTACACCGGCCGCGGCATGCTCTTCCTGGACCTCATCCAGGAGGGCAACCTCGGTCTGATCCGCGCGGTCGAGAAGTTCGACTACACCAAGGGCTACAAGTTCTCCACGTACGCCACCTGGTGGATCCGTCAGGCGATCACCCGCGCCATGGCCGACCAGGCCCGCACCATCCGTATCCCGGTGCACATGGTCGAGGTCATCAACAAGCTCGCGCGCGTGCAGCGCCAGATGCTCCAGGACCTGGGTCGCGAGCCCACCCCGGAGGAGCTGGCCAAGGAACTCGACATGACCCCGGAGAAGGTCATCGAGGTCCAGAAGTACGGCCGCGAGCCCATTTCGCTTCACACCCCGCTGGGTGAGGACGGCGACAGCGAGTTCGGCGACCTCATCGAGGACTCCGAGGCCGTCGTTCCCGCCGACGCCGTCAGCTTCACGCTCCTGCAGGAGCAGCTGCACTCCGTGCTGGACACCCTGTCCGAGCGCGAGGCCGGCGTCGTCTCCATGCGGTTCGGCCTCACCGACGGTCAGCCGAAGACCCTCGACGAGATCGGCAAGGTGTACGGCGTGACGCGTGAGCGCATCCGCCAGATCGAGTCCAAGACCATGTCGAAGCTGCGTCACCCGTCGCGTTCGCAGGTACTGCGCGACTACCTCGACTAGGTCCTACCGCAGGACGTCGACGGCCCGGCTCTCTGCAAGGAGCCGGGCCGTCGTGCTGCGCGCGTTCGCGTTGTGGATCACTCTGGGTGTTCCGGCACCACCTGAGAGTGAGGTTTCTTCATGCGCCGTTCCCTTGTCCGGGCCCTGATCCGGCCGCTCGTCCTGGCGGCCGCCATGACTGTCATACCCCTGGTGGGGGCGGCCTCTGCGGCCGCCGACGGAGTGGTGGTCGGGGGGTTTCCGATAGACATTTCCCAGGCCCCGTGGACGGTCGCGCTGTCCAGCCGTGACCGGTTCGGCGGTAAGCGGGCGGGACAGTTCTGCGGCGGTGTCGCGGTCGCCCGGACCACTGTGCTCACGGCGGCCCATTGCCTGGGCGAAGAGGTCCTCGGGGCGCCACCGAACCGGGTGCGCGACCTGAGGGTCATCGCAGGCCGCACCGACCTGCTGTCGGTGGGGGGCCAGGAGATCGCCGTGCGGGACGCCCGGGTCAACCCGCGTTATGACGCGACGACCAACGTCGGTGACTTCGCCGTCCTCACTCTCGCCGAGCCGCTACCGAGCAGCGCCGTCGTCGCCATGGCCGGTGCGGGCGACCCGGCCTACACGCCGGGCACCGAGGCGCTCGTCTCGGGCTGGGGCGACACGACAGGCGGCGGCGCCTATGCCCGCAGGCTCCATGCGGCACGCGTGAGCGTGCTGTCCGACGACCTCTGTGTCCGCGCCTACCCGGGTGGCCCCGACGGCACCTATCGGGCGGGCAGCATGCTCTGTGCCGGCAAGGCCGCCGGTGGCCCGGACGCGTGCCAGGGTGACAGCGGAGGCCCTCTGGTGGCCGAGGGGCGGCTGATCGGACTCGTGTCCTGGGGCAGCGGCTGCGGCAGGCCGGGGAGTCCGGGTGTCTACACGCGGGTCTCCGAGGTCGTACGAACGTTGGACGGTGCCTCAGGTGACGCTGGACCGCCCCGTGGGCGGTCTTAGAGGAGCACGCGAGAACACGAGCACGGGCGGTGGCTCCCGGACTGGAAGCCGCCGCCCGTTACACCGGCCTGTGCCGGGGCTGGCTCGTCGTGTGTGCGAGATTCAGCGCTCTTCTTCGGAAGCGGCGTTCGGAACGGACGTCAGCCGCTCCGTCTCGTCCTGTATCTCAGCGGCGATCTTCTTGAGTTCCGGCTCGAACTTGCGACCGTGGTGGGCGCAGAAGAGCAGTTCTCCGCCGCTCAGCAGGACGACGCGCAGGTATGCCTGGGCGCCGCAGCGGTCGCAGCGATCGGCGGCCGTCAGCGGGCTCGCGGGGGTCAGAACAGTAGTCACGTCGCCTCTTCTCTAGCTCGACGAGCTGTCGTACCAGGGTCAACATCCAACCAGCCCGAAAACGTTCCCGCTCGTGGCTTTTCCTCGAAAAAATCTTCCGGGGCGGCTGCTGCTGCCGGTTGGCGGCGAATGTGCCGTAGTGCGTCTCTTGTGTGCTTACGGGTTCGCGCTGTGTTGTGTCTCGGTCCTCCCGGCCGGGTTGCCGGTTGTTCATGAGGACGTGCCCGGAGCCTAAATGGTTCATGCCTCCAAGGGAACGTGATGTGTGCTTCACTCCATCGAGGGATCGAACATGCATGCGAGCCTGGACTAGTCTGAGTTTGCGACGAGGGTGGCGTTACACCGGCTCTACCAGGCCTCGGTACCCTCTGAGCGGCGACCGAAGCCACCCCCTTACCCATCAGGGGGTCAACTGAAATTCAGCGAGGAGCGAACCGCGTGACCGCCGATACGTCCGTGCCGTCCACAGCGCTGCTGGCAGGAGCAGACCGGGACGGTTCCAACTACACCGCGCGGCACCTGCTCGTCCTCGAGGGCCTCGAGGCCGTGCGCAAGCGCCCTGGCATGTACATCGGCTCGACCGACAGCCGCGGTCTGATGCACTGCCTGTGGGAGATCATCGACAACTCCGTGGACGAGGCTCTGGCAGGCGTCTGCGACCACATCGAAGTGGTCCTCCACGACGACGGCTCGGTGGAGGTGCGCGACAACGGCCGGGGTATCCCCGTGGACGTCGAGCCCAGGACCGGCCTGTCGGGCGTCGAGGTCGTCATGACCAAGCTGCACGCCGGCGGCAAGTTCGGCGGTGGCTCGTACGCCGCCTCCGGCGGTCTGCACGGCGTCGGTGCCTCCGTGGTCAACGCCCTCTCCGCCCGCCTCGACGTCGAGGTGGACCGGGGCGGCCACACCCACGCCATCAGCTTCCGCCGGGGCGTGCCGGGCGCCTTCGCCGCCGACGGCGCCGACGCCAAGTTCGAGGCCAGGAGCGGCCTGCGCAAGACCAAGAAGGTGCCCAAGACCCGCAGCGGCACGCGCGTGCGGTACTGGGCCGACCGGCAGATCTTCCTCAAGGACGCCAAGCTCTCCCTGGAGAACCTGCATCAGCGTGCCCGGCAGACCGCCTTCCTGGTGCCGGGGCTGACGATCGTCGTCCGGGACGAGTTCGGCCTGGGCGAGGGCGGCAGCAAGGGCGAGGAGTCCTTCCGCTTCGACGGCGGCATCAGCGAGTTCTGCGAGTACCTGGCGAACGACAAGCCGGTCTGCGATGTCCTCCGCTTCTCCGGTCAGGGCACCTTCAAGGAGACCGTCCCGGTCCTGGACGATCACGGCCAGATGACTCCCACCGAGGTCACCCGTGAACTGGGCGTGGACGTGGCACTGCGCTGGGGCACGGGCTACGACACGACCGTCAGGTCCTTCGTCAACATCATCGCCACCCCCAAGGGCGGCACTCATGTCGCCGGCTTCGAGCAGGCCCTCACCCAGACGCTGAACGATGTGCTGCGCGCCAAGAAGATGCTGCGCGTGGCCGAGGACAACATCGTCAAGGACGACGCCCTGGAGGGCCTCACCGCAGTCGTCACCGTGCGTCTGGCCGAGCCGCAGTTCGAAGGCCAGACCAAGGAGGTGCTCGGCACGTCGGCGGCCCGCCGCATCGTGAACAACGTGGTCACCAAGGAACTGAAGGCGTTCCTGGCCGCCACCAAGCGCGATGCCGCGGCGCAGGCCCGGGTCGTGATGGAGAAGGTCGTGGCCGCCGCCCGTACGCGCGTCGCGGCCCGCCAGCACAAGGACGCGCAGCGGCGGAAGACCGCCCTGGAGTCCTCGTCCCTGCCGGCGAAGCTCGCGGACTGCCGCAGCGACGACGTCGACCGCAGCGAGCTGTTCATCGTCGAGGGTGACTCCGCACTCGGTACGGCGAAGCTGGCGCGGAACTCCGAGTTCCAGGCGCTCCTGCCGATCCGGGGCAAGATCCTCAACGTGCAGCGGTCGTCGGTGACCGACATGCTCAAGAACGCCGAGTGCGGCGCGATCATCCAGGTCATAGGAGCGGGCTCGGGCCGCACCTTCGACATCGACCAGGCCCGCTACGGCAAGATCATCATGATGACCGACGCCGATGTGGACGGCTCCCACATCCGCTGCCTGCTGCTCACGTTGTTCCAGCGCTACATGCGGCCGATGGTCGAGGCCGGCCGGGTCTTCGCCGCGGTACCGCCGCTGCACCGCATCGAGATCGTCCAGCCCAAGAAGGGCCAGGACAAGTACGTGTACACGTACTCCGACCGCGAGCTGCGCGACAAGCTCATGGAATTCCAGAGCAAGGGCATCCGGTACAAGGACTCCATCCAGCGCTACAAGGGTCTCGGCGAGATGGACGCCGACCAGCTGGCCGAGACGACGATGGACCCGCGCCACCGCACCCTGCGCCGGATCAACCTCTCCGACCTGGAGGCCGCGGAACAGGTCTTCGACCTGCTGATGGGCAACGACGTGGCGCCCCGCAAGGAGTTCATCTCCAGCTCGGCTGCGACGCTGGACCGCTCCCGCATCGACGCCTGACCGCTGCGCCGGGCTCCGGCCGACCCGGGCTTCTCCTCGCCGGGCGGCCGGAGAGGCCGTCCTGGCGAGTGCGCAGGCGGGGCGGGCACCTGCCGGCTTGCCGGGTCGGGCCGGAAGCAGAGGGCCGTGGGCCGCTCGTGTCGGAGCGACGGTGTGCTGCGGTTGGGTCTGGCTGGTGGCTGGTGGCTGGTGGCTGGTGGCTGGTGGCTGGTGGCTGGTGGCTGGGGCCGGTGGCTGGGGCCGGTGGGCGTTGGTCGTGTCAGGTGCCGGTCTCAGGTGGCCGTAGGGCACGTTGCCGGCTGACAGTGGCCGCTGAGCGTGTGACCGGTGCGAGCGTGACCGGTTGGCGTTGGCTGTTGAAGGAGGGTCCGGCTGGCGGTGGGCATTGAGGCGTGACCGGTCTGTGGCGGAGGCGGCGGTGGCGGCTGGGCGGATTCGGGGCGCTCGGAGTGATGATGCGCGTCTGAGACTGACCGGTGCGGTGTGTGCGGCCTCTGCCAACCGATGTCGCCGTGCGCGCCTTGGGGCGGCGGGGGTGCGGGTCTCCTCGGCCGTGCGCCGCGCCCCGCTCGCGTCGATGTCCCGTCCGGTCGACGGCCGAGGGCGGGGACCCCGCCCGGCCGCATCTCTCCCCATCCGCTGCGGCTCGCTGCCGCAGCGGATGCCGCACGTCGTCAGCGGGACCGCTGGCAGCACCCCGCCCCGAGCCGTGAACCGACGGCGCCCCACCTCACCGGCCGCAGCCTGCCTCCTCCAGCTCCCCGTCCGCACTTCCCCTGCCGGACCGGCTCTGCCCCTTCCCATGCCGACTCTCCACTGCGCTGCTCGCACCACTGCCCTGCTCGTACCTTCGCCTCTCCTGCCCGGCGTCTACACCCGTGGGTGGAGAGGAGCCGCTTGGGGATTCCACCCGTGATCCACCTCCGCTCCGATCTGTGGACCTGCGATTTTCCGTAGCTTCGTTGGTGTCGGCAGCAGCTGCTCCGGCACCTTTTTCTCGCTCACGGAGGCTCTGATGTCCGGGCTCGTCAACGCGCTGGTGATCGTGGCCGTCGTCGCCATAGTGATCGTGCGGCAGTTCCGCGCCCGCGCGATCAACACCGACCGGCGCTGGTGGCTGATCCCCGTGATCCTCGGGGTGGTCGCGCTGCGCGAGCCCGGCATCCTCGACGCCCACCACCGTGCGGAGTCCGCCACACTGCTTGCGGTGGAATTGCTGATCGGGCTGGCGACCGGTGCCGGCTGGGCCTGGACGACCCGCGTCTGGACGGCTCCGGACGGCGTCGTGTGGACCAAGAGCAGTATGGCGAGCGGCGCCGTGTGGGCCGTCGGCATAGCCCTGCGAATCGGTGTCTATGCCGTCGGCGCCGCGCTGGGCGTGCACCAGGACAGCGCCGCCCTGATGCTCGGCCTCGCCGGCACGCTGCTGGTGCGCGGCGGGGTCCTGGTCTGGCGCGCCCAGTCCCTCGGTACCGCGACCCGTCTTGCACCGGCGTACGGTGACGGCATGCGGTCGGCCTGGAGGGAGCGCGTATGACGGACACCGTCTGGACCCGTTGGCCGTCGCGAGAGGCGCTCGGCCGAGCGGGAGTCAGCCGGCCCCGGCGGATGCTCGCCTGGGCCGTCAGGGTCCTTGTGCTCGCCCTGCTCCTGTGGGGCGCGTTCAACCAGAGGCACGTCGGAATGTGGGGGGCGCTCGCAGCGGCGGCGGCAGTCCTTCTCGCCGGTCTGGTCTCGTGGGCCTTCTTCCGGACCACCTACCAGCACCGGCTGGTTCCCTCCCTCGCGCTCATAGGGGTACTCCTGGCCATCGCGGTCGCCGGCGAGGCCGCGGGTTTCAGAGGACCGGCCCTGGTCATCTGGTGCGGCTGCGGAGTCAGTGCCCTGGAGCGGTTGCCGCTCGCGGCGGCCCTGCCCGTGACATCGGTGGCCCTGGCGTCGTACTCCGCGTTCAACAACGACGTCTGGTTGACCACGGCCGCCACGGTGGCCGGCATGGCCCTCGCCGGATACGTCCTGCGGCTGGACGCGGAAGCCCGCGGCGGCGCTCAGCGGCTGCTCGCCCAGGAGCGGGCCGCCCGGGCCGCCGAGGCCGAGTCCGCGGCGCTGGCGGAGCGTGCCAGGATCGCGCGCGAGATCCATGACGTGCTGGCGCACAGCCTCTCGGCTCAGCTCGTGCACTTGGAGGCCGCACGCCTGCTGATCGAGAACGGCGCCGACCGCGAGCGGATCCTGGAACGGGTGGTGGCCGCACGCGGCATGGCCCGCGACGGCCTCGCGGAGACCCGGCAGGCACTGTCCGCGCTGCGGGGCGAACTGACCCCGCTGGAGGAGTTCCTGAGCGAACTTGTCAGCGGAACCGTCGGCGCGGAGGTCACTGTCACGGGTGAGCGCAGGCCCCTGTCGGCCGAGGCCTCCCAGGCCGTGCGCCGGGTCGCGCAGGAGGCGCTCACGAACATTCGCAAGCACGCCCAGGGTGCCAAGGTGCGGCTGCGACTCGACTACGGCGACCACGAAGTGACGCTGAGCGTACGGGACTCGGGCGGGCTGCCGGGCGAACTGACGGCGTCCGGGGGCGGGTACGGTCTGCTGGGTATGCGCGAGCGGGCCGAGCTGCTGGGCGGCTCGCTGGACGCGGGGCCGGACGAGGAGGGGTTCGTGGTGACGTTGAAGGTGCCGGTATGACCGAGGTGGAGGGGGAGAAGAAGCCTGCGCGGGTGGTGGTCGCCGATGACCAGACCGTTGTCCGGGAAGGCATCGTGATGCTGCTCGGGCTGCTGCCCGGCGTGGAGGTCGTCGGTGCGGCGGGGGATGGTGAGGAGGCGGTCCGACTGGTCGCGGAACTCGACCCGGACGTCGTTCTGATGGACCTCAGGATGCCCCGCTGCGACGGAGTGGAGGCCACCCGGCGGATCCGGTCCCAGTATCCCCGGACCCAGGTGGTGGTGCTCACCACGTACGCGGACGACGAGTCGCTGTTCCCCGCGCTGCGGGCCGGTGCCCGTGGCTATCTGACCAAGGACGCCGGCGGCGACGAGATCGTCCGGGCCGTGGAGAGCGTGCTGTCGGGGGACGCGGGGCTGTCGCCGAGCGTCCAGCGCAGGCTGCTGGAGCGGCTGTCGCAGCCCGAGCCCGTCCCGCCCGCCGCAGCCGAGGCCGCGCCCGACGGGTTGACCGCGCGCGAGACCGAGGTCCTGTTGCTGATCGCCGACGGGCTCAGCAATCAGGAGATCGCCCGCAAGCTGCATGTGTCGACGGCGACGGTGAAGACACACATCAACAATCTCTTCGCCAAGACGGGCATGAAGGACCGGGCGCAGGCGGTGCGTTATGCCTACAGCAAGGGCCTGGTGAGGCCGCCCACGCAGTGAGTCACCTGATGGGGTGAAGAGCCGGGTGAAGAAGAGCCAGAGGTCTTCCCGGTCTGCTCATCCTGGGGCATGCAGTCAAGCAACGGCCGTGCCCGCGGAGCCGGGGAGGGCCCCGAGAGTTCGTCCGGGAACCAGCAAGATCACCGGGTGCCCTCGCGTGACATGACGTACGAGGACCCCTGGTACGACGGGCTGGCCTCCGGCTGGTCCGCGCTGGACGGCGCGGGCAGGCCGGCGCCGGGGGTACCGTCCGCTCGCGGCGAGCGGCGCGGGCCGGCGGTGCATGTCCGCGACGTATACGTGGAGGTGCAGCGCAGTGCGGCCTTCCAGGAGGTGCGCAGCAGGTACCGGCGGTTCGTCGTGCCGGGAGTCTTCGCGTTCCTGGTCTGGTACGGGGGGTATGTGGTCGCCGCCACGACCGCGCCGGGACTCATGGCGCGGCCCGTGGCCGGGGCCGTGAACGTGGGGATGCTGGCCGGGCTCGGACAGTTCCTCACCACGTTCCTGCTCACCTGGGCCTACGCCCGGCATGCGCGGCTGCGACGGGACCGGGCGGCGCTGGAGCTGCGCTGGGACACCCAGGAGCTGACCCGCGACGCGCGGGGAGGCGCCTCGTGACCGGTGATCATCAGACTCTGGCGCTGCTGCTGTTCAGCGCTTTCGTGGCCGTCACCCTGGGGATCACGACGTGGGTGAGCCGTCGGCGGCGCGGTTCGGCGGAGGAGTTCTACGCGGGCGGGCGGCTGTTCTCCCCGATGGAAAATGGTTTCGCCATCGCGGGCGACTACATGTCGGCGGCCTCTTTCCTCGGGGTCACCGGGCTCATCGCGCTCTACGGGTACGACGGGCTGCTGTACGTGGTGGGTTTTCTGGTGGCGTGGCTGGTGGTGCTGTTCCTGGTGGCGGAACTGGTGCGCAACTGCGGGCGGTTCACGCTGGCCGACGTGGTGGCCGCGCGGATGAGTGAGCGGCCGGTGCGGATCGCCGTGGGCACGTCCTCGGTCACGGTGTCCGTTCTGTACCTGGTGGCGCAGATGGTCGGGGCGAGCAGTCTGGTGGCGCTGCTGCTGGGGCGGACGGGCGGGGCGGCCCAGGCCTGGACGGTCGTCGGGGTCGGCGCGCTCATGGTGGTCTATGTGGCGTTGGGCGGGATGCGGGCCACCACGTGGATCCAGATCGTGAAGGCGGTGCTGCTACTGAGCGGGACGGTCGCGCTGACCGTGCTCGTCATGCTGCGCTTCCACGGCGACGTCGACCGATTGCTGCTCACGGCGGCGGAACGCAGCGGTCACGGCCGGGCGTACCTGGCGCCGGGCCTGAAGTACGGCGGGAGTTGGACGGCCCGTCTCGACTTCATCAGCCTGGGCCTCGCCCTGGTACTGGGCACGGCGGGGCTGCCGCACATCCTGTCCCGCTTCTACACGGTGCCCACCGCGCCCGCCGCCCGTCGCTCCGCCGTGTGGTCCATCGGCCTGATCGGCGGCTTCTACCTGATGACGATCGTGCTCGGTCTGGGGGCGGCCGCGGTGGTCGGGACGGACGCGGTGCGCCGTTCGAACCCGGCCGGGAACACGGCGGTGCCGTTGCTCGCCCTCGACCTGGGCGGCGGCGCGGGCTCCACCGGCGGAACGGTTCTGTTCGCGGTCGTCGCCGCCGTCGCCTTCGCCACGATCCTCGCCGTGGTCGCCGGCCTCACTCTCGCCTCGTCGGCGTCCGTGGCGCACGACCTGTACGCATCACTGCGCCGGGCGCGCCGCGAGCCGCGGGGCGAAGTCGCGGTGGCACGCTTCGCGGCGCTCGGCATCGGCGTCGCGGCGATCGCGCTCGGCCTGCTGGCCCGCGACCTCAATGTCGCCTACCTCGTCGGCCTCGCCTTCGCGGTCGCCGCGTCGGCGAACCTGCCCGTGCTGCTCTACGCCTTGTTCTGGCGTGGCTTCACCACCCGCGGCGCGGTGTGGGCCGTGTACGGCGGGCTGATTCCGGCGCTCGGGCTCGTGCTGCTGTCCCCGGTGGTCTCCGGCAGCCCGGACTCGCTCTTCCCGAGCGTCGACTTCCAGTACTTCCCGCTGCAGAACCCGGGCATCGTCTCCATCCCGCTCGGCTTCGTGGCCGGTTGGCTGGGCACCGTCACCTCCGACGAGATCGCGGACGAGGGCAAGTACGCCGAGACGGAGGTGCGGTCACTGACCGGCGCGGGCGCCGTCTAGTGCTGCATTCCTCAAAGAAGGTACACATATCGGCGTCGTAGAGAGCGGGTTGGTGGTGCGGTTCGACCCCAGATCCAGGGACGGGCACGGGAGTTGAGCTGGTCGGTTGCGAGGGTCGTGGCCTGGGCGACGTCGTCGGGGGTGGCGAATGACCGACCGGCGAGGGCGGTCTTGCGGAAGATGCGCCACCAGCCTTCCTGCAGGTTGAGCCAGCACGCGCCGACGGGGATGAAGGCGTGGCGGATGCGGGGATGGTCCTCGAGCCAGATCCGGGTGGACAGGCTGTTGTGGCTGGACAGGTTGTCGGTGACGATCCAGATCTCCCCGGTCGGGTTGGCGTCCTCGACCTGTTGTAGAAATCGCTGGTAGAACACGCTGTTGCGGGAGGAAGCGGTCATGGTGATCTGCTGGCCGTCCCGGACCCGTAAGGCTCCGTAGACCAGGTCTTCTCCGGGCCGCGGCTGTAGTCGAGCTCGGATTTGATCCGGTGCCCGTCGGGTGACCAGGCGGGTGCAGGCGGGAAGGTCCGGGGGATCACCGGCCCCAGCTCGTCGGCGCAGATCACCATCGCGTCGTCGGGCGGGTGGGTGTAGAGGCCGGTGATCCTTGTCCTTTTGGGACGAAGTCCGGGTCCTTCGACCGCATCCAGGACCGGGTGCGGCGCCAGTGCACGCCCTCGGCGAGCAGGATGCGGCGCACCTGCGAGCGGCCCACCTCAATCCCTTCGGCCCGCGCCGCCGCGGCCAGAGAATCCAGCGTCCACTCGGACGGCCCTGACTCGTCGAAGGCCCACAGTTCCCCGACAGGTTCCCACCGCAGCCGCCCCGGCGGCACGGTCTTGACCAGGGAAATGATCCGGGATCGCTCCTGCTCGGTGATCCGTCGTTTGCGGCCCTGCCCGCCCAGATCATCCAGTCCCCTGCAGGCCCGATCGGTTGAAGCGGTGCAGCCAGCAGCGAACCGTTTTCTGGCTGCAGTCCAGCTCCACGGCGATCGCCGGCACCCGCAGCCCCGACCAGCTCAGCTCGATCATCCGGGCTCGCATCACCGCATCCCGCGGTGCCTTCCGCGCCCGCGCCAGCCGACGAACGACAGCCCGCTCGTCCTCATCACGCTCCGGTCGTGCCCATAAAACCGACGCCCAGTACCCGCCCCCGAGCACCCACAACTACCCCGCCACCAGGACATATACCCAGCTAAAGAGGAATGCAGCACTAGTGTCACGACGGGGGCCGCTACGGGGCCACCCAGGCGTACCGGTGCTCCGGACGGCCGGTGTCGCCGTACTTCAGGGTGAGCCGCAGCCGGCCGGCCTGTTCCAGGTGGCGGAGGTAACGCTGGGCCGTGGAGCGGCTCAGGCCGGTCCTGGTGGCCACCTCGTGGGCCGACAGCGGCTGGTCGGCGCGGTGCAGGACGCCGCAGATCAGGTCGGTGGTGGGCTCCGAGTGCCCGCTCGGCAGGCCGGGCGCGGGCGGTGCGGGAGACGTGCGCAGCGCCCCGAAGATCCGGTCGACCTGTTCCTGACGGGTCAGGCCGTGACCGCCGACCCGGTCCACGGTGCGGCGCAGGGCCGCATACGACTCGAGACGGGCGCGCAGAGCGGCGAAGGTGAAGGGTTTGACCAGGTAGTGCAGGGCGCCCAGGCGCATCGCCTGCTGGACGGTCGTCACCTCGCTGGCCGCCGTGATCATGATGACATCGGAGCCGTGGCCCTCCTCCCGCATGCGGTGGACGAGGTCGAGGCCGGTCCGGTCCGGAAGGTAGTGGTCGAGCAGGACCAGGTCGACGCTGCCGCGCTCGACGGTGGCCAAGGCCTGGGCGGCGCTGTGCGCGCGAGCGGCCACCCGGAACCCGGGAACCTTTCCCACGTACTTGGCGTTTATCTCAGCAACGCGGAAGTCGTCGTCCACGACCAGGACGTCAATCATCAGGCCTCTCCTTCAAGGCCGACCGGGCGTCAAACCCGTGTTCGGCTCCGCAGTTGTAGCGCGAGCAAAATGAGCACAACAGGCTCTTGCGAGCAAAAGAACGGCTTGTGCCCACAAGACTCCTGCGGTGGCCGGAGACACACCTACCGTCCCGGGCCATGAGCGCAGACACCAGCCCCGCCATCGAGCTGCGGGGCGCGAGCAAGACCTTCAGAACCCCGTCCGGGGGACTGCACACGGCCGTGCGCGGCCTGGACCTCACCGTGGGACGCGGGGAGTTCGTGGCCGTCGTAGGGCCGACCGGCTGCGGCAAGTCCACCACGCTGACGCTGGTCAGCGGGTTGGAGGAGCCCAGCGAGGGTGAGGTGCTGGTGGCGGGGGAGCCCGTCCACGGCGTCGGCGACAAGGTCGGCTTCGTCTTCCAGCAGGACGCCACCTTCCCCTGGCGTACGGTCCTGTCCAACGTCATGGCGGGCCCGCGCTTCCGTGGCCTGTCGAAGGCCGAGGCGAAGGAGAAGGCGAGGGACTGGCTGGCCCGGGTGGGACTGGCGGGCTTCGAGGATCGCTACCCGCACCAGCTCTCCGGCGGTCAGCGCAAGCGCGTCGCCCTCGCAGCCACCTTCGTCAACGACCCCGAGATCCTGCTGATGGACGAGCCGTTCTCCGCGCTCGACGTCCAGACCAGGGCGCTGATGTCGGACGAGTTGCTGGAGCTGTGGGAAGGCACGGGTGCCTCCGTCGTCTTCGTCACCCACGACCTGGAGGAGTCCATCGCGCTCGCCGACCGGGTCGTCGTGATGACCGCCGGACCCGCGACGGTGAAGCAGGTCTTCGACATCGACCTGCCGCGACCGCGCAAGGTCGAAACGGTGCGTCTGGAGCCGCGGTTCATCGAGATCTACCGCGAGATCTGGGAGTCGCTCGGCGAAGAGGTCCGCATCACCCGCGAGAGGGGTGCCACCCGTGTCGCCTGAGGTTCTCAGCACACCGGCCGTCGAGACCGCCAAGGTCCCCGACCGCGCGCAGACCCGCGCCCAGGCCGCCCGCCGCCGCAAGGTATTCGTCAGCGCCATGCGCGTGGTGCTGCTGGTCGCCGTCCTCGGCCTGTGGGAGGGGCTGTCCCGGGCCAAGGTCATCGATCCGTTCAACTTCTCGATGCCCTCCAGGATCTGGGACCAGATCTGGACCTGGGTGACGCACGGCACCGCGCTCGGCTCCCTGGGCGAGCAGATCTGGTACACGCTCTACGAGGCGCTGCTCGGCTGGGTCATCGGTGTGGTCGCCGGTGTGCTGCTCGGTATTGCGCTCGGGCGGATCAGATTGCTTGCCGAGGTGCTTGGTCCATACATCAAGGTGCTCAACTCGATACCCAGGATCGTCCTCGCCCCCATCTTCCTGATCTGGTTCGGCCTCGGGCCCTCCTCCAAGGTCGCCTCCGCCGTCGTGCTGGTCTTCTTCCCCGTGTTCTTCAACGCCTTCCAGGGCGCGCGGGAAGTGGACCGCAACCTGGTGGCCAACGCCCGCATCCTCGGCGCCGGCGACCGCAGGGTGACCCTCCAGGTGGTCATCCCGTCGGCAACGTCCTGGATCTTCACCAGCCTGCACGTCAGCTTCGGCTTCGCGCTGATCGGCGCCATCGTCGGCGAGTACATCGGTGCCACCAAGGGCATCGGCCTGCTCGTCTCGCAGTCACAGAACACCTTCAACGCGGCCGGCGTCTATGCCGCCATGGTGATCCTCGCGGTCGTCGCCCTCGTCGCCGAGGGACTGCTGACCTTCGCCGAGCGCCGCATCTTCCGCTGGAAGCCCACCGGTTCCGATACCTGACGGCCTTCCCCGGACCACCCCCACGCCTTGCCCGCACCGCCTTCTCACAAGGACGTGACACCACCATGCGCAAGACCCCCAGATACGCCTCCCTGGCCGCCGCCGGACTGCTCGCCCTCTCCTCGCTCACCGCCTGCGCCAATGACGCGGCCGGTTCCACAGCCGACGCCGGCAGCGGCGGGGGCGCCGGTAAGGGCGAGTCGGTCAAGATCATGGTCGGCGGCCTGGACAAGGTCATCTACCTGCCCGCGATGCTCACCCAGCGCCTCGGCTACTTCCAGGCGGAGGGTTTGAACGTCCAACTCCTCAGCGAGCCCGCCGGGGTCCAGGCCGAGACCGCGCTCGTCTCCGGCCAGGTGCAGGGTGCCGTCGGCTTCTACGACCACACCCTCGACCTGCAGGTGAAGGGCAAGTCGGTGGAGTCGGTCGTGCAGTTCTCGCACGCCCCCGGCGAGGTCGAGGTCGTCTCCAACAAGGCGGCGGGGAGCGTCATTTCGCCCAAGGACTTCAAGGGCCGCAAGCTGGGCGTGACCGGGCTCGGGTCCTCCACCGACTTCCTCACCAAGTACCTGGCGGTCAAGAACGGCGTGAACGTCAGCGAGTTCAGCTCGGTCGCCGTGGGAGCCGGCCCGACCTTCATCGCGGCCCTGCAGAAGGGTGCGATCGACGGCGGAATGACCACCGACCCGACCGTCGCGACGATCCTGGACAAGAAGGCGGGCAAGATCCTGCTCGACATGCGCACCCCCGAGGGGTCGCAGGAGGCGCTGGGCGGGCCGTACCCGTCGTCAAGTCTGTACATGCAGACGGACTGGGTGAATGGACACAAGGACACCGTCCAGAAGTTGGTCAATGCCTTCGTCAAGACGTTGACGTGGATGTCCACCCACAGCGCCGACGAGATCGCCGCCAAGATGCCCGCCGACTACTCCCAGGGCAACAAGGCGCTCTACGCACAGGCCATCAAGAGCACCCTGCCGATGTTCACCAAGGACGGCGTGATGCCCGAGGGCGGTCCCGAGACCGTCGAGAAGGTTCTCAAGTCGTTCAACCCCAACATCAAGCACGCCAAGGTCGACCTGAGCAAGACATACACGACCGAGTTCGTCAAGGCCGTCAAGTAGCGTGCCGAGGACGCCCGTTCAGCCGCGGGTCGCCCACACGTAACGGTGTTCCGGGCGGCCCGCGTCGCCGTACTTGAGAGTGAGGCGGGCCCGTCCCGTCCGCTCCAGCAGTTTCAGATAGCGCTGTGCGGTCTGCCGGCTCACGCCCGTCCGCTCGGCGATCTCCGGTGCGGACAGCGGGTCGCCGGCGTTGATCAGTGCCTGGCGCACCAGTTCGGCCGTCGTGGGGGAGTGGCCTTTGGGCAGGCCGGGCTCCGACGGCACGGACAGGGCTCCGAAGATGCGGTCCACCTCCGCCTGTTCGGCCTCCCCGCCGCCGTCCAGGGTGCGCCGCAGCTCGGCGTACGCCTCCAGCTTGCTCCGCAGCCCGGCGAAGGCGAACGGCTTCACCAGGTACTGCAGCGCGCCGTGCCGCATGGCCGCCTGCACGGTCGACACGTCCCGCGCCGCCGTCACCATGATCACGTCCGTCTGGTGGCCGCGCCGGCGCAGCTCCCGGACGACCGCGAGCCCGGTGTCGTCCGGCAGGTAGTGGTCCATCAGGACCAGGTCCAGCCGGGGCAGCGTCTCCACCTGGCGCAGCGCCTCGGCCGCGCTGTGCGCCTCGCCGGCCACGCGGAAGCCCGGGACCTTCGCCACGTAGGCGGCGTTGACCCGGGCGACGCGCGTGTCGTCATCCACGACCAGGACCTCGATCATCGCGTCATCTCCTCGGCAGCGGTGGGAGGTGTTCCGGAGCCGGCCGCGCCGGATCCGCGCGGGCCGGTTCCAGTTCCAGTTCCGGCTCGGTGAGCGCTTCGGGCAGGATCACCGTGAACTCGGCGCCGCCGCCGTCCGCGGGGCCCACCGTCGCGCTGCCGCCCTGGCGTTCGGCCAGCCGGCGCACCAGCGAGAGCCCGATGCCCCGCTTGCCGTGCGCGGGCGGCTCCTTGGTGGACCAGCCCTCGGTGAAGATCAGATCCCGCTGATCCGCGGGGATCCCGGGACCGGTGTCGCGCACCCGGAGGACGACCGTTGGGCCCTCGGTGCGCAACTCGACCTCCACGCGCGCGTGGAGCGTGCCCGCGACGGCGTCCAAGGCGTTGTCGACCAGGTTGCCGACGACCGTGACCAGACCCCGGGGATCGATCAGCCGGTCCGGCAGCCGGGTGCGTTCCGCCACCCACAGGGCGACACCGCGCTCGGCCGCCACGGTCGCCTTGCCGACGAGCAGCGCCGCCAGGAGCGGGTCCTGGATCTTCTCCGTGACCTGCTCGGCGGTGACCCGGTGGTCGCCGACCACCTCGCCGACGAACTCCACGGCGTCGTCGTACATTTCCAGCTCCAGGAACCCGAGCAGGGTGTGCATGCGGTTGGCGTGCTCGTGGTCCTGGGCGCGCAGGGCGTCGATCAGCCCGCGCGTGGAGTCCAGTTCCCGGCCCAGCCGCTCCAGTTCGGTGCGGTCGCGCAGGGTGGCCACGGCGCCGCCGTCGCCGGTCGGCATGCGGTTGGCGACCAGCACGCGCTGGCCGCGCACGGTGAGCAGGTCGGTGCCGGTGACCCGGCCGGCCAGGACGTCGGTCGTACGGCCCTCGCCGAGCGCCTCGTCGGGCGTTCGGCCGATCGCCTCGTCGCCGATGCCCAGCAGCCGCCGCGCCTCGTCGTTGAACAGGCGGACGCGGCCGCCGTGGTCGAGGGCGACCACGCCCTCCCGGATGCCGTGCAGCATCGCCTCGCGCTCCGCGAGCAGCGCCGAGATGTCGGAGAAGGCCAGGTCGCGGGTCTGCCGCTGGACCCGGCGGGAGATCAGCCAGGCGGCCAGCGCGCCCACCGCGAGAGCGCCGCCGGCGTACGCGAACAGCCCCGGGATCGCGCTGATCAGCCGCGCCCGCACGCTGTCGTAGGCGATGCCGACCGAGACGGCGCCGACGACCCGGTGGTCGGCGTCGTACAACGGCACCTTGCCGCGGGCCGAGCGGCCCAGCGTGCCGTCGTCGATCTCCATGACCTGCTTGCCGGCCAGGGCCGCGCGGGGGTCGGTCGAGACGTGCGCGCCGATCTCCGCCGGGGTGGTGTGCGACCAGCGCACGCCCCGGCGGTCCATCACCACGATGTACTCGGCGTGCGTGGCCTCGCGGATCCGCTCGGCCTCCTTCTGCACCGGGCCGTCGGGGGCCGGCGCCGTGTCGCGCACGCCCTCGGCGATCTGCGGGTCCTGGGCCGTGGTCTGGGCGATGGCCAGCGCGCGGCGCATCGCCTCCTGGTCGAGCTGCTTGCTCAGCGGCGCCAGGAACAGCCCGGTCGCGAGCACCGCCACTCCCGCCGCGATCGCCACCTGCATGAGCAGCACCTGGGAGAACACCCGTCGCGGCAGACCCAGGCGCAGACGGCGTGCGGGGGCAGTGGGGCTCATGGCACGACGTTACGCGGGAAGGCCCGACACGCCCCAGAGGATGTGGTGGGGATCTCTTGACCGATTCTTGGGAGATCTCCTGAGGGGAGATCCCCGGAAGAGACGATTCAGCGCGCCGGTGCCGGCCGCAGCTCCACCACCGTCCGCACGTCCATCCGCGCGGGTGTGCCGAGCACCTCCGCGCCGCAGCTCTCCGCGCGCGGCGGCAGCGACGCCCCCTGGGCCACACCGACCCGCCACCGCCGCCCGTCGGCGTGCGCGACGGTGACGTCCCAGCGCGAGGTCCCGCCGTCGGTCCTCACGACGCTCAACACGCCCGCGCGGTCCTCTCCCGTCGCGGTCCGGACGGCCAGTTCGGCCGCCTGGCCGGGCCGTTCCCAGGCGGAGCACCCCCGGCAGCCCTCGACCACCACGCGGCCCTCCTGCACGCCGTGCAGGGCCTCCTTGACGGTGTGCGCCTCGGCGCGGCCGTAGGCGTAGCCGTACGGCAGGACGAGGACCGTCGGCGAGAAGCGATGTCCACCCAGATGGGTGACCTCCCAGACGCCGTGCACTCCAGAGGCGGCCAGTTCACCGGCGAGGGGACGGCCCAGCAGGGCGCAGCAGCGGTCGCGTTTGCCGTTGGTGCACACCAGCGCGAGCGGGTCGCCCCGGTGCGGTCGTCCGCCGAGCGCGGCACCGAAGGAGCCGTGGTCGCCCGTGCCGAGGGCGGCGAAGTCGAGGCCGAGCAGCCGGCCCGGATCGCGCACGGTGGCGCTGTGCAGCCACACGTTTCCCGGAACGGTGTGGGCTGCGTACACCTGCCGCTGGGCCGGCGTGCCGCAGTCGGCGTGGCGGCCGGGGCGCCGGATGAGGGCCACGCGGACGCCCGTTCCCTCGGCCGCCTGTTGCAGTGCCCGGCCCAGCCGTGGGTCCAGGTGGCTCGAAGTGAGCGCCTTGGCTCCCCACGGGCCGGGCTGCTCCAGCAGCAGCCACGTCGTCGCCGTGGCCGCCGTACCGGAAACGGGCTCGTCGAGGCTCCGGGACACGGTCGCGCACCTACTCACAGAGGTGAGCCTAACCTGACTCCGTGTGGGGCGCTCCGGCCGCCGTCGTGTCCCGCCCCGGCAGGAGCAGCAGGTCTGCTCCGGAAGGAGCTGGGGGCCTGCCCCGGCAAGGGCCGGCGGCCGACCCGGCAGGGTGGCGCGCCTACTCCGGCAGAGACTGCTCGGCCTGG
Organism: Streptomyces sp. NPDC104106; assembly: GCF_055584345.1. NCBI lineage: Bacteria > Bacillati > Actinomycetota > Actinomycetes > Kitasatosporales > Streptomycetaceae > Streptomyces > Streptomyces sp. NPDC104106. The sequence goes on from NZ_JBVJMF010000002.1 coordinate 115,857, forward strand.
TCCGGCAGGGGCCTCGGGGGGCGCGGCCCGACGTAGTGACCGACGGGGCGCATGCGCAGCGGGCGTTCGCCGTACTCCTCCAGCGCGTGCGCGATCCAGCCCGCCGTCCGGGCGACGGCGAAGATGGTCTCGCCGGCCGTGGCAGGCATGCCGCTGGACGCCGTGAACACCGCCAGGGCCAGGTCGACGTTGGCGTGCAGCGGGGCGTGCCGGGCGGTCGTCGCGACGATGTCCCGGGCCGCGAGCAGTGCGGACTCCGCGCGCGGTACCTGCTCCAGCAGGCTGAAAAGCACACGCGCGCGGGGATCCTCGCCGCGGTACAGCCGGTGGCCGAGCCCGGGGACGCGGCGGCCCGCGCGTAGTTCGTCGGCGATCACCGGGACCGCCGTGCCCTGGTCGAGGACGTCGAGCAGTATGCGGTGGGCTCCGCCGCTCGCGGCGCCGTGCAGCGGGCCCTCCAGGACGCCGAGCCCGGCCGAGACGGCCGCGTAGACGTGCGCGCGGGCGGAGGCGGCGACCCGGACCGCGAGCGTGGAGGCGGCCAGGTCGTGGTCGGCGAGCAGCGCGAGCGCGGTGTCCAGGACGCGCAGGGAGGCCTCGTCGGCGGGCCGCCCGGTCAGCCGGCTCCACAGGCGGCGGGCCAGCGGGCCATCGTCCCTGCGGTCGTGCAGGGCTGGTGGCAGCGCGGCGACGAGCGTCGGAATGAGGATCCGCGCGGTGTTCAGCACGGCGTCCTCGGACAGGTCGAAGCGCAGCGGGTCCTCGGCCGCCGCCGCGATCGCCGCCACCCGGAGCCGGTCGGTGGGGGCGGCGTGCTCGGACAGGGCGTTGACCGCGCGGCGGGCCGTCTCGACCGTGGCGGCGGGAGCGGAGAACGTGACCCCTGGGGCCGGCCGGCCCGTCCACAGCCACTCCGCGACCTCCTCGTAGGAGTGGCGGGTGGCCAGTTCGGCCGCGTCGACGCCACGGAAGAAATACCGGTCCTGCTCGATCAGCGTGATGCGGGTGCGCACCGACAGGTCGCCGCCGGAGCCCGGAGTGCCGGCCGCCTCGCGCCGGTTGCGCCGCGCGAGGGCCTCGACCTCCTTCGCCTCGAAGGTGCTCGCCCGGCCTCCGGGCTCGCGTCTGCTGCTGAGCAGACCGCGGCTCACGTACGCGTAGACCGTCTCGGGCTTCACGCCGAGCAGTTCGGCGGTCTCCTTGGTGGTCAGCCTTCGCCCGGAGCGGCCGGGAAGGGGTTCGTGATCGCGCATGAGGATCACCGTAGCGGTCTCTGCACACCTTGATAGGGAAATATTGATCGAATCAATATTGACACCAAAGAAGTCAAGCATGGACAGTCGGATCAAGTCCAGGGAGGTAAGCATGTCCATCAACAGGACCCCAGCCCCGCTCATCGACGCCCCGCGTGGCCTCGCGGGCGTCGTCGTCACCGAAACCGAGATCGGTGACGTCCGGGGACGGCAGGGCTTCTACCACTACCGCCAGTACTCGGCCGTCGAACTCGCGCGGACCCGCGGCTTCGAGGACGTCTGGCACCTCCTGGTCCACGGCACCCTCCCGGACGCGGAGCGCCGGGCGGCCTTCGCGGCCGAGACCGCCGCGCTGCGCCGGCTGCCGGGAGGAGTCCGCGCCGCGCTACCCGCGATCGCCGCCGCGAGCCGCGTCTCCGGCCCCCTGTCCGGGCTGCGCACGGCCCTGTCGCTGCTGGGCGCGGCACAGGGCATGCGGCCGGTGTACGACATCGACGCCGGTCGGCGCCGCGCCGACACCCTGGCCGCCTGCTCCGCCGTACCCACACTGCTCACCGCGCTGTACCGGCTCGGGCAGGGCCTCGACCCGGTCGAGCCGCGCGAGGACCTCACGTACGCGGCCAACTACCTGTACATGCTCACCGGCGAGGAACCGGAGCCGCGGCGGGCCCGTGCGGTCGAGCAATACCTGATCTCCACCATTGATCACGGATTCAATGCGTCCACCTTCACCGCGCGCGTCATCGCCTCCACGGGAGCGGACGTCGTCGCCTGCCTGACCGGAGCCGTGGGCGCCCTGTCCGGACCGCTGCACGGCGGCGCGCCCAGCCGGGCCCTGGACACCCTGGACGCCATCGGCACCCCGGACCGGATCGACTCCTGGATCCGGGAGCGGGTGCTGAGGGGCGACCGCATCATGGGGTTCGGACACGCCGTCTACCGCACCGAGGACCCCCGTTCACGGATGCTGCGGGAGATCGCCCAGAGCTTCGGTGGACCGCGCGTGGCGTTCGCGGTGGAGGTCGAGCGGAAGGTCGAGGCGATCCTCGCCGAGCTCAAGCCGGGCCGTGAACTCCACACCAACGTCGAGTTCTACGCCGGGGTGGTCATGGAACTGTGCGGCCTGCCCCGCGAGATGTTCACCCCCACCTTCGCCGCCGCCCGCGTGGTGGGCTGGAGCGCCAACGTCCTGGAACAGGCGGCCGATCCGAAGATCATCCGCCCCGTCGCCCGCTATGTCGGACCCGAGCCCCCGGTGGCGGTGCCCGCCCAGCCGTGAGCCCGGCCCCGGGGCGCCGCTCTTATCCTGGTCCGGCAGCCGGTCCCCAGGAGAGAGGGCGCCCGTTGGGCAACAGCAGTACCCCCCAGCAGATCCCCGTCGTCGTACTCGCCGGATTCCTCGGCTCGGGAAAGACCACACTCCTCAACCATCTGCTGCACCGCAGCGGCGGCAGCCGGATCGGGGCCATCGTCAACGACTTCGGAGCCATCGAGATCGACGCGATGGCCGTCGCCGGTGCCCTCGGTGACTCGACCGTCTCGCTCGGCAACGGCTGCCTGTGCTGCGCCGTCGACGCGAGCGAACTCGACGTCTACCTCGACCGGCTCGCCGCCCCCGGCACCGGCGTCGACGTGATCGTCATCGAGGCCAGCGGGCTCGCCGAGCCACAGGAACTCGTGCGGATGGTGCTGGCCAGCGAGCACCCCGGCATCGTCTACGGCGGTCTCGTCGAGGTCGTGGACGCCGCCGAGTTCCACGACACCCGGGCCCGGCACCCCGGGATCGACCGGCACCTGACCCTCGCCGACCTCGTGGTCGTCAACAAGCTCGACCGGGCCCCGGACGGTGAGCGAGTGCTCGGCCTCGTGCGGTCCCTCACCGACCGCGCCGCCGTCGTCCCGGCCACCTACGGCCGCGTCGACCCGGAATTCCTCTTCGACTGCAGGCCGAGTGAGGAGCGCATCGGACAGCTCTCCTTCGACGACCTGCACCAGCACACCGACGACCCACACACCGGGCACCTGCACACCGGCTACGACAGCCTGTCCTTCGCCTCCGGCACGCCGATGGACCCGCGTCGGCTCATGCGGTTCCTGGACAGCCGTCCCGACGGGCTGTACCGGATCAAGGGGTACGTCGACTTCGGAGCGAACGACGTGCTCAACCGCTACGCCGTGCATTCCGTCGGCCGGTTCCTGCGCTTCTACCCCGAGCCCTGGCCGGCCGGCGACGCCCGCCGCACCCAGCTCGTGCTGATCGGCTCCGGCATCGACAGCGAAGCCCTCGACAAGGAACTGCACGGGTGCGCGAGCGACGCCCCGCACGCCGACGAGCACGGCATGTGGGGCGTCCTGCGCTACGTCCAGGGCACCGAGGAAGAACCCGACGCCCGCACGTACTAGAACACCGGCCCCGCGACCACCGCGACCGTCTTCGGCAGCGACGTGCCCGAGCCGTCGCGGCGCGGGTCCAGCTCCGGCAGGTCGGCCGGGCTGCCGGTCTTCTGCGCCGCGCGCGCGGGAGCCGGGCCCGCCCAGGCCAGCGACAGGCAGTCCTCGCCCTTCAGGAACCGCTGGCAGCGCACGCCGCCCGTGGCCCGGCCCTTGCGCGGGTACTGGTCGAACGGGGTCAGCTTGGCCGTCGTCTGCACCGAGTCGTCCAGCGTGCCGCGCGAGCCCGCCACCGTGAAGACCACCGCGTCGGCGGCCGGGTCGACCGCCGTGAAGGAGATCACCTTCGCGCCCTCGGTGAGCTTGATGCCCGCCATACCGCCCGCCGGGCGGCCCTGCGGACGCACCACGGAGGCCTGGAAGCGCAGCAGCTGCGCGTCGTCGGTGATGAAGACCAGGTCCTCCTCGCCGGTGCGCAGCTCCACCGCCCCGACGATCCGGTCGCCCTCCTTGAGGGTGATGACCTCCAACTCGTCCTTGTTGGAAGGGTATTCGGGCACCACGCGCTTGACGACGCCCTGCTCGGTGCCGAGCGCGAGGCCCGGGGACGACTCGTCCAGCGTGGTCAGGCAGACCACCGTCTCGTCGCCCTCCAGGGAGACGAACTCCGCGAGCGGCGCACCACCGGCGAGGTTCGGGGCCGTCGCCGTCTCCGGCAGCTGGGGCAGGTCGACCACGTTGATCCGCAGCAGGCGGCCCGCCGAGGTCACCGCGCCCACCTCACCGCGCGCGGTCGCCGGGACCGCCGAGACGATCACGTCGTGCTTGACCCGCTTCGCGCCCGGCTCCTGCGGGAACGGCTCGACGGTCGACGTACGGGCCAGCAGGCCCGTCGAGGACATCAGTACCCGGCACGGGTCGTCGGCCACCTGCAGCGGCACCGCGGCCACCGGGGCGCCCGCGGACTCCAGCAGGACCGTGCGCCGGTCGGTACCGAACTTCTTCGCCACCGCTGCCAGTTCGGCCGAGACCAGCTTGCGCAGCTCCGCGTCCGAGTCCAGGATCCGGGTCAGCTCCGCGATCTCGGCGGTGAGCTTCTCCTTCTCCGCCTCCAGCTCGATGCGGTCGTACTTGGTGAGCCGGCGCAGCGGCGTGTCGAGGATGTACTGCGTCTGCACCTCGCTCAGCGCGAAGCGCCCCATCAAGCGCTCCTTGGCCTGCGCGGAGTTGTCACTGGAGCGGATCAGCCGGATGACCTCGTCGATGTCGACCAGCGCGGTCAGCAGGCCCTCGACCAGGTGCAGCCGGTCGCGGCGCTTGCCGCGGCGGAACTCGCTGCGCCGCCGGACGACGTCGAAGCGGTGGTCGAGATAGACCTCCAGCAGCTCCTTCAGGCCCAGCGTGAGCGGCTGGCCGTCCACCAGCGCCACGTTGTTGATGCCGAAGGACTCCTCCATCGGGGTCAGCTTGTACAGCTGCTCCAGGATCGCCTCCGGCACGAAGCCGTTCTTGATCTCGATGACCAGGCGCAGGCCGTGCTCGCGGTCCGTGAGGTCCTTGACGTCGGCGATGCCCTGGATCTTCTTCGCGTTGACCAGGTCCTTGATCTTCGCGATGACCTTCTCGGGGCCGACCGTGAAGGGCAGTTCGGTGATGACCAGGCCCTTGCGGCGGGCCGTCACCGGCTCCACCGACACCGTGGCGCGGATCTTGAAGGTGCCGCGGCCCGTCGCGTAGGCGTCCCGGATGCCGTCCAGACCGACGATCCGGCCGCCGGTGGGCAGGTCCGGACCCGGAACGTGCCTCATCAGCGCGTCCAGGTCCGCGTTCGGATACCGGATGAGGTGGCGGGCGGCCGCGATCACCTCGCCGAGGTTGTGCGGCGGCATGTTCGTCGCCATGCCGACCGCGATGCCCGAGGAGCCGTTGACCAGCAGGTTCGGGAACGCGGCCGGCAGCGCCACCGGCTCCTGCTCCTGGCCGTCGTAGTTCGGCGCGAAGTCGACCGTGTCCTCGTCGATCGACTCGGTCATCAGGCTGGTCGCCTCGGCCTGCCGGCACTCGGTGTACCGCATGGCGGCCGGCGGGTCGTCGTTGCCCAGCGAGCCGAAGTTGCCGTGTCCGTCGACGAGCGGCACGCGCATGGAGAAGGGCTGCGCCATGCGCACCAGGGCGTCGTAGATCGACGCGTCGCCGTGCGGGTGCAGCTTGCCCATGACCTCGCCGACGACGCGCGCGCACTTCACGTAGCCGCGGTCGGGGCGCAGGCCCATCTCGTTCATCTGGTACACGATCCGGCGGTGCACCGGCTTGAGGCCGTCGCGGGCGTCCGGCAGGGCGCGCGAGTAGATGACCGAGTAGGCGTACTCGAGGTAGGAGCCACGCATCTCGTCCACGACGTCGATGTCGAGGATCTTCTCCTCGTACGAATCGTCGGGCGGCGGGGTCTTCGTGCTGCGGCGGGCCATCGGTGCCGGCTCCTTGCTACTGAAGCGTTTGAAGGATCTGACGCGGACCATTGTGGACCGTGGCACTGACAACCCGTGCCGCGACCCGGTCGCCCCGGCCTCGCCCGCCACCGCGGACGGCCTTTTCGCGGGCCGTACGGTCCGCTGTCGGCGTACGCCCGGCGGGAACTTCGCCGAGGGCCCGCACGCTTTGCATACAGTGGCAGGAACGGCAGGAAAACCGCGGTGTGCACAACCGCCTCCGCTCGCGAAGGGACGTACATGCCCATGGGTCACACGACCACAGCCGAGGCAGGCTCCGGGGGCCTGACAGCGACCGAGCACCGCCTGGCCAACGGTCTGCGCGTGGTGCTCTCAGAGGACCACCTGACCCCGGTGGCGGCGGTCTGCCTCTGGTACGACGTCGGCTCCCGGCACGAAGTCAAGGGGCGTACCGGCCTGGCTCACCTATTCGAGCACTTGATGTTCCAGGGCTCGGCACAGGTCAAGGGAAACGGTCACTTCGAGCTGGTGCAGGGCGCCGGCGGCTCGCTGAACGGCACCACCAGCTTCGAGCGCACCAACTACTTCGAGACCATGCCCGCCCACCAGCTGGAGCTTGCGCTCTGGCTGGAGGCCGACCGCATGGGCTCCTTGCTGGCCGCCCTGGACGACGAGTCCATGGAGAACCAGCGGGACGTCGTGAAGAACGAGCGCCGCCAGCGCTACGACAACGTCCCCTACGGCACCGCCTTCGAGAAGCTGACCGCGCTGTCGTACCCGGAGGGCCACCCCTACCACCACACGCCGATCGGCTCCATGGCGGACCTGGACGCGGCCACCCTTGAGGACGCCCGCCGGTTCTTCCGCACCTACTACGCGCCGAACAACGCGGTGCTCTCCGTCGTCGGCGACATCGACCCCGAGCAGACCCTCGCCTGGATCGAGAAGTACTTCGGCTCGATCCCCGCGCACGACGGCAAGCCCGCCCCCCGCGACGGCTCCCTGCCGGAGGTCATCGGCGAGCAGAAGCGCGAGGTCGTCGTCGAGGAGGTCCCGGCGCGCGCCCTGATGGCCGCCTACCGGCTCCCGCACGACGGCACGCGCGCGTGCGACGCGGCCGACCTCGCCCTGACCGTCCTCGGCGGCGGCGAGTCCTCGCGCCTGTACAACCGGCTGGTGCGCCGCGACCGTACGGCGGTCACGGCCGGCTTCGGCCTGCTGCGCCTCGCCGGCGCGCCCTCGATGGGCTGGCTGGACGTGAAGACCTCCGGTGACGTGGAGGTGCCGGTCATCGAGGCCGCCATCGACGAGGAGCTGGCCCGGTTCGCCGCGCAGGGCCCCACGCCGGAGGAGATGGAGCGCGCCCAGGCGCAGTTGGAGCGCGAGTGGCTGGACCGGCTCGGCACGGTCGCCGGCCGCGCGGACGAACTGTGCCGGTTCGCCGTCCTGTTCGGCGACCCGCAGCTCGCCCTCACCGCCGTCCAGCGCGTCCTGGAGATCACCCCCGAGGAGGTCCAGGAGGTCGCCAAGGCCCGCCTGCGCCCCGACAACCGCGCGGTCCTCGTCTACGAGCCCAAGGCCCCGCAGGAGGCCCCGGACGCCGAGGTGCCCGAGGACCCGGAGCAGGAAGCGACCGTAGAGGCCGGTAACGAGAACGAGGAGACGGCCAAGTGACCGAGCAGCTCGCCACCATGGACTTCCACCCCCAGCCGCAGCCGGGCGAGGCCAAGCCGTGGGCGTTCCCGGCCCCCGAGCGTTCGGCGCTCGACAACGGCCTGACGGTGCTGCGCTGCCACCGCCCCGGCCAGCAGGTCGTCGCCGTCGAGGTGCTGCTCGACGCGCCCCTGGACGCCGAGCCGGCCGGCCTGGACGGTGTCGCCACGATCATGGCGCGGGCCTTCTCCGAGGGCACCGACAAGCACTCCGCCGAGGAGTTCGCGGCCGAGCTGGAGCGCGCGGGCGCCACCCTGGACGCGCACGCCGACCACTCGGGCGTCCGCATCAGCCTGGAGGTGCCCGCCTCCCGCCTCGCCAAGGGCCTCGGCCTGCTCGCCGACGCCCTGCGCGCGCCCGCGTTCGCCGAGAGCGAGGTCGAGCGCCTCGTCCGCAACCGCCTGGACGAGATCCCGCACGAGCTGGCCAACCCCAGCCGCCGGGCCGCCAAGGAACTGTCCAAGGAGCTGTTCCCGGCGACCTCGCGCATGTCGCGCCCGCGCCAGGGCACCGAGGAGACGGTCGAGAAGATCGACGCCGCCGGCGTACGCGCCTTCTACGACCGCCACGTGCGCCCCGCGACGGCCACCGCGGTCGTGGTGGGCGACCTCGCCGGCATCGACCTGGACGCGCTGCTCGGCGACAGCCTGGGCGCATGGACGGGTACACCGGGGCAGCCGCGCCCGGTGCCGCCGGTGAGCGCCGACGACACCGGGCGCGTGGTCATCGTGGACCGGCCCGGCGCCGTCCAGACGCAGCTGCTCATCGGCCGTGTCGGCCCCGACCGGCACGACCGCGTGTGGCCCGCCCAGGTGCTCGGCACCTACTGCCTCGGCGGCACCCTCACCTCCCGCCTGGACCGCGTCCTGCGCGAGGAGAAGGGTTACACCTACGGTGTGCGGGCGTTCGGCCAGGTGCTGCGCTCCGCCCCGGACGGCACGGGCGCCTCGATGCTCGCCATCAGCGGCTCGGTGGACACGCCGAACACCGGTCCCGCGCTGGAGGACCTCTGGAAGGTGCTGCGCACCCTCGCGGCGGACGGCCTGACCGACGCCGAGCGGGACGTGGCGGTGCAGAACCTCGTCGGGGTGGCGCCGCTGAAGTACGAGACGGCGGCGGCCGTCGCGAGCACGCTGGCCGACCAGGTCGAACAGCACCTGCCCGACGACTTCCAGGCGACGCTGTACCAGCAGCTGGCCGCGACGGGCACGGTGGAGGCCACGGCGGCCGTCGTGAACGCCTTCCCGGTGGACCGCCTGGTGACCGTCCTCGTCGGTGACGCCGCGCAGATCAAGGCGCCGGTGGAGGCGCTCGGCATCGGCGAGGTCACCGTGGTGGCGGCCGAGTAACACACGCGCGCGTGGGCCCTGACGACCGGCAGGCCGTCAGGGCCCTGTTGTTCCACTCTCTTCCCCAGATGCCCGTTTTGGTGCGGAGGTTGCCTGTCTGCCCTGTGGGATGCGCTACAAAGTCCGGGATCCGTTTGGGGATTGGACGCGCGCCCGCCTAGCGTCGTCCGGGCTGTTCGTCAGGCAGTGCGCCGCAACCGCGGCACCGGACAGTCATCGCCGAGTCCCCGTACGGCGTGAGCCAGGGGAGCCGGGGACCCACGTCCCCTGGGGTGAGTCGGACGCCCACGCCTGCGCGTGGGGAGCCGTAGGAGACCTTCCTGCTCCGAACCCGTCAGCTAACCCGGTAGGCGAGAGGGAAGGAAAGGACCAGCCACTCCATGGCGTTCATGTGCGCCACCGGGAAGCACCGCAAGCCCGGCCGGGTCAAGCGCACCGCCGCTCAGGCGGCCGGTGTCGCGGCCCTCACCACCGGTGTCATCGGCACCCTCGCGGCCTCTCCGGCGACCGCCGCCCAGAACTCCGTCGAGCAGAGCGGCCTCGCCCCGGTGATCTCCGTGGGCGACGACATCGCCGAGCAGATCGACGCGCAGGCCGACGCCCAGCAGCAGGCCGCCGAGCAGAGGGCGGCCGAAGAGGCCGCCGCCTCGCGGGCCAAGGAGGCCCGCGAGGCCGAGGTCCGCGCCGCCCGCGCGGCCGAGCGCGAGCGGCTGAACCGTTTCGTCGCGCCGATCTCGGACTCGTACGTCTCCACGGGCTACAAGGCCGGCAGCTCCCTGTGGTCCTCCGGTTCCCACACCGGCATCGACTTCCACGCGGCCAGTGGCACGCCGGTCCACGCGGTCGGCTCCGGCACCGTCGTCTCCACCGGCTGGGGCGGCGCGTACGGCAACCAGATCGTGATCAAGATGGCCGACGGCATGTACACCCAGTACGGCCATCTGTCGTCCGTAGGGGTCACGGTGGGCGGGCAGGTCACCCCGGGCCAGCAGATCGGCCTGTCGGGCGCGACCGGCAACGTCACCGGACCGCACCTGCACTTCGAGGCCCGCACGACCCCCGACTACGGCTCCGACGTCGATCCCGTCGCCTATCTCCGCGCGCACGGCGTGAACGTCTGACGCGCGCGGCACACGGCCCCCGCGACCACAGGCCCCGGCTCACCGAGCCGGGGCTTTCGCCGTTTTCCCGTGGTTCCAGCGGCAGTTCGCGGCGGTCGCTGTCCAAAAAATATCCATGGATTCCGGCCCGCCGTCGGAAATTCCGGCGCATTGCAATAGAGTCGCAGAACACACGTCCATCGTCGGCGTTTCACGGGGATTAAGGCGGAGGTCGGTCATGCGCATTCCGGCGCACTCGGTATGCACGGCGATCCGGGACGACATCGTCGCCGGTGTCCACGAGCGCGGCAGCCGACTCACCGAGGAAGTCCTCGCCCGGCGCTACGGCGTCTCGCGCGTCCCCGTCCGCGAGGCCCTGCGCACCCTGGAGGCGGAGGGCTTCGTGGTGACGCGCCGGCACGCGGGCGCGTGCGTGGCCGAGCCGACCGAGCGGGAGGCGGCCGATCTGCTGGAGATGCGGATGCTGCTGGAGCCGCTCGGCGCGGCCCGGGCCGCGCAGCGGCGCACGGAGGCGCATCTGAAGGTGCTGCGCGGCCTGGTCAGGCTGGGACAGGAGCGGGCCAGGCGCGGCAGCAGCGAGGATCTGCGCTCCCTGGGCGGCTGGTTCCACGAGACGCTGGCCCAGGCCTGCGGAAGCCCCTCGCTGACCTCGATGCTGACCCAGCTGCGCCACAAGATCGCGTGGATGTACGCCGTCGAGGCGTCGCCGAGCCCGGTCGAGACCTGGGCGGAGCACGGCGCGATCGTGGACGCGGTGGCGCGCGGCGACGGCGAGCGCGCGCGGGCGCTCACGGCGCTGCACGGCGAGCGCGCGACGGCCGCGCACCGGCTTCGCCTCTCCGGCACCGGCGAACGTGTGAGGACTTCGCAACAAGCCGTAAACATGTCGGGGGTGCGGCATTAACACGAGCGCCGTATACAAAGAAGAGTAATTCGGTTGCGGTGTATTTCTGCTGCCCGAATTCTGGTGTGCCCGCGCAATTCCGGAAAGGCGGCGCCGTGGCGTCGGTCCGGAAAGGGTGAAGCCGCGCCGTCCGAAAAGGGCGACGCGGCTTCGGGGTGCTGCAGGTGCTCAGACGGTCTCGGGCAGCTCTTCCAGACCCTCGGAGACCAGCTTGGCCAGACGGTCCAGGGCCGCGTCCGCGCCCTCGGCGTCGGAGGCGAGGACGATCTCCTCGCCACCCTGGGCGCCCAGGCCCAGGACGGCCAGCATGGAGGCCGCGTTGACGGGGTTGCCGTCAGCCTTGGCGATCGTGACCGGGACACCTGCGGCCGTGGCGGCCCGGACGAAGATGGAAGCGGGGCGGGCGTGGAGGCCCTCGGCCCAGCCGACGTTGACGCGGCGCTCAGCCATGTGTTGCTGCCCTTCAGTGTTCAGGGTTGTCTAGACCAGTTTCCCACACCGTGAAACATGCCCGGAGCGGACCTTCGTCCCCTCCGGCGTGGCGTCGGACCGCGGCCTCGGCCCGACTTCCGTCCCCCCACAGACTGCCTCGCGCCGTTGTCGGACGCGAGCCGTACTCTGGGGCCCATGCAGAGCTCGGCGGACCGGCAGGGCCGGTACGAGTACCCCGCCCACTGGGAGGCGGACGTGGTGCTGCGCGACGGGGGTACCGCGCGCATCCGGCCCATCACCGTTGATGACGCCGACCGCCTGGTCAGCTTCTACGAGCAGGTCTCGGACGAGTCGAAGTACTACCGCTTCTTCGCGCCGTACCCACGACTGTCCGCCAAGGACGTCCACCGCTTCACGCACCACGACTTTGTGGACCGGGTGGGACTCGCGGCCACCATCGGCGGCGAGTTCATCGCCACCGTACGCTATGACCGCATCGGCGCCGGCGGCATGCCCGCCTCGGCCCCCGCCGACGAGGCCGAGGTCGCCTTCCTCGTGCAGGACGCCCACCACGGCCGAGGAGTCGCCTCCGCCCTGCTGGAACACATCGCGGCCGTCGCGCGCGAGCGGGGCATCCGCCGCTTCGCCGCCGAGGTGCTGCCCGCCAACACCAAGATGATCAAGGTCTTCACGGACGCCGGCTACACCCAGAAACGCAGCTTCGAGGACGGCGTCGTCCGGCTGGAGTTCGACCTCGAACCCACCGACCGCTCCCTCGCCGTGCAGCGCGCCAGGGAGCAGCGCGCCGAGGCCCGCTCCGTCCGACGGCTGCTCGCCCCCGGCTCGGTGGCGGTCATCGGCGTCGGCCGCGCCCCGGGCGGAGTCGGCCGCAGCGTCCTCGGCAACATCCGCGACGGCGGCTACGGCGGCCGGCTGCACGCCGTGAACCGGGCCTTCCCCGAGGGCCTCCAGGAGGTCGACGGGGTGCCCGCGCACCGCTCGGTCCGGGGCGTCGGCGGCCCGGTCGACCTCGCCGTCATCGCCGTACCCGCCGATCACGTGCCCGCGGTGGTCGCCGAGTGCGGTGAGCACGGCGTGCAGGGAATCGTCGTCCTGTCCGCCGGGTACGCCGAGAGCGGGCCCGAGGGGCGCGAACGGCAGCGGGCGCTGGTGCGGCGCACGCGCGCGTACGGCATGCGGCTCATCGGCCCCAACGCCTTCGGGATCATCAACACCGCGCCCGGCGTCCGGCTGAACGCCTCCCTCGCCCCCGAGATGCCCCGCCCCGGCCGCATCGGCCTGTTCGCCCAGTCCGGCGCCATCGGCATCGCCCTGCTGTCCCGGCTGCACCGGCGCGGCGGAGGCGTCACCGGGGTCACCGGTGTCTCCACGTTCGTCTCCGCCGGCAACCGCGCCGACGTCTCCGGCAACGACGTCCTGCAGTACTGGTACGACGACCCCGACACCGACGTCGCCCTGATGTACCTGGAGTCCATCGGCAACCCGCGCAAGTTCACGCGGCTCGCCCGGCGCACCGCGGCGGCGAAGCCGCTGGTCGTCGTGCAGGGGGTCGGCTCCGCGCCGCAGGGGCACGCGGTGCGGGCGACCCGGCTGCCGCACGCCACCGTCTCCGCGCTGCTGCGGCAGGCCGGGGTGCTGCGGGTCGACACGATCACCGAGCTGGTCGACACGGGGCTGCTGCTCGCCCGGCAGCCCGTGCCCGCCGGGCCGCGCGTGACGATCCTCGGCAACTCCGAGTCGCTGGGCGTGCTGGCGTACGACCGGTGCCTCGCCGAGGGCCTGCGCCCGTCGCGCCCGCTGGACCTGACGACCGGGGCGACGGCGGAGGACTTCCACCGGGCGCTGAGCGCCGCGCTGGCGGACGACACGTGCGACGCCGTCGTCGTGACGGCGATCCCCGCGATCGGAGAGGGGTCGCCGGGGGACGCCGAGCTGGCTGAGGCGCTGCGGTCCGCCGCCGCGGCGGTGCCCGGCAAGCCGGTACTCGTGGCGCACGTGGAACTCGGGGGGCTCGCCGAGGCGTTGTCCGCGGCCACCAGCACCGCGCCGCAGGCCGCCGGCCGGACACCCGGCGCCGAGGGCGGTGCCGCCGCGGCCGTCCGGCACGGCGGTGAGCCCACCGCGCGCACCACCCCTCCGGAGGGCACCCACCTCATCCCCGCCTACCCCGCCGCCGAACGCGCGGTCCGCGCCCTCGCCGAAGCCGTCAAGTACGGCCAGTGGCGGCGGGAGGCGGCCGAGCCCGGGAAGGTGCCCGAGTACGACGACATCGACGAGAAGGCGGCCGCCCGGCTGATCGCAGAACTGCTCACGCGCGGCGAGGGGCTCACCATCTGCGCCGCCGAGACCTGCGAGCTGCTCGGGACCTACGGCATCCACGTCCGCCGGGCCCTGTCCGCGCCCAGCCTCGACGCCGCCGCCGACGCCGCCCGCACCCTCGGCTACCCCGTGGCCCTCAAGGCCACCGCCCCGCACCTCAGGCACCGCGCGGACCTGGGCGGCGTACGCCTCGACCTCGCGGACGAGGAGCAGCTGCGCCGGGCCTACGCCGAGCTGACCGGGCTGTTCGGCGCGCCCCAGGAGCTGCGGCCGGTGGTGCAGGGCATGGCCCCGCGCGGGGTCGACACGGTCGTCCGCGCCGTGATCGACCCGGCGGCCGGTGCCGTGCTCTCCTTCGGGCTCGCCGGGGCCGCCTCCCAGCTGCTCGGGGACATGGCGCACCGGCTGATCCCGGTCACCGACCGCGAGGCGACCTCGCTCGTGCGGTCGATCCGCACGGCCCCGCTGCTGTTCGGCTGGCGCGGCTCCACGCCCGTCGACACCCCGGCCCTGGAGGAACTGCTGCTGCGGGTGTCCCGGCTCGTCGACGATCATCCCGAAGTCGTCGCGGTCACCCTGGAACCGGTCGTCGTCGCCCCCCACGGCGCGAGCGTCCTCGGCGCCACCGTCCGGCTCGCGCCGCCGCCCGCCCGCGACGACCTGGGCCCGCGCACGATGCCGGCGTACTGACCAGGGGAGGGGGGACGGCATGGGGATCGCGGGACGGCCGCTGCCCGAGGGCAGCGGCGGGAGCGGGAGGTGATCGGCCGGGACGGCGTCCGCCTCCGCCTGGCCGCCGACCACGACCTCGTACCACCACGGCCTGGAGGCGGACTCCACCGACACCTTCTTCGTGTCGTGCCCCTCGGTCTTCCAGGATCCCGTCTTCCGCGAGCCCGCCGCCGAGGAGACGGCCCGGCGGCGGCGGACGCTCGGCGGGACACCGCCCGTCGTGGTCGCGTCCGAGGCCGACGCCGGCGGCCCCGGACCGCTCTCCTGCCTGATCGCCGCCGGGGACCTCGACATCCGGCCGCGGCTGGTCCGGCGGCACCCGCACGCGCGTGATCAGCGCGGCGCACGGGCGCGTGAACAGCGGCACCGAGGCGCGCCCGGCCAGGCCCCGACCGGTCCCCGCGACTGGCCCGGAGCGCCCCTGCCCACGGATTAGGATGGACGCCATGGCCAAGACCAGTACGACGACCCAGGGGCTGCGCGCGGCGATCGAGCGCAGCGGCTACTACCCGGCCCTCGTGGCCGAGGCGGTGGAGGCCGCTGTGGGCGGCGAGCCCATCCGGTCGTACCTGGTCCACCAGGAGACCACGTTCGACCAGAACGAGGTGCGCCGGCACGTGACCGTCCTCGTCCTCACGGGCAACCGCTTCATCGTCAGCCACACCGACGAGCAGGCCGCCGACAGCACCTCCCCGACGCCGTACGCGACCACCTCCACCGAGTCCGTGAAGCTCGGCCGGATCTCCTCGGTCGTGGTCAGCCGGGTGGTCGCGAACCCCGAGCAGTACACGCCGGGCACCCCGCCCCGCGAGGTCGTGCTGACCATCGGCTGGGGCGCGGTCAGCCGCATCGACCTGGAGCCCGCCGCCTGCGGCGACCCCAACTGCGACGCCGACCACGGCTACACGGGCAGCTCCACGGCGGACGACCTCAGCCTGCGCGTCAGCGAGGCGGGGGACGGCCCGGAGACGGTGCGCCAGGCGCTCGCCTTCGCGCAGGCCATCTCAGAGGCGACCGCGGACCTCGCGAGCTGATGACCCAGCTCTCCTCCGCCTGGGACCACCCGGAACCCCTCGCCCTCGACACCGCCCCGCTGCCCGAGTACGGCACCGGCTCCCTCGCCGACCTGCTGCCCACCCTGGCGGCAGGAATGGGCGTACCGGGTCTGACCGCGACGATTCCGGAGTTGACCGCTGCCGACCGGGTGTGCGTCTTCCTGGTCGACGGGCTCGGCTGGGAGCAGCTGCGGGCCCACCCCGACGAGGCCCCCTTCCTGACCTCCCTGCTCGGCAGCTCGCGCGGCGGCACCGGCCGTCCGCTCACCGCCGGCTACCCGGCGACCACCGCGACCTCCCTCGCCTCCGTCGGCACCGGCCTGCCGCCCGGCGCCCACGGCCTGCCCGGCTACAGCGTGCGCAACCCTTCCACCGGCGAGCTGATGAACCAGCTCCGCTTCCAGCCGTACACCGACCCGCGCCCCTGGCAGCCGTACCCCACCGTCTTCCAACTGGCCCACGAGGCCGGGGTGCACGCGGCCCAGGTGTCCTCGCCCGCCTTCGAGCACACCCCGCTCACCCGGATCGCGCTCAGCGGCGGCACCTTCCACGGCCGGCTGACCGGCGAGGAGCGCATGGACGTCGCGGCCGCGCAACTGGCCGCCGGGGACCGCTCGCTGGTCTACACGTACTACTCCGAGCTGGACGGCTCCGGGCACCGCTACGGCGTCGCCTCCGACACCTGGCGCGGCCAGCTGATGTACGTCGACCGGCTCGCCCAGCGCCTCGCCGAACAGCTCCCCGCGCGTAGCGCGCTCTACGTCACCGCCGACCACGGCATGGTCGACGTCCCCTTCGACGACGAGCACCGCATCGACTTCGACACGGACTGGGAGCTGCGCGCCGGGGTCGCCCTGCTGGGCGGCGAGGGCCGGGCCCGCCACGTGTACGCGGTACCGGGCGCCGAGAACGACGTGCTGACCTGCTGGCGCGAGGTGATCGGCGAGCAGTTCTGGGTGGCCTCGCGGGACGAGGCGATCGCGGCGGGCTGGTTCGGGCCGCACATCGACGAGCGGGTGTACGCCCGGCTCGGCGACGTCGTGGCGGCCGCCCACGACGACGTCCTGATCATCGCCACCGAGCGCGAGCCCAAGGAGTCGGCGCTCGTCGGCAACCACGGTTCGATGACGCCCGCCGAGCAGCTCGTCCCGCTGCTCGAAGTACGCTCCTGAAGCCCGACCGCCGACCCGCCCCGTCCCGACTCCTCACCGAAAGGTGTTCAACCCCTCATGCCCGAGCTGGTGTTCTTCTCCGGAACGATGGACTGCGGGAAGTCGACGCTGGCTCTCCAGATCGAGCACAACCGCTCGGCGCGGGGCCTCACCGGCATGATCTTCACCCGGAACGACCGGGCGGGCGAGGGCAAGCTGTCCTCCCGGCTCGGCCTGGTCACCGACGCGGTCGAGGTCGCGGACGACCAGGACCTGTACGCGTACATCGTCGAGCACCTCTCCCGGGGCGGCCGGGTCGACTACGTGATCGCGGACGAGGCGCAGTTCCTCGCGCCCGAGCAGATCGACCAGCTCGCGCGCGTGGTGGACGATCTCGGTCTGGAGGTGTACGCCTTCGGGATCACCACGGACTTCCGCTCCAAGCTCTTCCCCGGCTCGCAGCGGCTCATGGAGCTGGCCGACCGCATCGAGGTGCTCCAGGTGGAGGCGCTGTGCTGGTGCGGCGCCCGGGCCACGCACAACGCTCGCACCATAGGCGGCGAGATGGTGGTCGAGGGCGCCCAGGTCGTCGTCGGCGACGTCGACCAGTCCACCGGCGAGGTCGGCTACGAGGTGCTGTGCCGCCGCCACTTCCGGCGCCGGATGACCGCCGCGTCGGCCCGAGCGGCGGCCCTGTCCCCGGACGTCCTGCCGGTCTCGCCCAGCTGAACCCCCAAGGGCTCAGTGCGGGTCCTGGATCACCGAGAACTCCGCGCCCTCCGGGTCCGCCACGGTCGCCACGCGCCCGTGCGGGCTGTCGTGCGCCGGCCGGACGAGCCGGCCACCCAGTTCGGCCACCTGCCGCAGCGTCAGATCGACGTCGGCGACATGGAAGTACGTCTCCCAGTGCGGCCCCCGGTCCCGGGGCAGCCCGTGGCCCATACCGTGCAGCCCGGCGACCGGACGGCCGGCCAGATGCAGGGTCACGTAGTCGAAGTCGGCGGACACCACCGGCTCCTCCTCGTAGCCGAACACGGTGGCGTAGAACTTGGCGACGCTCTCGGTCTCGAACGTCACCAGCTCGTTCCAGGCGGGCGTACCGGGGACACCGGTGAGCGCCGTGCCGAGGTGCGCGGAGCCCTGCCAGATGCCGAACACCGCGCCGGAGGGGTCGGCGGCGATCGCCATCCGCCCGGCCTCGGCGGCGTCCAGCGGGCCGACCGCCACGGTGCCCCCGCACAGCCGCACCGTGTCCGCCGTCCGGTCCACGTCGTCCGAGGCGAAGTACGGCGTCCAGGCGATGGGCAGCCTGCGGTCCGGCGGCAGCTGGCCCATTCCGGCCACCTCCCGCCCGTCGAGCAGCGCCCGCACATACGGCCCGAGCTGCTGCGGCCCCGGCCGGAACTCCCAGCCGAACAGCTCGCCGTAGAACTCCTCGGTGGCGGTCAGCCCGTGGGCCATCAGGCTCACCCAGCAGGGCGTGCCGGGCGCGCGCCGCGCGTGCGGTCGGGCCGGTTCCGGTGCCTCGCTCATCGATCACTCTCTCCCCGGCCCCTCGCGGTGGCCGTGTCGCTTCCGCTCCCCGGAAGGGGTGTCCACGCCGGCGGCGGGTACGCCCGCGCCGGTGCCCGCATCCTCCACGCCACCGCGGGCCACAGCGCGCCGCCGCTCGGCGACACCGGCGGGAGGATGCCTGTTCCGCCGGCTTTCGGCGCTCCCTGTCGGTGGCCGGAAGGTGTCCGTCGGCGGTACAGCGTGTGCTCGATCTCATACTCTTCGTGATCGGGCCTGCCCGGCCGAGCAGAGTAGCCCGACCTGGACGCGGCGGCCACCCCTGGCGTATGCATGGACGCCATGAACGCCATCATCACCGCGACCGAACTCGCGCATGAGCTGACCGGCGACCGCCCGCCGGTGCTGCTGGACATCCGCTGGCAGTTGAGCCTGGCGAAGGCGGCGGGGGCGCCGGCCTTCGACGGGCGGGCCGAGTACGCCGCCGGGCACATCCCCGGCGCGGTCTTCGTCGACCTCGACCGGGAGCTGGCCGGGGAGCCCGGGGCGGACGGCCGCCATCCGCTGCCGGACATCGAGGAGTTCGGCGCCGCGATGCGCCGCGCGGGCGTGTCGACGGGCCGCCCGGTCGTCGTCTACGACGGCGGCCAGGGCTGGGCGGCCGCGCGCGCGTGGTGGCTGCTGCACTGGACGGGTCACCCGGACGTGCGGGTCCTCGACGGCGGGTTGCCGTCGTGGGAGGGCGAACTGTCCACGCGGGTGCCCGTTCCGGCCGAGGGCGACTTCCGTCCGGCACCGGCCGCCACGGGGCTGCTGGACGCGGACGCCGCCGCGGACCTGGCCCGCACGGGTGTCCTGCTGGACGCGCGCGCGGGGGAGCGCTACCGCGGCGAGGTCGAGCCGATCGACCGGGTCGGCGGGCACATCCCCGGCGCGCTGTCGGCGCCGACGACGGAGAACGTGGGCCCCGACGGCCGGTTCCTGCCCGCGGCCGAGCTGCGCGACCGCTTCAAGGCCCTGGGCGTCGCCGAGGACGCCGAGGTGGGCGTCTACTGCGGCTCGGGCGTCTCCGGCGCCCATGAGGTCCTCGCACTGGCGGTGGCGGGCATCCCGGCGGCGCTGTACGTCGGTTCCTGGTCCGCGTGGTCGGCCGACCCGGACCGCCCGGTCGCGGTGGGCGCGGACCCGCAGTAGCGCGCGCGGCGGCATGCCGGAAGTGGGAGCACGCACGCGTGTCCCCACTTTTCCGTCGTCACCGGTCCGCGTCGGGCGCTCACTCCTGCTTCTTGCGGCGCGTGCCGAACACGATCTCGTCCCAGCTCGGGACGGCGGCGCGGCGGCCGGGGCGCACGCCGTCGGCCTCGGCCTGACGGTCGGTGGCGCCGATGAGCCGGTCGCGGTGGCTGCCGACGGAGCGGGGCATGAGGACGTCCGCGTAGGCCGAACCGGCCGAGGCCGCGGGCGCCGGCGGCTCCTCCGCCACCGGTTCGGACTCGGGCTCCTGCGGTGTCTCCTCCCGGCGCTCCGGGACCACCAGGTCGCCCCGGAAGCTCGGGACGGCCTCCAACAGGCTGGTCAGCGAGTCGCGTTCGCCCGTGGACTCCTCGGCGGCCTCGGACGGCTGCCCGGGCGGACTCGGCCGCTCCCGCTCCCGGTCGCTCCGGTCGAGGGCACGGTCCATCGAACGCTCGCGCGGCAGGCGGGCGATGCGCGGGACGAACGGGAAGCTCGGCTCGGGTACGGCGAGGTCGTCGGACTCGCCGATCAGCGAGCGCGCCTCGTCGTCCACGGCCTGCACGAGCCGCCGCGGCGGGTCGTACGTCCAGCTCGCCGAGTGCGGTTCGCCCGCGACCCGGTAGACGAGGAGCACCTCCCAGGTGCCGTCGTCGCGGCGCCAGGAGTCCCACTGCACGGTGTCCTTCTCGGCGCCGCGCAGCAGCAGCCGCTCCTGGACGGTCTCGCCGAGCAGCGGACCGGAGTTCTCGCCGGGGCGGCGGACCGGGGTCTTGCGGGCGCGCTCGGCCATGAAGGCGCGCTCGGCCAGTACGGGCCCCTCGAAGCGCCGCACCCGGTCGACGGGGATGCCGGCGAGTTGCGCGACCTCCTCCGCGGTGGCACCCGCGCGTATCCGCGCCTGGATGTCACGGGGCCTCAGATGGCTCTCGACCTCGATCTCGATCTGGCCGAGCCGGGGCCGGTCGCCGCGCACGGCGGCACGGAGGCGTTCGTCGATGGGAAGGGTGTACTCCGTTGCGTCGGCAGCTTTCAGCACCAGCCGTGTGCCGTCATTCGAGACGGCCACGACACGCAGTTCGGGCATGGGGACCTCCCGGGTGGTGCCTGCCGACGTCACGTGCGTCGCTGCTTCCGCTAGTCGAGTGTGGCCTGCCCGGGTGCAGCCTGCCACAACCTTGCCGAGTTGCCCGGCGTGTCGGGCGCGGGCCCTTGGTCGCCGTTATGGCACGGTGACCCGTTCGCAACGCTAAGTGACCAAATCCGTCACCCTGTGCAACTAGCCCCCCTCCCGGCGGTCCTGCAAGGCCCCGGACACCCTGGTGGGAGACCGGGCCCAGGGCTCGCAACAGTACTCCATTTGGACCATGTGCGTGGATGGGCGCGCCGCCCAACTTCTTGCAAGAGGCGCGACTTGGCCCTCGGCAACCGGTTTCGCGGATCATGAACGTGGCGAACTTCACGCAATCCCCAGAAACGGAACTAATGGTTTCGGTCGTACGTCCCTTTCTCGTGCAGTCGGTCGGTCAATGACGTCAATGCCGTCAATGCTGTCAAGCGCGTCGTCATGTATGAGAAGGGCAGGCAAGTACCGGGTATGCGAAAGACGCCCGATGCGGGTCGCAAACGGATCGAGCTGAGCGTCCCCCAGGTCGCCGGCAGTGCCCTCGCCGCGGTCGTGGCCGCCAAACTGGCCTCGTACTTCGGGGTGTACGGCACGATCCTCGGCGCCGGAGTCGTCAGCATCGTCGCCACCTGCGGGGGCACGCTGTTCCAGCACTGGTTCAAGCGGACGGGGGAGCAGCTCAGGGAGGTGACGGTCGCGCCCCGCCGGCGGGAGCAGGTGGCGCCGGCTCCGGGCGAGTTCACCGAGGGGACCGTCTACCGCGCGCGGGTGAAGAAGAGCTGGCGGCGTCCGGCCGTCGCGGCCGCCGTCGTCTTCGGTGTGACCATGGCCGGCATCACGACGTACGAACTGGTCTCCGGCAGCAGCTTCAGCGGCGGCGCGGGGACGACGGTCAGCGACGCGGTCACCGGGCGGGGTTCCTCCTCCTCGCGCCCCGGGACGTCCGATTCCCCTGCTCCCTCCCACGGGTCGACGACCCCCTCGGACGCGCCCTCCCGCGGGTACGTCCCCGGCTCGGACGTGGGTACGGACGGCAGCGCGACGCCGGCTCCGGGCGACTCCCCGAGCGGAGCGCCGAGCGGCGGGCCGGCCACCCCGGCCCCGACGCCCAGCGCGTCCGTCGCGACGCCTACGCCCCCAGAACCCTCCGCAGGTAGTCGTTCTGGAACAGCCGATCCGGGTCTAGGCGGTCCCTCAGCGCAGTGAACTCGCCGAAGCGCGGGTACGCGCGCGTGAAGTACTCGGCGTCCCGCGTGTGCACCTTTCCCCAGTGCGGCCGGCCCTCGTGCGCGGTGAGGATGCGCTCGGCGGCGGTGAAATAGGCGTGGTACGGCGTGCCCCGGAACATGTGGACGGCGATGTAGGCGCTGTCCCGGCCCGAGGCGGTGGACAGGGTGATGTCGTCGGCCGGGGCGGTGCGCACCTCGACCGGGAAGCTGACGCGCAGGCCCGAGCGGTCGACCATGGCCTTCAGCTCGCGCAGCGTCTCCACCAGGGCGGCACGCGGCACGGCGTACTCCATCTCCACGAAACGCACCCGGCGCGGTGAGGTGAAGACCTTGTAAGGGATGTCGGTGTACGTCCGCGCGGACAGCGCCTTGCTGGAGATCCGTGCGATGGCCGGGACGGTCCGCGGGGCCGCGCGGCCGACCCACTGGGCCACCTGGAAGACGCCGTTGGAGAGGAACTCGTCCTCGAACCAGCCGGCCAGCGGTCCCACCGGCTGCTCCGGGCCCGCGCTGCGGTTGTTGCGCTTGGTGTTGGTGCTGCCGGTGTGCGGGAACCAGTAGAACTCGAAGTGCTCGTTCTCCGCCCACAGTTGATCGAACTCGGCGAGGACCCGCTCGAAGGGCATCGGCTCCTCGCGCGCGGTGAGCAGGAAGAGGGGTTCCACGGCGAACGTGATCGCGGTGACGATGCCGAGGGCCCCGAGGCCTATTCGGGCGGCCGCGAAGACGTCGGGGTTCTCCGTCTCGGAGCAGGTGAGCACCGAGCCGTCCGCCGTGACGAGTTCGAGCCCCTTGATCTGTGCGGCGATGGAGCCGGACTCGCGGCCCGTACCGTGCGTGCCGGTGCTGGTGGCACCGGAGACGGTCTGCTCCATGATGTCCCCCATATTGGTGAGCGACAGACCCTCGCGCGCGAGAGCGGCATTGAGTCTCTTGAGCGGGGTGCCGGCCTGCACCGTGACCGTCATGGATTCCCGGTCAATGTTGCGGATGCCGGTCAGGAGTTGAGGGCGGATCAAGACGCCGTCGGTGGCCGCGATCGACGTGAACGAGTGTCCCGTACCGACCGCCTTGACCTTCAGGCCGTCCTCCCGGGCCCGGCACACCGCCGCGGCCAGCTCCTCCACGGAGGCCGGCGTGACCTGCCGGGCGGGCCGGGCGGCCACGTTCCCGCCCCAGTTACGCCAGGTGCCGTTCTTCCCGCTCGCTGTGCTGCTCAACGGTGCCTCCCCGACCCGCGGCCGGCCTGCGCAGCCGGCGGTACCCGAGGAAACCGACCGCGACCGCGACGGCCCCGGCCACGGCCGGAACCCCGTACCCGGCCCGCGCGCCGGCTGCGTCGATCACCCAGCCGGCCACGGAGGAGCCGAGCGCGACCCCGACCGCCAGGCCGGTGCTCACCCAGGTCATGCCCTCGGTGAGCTTCGCGCGAGGTACGTGCTCTTCGATGAGGGACATCGTCGTGATCATCGTCGGCGCGATGGACAGCCCCGCAACGAACAGCGCCACGGCCAGAAGCGGCAGATTTCCGACCAGTAGGAGGGGGATCATACTCACGGCCATCGCCGCCACGCCCAGCAACCAGCGGCGTTCCGGTGCTCCGGCGAACCGCAGCAGCCCGAAGACCACACCCGCCGCACAGGAGCCGGCCGCGTACAGCGCCAGTACGACGCTCGCGGCCCCCTTGTGGCCGCGCTCGTCGGCGAAGGCGACGGTCACCACGTCCACCGCCCCGAAGATCGTGCCGGTCGCCATGAAGGTGGCCACCAGCACCCGGAGCCCCGGCGAGCGCAGGGCACTGCCGCCGCCGTGGTCCTCGCGCGGGTGCGGCAGCGGCTCGGTGGCGCGCTGGGCGGTGAGCCAGAGGACGCCGGCGGCCAGGAAGCAGGCGGCCAGCAGGGGCCCCGCCTCCGGGAACCACGCCGTGGACAGCCCGATGGAGATGATCGGGCCGAAGATGAAGCACACCTCGTCCACGACCGACTCGAACGAGTAGGCCGTGTGCAGCTTCGGGGTGCCCCGGTACAGGGCCGCCCAGCGGGCCCGGATCATCGCGCCGAGGCTCGGCACCGAGCCGATCCCGGCGGCGCACACGAACAGCGCCCAGTCCGGCCCGCCCAGATGCGCGGTGAGCAGCAGCCCGGTCGCCGCCGCGAGCGCCACCAGGGTCGCGGGGCGCAGCACCCGGCGCTGCCCGTGCCGGTCGACCATCCGGGAGACCTGCGGCCCGATCGCCGCGGCGGACAGCGCGATGGTGGCCGACAGCGCGCCGGCGAGCCCGTACCGGCCGGTCAGCTGGGAGACCATCGTGACGATGCCGATGCCCATCATCGACAGTGGCATCCGGCCGAGGAACCCCGCCGCAGAGAACGCTTTCGTGCCCGGCTCGGTGAACAGGGCTCTGTAGGGGCTGGGCACGTGGTCTCCGGGGCGGCTCGTAAGGCGCGAATGCGGCCGATACAGCTTACGAGTCGAGCAAACCTCACCGCACCCCGATATCGGTCGGGGAGCACAATGATGAACCGGTATAAACCGGCTGGAACCCGACTCGTCACCCCGCTGTTGCCCGGCTGTCAGTGCCGGGTGGCAGGATCGAGTCATGCCAGACGCGCTCGATGCCACCCCGTACGACGCCCTGCTCCTGCTCTCCTTCGGCGGCCCCGAAGGACCGGACGACGTGGTCCCGTTCCTGGAGAACGTCACGCGCGGCAGGGGCATCCCGAAGGAACGCCTGAAGGAAGTCGGGCAGCACTACTTCCTCTTCGGCGGGGTCAGCCCCATCAACGACCAGAACCGCGCCCTGCTGGACGCCCTGCGCAAGGACTTCGCCGAGCACGGCCTGGACCTGCCGGTCTACTGGGGCAATCGCAACTGGGCGCCGTACCTGACGGACACGCTGCGCGAGCTGGTGGCCGACGGCCGGCGCCGCGTCCTCGTGCTCGCCACCAGCGCGTACGCCTCCTACTCGGGCTGCCGGCAGTACCGCGAGAACCTCGCCGACGCGCTGGCGACCCTTGAGGCCGAGGGCCTGGAACTGCCGAGGATCGACAAGCTGCGCCACTACTTCAACCACCCCGGTTTCGTCGAGCCCATGATCGACGGCGTGCTGCGCTCTCTCGCCGACCTGCCCGAGGACGTCCGCGCGGGCGCCCACATCGCCTTCACCACGCACTCCATCCCGACCTCCGCCGCCGACACCTCCGGACCGGTCGAGGCCCACGGGGAGGGCGGCTCCTACGTCGAGCAGCACCTGGACGTCGCGCAGCTGATCGCCGACGCCGTCCGCGAGCGCACCGGCGTGGACCACCCCTGGCGGCTCGTCTACCAGTCGCGGTCCGGCGCCCCGCACATCCCGTGGCTGGAGCCCGACATCTGCGACCACCTGGAGGAGCGGCACGCGGCGGGCGTCCCGGCCGTCGTCATGGCGCCCATCGGCTTCGTCTCCGACCACATGGAGGTCCTCTACGACCTCGACACCGAGGCCAAGGCCAAGGCGGAGGAGCTGGGGCTGCCGGTGCGCCGCTCGGCCACGGTCGGCGCCGACCCCCGCTTCGCCGCCGCCGTCCGCGAGCTGATCACCGAGCGCGCCGCCGTGGAGCGCGGCCAGGACGTCACCCCCTGCGCCCTGGGCACCCTCGGCCCCAGTCACCACGTCTGCCCCGTCGGCTGCTGCCCGGCCCGCGCACCGCGCCCGGCCGCCGCGGGCGCCGACAGCCCCTACGCGTGAGGAGCCCCGTGACCGACGCCCTGCACCGGGACCTGCTCGACCTGGCCCAGGAGGCCGCCCGCCGCGCGGGAGAGCTGCTGCGCGACGGCCGCCCGGCCGACCTCGCCGTGGCGAAGACGAAGTCCAGCCCGATCGACGTCGTCACCGAGATGGACATCGCCGCGGAGAAGCTGATCACCGATCTGATCTCCGACCGCCGTCCCGACGACGGCTTCCTCGGCGAGGAGGGCGCCTGCGCCCCGGGTACGAGCGGCGTCCGCTGGGTCATCGACCCGCTCGACGGCACCGTGAACTACCTCTACGGCCTGCCGACCTGGGCGGTGTCCATCGCCGCGCAAGCGGACGGCGAGACCGTCGTCGGCGTCGTCGCGGCACCGGTGCGCGGCGAGACCTATCACGCCGTACGCGGCGGCGGTGCATGGGCGACCGGCGCGTGGGAGGGCGAGCGGGCGCTGGCCTGCCGCCCCGCGCCCCCGCTGGACCAGGCGCTGGTCTCCACCGGCTTCAACTACGTCACCGAGGTCCGCGCCCACCAGGCCCAGGTGGCCGCCCGGCTGATCCCGCTGCTGCGCGACATCCGGCGCGGCGGCTCGGCGGCGATCGACCTGTGCGACGTGGCCTGCGGCCGGCTCGACGGGTACTACGAGCGGGGGCTGAACGCCTGGGACTTCGCCGCCGGTGACCTGATCGCCCGGGAGGCGGGCGCGCTGGTCGGCGGGCGGCCCGCAGAAGGCCCGTCACGGGAACTGACGGTCGCCGGGTCGCCGGGGGTGTTCGAGCCGCTGCAGGGGCTGCTGGAGGACCTCGGCGCCTGGCACGACTAGCACCACCACCCCGAGGATCACCGCGAGGCCCGCGAGCTTCGTGATCCGCACGACACCAGACACGACAGGACCCCCGGTGCTGGATTCACCGGGGGTCCCGCCGTCTGCGCTGCCGGGCTGATCAGACGCGTGACGCGCTGACCTCCACACCGTGTTCGGCGGCGAGGCGGCGCAGGTCGTCAAGCTCTGCCTGCTCCACCTCGACAAGGAAGTCGTCGCCCTCGTCACGAGCCCGCGACAGGTCGGACTCGGTCGCCTTTATGCGCTGCAGAAGTCCTGCGGTGAAAGCGTCCATGCTGCGCCCCCTCGTCCTTGGGTCGTGGGTCGGTGGCACGGGGGTGTGCCGTGTGGGAAAGGGGCGATCACAGCCCTCGCGAGTGCCCAGCGCTGCCCTGCCGGGCGGCGACGGTGCCGGACACCCACGTCCACTCTGCGAAAAGCGGCGGCGGAGTACCGCATGGTGCTGCGGCACATGCAGAGCGTGATCGCGGGGTGTAAAGCCGTCCTCCCCCCGCTCCCTCACCCGGAAACCTCAACCGGAGGAGAAAATCTCGTATTCCCGTACCGGAACGCCGATCCGTACGGTCCGCAACCCGCCTTACAGCCGACTTACGGCCGAAAAGGGCAGGATGGAGGTCACACCCCACGAACACCCCTGCCCGGACGTGCCCACGGTGCGCGACGGCGGGCGGGACAGAGGAAGGACTTGCGACGTGCGCGTACTCGTCGTCGAGGACGAGCAACTGCTCGCCGATGCGGTGGCCACCGGACTGCGCCGGGAGGCCATGGCCGTCGACGTCGTGTACGACGGTGCGGCCGCCCTGGAGCGCATCGGCGTCAACGACTACGACGTGGTCGTCCTCGACCGCGACCTGCCGCTCGTGCACGGCGACGACGTCTGCCGCAAGATCGTCGAGCTGGGCATGCCCACGCGCGTGCTCATGCTGACGGCCTCCGGTGACGTCAGCGACCGGGTCGAGGGCCTGGAGATCGGCGCCGACGACTATCTGCCCAAGCCCTTCGCGTTCAGCGAGCTGATCGCGCGCGTGCGCGCGCTCGGCCGCCGTACGAGCGTGCCCCTGCCGCCCGTCCTGGAGCGCGCCGGCATCAAGCTCGACCCCAACCGCCGCGAGGTCTTCCGCGACGGCAAGGAAGTCCAGCTCGCGCCCAAGGAGTTCGCGGTCCTGGAGGTACTGATGCGCAGCGAGGGCGCGGTCGTCTCGGCCGAGCAGCTGCTGGAGAAGGCCTGGGACGAGAACACGGACCCGTTCACCAACGTGGTCCGCGTGACGGTCATGACGCTGCGCCGCAAGCTGGGCGAGCCGCCGGTCATCGTCACCGTGCCCGGCTCCGGCTACCGGATCTGATCCCGTGGCCGCGACACCCGCGCCCCCTCAGGCGCCGCCGAAGCCCACCTGGGATCCCAGGAGACCGCAGCCGCCGTTCCCCTGGCTGCGCCCCACCATCCGCATACGGCTCACGCTGCTGTACGGCGGCATGTTCCTGATCGCCGGCATCCTGCTGCTGTCGATCATCTACCTGCTGGCCGCCCAGGCGATCAGCACGGGCAACCAGCCGCTGTTCAAGATCGTCAGCTTCCAGGAGCTGAAGGTCTCCAGCGACAACTGCCCCGCGATCAACACCACCAGCCTGTCGCTCGGGGACTTCAACAACGCGATCAGCCAGTGCGTGGACCACCAGCGCCAGGCGGCGCTGGACGACCTGCTCAGCCGCTCGCTGCTGGCCCTGCTGGGTCTCGCCGTGATCGCCTTCGCGTTCGGCTACGCGATGGCCGGCCGTGTGCTGTCCCCGCTTGGCCGGATCACCCGCACCGCCCGCGCGGTGGCCGGTTCCGACCTGTCCCGCCGGATCGAGCTGGACGGTCCGGACGACGAGCTGAAGGAGCTGGCGGACACCTTCGACGACATGCTGGAGCGGCTGCAGCGGGCCTTCACCGCCCAGCAGCGCTTCGTGGGCAACGCCTCCCACGAGCTGCGCACCCCGCTCGCCATCAACCGCACGCTGCTCGAAGTGCACCTGTCGGACCCGAACGCGCCCATGGAGCTGCAGCAGCTCGGCAAGACCCTGCTCGCCACCAACGAGCGCAGCGAGCAACTGGTCGAGGGCCTGCTGCTGCTCGCCCGCAGCGACAACCAGATCGTTGAGCGAAAGCCGGTCGATCTGGCGGAGGTGGCCACCCAGGCCATCGACCAGGTGCACGCCGAGGCCGAGGCCAAGGGCGTGGCGATCCGCGGCGAGCGCAAGCCGGCCGTGGTGCAGGGCAACGGCGTCCTGCTGGAGCGGATCGCGCTGAACCTGGTACAGAACGCCGTGCGGTACAACGTCCCCGAGGACGGCTGGGTCGAGGTGGCCACCGAGGTCGAGCACGGGCAGGCGGTGCTCACGGTCTCGAACACCGGGCCGGTGGTGCCCGCGTACGAGATCGACAACCTCTTCGAGCCCTTCCGGCGGTTGCGCACGGAGCGCACGGGCAGTGACAAGGGGGTGGGGCTCGGCCTGTCCATCGTCCGGTCCGTGGCCCGCGCCCACGGCGGTCACATCGTGGCGCGGCCGCGCGAGGGCGGCGGTCTGGTGATGCGTGTCACCCTGCCGCTGTGATCCACCGACACACCCGGGGGATGTTCGCTTTACGCGGAATTTTCCGGACCCCTCACATGGTTCTCGCTGTGTGATCAATCACATGGGCGGATTTTCGGCCATGCACTCTGCGTGATCATGTTGTGGGGCTGAAAGCCGGGAAAGTCCTGGTTTTCAGGGCACTTGATCACGGGAAGTACACGGTGAGGCGCCTTTGAGGCACCTCGTTCGCACCGTGTACGGTCCTCACCGCCAGCCAAGCCGATCACTCTTGAGAGGTCGGGTTGGGTGTCGATTGAGTAACAGACCTTGATGTGAGGCAAAATCTCCGCCTCAGGTCGGGCACAAGTCCGGCCTCTCACGCGTTACGTGCGCTGGAGACACCGCAGACACCCAGAGGGGGAGAGCGATATGGCAACCGATTACGACACTCCACGCAAGACCGACGACGATGTCGACTCCGACAGCCTTGAAGAGCTGAAGGCCCGGCGGAACGACAAGTCCACCTCCGCGGTGGACGTCGACGAGTTCGAGGCCGCCGAAGGCCTGGAACTGCCCGGAGCCGACCTCTCGAACGAGGAGCTGGCCGTCCGGGTCCTGCCCAAGCAGCAGGACGAGTTCACCTGCATGAGCTGCTTCCTGGTGCACCACCGCAGCCAGCTGGCCCGGGAGAAGAACGGTCAGCCGATCTGCCGCGACTGCGACTGAGGACGGGTCGGCCATGACTGGCTCGACCCCTCCCCGGAAGCGCCGCTTCCCCCTGCGGAAAGCGGACCCAGGGCCGCACGACGGCCCGCACGGCGCGCGTGAAGTGGAGCGGGGCTCGTCCGGCAGGGGAGCCTCGCTCGCACCGGCGGACGGCCCGGCTGACCTCCCGGCGCCGGTACGGCGGCCCGCGTCCGCCGCAAGGGCCGGGACGCCCCCTGCCCGTGCGGAGTCCGGGGCCCGGGAAAGGGCCGCGGAGATACGGGACAAGGCCCGGCACCTGGCCCGGGAAGGGGCCCGTAAGGGCGGCAGCAGCGCCCGCGCGGGGCTGGCGTACCTCGCGGACCGGATCATCGAGATCGCCCCGCGTGTCCCCGTACGCGACCTCGCGACCCTGCGCCGGCAGTTCCCCGGTCTCGGGCCCGAGGAGATCGCCGACCGGCTGGTGGCGGGCGCCACGGCCGGTACGTCCACCGTCGGGGCCGGGATCGGAGCGGTGGCCATGCTGCCGGTGCCGCCCGCCATGCCGACCGAGCTGGCCGCCGAGATCACCGGGGTCGCCGCGATCGAGCTGAAGCTCGTCGCCGAGCTCCACGAGGTCTACGGCGTACGGCCGCCGGGCAACCTCAAGACCCGCAGCACCGCGTACCTGTCCTCGTGGTCGGGGGAGCGCGGGATCGACGTGCTGAAGCCGTCGACGTACGACTCGGCCCTCAGCGGCCACATGAAGCGCAACCTGCGCCAGCAGATCATGAAGCGCGTGGTGCGCGACCTGCCCAACCTGATGCCGTTCATGGTGGGCGCGGCGGTCGGCGCGGCCATGAACCGCCGGGACACCAGGAGACTCGCCGCCCGCATCCGCGGCGACCTGCGCAAGATCCAGGTGCCCTGGGACGAGCTGCCCGAGCTGCCGGCCCTGGAGAGACCGGCGAAGCCGCTGGAAGGGCTTTAGGCGTTCGCCTTCCGCGCCGCCTCGATCGCCGCCGCCAGCTGTTCCGGCTCACGCGTGGACAGGTACAGGTACGGCGTCGGGTCCTCGGGGTCGGTGACCTCCACCCGCAGGGCCCTGGGGATGTAGGCGCGCAGCAGCAGGAAGGCGCGGGTGTCGGCCTTGTACGTCCGCCAGGCGCGGGCCTCCTCCGCGTCCAGCACCTCGGACGTGCCGAGCGCCGACACCGGGATCTTCGCCTCGCCCGCGATCAGCGAGTCACCCACCACACGGATGCGCGGCGAGCCGTACGCGCTCGCCACCACCGCTGCCGCCGCCGTACCGCCGACCAGACCGCCGAGCAGCGGAAGCGTGCCGAAGGGGAGCAGGATCAGGGCGAACGAGACGCCCACGAGGAAGCTGACGAACCACCACGAGCGGGGGGCGGTGAGGCGTTCTTCGTACGGCGTGGCGGAGAGCTGCATGAAGCCAAGCTTGGCACGGGATCCTGATACGGCGGACGCGCGGGTAAGGTCTGCGCCTGTGAGTGGTAGTTCCGCAAGCCTTCAGCCGCCTGCCGACGCGGTGAGACCGGTACGGCACCCCGACGCGCCCGCGCCCGGGGAACTCCTCGGTGCCCACTACGAACACTGTTTCGGGTGCGGCCCCGGACAGTCCCACGGCCTGCACCTGGAGGCGCGGGCCGGCGAGGGCGTCTCGCTGACCGCCGAGTTCACCGTCCAGCCCGCCCACCAGGGCGCCCCGGGCCTCGCGCACGGCGGTGTGCTGGCCACGGCCCTGGACGAGACCCTGGGCTCGCTGAACTGGCTGCTGCGCACCATCGCCGTCACCGGCCGGCTGGAGACCGACTTCGCGCGGCCCGTGCCGGTGGGCACCACGCTGTACCTGGAGGCCGAGGTCACCGCCGTCGCCGGGCGGAAGATCTACTCCAGGGCCACCGGACGCATCGGCGGCCCCGACGGGCCCGTCGCCGTCCGCGCCGACGCCCTCTTCATCGAGGTGAAGGTCGACCACTTCATCGACCACGGCCGCCGGGAGGAGATCCAGGCCGCCATGGACGACCCGGACCAGATCCGGCGCGCCCGCGCCTTCGAGGTGAACCCGTGAGCCCCGGCCCCCTCGACGTCCTGATCCGGCGCGTCGACCCCGACGTACCGCTCCCGGCGTACGAGCACCCCGGCGACGCCGGAGCCGATCTGCGCACCACGGAGGCGTGCGAACTGGCGCCCGGTGAGCGCGCCGTGCTGCCCACGGGAGTGTCCGTCGCCCTCCCCGAGGGGTACGCGGCCTTCGTGCACCCGCGGTCCGGTCTCGCAGCCCGCTGCGGTGTCGCCCTCGTGAATGCCCCGGGGACGGTTGATGCCGGGTACCGTGGGGAGATCAAGGTGATCGTGGTGAATCTCGACCCGCGCGAGTCCGTGCGGTTCGAGCGCTTCGACCGGATTGCCCAACTGGTCGTCCAGCAGGTCGAGAGGGTCCGCTTCCAGGAGGTGGCGGAGCTTCCCGGCTCGGCGCGGGCCGAAGGGGGCTTCGGGTCCACCGGTGGCCATGCCGCGGTGGGCGGCGAGAGCGGCACAAGCGGTCAGGCCGCCGTAGGCGGTCCGACGGGTGGGAATCGATACGCTTCGGTCGTATCCGACCGGGAAGGACAGTGACGTGTTCGGACGTCGCAAGAAGAAGGGTGCCGCCGAGGACGCGGCCGGCGAGGCCGAGCAGGTCGTCGACAGCGTCGACACCGAGGCGGACGAGGTGGTGGAAGAGGGCGGGCGCGAGCGCGTCCGGCTGGAGCCCGGGCCCCGGCCCGACGGGCCCTGGGACAGCACCGAGGTAAGCGACCCGGGCGAGGGCCGCGTGGATCTCGGCGGGCTGTTCGTCCCGGGCGTCGACGGCATGGAGCTGCGGGTCGAGGTCGCCGGTGACGCGATCGTCGCCGCTACCGTCGTACTGCGCGACAGCGCCATCCAGCTCCAGGCCTTCGCCGCGCCCAAGCGCGAGGGCATCTGGGGCGAGGTCCGCGAGGAGATCGGGACCGGCATCACCCAGCAGGGCGGCATCGTCGACGAGGTCGAGGGCCCCCTCGGCTGGGAGCTGCGGGCCCAGGTGCCGGTGCAGCTGCCGGACGGCACCGGCGGCTTCCAGGTCGTGCGGTTCGTCGGCGTGGACGGCCCGCGCTGGTTCCTGCGTGGTGTGATCTCCGGTCAGGGCGCGGTGCAGCCGCAGGCCGCCGGGCTGCTGGAGCAGATCTTCCGCGACACGGTCGTGGTGCGCGGCGAGGGCCCTATGGCGCCCCGCGACCCGATCGTGCTGAAGCTGCCGAGCGACGCGCAGATGGTGCCCGAGGGTGTGCAGCAGCAGGACGAGTCCCGCTTCTCGGGCGGCGTGGACCAGCTGCAGCGGGGCCCGGAGATCACCGAGGTCCGGTAGACCGCCGGGTCCAGCCGTTGTCACGCGGGCCGCGCCTTCGAGGGGTGCGGCCCGTTTCCGTGGGCCGCCGCCGTAGGGGCGGTCGTCCGCCGACCCCGTCAGAGTTGCGTCAAAGAGACCCGTTGACCCGGCCCTCGTCCGCTTTGCCCGCATCGTTGGCCGTAAGGTCGACGCTGCGTACGCAGCAGTCACCGGAAGACAATGGGGCCATGGCACGCGGCAAACTTCGGATCTACCTCGGCGCGGCACCGGGAGTGGGCAAGACCTACGCCATGCTCTCCGAGGCGCATCGTCGTGTGGAGCGGGGCACCGACTGTGTCGTGGCCTTCGTGGAGCACCACGGCCGGCCGCGCACCGAGGTGATGCTGCACGGCCTGGAGCAGATCCCGCGCAAGCGGCTGGAGTACCGCGACGCCGTCTTCGGCGAGATGGACGTCGACGCCGTGCTGCGCCGGGCGCCCGCGGTCGCCCTGGTGGACGAACTCGCGCACACCAATGTTCCGGGCTCGCGCAACGCCAAGCGCTGGCAGGACGTCGAGGAACTGCTCGCCGCCGGGACCGACGTCGTCTCGACCGTCAACATCCAGCACCTCGAATCACTCGGCGACGTCGTGGAGTCGATCACGGGGGTCCGCCAGCGCGAGACCGTCCCGGACGAGGTGGTACGGCGGGCGGACCAGATCGAGCTGGTCGACATGTCGCCGGAGGCGCTGCGCCGCCGGATGGCGCACGGGAACATCTACCAGCCCGACAAGGTCGACGCGGCCCTGTCCAACTACTTCCGCCCCGGCAACCTCACCGCGCTGCGCGAGCTGGCGCTGCTGTGGGTGGCCGACCGGGTCGACGAGTACCTGAACGCCTACCGCAGCGAGCACCGGGTCTCCAGGATCTGGGGCTCGCGCGAGCGGATCGTGGTCGGCCTGACCGGCGGTCCGGAGGGGCGCACGCTGATCCGGCGTGCCGCCCGGCTCGCCGAGAAGGGCGCCGGCGGTGAGGTGCTCGCCGTCTACATAGCCCGCAGTGACGGTCTGACCTCGGGCTCCCCGAAGGAACTGGCCCTCCAGCGCACCCTCGTGGAGGACCTGGGCGGCACCTTCCACCATGTGATCGGCGACGACATACCGGCCGCCCTGCTCGACTTCGCGCGCGGTGTCAACGCCACCCAGATCGTGCTGGGCTCCTCGCGCCGCAAGGCCTGGCAGTACGTCTTCGGGCCCGGTGTCGGTGCCACGGTCGCCCGCGACTCCGGTCCCGACCTCGACGTCCACATCGTCACCCACGAGGAGGTCGCCAAGGGCCGCGGGCTGCCTGTCGCCCGCGGCGCCCGGCTCGGACGGGCCCGGATCGTCTGGGGCTGGCTGGTCGGACTGGGCGGCCCGGCCGCGCTCGCGCTGCTGCTCAACACCGTCGACGTCGGCCTCGCCAACGACATGCTGCTGTTCCTGGGCGTCACGGTCGCCGCGGCCCTGGTCGGCGGCCTGCTGCCCGCGCTGTCCTCGGTGGCCTTCGGCTCCCTGCTCCTGAACTACTTCTACACACCGCCGCTGCACAAGTGGACCATCGCCGACCCGAAGAACATCGTCGCCATAGCGATCTTCCTGTGCGTCGCGGTGTCGGTGGCCTCGGTGGTGGACCTCGCGGCCCGGCGCACCCACCAGGCGGCCCGGCTGCGCGCCGAGTCGGAGATCCTGTCCTTCCTCGCCGGGAACGTGCTGCGCGGGGAGACCAGCCTGGAGGAGCTGCTGGAGCGGGTCCGCGAGACCTTCGCGATGGAGTCCGCCGCGCTGCTGGAGCGGGCCGGCGACGTCGAGCCGTGGACCTGCGCCGGCCGCGCCGGATTCGGGCGCCCGCTGCAGCGGCCCGAGGACGCCGACGTCGACATGCCCGTCGGCGACAACATGGCGCTCGCCCTCACCGGCCGGGTGCTGCCCGCCGAGGACCGCCGGGTGCTCGCCGCCTTCGCCGCGCAGGCCGCCGTGGCGCTGGACCGCCGGCGCCTGCAGGAGGAGGCAGACCAGGCCCGCGCGCTCGCCGAGGGCAACCGCATCCGCACCGCGCTGCTGGCCGCCGTCAGCCACGACCTGCGGACCCCGCTGGCCGGCATCAAGGCGGCGGTGTCGAGTCTGCGCTCCGACGACGTGGCCTGGTCCGACGAGGACCGGGCGGAGCTGCTGGAGGGCATCGAGGAGGGCGCCGACCGCCTCGACCACCTGGTCGGCAACCTCCTCGACATGTCGCGCCTGCAGACCGGCACGGTCACGCCGATCATCCGTGAGATCGACGTGGACGAGGTGGTCCCCATGGCCCTGGTCGGTGTCCCCGAGGACAGCGTCGAGCTGGACGTACCGGAGACGCTGCCCATGGTCGCGGTCGATCCCGGACTGCTGGAGCGGTCCGTGGCCAACCTGGTGGAGAACGCCGTCAAGTACGGCCCGCGCGGACGGCGCGTGCTGGTGTCCGCCAGCGCCATCGCCGACCGGGTCGAGGTGCGTGTCGTGGACCGCGGGCCCGGCGTGCCGGACGAGGCCAAGGACCGGATATTCGAGCCCTTCCAGCGCTACGGTGACGCCCCGCGCGGAGCCGGGGTCGGGCTCGGTCTCGCCGTCGCCCGGGGCTTCGCCGAGGCCATGGGCGGCACCCTCAACGCCGAGGACACCCCGGGCGGCGGACTGACCATGGTCCTCAGCCTGCGGGCGGCAGGATCGGCTCCCGAGCCCCTGGACGTGGGCCCGGGCATCGCAGAACCAGAAAGGCAGACCCTATGACGACCCGGGTGCTCGTGGTCGACGACGAGCCGCAGATCGTGCGCGCCCTCGTGATCAACCTCAAGGCACGCAAGTACGAGGTGGACGCGGCCCACGACGGCCGCACCGCCCTCGAACTCGCCGCCTCCCGCCACCCCGACGTCATCGTGCTCGACCTGGGCCTGCCCGACATGGACGGCGTCGAGGTGATCAAGGGCCTGCGCGGCTGGACCCGCGTGCCCGTGCTGGTGCTGTCCGCCCGCCACTCCTCCGACGAGAAGGTCGAGGCGCTGGACGCCGGCGCCGACGACTACGTCACCAAGCCCTTCGGCATGGACGAACTGCTGGCCCGGCTGCGGGCCGCCGTGCGCCGGGCCGAACCGGTCGGCCCCGGTGAGGACGACCTGACGACGGTGGAGACCGAGGGCTTCACCGTCGACCTGGCCGCCAAGAAGGTCAACCGCGCGGGCAAGGACGTCCGGCTCACCCCGACCGAGTGGCATCTGCTGGAGGTGCTGGTCCGCAACACCGGGCGCCTGGTCAGCCAGAAGCAGCTGCTGCAGGAGGTGTGGGGCCCGTCGTACGGCACGGAGACCAACTACCTGCGCGTGTACATGGCCCAGCTGCGCCGCAAGCTGGAGACGGACCCCTCCCACCCGGAGCACTTCATCACCGAGCCGGGGATGGGGTACCGCTTCGAGAGGTGAGGGGCGGCCGGGCGGGAGCCGCTGTGAGCGTGGCTACGGCGGTGTCGGCGGGCCCCGGTACGCTTCAGGTATGAGCGCTGTTCCTCGTTCCGAAAAGCCGGCCGGCCGGTTCCGGCGCATGCTCGACCGGCTCTCCTCCTCGCAGGAGGACCTGGAGTCCGAGGAACTGCGGGAAGACGCCGAGACCACGGGCTGCACCCGGATCGGCGACTGCCAGGACCGGCAGATCGTCACCGTAACTGGTACCTTGCGCACGGTCACCCTGCGTCCGCGCGCCGGAGTCCCGGCCCTGGAGGCCGAGCTGTTCGACGGCTCCGCGGCGCTGGACGTGGTGTGGCTCGGCAGGCGCTCCATCGTGGGCATAGAACCGGGGCGCAAGCTGATCGCGTCGGGCCGGATCTCGCTGAGCCGGGGCCGCCGCGTGCTGTTCAACCCGAAATACGAACTGCGACCCCTCGGACGGGAGTAGCCGGTGACGTCCCTCGACAAGCCGACCGAAGACGCCGGTCAGGAGCAGACCGACGATGCGAGGGCGGTGACCGAGGCCGCGTTGTTCGAGGCGTTCGGCGGAGTCCGCGGCATGATCGAGACGGTCGTGCCGGGCCTCCTCTTCGTCGCGATCTTCACGGTCTACAAGAACCTGCACGTGTCGGCGATCGCCGCGCTGGTCGTCTCCCTGGTCCTGGTCGTGGTCCGGCTCGCCATGAGGGACACCGTCAAGCACGCCTTCAGCGGCGTCTTCGGCGTGGCGTTCGGCGTCGTCTTCGCGATGTTCA
The DNA here is from genome assembly GCF_055584345.1 of Streptomyces sp. NPDC104106. Classification (NCBI taxonomy): domain Bacteria; kingdom Bacillati; phylum Actinomycetota; class Actinomycetes; order Kitasatosporales; family Streptomycetaceae; genus Streptomyces; species Streptomyces sp. NPDC104106. The sequence goes on from NZ_JBVJMF010000002.1 coordinate 153,302, forward strand.
CCGGCAACGCCAAGGACTTCTACCTCCCCGGCATGCTCTACACGCTGGGCCTGGCACTGGCGTACATCGTCACCACCCTCGCGGGCGTGCCGCTGATCGGCGTGATCCTCGGCCCGATCTTCAAGGAGAACCTCTCCTGGCGCACCCGCAACCCCGGCCGCAAGAAGGCCTACGCGAAGGCCAGTTGGGCCTGGGGTCTGATCCTGCTCGCCAAGTGCGCGATCCTCTTCCCGCTGTACTGGTGGTCCGACACCACCAAGCTCGGCTGGGTCCTGGTCGCCCTGAAGATCCCGCCGTTCCTCCTGGCGGTCTGGCTCACCTGGGTCTTCCTGATGAAGGCGCCCGCCCCGATCGACGTTTTCGCGGAGATGGAGGCGGAGGAGAAGGCGGCCGAGGCGAGGAAGGCCGCGGCATCGGCCCCCGAGAGCGGCGAACAGGCGGGCGGACGGCACCGCCGAGGGGCGTAGACAGCCCTCATACGACGAAAGGAAGGGCGCCCCTCGCGGCAAGGGCGCCCTTCCTCGCGTCGGCTCAGCCCTCTTCGCGCCGCACCGACAGCAGTTCCTCCAGCTGCTCCTCACGGGCCTGCGCGGCCACGAAGAGCAGTTCGTCGCCCGGCTCCAGGGAGTCCTCCGGGGACGGGGTCAGCACGCGCGTGCCGCGGATGATCGTGACCAGGGACGTGTCCTCCGGCCACCGGACGTCGCCGACCTGCGTGCCGGCCAGGGCCGACTCCTCGGGCAGCGTCAGCTCGACGAGGTTGGCGTCGCCGTGGCTGAAGCGCAGCAGCCGGACCAGGTCGCCGACGCTCACCGCCTCCTCGACCAGGGCGGACATCAGGCGCGGGGTGGAGACGGCGACGTCCACGCCCCAGGCCTCGTTGAACAGCCACTCGTTCTTGGGGTTGTTGACCCGGGCGACGACCCGCGGGACGCCGTACTCCGTCTTGGCGAGCAGCGAGACGACCAGGTTGACCTTGTCGTCGCCGGTCGCGGCGATGACGACGTTGCAGCGCTGCAGCGCCGCCTCGTCCAGGGACGTGATCTCGCAGGCGTCGGCCAGCAGCCACTCCGCCTGCGGCACCCGCTCCACCGAGATGGCGGTCGGGGCCTTGTCGACGAGCAGGACCTCGTGGCCGTTCTCCAGCAGCTCGCCCGCGATCGAGCGGCCGACGGCGCCGGCTCCGGCAATGGCGACCCTCATCAGTGACCGCCCTCCTCTTCCGGGCCCTGGGCGAACGCCGCCTCGACCTTGTCCACGTCGTCCGTCCGCATCATCACGTGCACGAGGTCGCCCTCCTGCAGCACCGTCTGCGAGGTCGGCAGGATCGCCTCGCCCAGGCGGGTCACGAACGCCACGCGGACGCCCGTCTCCTCCTGCAGCTTGCTGATCTTGTGGCCGACCCACTTCGCGGACGCGTGCACCTCGGCGAGCTGTACCCCGCCGGTGGGGTCACGCCACAGCGGCTCCGCGCCCGACGGCAGCAGCCGGCGCAGCATCTGGTCGGCGGTCCAGCGGACCGTCGCCACGGTGGGGATGCCCAGGCGCTGGTAGACCTCGGCGCGGCGGGGGTCGTAGATCCGGGCCGCCACGTTCTCCACGCCGAACATCTCGCGGGCCACGCGCGCGGAGATGATGTTGGAGTTGTCACCGCTGGAGACGGCGGCGAAGGCGCCGGCCTCCTCGATGCCCGCCTCGCGCAGGGTGTCCTGGTCGAAGCCCACACCGGTGACCCGGCGGCCGCCGAAGCCGGGGCCGAGCCGGCGGAAGGCGGTGGGGTCCTGGTCGATCACGGCGACCGTGTGGCCCTGTTGCTCCAGGGTCTGGGCGAGAGCGGAACCCACTCTTCCGCAGCCCATGATGACGATGTGCACGACCGTCCTTCCGGTGTTCAAAATTCACTGCTCGGCTTCAGGGTCTCAGACCGACGCCCAAAGCTACACAGCGGCGTCGTGGCGTCGGCACCCCCGTGCGGGGGTTCGCCGTGATCACCGTCCGCGATCATGCGTGAGAGCCGGGTCAGTGCTCGGCGTCGGCGATCACCGGGCCGGGGCGCCGGCGAGTGATGCTGCGCACGCTGCACAGGGTCAGGATTCCGACGCCGAAGAGGGCGAGTGTCGCCCCGATCAGCTCCGCGGGGGCGGGCATGGAACCTCCGAAGTGCGATGACAGGCGGGGTTTGCCATCTAGGCACGGGGAGCGCGCGGACCACGGAATCCGCAGTGCCGCGCGCCTGTGATTTCACTCGTGAGGCAGATCCGTGCCGCCGGGTGGGCGGCTGCCAGTTCGAACCCTTACGATCCTCTGTCGTGTCCAAACTGACCGACGTGCCCAAACGGATCCTGATCGGGCGCGCACTGCGCAGTGACCGGCTGGGCGAAACGCTCCTGCCCAAGCGCATCGCACTCCCCGTCTTCGCCTCCGACCCGCTCTCCTCCGTCGCCTACGCGCCGGGGGAGGTCCTGCTGGTCCTGTCCATCGCGGGTGTGTCGGCCTACCACTTCAGCCCCTGGATCGCCCTCGCGGTCATCGTGCTGATGTTCACCGTGGTCGCCTCGTACCGGCAGAACGTGCACGCCTACCCCAGCGGTGGCGGCGACTACGAGGTCGCCACCACCAACCTGGGGCCCAAGGCGGGCCTCACGGTCGCCAGCGCCCTGCTGGTCGACTACGTCCTCACCGTCGCCGTCTCCATCGCCTCCGGCATCGAGAACCTCGGCTCCGCGGTCCCGTTCGTCGTCCAGCACAAGGTGCTGTGCGCGCTCGCCGTGATCGTGCTGCTGACGTTGATGAACCTGCGCGGCGTGAAGGAGTCCGGCAAGCTCTTCGCGATCCCGACGTACGTCTTCGTCGGCGGCGTCTTCGTCATGATCGCCTGGGGTGCCGTCCGCGGCCTGCTCCTCGGCGACACCATGCGCGCCCCCACGGCCGCCTACCACATCAGGGCCGAACACCAGGGCCTCGCCGGCTTCGCCCTCGTCTTCCTGCTGCTGCGCGCCTTCTCCTCCGGCTGCGCCGCGCTCACCGGTGTCGAGGCGATCTCCAACGGCGTCCCGGCCTTCCGCAAGCCCAAGTCGAAGAACGCCGCGACGACACTCGCGATGATGGGCCTGCTGGCCGTCACCATGTTCTGCGGCATCATCGCCCTCGCCATGACGACCAAGGTCCGCATGGCCGAGAACCCGGCGACCGACCTCATCCACAACGGCCGTCCGATCGGCTCCGGGTACGTCCAGAACCCGGTGATCTCCCAGGTCGCCGAGGCCGTCTTCGGCAAGGGCAGCTTCTTCTTCGTGCTGCTGGCGGCGGCCACCGCGCTGGTCCTCTTCCTCGCGGCGAACACGGCGTACAACGGCTTCCCGCTGCTCGGCTCGATCCTCGCCCAGGACCGCTACCTCCCGCGCCAGCTGCACACCCGCGGCGACCGCCTCGCCTTCTCCAACGGCATCGTGCTGCTCGCCGGCGCGGCGAGCCTGCTGACGATCATCTACGGTGCGGACTCCACGCGGCTCATCCAGCTGTACATCGTCGGTGTGTTCGTGTCCTTCACGCTCAGCCAGACCGGCATGGTCCGGCACTGGAACCGCCACCTCGCGGTCGAGAAGGACCAGGCCAAGCGCCGCCACATGATGCGCTCCCGCGCGATCAACGCCTTCGGTGCCTTCTTCACCGGTCTGGTGCTCGTCGTCGTCCTGGTCACCAAGTTCACGCACGGCGCCTGGGTGGCCCTGATGGGCATGTGCATCTTCTACGCGACGATGACCGCGATCCGGAAGCACTACGACCGCGTCGCCGAGGAGATCGCCGCCCCCGAGGAACCCGCCGCCTCCGACGACCTGGTCCGCCCCTCGCGGGTGCACTCGGTGGTGCTGATCTCGAAGATCCACCGCCCGACGCTGCGCGCCCTCGCCTACGCCAGGCTGATGCGCTCGGACACCCTGGAGGCGCTCACGGTCAACGTCGACGCCACGGAGACCAAGGCGCTGCGCGAGGAGTGGGAGCGGCGCGGCATCGACGTACCGCTGAAGGTCCTGGACTCGCCGTACCGGGAGGTCACGCGCCCGGTGATCGAGTACGTGAAGAGCCTGCGCGCCGAGTCGCCGCGGGACGCGGTGTCGGTGATCATCCCCGAGTACGTGGTCGGCCACTGGTACGAGCACCTGCTGCACAACCAGAGTGCCCTGCGCCTGAAGGGCCGTCTGCTGTTCACACCCGGCGTGATGGTCACCTCCGTCCCCTACCAGCTGGCGTCCTCCGAGGCGGCCAAGGCGCGGGCGCGCAAGCGCCAGGAGTGGAGCGCGCCGGGCGCGGTGCGCCGCGGCCCGGCGGGCGACCGTCCGAAGCAGCAGCCTGCCGCCAAGGACTGAGCTGCCGCTTGGGGCGGGGCCTCGGCCTGTGGTGAACGGCCGGACAGCGGCCACGTAGACTGGTGGGCTGTTGTCCGGCCGTTTTCCGTTCCCGATCTGGAGTCACCCCGCCATGCAGGCAGAACCGAAGAAGTCGCTGGTCGGGGAGGAGTACGAGGTCGAGATCGGCCCCGTCGCCCACGGCGGCCACTGCATCGCCCGTACCGCCGAGGGGCAGGTGCTGTTCGTCCGGCACGCGCTCCCGGGCGAGCGGGTGGTGGTCCGCGTCACGGAGGGCGAGGAGGGCGCGCGCTTCCTGCGCGCCGACGCGGTGAAGGTGCTGTCGGCGTCCAAGGACCGCGTCGAGGCCCCCTGCCCCTTCGCGGGGCCCGGTCGCTGCGGCGGCTGCGACTGGCAGCACGCCAAGCCCGGCGCCCAGCGCCGGCTGAAGGGCGAGGTGATCGCCGAGCAGCTGGCACGGCTCGCGGGCCTCACCCCCGAGGAGGCCGGCTGGGACGGCACGGTGATGCCGGCGGAGGGCGACAAGCTGCCCGCGGGCGAGGTCCCGCAGTGGCGCACGCGCGTCCAGTACGCCGTGGACCCCACCACGGGCGAGGCGGGCCTGCGCCGCCATCGCTCCCACGAGGTGGAGCCCGTCGACCACTGCATGATCGCGGCGACCGGGGTGTCCGAGCTGGGCATCGAGCGCCGCGACTGGACCGGCATGGAGTCGGTGGAGGCGATCGCGGCGACGGGCTCCCAGGACCGCCAGGTCATCCTGACCCCGCGCCCCGGCGCCCGCCTTCCCCTCGTCGAACTGGACAAGCCGGTCTCGGTCCTCCGGGTGGACGAGAAGTCCGGCGGCGTGCACCGCGTCCACGGCCGCCCCTTCGTCCGTGAACGCGCGGACGGACGCACGTACCGCGTCGGCAACGGCGGCTTCTGGCAGGTCCACCCGAAGGCGGCGGACACCCTGGTGACGGCGGTCATGCAGGGCCTCCTCCCGCGCAAGGGCGAGATGGCGCTGGACCTCTACTGCGGAGTGGGCCTGTTCGCGGGCGCGCTGGCCGACCGCCTCGGCGAGAAGGGCGCGGTGCTCGGGATCGAGTCCGGCAAACGAGCGGTCGAGGACGCGCGCCACAACCTCGGCGACTTCCCCCGGGTCCGCATCGAACAGGGCAAGGTCGAGTCCGTCCTCCCGCGCACGGGCATCACCGAGGTCGACCTCATCGTCCTCGACCCGCCCCGCGCCGGTGCGGGCCGGACCACGGTCTCCCACCTCACCTCCCTCGGCGCCCGCCGTATCGCCTACGTCGCCTGCGACCCGGCCGCCCTGGCCCGCGACCTGGCGTACTTCCGGGACGGCGGATACCGGGTGCGGACGCTGCGGGCGTTCGATCTGTTTCCGATGACGCATCATGTGGAGTGCGTGGCGATTCTGGAGCCCGTTGAGAAGGGACGCTGACCTGCTGTTTCGTCGAGTGTGCAGGACGTGCGCTGTGGGCGTTACGGGCGACATCTTGACGCATATTCGACGCATGTGACGCACGTGTGACGCACATTCTGATGGTGCGTCAGGCAGCAGTTTACGCAGGCGACGATGCGTCGGGTGTGGCCTGTCGGGATTGCTTCCTCACTGTCTCTTGGTGAAAATCCGTGGGGTTGTGGCCCGATCTCGGCTCTTTCCTGCCCGGGCGGCAGTGATGTGGCGTGGTCGCGTACTGCTGTGACGTATTCGGTCACGCGCTTGGCCTGATACCAGGCGTCTGCCTGTTCTTCGAGGTGTTTGACGCGGTAGGCGTGGGTGTATGCGGCGCGGGCTTCGTGCATGGCGGCTTCCCAGCGCCGCTGCTGCTCCTCGCGGGCTTGCTGCTCTCGCGGCGTTTGCGTTCTGCGGCTTCACCGCGAAGGCTGACTTCATGACACGGCCGTGGGCGGTAGGGGCCCGACCGTGTGGGCCGTGATCTACGGGTGGTGCGTCGCCGAGAACGACGCCGAGTGCGAAGGCGTCACGCCGGACGGTGCCTTGTTGCCTGTTTCCGGCCCGCTGGCCAGGGCCAGCAGTAACAGGAACAGCAGGAGACCGCCTCCGCCCGTGCCCGCCGCCACGGCGCGGGTGCGAGGGCTGATGGACCGGTGGTGCCCGCGTACACGGGTACCGTCCGAACGGTAGTAGGGACGGACATAGGCTGTCGGTCCAGTGGAGATTCGGCGGGGCCGCGGCTCAGGAGTGGGACGCGGGGCGATACGTCGGGACGCCGCATGGGGCTGCGCGGCGCGGGACCGGTTGCGGCGGTTGTGGCCTTTGGCGTAGGTGCCGTCGCGGCGGTAGTGGGGGCGTACGTAGGTCACGGGGAGTCCTTAACGGCGAAGGGGATGGTTGGTGCCCTGCGGGCGAGGCCAGGTGTTCCTCGGTTCGGCATTCGACGATGGCGACCGGTGCTGACAATCCAGGGCGCCCAACTCGGCGACGGTGCACACAGGTTGGGTGGATGCCGGCGATTCCTAGGCCGTCGTCCACGTCGAGAAGGCCTTCGGTCCCGAAAGGCCAGTCGCGTGCGCCCTCGGAGTTGGCAGTATCGCCGCGAGCGCCGCAATGGTCAGGCGACGGGGGAGGGCTGGTGAGAGCCTGAGGCCGCGCAGTGCTCGGCGAGTTGGCGCACCAGGGTCATCCGGCCGCTGCTCCCACCACGGTGGAACGTGTACTCGTCGCAGCAAAGGGTCCATGGGCCAGAGGATGCACAGGACGTAGTCGAAGATCAGGAAGGGCCCTGCGGAGTCCAGGAGGGCGCGCGAGGAACGAGTGAACGTCGTCAGCGCCCCCATGCGTCCTTCGGTTCCATTGGTTCGGCCGAAGTTGTACTGGTCGGGACGGTGGTTTTCCCGATACTCATGAAGACTTGCTTGGGGAACGGGGGGATCCGTTGCTGCTTGTCATCGCGTTACTGGTGACCGGTGGGTCCATGCTGGTGTCACGTTGCGGGGGGCCGACAGCGTTCTACCGGCCGTGTCGTCGCAGGCGCAGGGGGCTGTTCGCACGTTGCCGAGACCATGCCTTCACTCTGGTCACGACAGCGTCGTCGCGGCCGCGCCCGTCGTCTCGCCGCGTGAGGCGTTCCGGCGGCTGTGGCCGTACACGCGCGGTGGCCGCCGCTGGCTGCTTCCTGCGCTCTTCTTCAGTCTGGCCGGTCCGGCGGTCGAGGCCGCGGAGATCTGGCTGTTCAAGGTCGTCGTGGACGGCGTGCTCGTCCCCCGTGATCTGCGGCCGCTGCTGTGGATCGCACCGGCCTACCTGGGGCTGATCGGCTGCTCCGGAGTGGTGGCGTACGCCGACGAGGTCCTGTCGACCTGGGTCGGCGAGCGCTTCCTGCTCACGCTGCGCTCCGCGGTGTTCCGGCACGTCCAGGGGCTGTCGCTCGGCTTCTTCGAACGCCGGCGGCTCGGGGACGTGCTGTCCCGGCTCACCGGGGACGTCGACGCCGTCGAGACGTTCCTGCTCTCGGGCGTGGCGGACGTCCTCTACTACGTCGTCCAACTGGGCTTCTTCCTGAGCCTGTTGTTCTATCTGCGCTGGGACCTGACGCTGCTCGCCCTCGTCATCGTGCCGCTGTTCTGGGCCGCCGCCCGGCACTTCGCGCGGCTGCTCAAGTCGGCGTCGCGGGAGCGCAGGCGGCGCAGCGGCTCGCTCAGTGCGATCGCGGAGGAGGTGCTCGGCAACGTCGCCCTGGTGCAGGCGTACAACCGGCAGGGGTGGGAGCAGGACCGGTTCGAGCGGGAGAACGCGGGCAGGTTCCGGGCGGCGATGGCCGCGGTGCGGATTCGGGCCGTCTACGGGCCCGTCGTCGAGATCATCGAGGTGAGCGGCGGGCTCGCGGTCATGGGGCTCGGCACCTGGAAGCTGGGCCAGGGCCAGCTCACGCTGGGCGGCCTGCTGGTCTTCCTCGCGCTGATCGGCAAGCTCTACGGCCCGGTCCACGGCCTGTCCGGGCTGGGCACCACCTTCTACACGGCTGCCGCCTCGGCCGAGCGGATCATCGAGTTGCTGGACCAGCGCCCGCAGGTCACCGAGATCCCGGGCGCCCGGCGGACCGGCCGGGCGCGGGGCGAGGTGGCGTTCGACGGTGTCTGGTTCCGGTACCCGGGTGCCTCCTCGTGGGCGCTGTCGGACGTGACGTTCCGGGTGGCCCCGGGCGAGACGCTGGCGCTGGTCGGGGCCAGCGGGGCCGGCAAGTCGACGCTCGCCAGGCTCCTGCTGCGCTTCTACGACCCCGACCGGGGAGCGGTCCGGCTCGACGGCGTCGATCTGCGCGAGCTGAGCCTGGCCGACGTACGGCAGTGCGTCGCGGTGGTGCTCCAGGAGACGCTGGTCCTGCACGGCACCGTGCGGAGACGCTGGTCCTGCACGGCACCGTGCGGGAGAACATCGCCTATGGCCGGCCGGGGGCGAGCGAGGCGGACATCGTCGCGGCGGCGCGTGCGGCGGACGCCCACGAGTTCATCGAGCGGCTCCCGGACGGCTACGACACCCTGGTCGGCCAGCGCGGCCGGACCCTGTCCGGCGGGCAGTGCCAGCGCCTGGCGATCGCCCGCGCGATGATCAGGGACGCGCCCGTGCTGCTGCTGGACGAGCCGACCACCGGTCTCGACCCGCGCTCGGGCCGGCGGATCATGGAGCCGCTGCGCCGGGTCATGGCCGGGAGGGCCACCCTCGTCATCTCCCACAACCTGCTGACCGTCCGCGACGCCACCCGGATCGTGGTGCTCGACCACGGCCGGGTCGTGGAAGAGGGCGCCCACGACGACCTGCTGCGCGACCAGGGCGCGTACGCCCGGCTGCACCGGCTGAGCGCCGGCGCCGTGCAGTCCTGAGCGCCGTGCAGTCCTGAGCGCTGCGGTGCCGCGCCGTCCGGATCAGGCCGCCGACTCCACGACGTGGGCCGTCCGCAGGTGGGCCGTGGCGAGGACGGTGCCGTCGGGCGCGGTCAGCCGGGCGCCCGAGAGGGTCGTCAGGTCGCCGGGGGCGGTCACACCCCACTGGCCCTGTCCGCCGGCCAGGTGGAAGTCACCGACGCGTACGGTGGTGCCGTCGGTGTGCTCCAGGAGGCACGTGACCGTGCCGGTGTACGCGGCGTGCGGACCGCTCAGAGCGACGGAGACGAAGACCCAGCCCGGACTGCCGGGGTGGGCGTAGACCTCGCCGACGGTGCCGCCGCCGCGCACCGGCGCGATCATGTCCCCGACGATCATGGGTTCGGCCGCGGTGGCAGGCCCGGAGGAGGCGAGGACGCCCTCGACGGCGGTGCCGATTCCCCAGCCGGCGAGCCCGACGGCGACGACGAACGCCGTGGAGACGGCCGCGAGCCGCAGCCGGGCCCGCCGGACCCGCCCGCGCAGGTCGCCGAGTGCGCGGCCGGAGGTGCCCGGCGGGCTCTCCTGCGCCGCCGTCTGCTCGGCCAGCGTGCGCGCCACGCGGGTCTCGAAACCGGGCGGCGGCTCGGCGTCCGGCAGCAGGCCGGGGCACGACGCGCATGGGCGCGAGTGGGGGGGCGGGAGCGTCGGCGGTCGTCCGAAGGAGGGAGAACCGCGACGCGGCCCTCCCGGGGGCGCCTGCGCAGGCCGGATGGGTGGCGCCCGCGGTGACGTGTCCGCCGTGGCCGCGGCCGCCCATAGCGTCTGACCGGTTGGGGCACGACGCGCATGGGCGCGAGTGGGGGGCGGGAGCGTCGGCGGTCGTCCGAAGGAGGGAGAACCGCGACGCGGCCCTCCCGGGGGCGCCCGCGCAGGCCGGATGGGTGGCGCCCGCGGTGACGTGTCCGCCGTGGCCGCGGCCGCCCATAGCGTCTGCGCGGGCCGACGCACGAACCGGCGTACAGGGGGACCACTCGCGACGTGCGCCTGCTCCCGGGGTCCGAAACGTTCGGTGACGGATGTAGTGTCGTGCCGGCCGGTTCGGCGGGCGGCCGCGCCTCGGCGTCAAGCCGGCGGGCGCGCGGGTGTCCTCCTTTGCGGTGTCCTCCGTTGCGGGGGGTACGCTGCCGCCGCGCTGACGCCGGCCGGCGAGTCGTCGGCTGACCGCCGGTCCCGTGCTCCGTCCGCCGGACGGTGCCGGCCCGCTGGTCACGGCGTCGCCGGCCGGAGGCAGCCCGAGCGGCGAGACCCGCGCGAGGGCCCGCTGAGCGGTGGCGGACGGCCGTACGACGTCCGGCAGCCGGTTCGTCGCCTACCGTGACGACGTGACGGCGGCGGCCGTGCTGCCCCCGGCAGCGGTTGGGACACGCGTTCGCGGGCAGGGATCGTCACGGCCCTCCTCGCCGCGCGCCGACGCACCGACGAACCAGAGAGCGACCTTGACGACCAGCAACAGCGAGTGGGCCCCGCGATGGACCCACCGGACCCGGACAGCCTTCTCGCCGGCACCGACCGCCGCGGCGCGGTCCCGGCCCCGCGCGGCCGTGTGGACGTCCGCCGCGGGCATCGCCCTGTTCGGACTGGTCGGCGCGAGCGCGCCCAACCACAACACCCTCAGGGCGCCGATCCCCTGGCTCCGGCTGCCGGTCATGCCCGGCACCGTCTCCGAGGTGGCCACCACCGCGGCCATAGTGCTGTCCTGCCTGGGCGCGCTCGGCATGATCCACGCCCATGCGCGGGGCTGGCGGCCCAGCCCGCGTCTGCTGCTCGGCGCGGGCGCGCTCGCCGTCCTCCTCGTCGCCGATCTCACCCCGGTCGGTTCCTCCGACACGGCCAGCTACGCCGCGTACGGCCGGATCGCGGCGCTCGGCGGCGATCCGTACGAGACGACCCCCGCCATGCTGGGCGGCGCCTACGCCCATCTGGTGAGCGACGCCTGGCAGCACACCCCGTCCGTGTACGGCCCGGTCGCGACCTGGTGGCAGGCGGCCGCGGCCGGCGTCGGCGGCGACCGGCCGTGGCTGACGGTATGGGCGCTGATGCTGGCGAACGGGGCCGCGTTCCTCGGCACCGGCTATCTGCTGCTGCGCACCGCCGACGACCCGATCCGGGCCGGCCTGCTGTGGACGGCCAACCCGCTGCTGATCGGGGTGGTGGTCGCGGGCGGGCACCTGGACACCCTCGTCGCCTGCCTGGCCGTGTGCGCGATCCAGCTCGCCCGCCGGGCCGCCCGCCCGCCCCACGATCTGCTCGTCGGAGCGCTGGTCGGCCTGGCCTGCGGCGTCAAGATCAGCGCGGCCCTGCTCGGCGCCGGGCTGGCCTGGCCGCTGCTGCGGGCGGGAGCCTGGGGACGGGCGGCGCGGCAGGCCTGCGCGGCCGCGCTGACCCTCGCCGTCCTGTACTGCGCCTACGGCCTGCACGCCCTCGCCCCGCTGTCCGCGGCCTCCCGCCTCGTCTCCACCCCGTCTCCGTGGGCCGCGTTCGACCACGTCGGCGCGGCACTCCTCGGCCCTCGGGTCACGGCGACCGTGACCGGTCTGCTGTGGCCGGTGCTGATGCTCGTGCTGGCCTGGCTGCTGTACCGCCGTATCCCGGCGGACGCGCCGGCCGCCGTCGCCGTACCGTTCGTGCTCGCCTTCGCCTGGATCCTCGCGGCGCCGTGGTCGATGCCCTGGTACACGGCCCTCGCCTTCGCCGTGGCGGCCCTGTTCCGGGAGCACCGGCTCACCCGGTACCTGGTCGTGACCACCGCCGTCCTGGCCCTGTTCCACAACAGTGGGGGGCACGGCTGGACGTGGTAACCGGACGATCACGCCAGGGCCCCGGTCACGACGAGTCCCTGTGCTCACCGGGTTCGCCGAGGTGCTCGGCGAGTTGGAACAGGGCGGGCAGGGCGTGTGTGATGGCGGCGCGGGCGCTGTCGTCGAGGGTGGCGAGTGCGGCGTCGATGCGGCGTTCGTGGGCGGTGGTCCAGGCGGCGAGCTTCTCGCGGCCGGCGTCGGTGAGGGCGACGAGGGAGGCCCGGCGGTCGGCGGCGTCGACGTCGCGGGTGACCAGCCCGGCGGTGATCATCTGCCCGATCAGCCCGCTGACCGTGCTCTGGGCGAGGCGGCGGCGGGCGGCGAGGTCGCTGATCCGGGTGGGCGAGTGCTCGCCGAGCACCTGGAGCAGCTCCACCTGCGCCATGGGCAGGGTCTCCCACGGGTAGTCGGTGCGGATCGAGGAGCGCAGCGCACGCCGCAGCCGGGTGACGGCCTCGGTGAGCAGACGCGCGTCCGGCTCCGCCCCGCCGGTACGGGGCAGCGAGACATCGGTACGGGGCTGCGCAGACATGCGGCAAGGGTAGTCGCGGCGCGGGCGGGTGCGGCCCGGCCGTCCACGGCTCGGACCGTGGGTGCCCCGGTCGTCCCCTCACCTGAAGCTTCGGTGTCCGATGTATCGTCGGGTGGATCCGCTCCGGCTCACGAGCCGGGTCCGTACCCGCGAGAAACGGTCGAGCCCTTGAACCTGGCGTACCTCCCGAGTCCCTCCCAGGGGGTCTGGCACCTCGGCCCGGTGCCGATCCGCGCCTACGCGCTGTGCATCCTGGCGGGCGTTTTCACCGCCGTGTGGCTCACCGGCCGCCGCTGGGAGGCGAGGGGCGGGCGCCGCGAGGACATCGCCGACATCGCGATATGGGCCGTGCCCTTCGGCATCGCCGGCGGCCGCCTCTACCACGTGATCACCGACCCGGAGCTGTACTTCGGCGCCGGCCGGCAGCCCGTCCGCGCCCTCTACATCTGGGACGGCGGCCTGGGCATCCCCGGCGCGGTTGCCCTCGGCGCGGTCGGCGCCTGGCTCGGCTGCCGGCGCCTCGGCGTCAAGCTCTCCGACTTCGCCGACGCGGTCGCCCCCGGACTGGTGCTGGCCCAGGCCATCGGCCGCTGGGGCAACTACTTCAACCAGGAGCTGTACGGCCGCCCCACCCACCTGCCCTGGGCGCTGGAGATCGACCCCGCGCACCGCCCGTCCGACCTGCCGACGGTGGGGCTGTACCACCCGACGTTCCTGTACGAGTCGCTGTGGGACCTCGGTGTCATGGCGCTGCTGCTGTGGCTCGGCCGCCGGCACCACCAGCGGCTGCGCCGGGGGCGGCTGTTCGCCTGCTACGTGCTCGCCTACACCACCGGCCGGGCCTGGATCGAGGCCCTGCGCATCGACCACGCCAACCACTTCCTCGGCCTGCGCCTGAACGACTACGTCTCCCTCGCCCTGTTCGTCGGCGCCCTGGCCTGCCTCGTCGTCACCCGTCACCCGCGCGCGACCGACGACGCACCGTACCCGGACGGGAAGGCGGCGGCGGACGCCCCGGAGCCGGCCGCGACCGACGCCCCCGACCGCGAACGGGCGTGAACCGGGACAGGACGGCCTGAGACCGGTCCGCGCCGGGCGCCCCCGCCGGGCCCCCGCACGTCACCCCCCGGTCCCGGCCCCCTCCGCGCGGCCGTACCCGCCGCCTCCCGGCGTGCGGACCACCAGCACGTCGCCCTCGGTGACGTCCGCCGTGTCGCAGCCGCGCAGCCGCTCGACGCGGCCGTCGGCGCGTTCGACCAGGTTCTCGCCGAGGGCGCCGGGCGCGCCGCCCGCCATCCCGTACGGCGGGACGCGGCGGTGACCGGAGACGACCGCGACCGTCATCGGCTCCGCGAACCGGATCCGGCGCTCCACCCCGCAGCCGCCGTGCCAGCGGCCCGCGCCACCGCTGCCCTCGCGGACGCGGAACTCCTCCACCCGCACCGGAAAGCGCCACTCCAGGATCTCGGGATCGGTGAGGCGGGAGTTGGTCATGTGGGTCTGCACGGCGTCCGCCCCGTCGAAGCCCTCGCCCGCGCCGGCGCCGGAGGCGACCGTCTCGTAGTACTGGACGCGCTCGTTGCCGAAGGAGACGTTGTTCATCGTGCCGGAGCCCTCGGCCTGGGCGCCCAGCACGGCGTACAGGGCACCGGTGACGGCCTGGGAGGTCTCCACGTTCCCGGCGACGGTCGCGGCCGGGTGGACGGGGGAGAGCATCGAGCCGGCGGGGATGCGCACGTCGAGGGGTTTCAGACAGCCGCCGTTGAGCGGGATGTCGTCGGCGACCAGGGTGCGGAAGACGTACAGCACGGCCGCCATGACGACGGAGGCGGGCGCGTTCAGGTTGCCGGGCTGCTGGGGCGAGGTGCCGGTGAAGTCCAGCACGGCGCCGCGACGGTCGTGGTCCACGCGCAGGGCGACCCGGATGACGGCGCCGTTGTCGGTCTCGTAGCGGTGCTCGCCGTCGTGGAGGGCGGCGATGATGCGGCGTACGCACTCCTCGGCGTTGTCCTGGACGTGGCCCATGTAGGCGTGGACGACGTCGAGGCCGAACTGGTCGATGACGCGCCGCAGTTCCTGGATGCCCTTCTCGTTGGCGGCGATCTGCGCGCGCAGGTCCGCGAGGTTGGTCTCCGGGTCGCGGGAGGGGTGGCGGGCACCGGTCAGCAGGCGGCGGGTCGCGTCCTCGCGGACGTGACCGCCGCGCGCCAGCAGCCAGTTGTCGAAGAGCACGCCCTCCTCCTCGATGGTGGTGCTGAACGCGGGCATGGATCCGGGGCTGATGCCGCCGATCTCGGCGTGGTGGCCGCGCGAGGCGACCAGGAAGAGCAGCCGCTCGCCCGCCTCGTCGAAGACGGGGCTGACCACGGTGATGTCGGGCAGGTGGGTGCCGCCGTGGTACGGGTCGTTGACGGCGTAGACGTCGCCGGGCCGGATCGAGCCCTCGCCCCGCCGCAGCACCTCCTTGATGGTCTCGCCCATCGAGCCCAGGTGCACCGGGATGTGCGGCGCGTTGGCGATCAGGTTGCCGGCCGGGTCGAACAGGGCGCAGGAGAAGTCCAGGCGCTCCTTGATGTTGACCGAGTGGGCGGTGCTCTCCAGCCGTACCCCCATCTGCTCGGCGACCGCCATGAAGAGGTTGTTGAAGACCTCCAGCAGCACCGGGTCGACGGTGGTGCCGGCCGCCGTGCGGGACGGGCGGGGCCGGCAGCGGGTGAGGACGAGGTCGCGGTGCTCGTCCGCCGTGGCGCGCCAGCCGGGGTCGACGACCGTGGTCCCGTCCGCCTCGGTGACGATCGCCGGACCCTCGACCGCGTCCCCGCGGCGGATGTCCGCGCGCCGGTACAGCGGCGTGGCCTGCCTGCGGCCCTCGCTGAACATCCGTACGACGGCGGTGGGGCGGAGCGCGCCGGTGCGCGGCGGCGGCACCGGCGCGGCGGCGCAGCGCGGGCCGGAGGAACCGGTGGCCTCGACCGCGAGTGCCTCGACGACCAGCGGCTTGTCCATGGTGAAGCCGTAGCGGTCGCGGTGGTCGCGGGCGAAGCCGGCGCGCATCTCCTCGGCCGGGCCCAGCGGGACGGGCAGCGCGACGTCGGTGCCCGCGTAGCGCAACAGCGCGCGGGCGGCCGTACGGACGGTGCTGTCCGGCACGCCGTCCTCGCGCAGCTGGGCGCGTGCCCGTTCCTCCAGCTCCGCGCGGACCGCCTCCACCCTGGCCGGCGTCTCGGGCCGGTCGAGCGGGGCCTCCAGGGAGCGCTCGCGCAGCGCGACCGCGTCCGCCGTGCCGATGCCGTACGCGGACAGGACTCCGGCGAGCGGCGGGACCAGGACGGTGTCGATGCCGAGCCGGTCGGCGACCGCGCACGCGTGCTGGCCGCCCGCCCCGCCGAAGGCGACCAGCGCGTAGCGGGTGATGTCGCGGCCGCGCTGCACGGAGATCTTCTTCACCGCGTTCGCGATGCCGAGCACGGCGATGTCGAGGAAGCCCGCCGCGACCTCCTCCGCAGTGCGGCGCCGCCCGGTCGCGGCGGCCGTCCGCTCGGCCAGCTCGGTGAAGCGGGCGCGGACCGCGGCCTCGTCCAGCGGCTGGTCGCCGTGCTCACCGAACACCCGGGGAAAGAAGGCGGGTTGGACCCGGCCGAGCATGACGTTGGCGTCGGTGACGGTCAGCGGCCCGCCGCGCCGGTAGCAGACCGGGCCGGGGTCGGCGCCGGCCGAGTCGGGCCCGACGCGGTAGCGCATCCCGTCGAAGCGCAGGACCGAGCCGCCGCCCGCGGCGACGGTGTGGATGTCGGTCATGGGCGCCCGCATCCGCACCCCGGCCACCTGGGTGCCCAGGACCCGTTCGATCTCGCCCGCGTAGTGGGACACGTCGGTCGAGGTGCCCCCCATGTCGAAGCCGATCGCCCGGGTACGGCCCGCGCGCCTCGCGGCGCGGGCCATGCCGACGACGCCGCCAGCCGGACCGGAGAGCACCGCGTCCTTGCCCCGGAAGCGGCCCGCCGCGCGCAGACCGCCCCCGGACTGCATGAACAGCAGCCGCACCCCGCTCAGTTCGGCCGCCACCTGGTCGACATAGCGGCGCAGGACGGGCGAGAGGTAGGCGTCGACCACCGTCGTGTCGCCCCGCGGCACCAGCTTGATCAGCGGACTCACCTCGTGCGAGCAGCTCACCTGCCGAAAGCCGGCCGCGTGGGCCGCCCCGGCGACGGCGGACTCGTGGTCCGGGTGCCGGTAGCCGTGCATGAGGACGACGGCGGCGCTGCGGAACCCGTCCGCGTACGCCGACTCCAGCGCCGCGCGTACGGCGTCCAGGTCGAGCGGGCGGACGACGTCGCCGCGCGCGCCCACCCGCTCCTCCACCTCGATCACCCGGTCGTACAGGGCCTCGGGAAGCAGGATGCGGCGGTCGAAGATGCGCGGCCGGTTCTGGTAGGCGATGCGCAGGGCGTCCCGGAATCCCCGGGTGATCACCAGGACGGTCGGCTCGCCCGAGTGGGTCAGCAGCGCGTTGGTGGCCACGGTGGTGCCCATCTTCACCACCTCGATCCGGTCGGCCGGCACCGGTTCGTCCGCGTCGAGCCCCAGCACCAGCCGGATCCCGGCGACCGCGGCGTCCCGGTACGCCTCCGGCCGCTCCGACAGCAGCTTGCGGCTGACCACCTCGGCCTGCGGCGTCACCGCCACGACATCGGTGAAGGTGCCACCCCGGTCGATCCAGAACTGCCAGCGACCCGTCATGCCCCCATACTGAGCGCCCCCGGCGACGGACGCAGGTCGCGCCCCGGCCCCCGCACCCGGCTCGCCGGCGAAACAGCGGTGACGCCGCACCGTCCCGGCCGCCGCACGGCCGTGTGCCTCCGGGGCGGGAGCCGGTCAGCGGGGCGAGGGGCGGTGCCGGGCCGGACGAGAGCGGGCCTGGGTCGGGCGCGGCCGGTCGGGCAGAGGCGGTCGCCGTCAGGCTCCCGCCCCTTCCGGCGTGCCCTTCTCGAACGCCGCCAGGATCCGCTCCGCGGCCAGCGTCGCCGTCAGCGTCCCCTCCTTGACCTGCTGTTCGAGGAGCGGGGCGGTCTGCCGTACCGCCGGATCGGCGTGCAGGCGGCCCAGGAGTTCGTCCTGGACCATCGACCAGGTCCAGGCGACCTGCTGGTCGCGGCGCTTGGCGGTGAGGCGGCCGGTGGAGTCCAGCAGCGTCCGGTGCTGTTCCAGGCGGTCCCAGAGGGTGTCCAGGCCGCTCCCCTCGCGGGCGCTGCAGTGCAGCACCGGCGGGGTCCAGAAGGCGTCCTTGCCGTGCATCAGGCGCAGGGCCCCGGCCAGCTCCCGTGCGGCGGCCCGCGCGTCGCGTTCGTGCGGGCCGTCCGCCTTGTTGACGGCGATGACGTCGGCCAGTTCCAGGACGCCCTTCTTGATGCCCTGGAGCTGGTCGCCGGTGCGGGCCAGGGTCAGCAGGAGGAAGGTGTCGACCATGCTGGCCACCGTCGTCTCGGACTGGCCGACGCCCACCGTCTCCACGAGGATCACGTCGTAGCCCGCCGCCTCCATCACCACCATCGACTCCCGGGTGGCCTTCGCGACACCGCCCAGGGTCCCCGCGCTGGGGGAGGGGCGGACGAAGGCCGCCGGGTCCACCGCCAGGCGTTCCATCCTCGTCTTGTCGCCGAGGATGGAGCCGCCGGTGCGGGTGGAGGAGGGGTCGACGGCGAGGACGGCGACCCGGTGGCCCAGCGAGGTCAGCATCGTGCCGAACGCGTCGATGAACGTCGACTTGCCGACCCCCGGCACCCCGCTCACGCCGATCCGCCGGGCCCGCCCGCTGTGCGGCAGCAGCCGGGTCAGCAACTGCTGCGCCAGCACCCGGTGCTGCGGGCGGGTGGACTCGACGAGCGTGATGGCGCGGGCCACCAGGGCCCGCCTGCCGTCGAGCACACCCTTCACGTACGTGTCGAGATCGATCGCTGCCATCGGCCCGCGCTACAGCTCGTGGCCCAGGTCGCCCGACAGGCGCTTGACCAGGTCGTACGCGGCGTCCGGGATCACCGTCCCGGGCAGGAACACCTCCGCCGCGCCCATCTGCCGCAGCGTCGGCACGTCCTGCGGCGGGATCACCCCGCCGACCACGATCATGATGTCCTCCCGGCCCTCCTCGGCCAGCTGCTCGCGCAGGGCCGGCACGAGGGTCAGGTGGCCGGCCGCCAGCGACGACACCCCGACCACGTGCACGTCGGCCTCCACCGCCTGGCGGGCGACCTCCTGCGGGGTCTGGAACAGCGGGCCGACGTCGACGTCGAAGCCGAGGTCGGCGAAGGCGGTCGCGATCACCTTCTGGCCGCGGTCGTGGCCGTCCTGGCCCATCTTGGCGACCAGGATGCGCGGCCGGCGTCCCTCGGCCTCCTCGAAGGCCTCGACCAGGGCGCGGGTGCGGTCCACGTTCGGGGACTGTCCTGCTTCGTTGCGGTACACGCCGGAGATCGTACGGATCTGGCTCGCGTGCCGGCCGTACACCTTCTCCAGGGCGTCCGAGATCTCGCCGACCGTCGCCTTGGCGCGGGCCGCCCGCACCGCCAGCTCCAGCAGGTTCTCCCTGCCGTCGGCCGCCCGCGTGAGCGCGTCGAGCGCGTCCCGGCAGGCCTGTTCGTCCCGCTCCGCCCGCAGCCGGCGCAGCTTGTCGATCTGCTGCGCGCGCACGGCCGAGTTGTCGACCTTCAGCACCTCGATCTGCTCGTCGCTGTCCACCCGGTACTTGTTGACGCCGATCACCGGCTGGCGGCCGGAGTCGATCCGGGCCTGGGTGCGGGCCGCGGCCTCCTCCACGCGCAGCTTCGGGATGCCCGCGTCGATGGCCTGCGCCATGCCGCCCGCCTGCTCGACCTCCTGGATGTGCGCCCAGGCCTTGCGCGCCAGGTCGTACGTCAGCCGCTCCACATAGGCGCTGCCGCCCCACGGGTCGATGACCCGGGTGGTGCCCGACTCCTGCTGGATGAGCAGCTGGGTGTTGCGGGCGATCCGCGCGGAGAAGTCCGTCGGCAGCGCGAGGGCCTCGTCCAGGGCGTTGGTGTGCAGCGACTGGGTGTGGCCCTGGGTCGCGGCCATCGCCTCGACCGCCGTACGTGTGACGTTGTTGAACACGTCCTGCGCGGTCAGCGACCAGCCCGAGGTCTGCGAATGGGTGCGCAGCGAAAGGGACTTGGTGTTCTTCGGGTCGAACTGTCCGACCAGCTTGGCCCACAGCAGGCGGGCCGCGCGCAGCTTCGCGATCTCCATGAAGAAGTTCATGCCGATCGCCCAGAAGAACGACAGGCGCGGCGCGAACGCGTCCACGTCCAGGCCCGCCTCCCGCCCGGCGCGGATGTACTCCACGCCGTCCGCGAGCGTGTACGCCAGCTCCAGGTCGGCCGTCGCGCCCGCCTCCTGGATGTGGTAGCCGGAGATGGAGATCGAGTTGTAGCGCGGCATCTTCCGCGAGGTGTACGCGAAGATGTCGGAGATGATCCGCATCGACGGCTTCGGCGGGTAGATGTAGGTGTTGCGGACCATGAACTCCTTGAGGATGTCGTTCTGGATGGTCCCGGCCAGCTTCTCGGGCGGTACGCCCTGTTCCTCGGCCGCCACGATGTACAGCGCCAGCACCGGCAGCACGGCGCCGTTCATCGTCATCGACACGGTCATCCGGTCCAGCGGGATGCCGTCGAAGAGCTGGCGCATGTCGAGAATCGAGTCGATGGCCACGCCCGCCATGCCGACGTCACCCGTCACACGCGGGTGGTCGCTGTCGTAGCCCCGGTGCGTGGGCAGGTCGAAGGCGACCGACAGGCCCTTCTGGCCCGCAGCCAGGTTGCGCCGGTAGAACGCGTTGGACTCCTCGGCGGTGGAGAAGCCCGCGTACTGGCGGATCGTCCAGGGCTGGTTGACGTACATCGTCGGGTAGGGGCCGCGCAGGTACGGCGCGATGCCCGGGTAGGTGCCGAGGAAGTCCAGGCCCTCCAGGTCACGGCCGGTGTACAGCGGCTTGACCCCGATGCCCTCCGGGGTCTCCCACAGCGGCTGTTCGCCCCCGGTCGCCTGCTCGACGGCCGCCTGCCACCGCTCGGCGCTGCCGTCGGCGACCGGGGTCCCCAGCTCGATGCCGGAGAAGTCGGGGATTCCCATCAGGACACTCCCATGCGGTCGAGGGTCGTGGACAGGACGTCGACGGCGTCGCAGCCCGCGAAGACGTACGCGTCGATGCCGGGGTGGTCGCCCCGGCCCGCGAGGAACACATGCCGGGCGCCGGCCGCCTTCAGCGACGCGGCGGCCTGCTCCGCCTCCTCGGCGTAGCGCGCGTCGCTGGAACACAGCACGGCCTCGGTGGCGCCGCTGTCCGCGAAGCCGCCCTCGGTGACCGGCTCGATGCCGCCCGCCTGGAACAGGTTCGCGGCGAACGTGGCGCGCGCGGTGTACTCGGCGGCCGTGCCGAGCGTCGCGAGGAAGATCCGAGGCCGGGCGCCGGTCGCCGCCAGATGGGCGTCGGAGCGGGCGCGCAGGTCCTCGAACGCCTCGTCGCGGCGCACGCGCGGCAGCCCTCCGGACGGCGGTTCGGGTGCCGGCTCGCGCTCGACCGGCTTCTCGGCCAGCAACGGGAACTCGCTGACGCCGGTGATGGGTTCGCGCCGCTTGGCGAGCTTCTTGGAGCGCTCCGCCCACGTCGTGGCGAGGTCGGTGCGCAGCCGGCCGGAGCGCAGGACGGCCGCCTGGCCCCCGTCGCGTTCGATCGACCGGAAGAACTCCCAGGCGGCCCGGGCGAGTTCGTCGGTCAGCCGCTCCACGTACCAGGAGCCGCCGGCCGGGTCGATGACGCGAGCCAGGTGCGACTCCTCGATGAGGATCGTGGAGGTGTTGCGCGCGATGCGCCGGGCGAACGCGTCCGGCAGGCCCAGCGCGTGGTCGAACGGCAGCACGGTGACGCAGTCGGCGCCGCCCACGCCCGCGGCCAGCGTCGCGACCGTCGTGCGCAGCATGTTCACCCACGGGTCGCGGCGGCTCATCATCACCGGCGAGGTCACCACGTGCTGCACCTGCGCGCCCGCGTCCTGCGCCCCGGACACCTCGGCGACCCGCGCCCACAGCCGGCGCGCGGCGCGCAGCTTGGCGATGGTCAGGAACTGGTCGGCGGTGGCCGCGTAGCGGAACTCCAGCTGCCCGGCGGCCTGTTCGAGACCGAGGCCCGCCTCGGTCAGCTCGCGCAGATAGGCGACGCCGGTGGCGAGGGAGGCGCCCAGCTCCTGCGCGGCCGAGCCGCCGGCCTCGTGGTACGGCAGCGCGTCCACCGTCAGCGCGCGCAGGCCGGGGTACCGCTCGGCGCAGCGCGCGGCGAGGGCGGCGTACGGCGCGAAGGGGAGGGCGGTGCCGGTACGGGCCTCGTGACCGAGCGGATCGCCACCGAGGGTGCCGCGCGCGGCCTCGGGGCCGACGCCCTGCTCGGCGTACAGCCGCAGCAGCGCCTCGGCGGCGGCCTCCGTGTCGCGGCCCGCGTCGAGGGCGACCGGGGCCAGGTCGAGGTAGACACCGTCGAGCGCGCGGGGCAGGTCGGCGACCGGGATGCCGCCCTCGCCCAGCACCAGCCACAGCGAGGTGCCGCCGTTCTCCAGGTCGGCGGCCACGGCGCCCTCGGCGAGCGCCGCGTGCCGCTGCCGTACGTCCCAGCCGCCCGTGATGTTGCCCTCGGGGCGGCTGCCGCGCAGGTAGGGGGCGAAGCCGGGCAGGCCGGGGTCGGGCGCGGCGTCGCGCGCGGTGTAGAGGGGGCGCGTGCGCAGCCCGTCCTCCAGCGTCGTGGACAGGGCGTCCTCAGCTGCCGCGCCCGAGACTTCCTTGCCCGACTTGCGCAGCACGCCCTCGACCAGGCGTTGCCACTGCTCGTGCGTCGCGTCAGGGAACTCGGCGGCCAGTGAGAGCCCGTCGTCAGGCAGGACCGTCATGGCTCGGATGCTAGGGCAAGGGGCCAAAGCGAGGGTGAAGCGCGGCTTGTGAGGTTTCCCTCCTTGCGTTTGTGACCTGCGCCTCTCGTGCGAGTGCCGCCGGTGTTCAGGGGTCCGCTAGGGGCCCGGTGGGGGTTCGCAGGGGGGTGGCCGAGGGGGCGGGCGGGGCTGTCAGCGGGCCGCGGGCTCCCCGCCGAGGCCCGTGTGCGCGGCGTCCGGCACGAGCGCGCACATGGCCGCGCGCTGCTCGCTGCCCATGCAGTCGGCGAGGGCCTCCCGGACGGTTCCGGCGAGCAGGGCGGAGGTCTCGCGCAGCGACTCGCGCGCCTTGCCGGTGAGCACGACCTCCACGCCCCGCTTGTCGCCGCAGACCGAGCGGCGGTTGACCAGGCCGGCCCGCTGCAGACAGGCGATCTGGTAGGTGAGCCGGGTCTTGGGGCGGCCGAGGAGGTCGGCGACCTGGGTCATGCGCAGCCCGGTGCGCGGCCGTTCGGCCAGCAGGCACAGGATGAGGAACTCGTCGTGGGAGACGTCGAGGGTCTCCTTCACCACCGTGCGCATCCGCTGCTCCACCGCCCCCGTCGCGGCCAGCAGCACCATCCAGGCGCGCAGCTCGTCCGGGAGCAGCCGTTCGCCGCCCTCGGCCAGCGGGCATCCGGGCTGGTCGGCGGCGGGGGTGGCGGCGGCGGACATGGGGGAAGTCTACCCGTTGTGCATTTTTGGACGATCAGGTTGTCCAAATTTGGATGAGACGCTAGCGTGAGCGGCGCATCGGTTATCCAAATTTGAACCACTCACAGCACTCGTCGGGAGTACGACCATGACCATCGCCGTGGAAACAGGTACCTGGCAGCTCGACCCCAGCGCGTCCACCGTGGCGCTGCGGCACCGGACGATGTGGGGTCTCGTCACCGTCAAGGGGACGTTCACCGCGATCAGCGGCGGGGGAGAGGTGCGCCCCGACGGCTCGGCCACCGGCACCGTGACCCTGGACGCAGCCTCCCTGGACACCAAGCACGCCAAGCGGGACGCCCACCTGCGCGGGACGGACTTCTTCGACGCCGACCGGCACCCGGAGATCACCTTCGCCGTCCAGAGCGCCGAGCGCCTCGACGCGGACGGTGTACGGTTCACCGGCCGGCTGACCGTACGGGGCGTCAGCCGGCCCCAGACCCTCACCGCCCGCCTGGCCTCGGCGGACACCGACGCGCTCGCGCTGGAGGCCGAGTTCACCGTGGACCGCGAGCAGTTCGGCATGGGCTGGAACCAACTGGGCATGATGCGCGGCCTGACCACGGTGACGGCCGCACTGCGCTTCACGCGCGCGGGCTCCTGAGAAACGCGCGCGTGCCGGGGCGCGTGCGCTGGTGGAGCGCGGATGGCTCGGGGTGCTCGGGTGCTGGTGGACCGTGGGCGGCGGGGGAGCGTGGGGGCCGGGGTGTCAGCCCTTCAGGCCCAGTTCGGAGCGCCGTACGTCATGGGTCGACAGCGTCTGCGGGGTCGCCGTGAAGGCGCGCAGCCGGAACCGGGTGTTCTTCTGCGCCGGCAGCGGAAAGCGGCCCCCCGGCGCCCGCAGCACGACGGTCGCCGTGCCGTGCGCCGGGATCGTGGCCGGGCCGCGGGCCAGCGACCAGTACTGCCCCATGCCCTGGCCCGTCGTGAGCATGTAGTGCGGGGTGAGCGGGCCGCCGCCGGTGTTGGTGACCTTCAGGGTCAGCGAGGACAGCGCGTCCGCCGAGGCGTGCCGGGCCGTCACGACGCCCATGCGCAGCGGCGGACCGCCCGTCGCCGCCACCGTCGCGCTCGCCAGCGCGGGCAGCACCAGCAGCACCACCGCCCCGGCCGGCAGGGGCTTGCGCCGCCGGGCCGTCAGCCACGCGGGCCGCGGCTGCCACGCGCCCGAGAAGTCCGACGGGGCAGTGGTGACCGCCGCCGCGAGCCACAGCGGCGTCATCAGCACGTAGTAGCCGTCCTGCGAGCGGGTCGCGAGGAAGAAGACGCACCAGGGCAGCACGGTCACGGCCGGCCCGAGCCGCCGGACGAACAGCACGAACAGCGCCAGCAGACCGGCGGCGAGCAGCATGCTCGCGTGGCTGTACCAGTCGAGCCGGTCGCTGCCGTCCGTGAAGTACAGGGAGATGCCCACCAGCCCCTGGCCGTGCACCACCGCGCCCTGCGTCAGCGGCAGGACGATGCCGCGGATCCACGGGCCGGGCTCGGTCACGACGAAGTAAGCGTTGATCGAGAGCCAGGTCAGGGCCGCGATGCCCGTCACCCGCAGCACCACGCGCCCCGCCTCGCGCCCGCCCAGCTCGCCACGGCGTACGGCGTAGATCCCGGCGAGCAGGAACGGTGTGAGGAACCAGGGCAGTTGCTGGGCCGCGCACGCGGCGCCCAGGCACGCGGCCCGCGCGATCCCGGCCGCGCCAAGCCGCCCCCCGGCACCCAGCCGCGGCCAGTGCGCCACCACCGGGATCAGCAGGGCCAGGGCGACGATCGCCGGGTAGCCCTGGCGGCCGTACATCGGCAGGAAGCCGAAGCCCAGGCAGGCCATCGTGGCCGCCGAGCGCCACGGCGCCGGCAGCGCCCGCCACAGCACGACCGTGCCCACGAGCAGCGCGCCGGTCGCCGCCGCGGTGGCCGGCATGCCGCCGTGGCCCAGCCACAGGAACGGCAGGGTGAGCAGCGGGGTCAGCGGCGGATAGCCGTACGTGAAGTCGTACCCGCCGTCCGTCGTCGGCGTCAGGGCGACGTTCGGGTCGCGGAACAGCCACGGCCACGGGTGGTCGTACACCTGGTGCCCGCCCGCGATCTCCCGCGCGGCCTGCGTGGTCAGGACCGCCTCGTCGCCGCCCGCGTGGTTCAGCGCCCAGGTGCACAGGGCGAGCGTGATCGCCGTCACCAGCACGACCAGGTCCAGGCGGGCCAGGGAGCGCGCCCGGCGGACCGTGAGCGCGAGGACACCGGTCACGAGGATCGAGGCGTAGCAGACGGAGATGACGGCCGCGAGGACCAGCCGGTGTGTCGCCGCCTGTGTCCACACCGTGCGGGTGCCGATGAACAGGCTGACGTCGGCGAGCAGGGTCAGCACGCGATGCCACTGCGCGGGCGCCTCGGAGGCGGCCCGGCCGTGTGGTCCCGGAGCGGCGGACACCGCCGACTGCGTCCGCCGGCCGGGTGTCACCCGCGGTGTTTCTGCCAAGTGCACAGCAGCGGAAGCTACTGACGGCAGATGGCCATGACATGGCCGCCTGTGAAGAACCAGGTGTGAGGGAAGTGAGAAGCGGACGAACGCGCACCTTTGCCTCAGGTCACCCGGACCGTGGCGCACCGGATCGGTCGCGCACCGTGTCGTTGTTGGGCCGAACGGGTGACTTGGCGTAAGAATTGACCGGTGCAGGAATTGAGTGCGAGTCAGATCGGGGGGAGCCGGTGAGCCGTTACGACGTCACCGATGAACAGTGGGAAGGGCTCGCCCAGGTCGTGCCGCTGCGGGGCCGGGACGCGTGGCCGTCCGCGGTGAACCACCGCGCGCTGCCGGACGCCGAGACCGAGACCCGGCGCCGGTTCGTGGTCCTGCGCGTCAATGTCTTCGCGGACGCCCGCGACGTCGCCGAGACCCTGATGGCCGGCGCGCCGGTCCTGCTCGACCTCTCCGGCGCCGAGACCGAGGTCGCCAAGCGCGTCCTCGACTTCAGCACGGGCGTCGTCTTCGGCCTGGGCAGCGGGATGCACCGCGTCGACCGCAACGTGTTCCTGCTGACCCCGCCCGGGACCGAGGTCAGCGGACTGATGGAGGGGGCGGGGATCTCGGGGGCTTGAGCGCGCCCGGGGCGATCTCTGCGCGGGCGCCGGGCGATCCCCCTCCACGGTTTCCCGCGTGATCGCTCTGCACGTGCGCCGGGCGACCGGTCGGGGTGGGCACCCCGGCGCTCTTCGTGAGCGTCCTCTGCGTGATCGCCGAGCGTCCTCTGGGTGATCGTCGTGCGCGGGCGCCGGGCGTACCCGGTGCGGGTGCGCCGGGCGACGCGTCTGGGCGTTGTCGGTGCTCTCCGTGAGCGTTCTCTTAGGGGTCGTCGTGCGCGTGCGCCGGGCGACCCGTCCAGGTGTTGCCGGGCGATCTCCGTGCGCGGTTCCGTGGGCGATCGCTCCATGCGGTGCCCCGGGGTCGCTTTGGCCGGGGCACCGGGGGACGCTTCGTCCCGGGCTCCGGGGGGCGCTCTGTGCGGGGCTCCGGCGAGCCCTCTTCGCGGTGCGTTGGGCGGTCTGTGTGCACGCCCCATGCGTCCCTCCGCGCGCCGGGTCATCTCCATGCGCGCCCGCTGGGTGATGTGTCTGCGTGGCACCCTTGGGTGATTTGTCTGTGTGGCGATCCGGGGTGATCCGTCTGCGCGAGGCGTCGGGCGACTTCTGTGGGTGCCTCGCGGGTGTACCGGACGCGCGTGCCGGGCGATTTCCATGCGCGCCCGCTGGGTGATCTGTCTGTGTGGCGCCCCTGGGCGGTCGCTCTGTGCGGCGCTCCGAGGTCTCTCCGCGTGGCGCGTCGGGCAGGCTCTGCGCGCGCACCGGGTGAGCCCTCTGTGTGCCCCGTGCGGTCCTTCCGCGCGCACCGGCCGGTCACCGTGCGCGGCGCCCTGGGCAATCCCTCTGTGCGCGGCCGCCGGCAGCTCCTCTCCGGGCCCGGTGGGCAGTTCCTTCTGCGCATCGCGGCCGACTGGCTTTCCACACCCATGGGTTGGCTCCCGGCGCGCCGTTCCCGCCGGTCGTCCCCCGATCGTAGGAAGGCCGGCGGGCAAAACGGTTCGGCGGAGCGGTGGAGTTCTACCGTCCGCACATGGTCGTGCCTTCCGTGTCCGACGGGACCGTGCCCGTGCAGTCCCCCGAGGTCCCCGAGTCCCGCGAGCCCCTCGACGAGCGGACCGGCTCCGCGGCGCAGTCCCGTGCGCCGGAGGGCGCGTCGGCCTGTCTCGACGCGCCCGATGTGCGGGCGCGGGTCACCGAGTTGCGGCTGTCGGCCTTCGCCGGGCACCGGCGCGCCGCGTTCCCGCTCGGGCCCGTCACCGTGCTCGCGGGCTCCAGCGGCGCGGGCAAGACGACGGCACTCATGGCGTCCGAGGCGCTCGCCCGGCTGGCCGGCGGGGCGCCGCTCGCCGAGGCGTTCGCGGACCCGCTCGCCTGTGTGCCGCAGCGGGCGCGCCCCGACGCCGGCGGGCGCCGGGGCTTCCGGATCGGCTGTACGGCCGACGGCGCCGCGGGACCCGTCCGGCTCGACCTCGCCGTACAGGCCGAACCGGCTCTGCGGATCGCGGGGGAGCGGCTGACCGCGGACGGGGTCGTCCTGTTCCAGACCGCCCTGCGCGACCCGTCCCGCCGGGCCGTCCAGGCCGCCTGGCACACCGCGGGCTCCGCCCCCGTGACCCGTGCCCCGTTCCCCGACGACCGGCTCGGCACCGCCCTGCTGCCGCTGCGCGTGGCCGGCAAGACGGACGGGCAGCGCCATGTGCTCGCCGCGGCCGAGCAGATGCTGGTCGCCCTGCGCTCCGTCTTCCCCTGCGACCCCCGCCCCGAGCACATGCGCACCCCCGTCCCCACGGGCTCCGGCCGGCTGCTGCCCGGCTGCGACAACCTCGCCGACGTGCTGTGGCGCACCCGCGCCGAATGCGCCCGACGGCACGGCCTGCTGGTCGAGGTGCTGCGCGAGGGCTGCGCCGGGCCGGTGGCCGACCTGGTCGCCGAGCCGCAGACCGACGGCACGGTACGGGCGCTGCTCGACCGTGGCGACGGCCCGCGCACCGAGCTGGCCCGGCTCGGGGACGGTGAACTCCGGTTCCTCGCACTGGCGTTGGTGCTGCTGACCGGCCCCGGCGTACTGGCCGTGGACACTCCCGGCGAGGTGCCGGACGCGCTGCGCTGCCTCACCGTCCTCGCCGACGGCTTCGACCGCAGCCTCGATCCCGCCCAGCGCCTGGCACTGTTGCGGACGGCGGCCCGGATGGGCGCGCGCGGGCACATCCGGTGCCTGGGGGCGGTGAGTGACAGCTCATGGGCCACCGGGGTGGAGGGCGTCACGGTGGTAGACCTGGACCGTGACCGAACCCTTTGACCTGGCCCGACTCCAGCGCCGGCTCGCCGAGTTCGCGGCGGCGCGGAACTGGCAGCCCTACCACACGCCCAAGAACCTCGTCACCGCCCTGTCGGTGGAGGCCTCCGAACTCGTCGAGATCTTCCAGTGGCTGACCCCGGAGGAGTCCGCGCGGGTGATGGACGACCCCCGTACCGCGCACCGCGTCGAGGACGAGGTCGCCGACGTCCTCGCCTACCTGCTGCAGTTCTGCGACACCCTCGGCATCGACCCCCTGGCCGCGCTGTCCGCCAAGATCGACCGCAATGAACGTCGTTTTCCGGTCGCCGGGAACGCCGGCGGTGACGAACCGGGCCAACTGCCGGAGTCCTGAAGTCCGATATCACGCTCCGTAGCTAAATCGCCTGTCGAATCCGAATTGTTGTCCACAAATTTCCCCTCACCTCTGGCTTTTCGTCTCACGCACCCTCACTCTGGGTAGTGAACAAGTGAGCCCCATCAGACGGTGCGGGACGGCAAGTGGAGGGACCGGGGGCGACCTATGGATGCGATACGGCTCATTCTCGCGAGCAGGCGAGCCCTGGCGAGCAGCGCGGACGCAGGCGAAATCATGGCGGAGGTGTGGCAGGCCCAGGCCCTGGCCCAGGCGATCGGCAGCCGGCTCGCGGTGTCCGGCCCGCCGGAGCTGCGCGGCGAGGCGCTCGGCCTGACCGAGCTGGCGGGCCGGGGCTGCGGCGTCCTCGACCCGCCCGAACTGGACCCCGGCGAACTGCGCGCAGCCCAGCTCACCGAGCTGGACGACGCCCGCGAGACCCTGCTCTGCCTCGGAGGTCTGCTCGGCGAGGTCGGCATGGCGCTGGTCGGCATGGCGAGCGCCGCCGCCGACGAGGCGACGTACTGGCAGTGCATGGAGGCCATCGACGCGGCTGACGAGTCCGGTGACCGCGTCCGGGAGATGCTGCGCAAACTGGCGGCGCGCGAGGAGGTGTTACCGGAGCGGGAGTACGGATGACGCTCAGCCTGCGTCGTCCGTCCCCGGCTGCCCCGGGTCCTGAGCCCGGACCGGAACCGAAACCGGTCCCGGTGCCGGTGCGAGACGCGCGGCGTGCACACCCGCCGGCTCCGACGGATCCGCGTTCAGCGCCGCCATCAGCTCTTCCCTCTGCTCCAGCAGCCCCTTCGGCTGCCCGGCGGAGCCCACTACCTCGGACACCACGGCCTCCCGGGCCCCCGGCCCGCCAGGGCCGGCGCGACGACGCGCGACGGCGGCCACCGCCCGGCGCGAGCGCCGGAAGGTCCGGCACCGACGTCCTGACGATCACCGGACCGGGCCGGTCACCCGCTCGGCGTGCCGTGCACCTCGACGGCCGGCGCCGCTCCCGTGCTCCCCGCTCACACCCCCGGGTCGAAGCGCGGTGGCAGCGGCCCGGCCGTCCCAGGACTTGCGTCCGCCGGGCAGCCTGCGCCGGATCTCGTCGAGGGTCGGCAGGAAGACGCGGACGGGGCTGCACGCGCGCGGAGATTCGCCGTCGATCCCATGTCCCGCGTGCGCAGGACGCGGCGGGGCGGCACCCGCGGCAACGCGCGGCGTCCCTCACACCTGCGGCATGACCTCCGCGGCGATCAGCTCCAGCTGGTCCAGGTCGTCAAGGTCCAGGAGCTGGAGATAGACGCGCTGCG
The DNA here is from genome assembly GCF_055584345.1 of Streptomyces sp. NPDC104106. NCBI lineage: Bacteria > Bacillati > Actinomycetota > Actinomycetes > Kitasatosporales > Streptomycetaceae > Streptomyces > Streptomyces sp. NPDC104106. The sequence continues at coordinate 183,601 of NZ_JBVJMF010000002.1, forward strand.
AGCCGACGGACTTGTACCGCCCCAGCTTCTCCACGACCTCCGCGGGCGATCCGGCGAGACCGTTGAGCTTCAGCTCCTCCACCTCTCGCCCGATGACGTCAGCCCGGCGCTTCACGTCGGCGTCCGTCTTGCCGACGCACACGACGAGAGCGTTCGAGTAGACGAGGTCGTCACCCTTCCGGCCGCGCTCTTCCGCAGCGGCGCGGACACGGGCGAACTGACGCTCACTGTCCTCGACGGACGCGAACGGGATGTTGAACTCGTCGGCGTACTGCGCCGCCAGCGCCGGAGTCCGCTTCGCGCCATGGCCGCCGATGAGCACGGGCACCTTGCCCTGCGCCGGCTTCGGCAGAGCCGGGGAGTCCTGGAGCTGGTAGTACTTCCCGTCGAAGTCGAACCGCTGGCCGACGGGCGTACTCCACAGGCCCGTCACCACGGCAAGCTGCTCCTCCAGGCGGCCGAACTTCTCCTTCGGGAAGGGGATGCCGTACGCCTTGTGCTCTTCCTCGTACCAGCCGGAGCCGAGACCGAGCTCGACCCGTCCGCCGGACATCTGGTCGACCTGAGCCACCTGGATGGCCAGGACGCCGGGGAGGCGGAAGGTCCCCGCCGTCATCAGCGTGCCGAGACGGATGCGGCTGGTCTCGCGTGCGATGCCGGCGAGCGTGATCCAGGCGTCCGTGGGCCCGGGGAGCCCGTCGACGTTGCCCATGTGGAGGTAGTGGTCAGACCGGAAGAACGCCCCGTAGTGAAGCTCTTCAGCAGTCTTCGCGACACGGAGGAGCGTCTCATAGGCCGCCCCTTGCTGGGGCTCTGTGAAAACTCGAAGATCCATGCATCCATCATGCATGTCCGTGCTCCGGCGTATGTCCCTGGCGCACCCGGACAGGGCGTGGCTTCGGCGCTGTCACCGGGGCGCGAGGGCCGACGGCCCCCGGTGATGCGGGTGCGAAATGCCGCTTGCCAACCCCCTTGCAACGGGGCGTGGTTCAGCGGCCAGAGCCGTAGTCCCGGGAGCGGGGAGTGGGAGGTTCGAATCCGCCCCGCCCGTCCCGATCGGTCAGCGTCTCCACAGGAGCGCGGCGACGCCGGTCACTGCGCTGGACACGAAGGCCAGGAACCGCACGGGGATCCGATCAGAGGTGGCGCGGAAGCTGCCAACGCGAAGTTCGAAGTAGGGCCTGGAACGCGCCGTCTGTGGCATCTGTGTACCTCCCCGCCTGAGGGGCCGGTGATGCTAAACCCTGCACGTTCCCATTTTGCGCCTTTGTGAAGGCTCCGTGCACGCATGACACAGCTCCGCCGCGGAGGAGAGTTCCCGCGGCGGGGCGGCACGACGTTCCACGCCGGGAGCTTCACCTCGAACGCGGCACCGGCGTCGGGGTCGTCCGTGCGGGCGCGTACGGTGCCCGTATGTGGCGGCGTGGAGCCGGGCCTCGGTGGCCTCGGGGCCGTTCTCCCCGGCCGGGCAGCGGAAGCGGGTCGGCAGATCGGCACCGGGTTCGCGTCGCGGGCGACCGGCCGGCGCGCGAGGACCCGTCCCGGTCCGCGAGGGCGCGGTGCCGGTGTCCGGGCGCCCAGGCGTCACGGGCCGCGGGCACGGCCGCCCGGGTACCCGGCGCGCACAGCCGCCCCGGACGTCCTCAGCCGCCCGCACGCATCGCCGTGTCCGTACCGCCCCGGCGCGGGGCGCCGCTCGGTCCGCCCTCCCGTGCCGTGGGTCGCGGTGTGAGCCGGACGCGCTCCGTGCGGTCCGCCGCCGGCGCGGGACGGCGCCGGCGGATCCCGTGCCCCAACGCCCCGCCGCGCAGCTCTCGGTGTCCGGCGTTGTGCGGCCGTCCGGGGCGGGCGTACGGGCCGGTGTCCCCGGGGTGCCAGTGTGCGTCCGGGGGATGCCGTCCGGGTGCCGGTCTGTGATGGAGTAGGAGCATGGGGTCCGGCATCTACGTCCACGCGTTCCGTGACGGCGACGTCGTGCCGATGGACGCCGCGGCCGTACGCGAGGTGCTGCTGCCGTACGCCCCGTACGACGTGCCCGACGGCGAGCCGGTGGAGTGGGTGCGGGCCGTGGACGGCAGCGATGCCGACGTCTATCTGCACCTCGGGGTGTCCTTCGACCGGCCGGGACCCGGTGTTCTCGACATCGTCGCCGAACTCGCCCGCCGCACCGGCGCCGCCATCGTGCTGCTCGGGGACCCGACGGCGATCGTGACCAGCGAGGCGGACGTGCGGCATCTGCCGGAGGACCTGCGGGCGCGGGCGGTCGTGGTGCCGCCCGCCGCGCTGACCGGGCAGGCGATCGAACAGGTCGTCAGGCCGCGCCCCGAGCCCCGCCGCAGGCCGCTGCTGCCGCCGTTCCCCTACCACCCCGACCCGGTGGCCACCGGCTCCGTGAAGGCCGCCGACGAGCCGTGCGCCTGCTGCGGGCACGACCAGGGCTGGATCTACATTGGCCCCGTCCACGGCGAGGAGGTGCCGGACGGGCGGCTGTGTCCCTACTGCATCGCCTACGGCACGGCGGCCGAGCGCCACGGTGTGTTCTTCAACGACGTCGAGGCGGGCCGGATGCCGCAGGAGGCGGCCCGGCGGATCTGCGAGCGCACCCCCGGCTTCGCCACCTGGCAGGACTGGGGCTGGCCGGAGCACTGCGGTGACGGCGCGGTGTTCCTCGGCGCGGCCGGCGCGCGCGAACTGCGGCCCCACCCGGACGCGTGGGAGTACCTGCGCCGGGAGTGCGCCGGCTGGGGCTGGGCGGCGGAGGCGGTCGAGGAGTTCCTCGCCGCGCTCGACAAGGACGGCCGGCCGACCGCGTACCTCTTCCGCTGCCGCGTCTGCGGCACGCATCTCGCGCGGGCCGACTTCACCTGAGGCGCCGGGCGGAGTCGCCGCCGGCGCGCCGGCAGGCCGGCACCGCGAGGAGGCGGGCGAGAGCGAGAGGCGGACCTCACGCGCGGGGGCGTCCGGCCAGGGCCGGACCACCAGCGCCATGCGCGAGCCCGTTCGTGGGCAACGGGTCCTGACCGAGGCGCACGAGGCGCACAGCGGGAAAACCGGTGGTCACCGGGGTGCGCGGCCGGAAGAATCGGACGGGTGTTCCTGACGATCTCCACGCGCGGCGACGCCGCCCACCCGGCCACCGACCTCGGATACCTGCTGCACAAGCATCCCGGCAAGGCGCAGCGGTTCTCCACGTCCTACGGCACCGCCCACGTCTTCTACCCCGAGGCGGACGAGCAGCGCTGCACCGCCGCGCTGCTGCTGGAGATCGACACGGTCGCGCTGGTCCGGCGGGGCAGGGGCAAGGGCCGTGGCGGCGCGCCGGACGCGGCGCTCGCGCAGTACGTCAACGACCGTCCCTACGCGGCCTCCTCGCTGCTCGCGGTCGCGCTGGGCGGCGTCTTCTCCAGCGCCGTGCGCGGCGTGTGCGCAGCCCGTCCCGAACTCCCCGCGCGGGCACGCCCGTTGCGCATCGAGGTACCCGCGCTGCCAGCGCGCGGCGGCCCCGGCCTGGTCCACCGCCTCTTCGAGCCGCTCGGCTGGCGCGTGACCGCCGAACCGGTGCCGCTCGAAGCCGAGTTCCCCGAGTGGGGCGACTCGCGCTACGTCCGGCTCGCCCTGGAGTCCGAGGAGCTGACCCTCGCCGAGGCACTGCGGCACCTGTACGTCCTGCTGCCGGTCCTCGACGACGCCAAGCACTACTGGGTGTCCTCCGACGAGGTCGACAAGCTGCTGCGCGCGGGCGAGGGCTGGCTGCCGGGACACCCCGAACAGCAGCTCATCACCAGCCGCTACCTCTCGCGCCGCTGGGCTCTGACCCGGCAGGCGACGGAGCGGCTGGAGCTGGTCCGGCTCGCCGAGGCCGACGACAGCGAGGTCGAGGAGATCGACAACGCCGTCGCCGAGGAGACCGAGACCGAGGAGAAGCCGGCCCCGCTCGCCGTCCAGCGCCGCGCGGCGATCCTCGACGCGCTCAGGGCGTCCGGCGCGGCCCGCGTCCTCGATCTCGGCTGCGGACAGGGCCAGTTGGTGCAGGAGCTGTTGAAGGACAGCCGGTTCACGGAGATCGTCGGACTCGACGTGTCCGCGCGGGCGCTCACCATCGCGGCGCGGCGGCTGAAGCTGGACCGCATGGGGGAGCGGCAGGCCTCCCGGGTCCGGCTGCTGCAAGGCTCGCTCGCCTACACCGACCAGCGCCTGAAGGGCTACGACGCCGCCGTGCTCAGCGAGGTGATCGAGCACCTCGACCTGCCCCGGCTACCCGCACTGGAGTACGCGGTGTTCGGCGCGGCCCGCCCGCGCACGGTCCTCGTGACCACCCCGAACGTCGAGTACAACGTCCGCTGGGAGACCCTGCCCGCCGGACACGTCCGGCACGGCGACCACCGCTTCGAGTGGACCCGCGAGGAGTTCCGCGCCTGGGCGCGCACGGTGGCCGGACGGCACGGGTACGACGTGGGGTTCGCGCCGGTCGGACCGGACGACCCGGAGGTCGGGCCGCCCACCCAGATGGCACTGTTCACGATCGAGAGCGAGAAGGAGGCGAAGGCGGCATGACCGAGACCACCGGGACGACCGGGACGACAGGGACCACCCGGACGACCGGGACCACGGGGACGACCGAGTACACGGGACGGGTCCTGCCCGTCACCGACCTCTCCCTCGTCGTCCTCGTCGGTGCCTCCGGCTCCGGCAAGTCCACCTTCGCCCGCCGGCACTTCAAGCCCACCGAGGTGATCTCCTCCGACTTCTGCCGCGGCCTCGTCAGCGACGACGAGAACGACCAGGGCGCGACCCGCGACGCCTTCGACGTCCTGCACTACATCGCGGGCAAGCGGCTGGCCGCGGGCCGCCGCACCGTCGTGGACGCCACCAGTGTGCAGCAGGACAGCCGACGCCAGTTGATCGAGCTGGCGAGGAAGTACGACGTGCTGCCCATCGCCGTCGTGCTCGACGTGCCCGAGGAGGTGTGCGCCGAGCGCAACGCGGCCCGCACCGACCGCGCCGACATGCCCCGCCGGGTGATCCAGCGGCACATCCGCGAACTGCGCCGCTCGCTCAGGCACCTGGAGCGCGAGGGCTTCCGCAAGGTGCACGTCCTGCGCGGCACCGAGGAGGTCGAGAACGCCACCGTCGTCACCGAGAAGCGGTTCAACGACCTGACACACCTGACCGGCCCCTTCGACATCATCGGCGACGTCCACGGCTGCTCGGCCGAACTGGAGGCGCTCCTCGGCAAGCTGGGCTACGCGGACGGCGTGCACCCCGAGGGCCGTACCGCCGTCTTCGTCGGTGACCTGGTCGACCGCGGCCCGGACTCGCCGGGCGTGCTGCGCCGGGTGATGTCCATGGCCGGCTCCGGAAACGCGTTGTGCGTGCCCGGCAACCACGAGAACAAGTACGGCCGCTACCTCAAGGGCCGCAAGGTCCAGCACACCCACGGGCTCGCCGAGACCATCGCCCAGATGGAGGGCGAGAGCGAGGAGTTCAAGGCGGAGGTGCGCCGCTTCCTGGACGGCCTCGTCAGCCACTACGTCCTCGACGGCGGCAAGCTGGTCGTCTGCCACGCCGGCCTGCCCGAGAAGTACCACGGCCGCACCTCCGGCCGGGTCCGCTCGCACGCCCTGTACGGCGACACCACCGGCGAGACCGACGAGTTCGGGCTGCCGGTGCGCTACCCGTGGGCGGAGGACTACCGGGGCCGCGCGGCCGTCGTCTACGGGCACACCCCGGTGCCCGAGGCGAGCTGGCTCAACAACACCATCTGCCTGGACACCGGCGCCGTCTTCGGCGGCAAGCTGACCGCGTTGCGCTGGCCGGAGCGCGAGCTGGTGGACGTACCGGCCGAGCGGGTCTGGTACGAGCCGGCGCGCCCGCTGCGCACCGAGGCACCCGGCGGGCACGACGGCCGGCCGCTGGACCTGGCGGACGTGCACGGCCGCCGGGCCGTGCAGACCCGGCACGCGGGCAAGGTCGCGGTGCGCGAGGACAACGCGGCCGCGGCACTGGAGGTCATGAGCCGCTTCGCGATCGACCCGCGCCTGCTGCCGTACCTGCCGCCGACCATGGCGCCGACGGCGACCTCGCGGGTGGACGGCTACCTGGAGCACCCGCGGGAGGCCTTCGCGCAGTACGCGGCGGACGGTGTCGCGCGGGTCGTGTGCGAGGAGAAGCACATGGGCTCGCGGGCGGTGGCCCTGGTGTGCCGGGACGCGGCGGCGGCCGCCGGCCGCTTCGGCGTGCAGGGCCCGACCGGCTCCCTCTACACGCGCACCGGCCGGCCGTTCTTCGACGACGAGAAGGTGACCGAGGAGATCCTCGGCCGGCTGCGCTCGGCGGTCGGGGAGGCCGGGCTCTGGGACGAACTGGCCACGGACTGGCTGCTGTTGGACGCCGAGCTGATGCCGTGGTCGCTGAAGGCGGCGGGGCTGCTGCGCGGCCAGTACGCGGCGGTGGGTGCCGCGTCGGGAGCGGTGTTCCCGGACGCGCTCGGCGCGCTGGAGGCCGCCGTGTCCCGGGGCGTGGAGGCCGGTGCCCTGCTGGCGCGCCAGCGTGAACGCGCCGCCGACGCGGCCGCGTTCACCGCGGCCTACCGCCGGTACTGCTGGACCACGGACGGCCTGGACGGCGTGCGCCTGGCCCCCTTCCAGCTGCTGGCGGCCCAGGGCCGCAGCCTCGCCGCGCTGCCGCACGACGAGCAACTGGCCCTGATCGACCGGTTGGTGGAGCATGACGGCACCGGGCTGCTCCAGACGACCCGGCGGCTCTACGTCGACACCGGCGATCCGGAGTCGGTCCGGGCGGGCGTCGACTGGTGGCTGGAGATGACCGGCAGCGGCGGCGAGGGCATGGTTGTCAAGCCGGTCGGCGCGCTCGTCCGGAACGGGGACGGCAGGCTGGTGCAGCCCGGCATCAAGTGCCGGGGGCGGGAGTACCTGCGGATCATCTACGGCCCCGAGTACACCCGGCCGGACAACCTCGCCCGGTTGCGGCAGCGGTTCCTGAACCACAAGCGGTCCCTCGCACTGCGCGAGTACGCCCTCGGCCTGGAGGCCCTGGACCGGCTCGCGGACGGCGAGCCGCTGTGGCGGGTGCACGAGGCCGTGTTCGGCGTACTGGCCCTGGAGTCGGAACCAGTGGACCCGAGGCTGTAACCCACCCCGACCCGGCACCGGCCACCGCGCTCGTGCCGACGGCCTGGGCTGTTTGGTGGGCCGGGCGGTGGATGGTGAATGGCGGAGGGTGGATGGCCGCTGGTCGGGGTCAGGGTCCGGGGGCCTATGGCGGGTGGCTCGGTGGTCCTACGGCGGGTGGCCCGGCGGCCCGGTGGAGGGGCCGGTGGCTGGGTGGCGGATGTTCGGCGGCGCATGCTCTGGATTCGGTTCCGGGCTGGGTGGTGGGCCGCCCGGTCTGGCGGCTCGCTGTCGGTGGCTCGGTGGCTCGGTGGCTCGGTGGCTTGGTGGTTCTACGGCGGGTGGCCCGGCGGCCCGGTGGAGGGGCCGGTGGCTGGGTGGCGGATGTTCGGCGGCGCATGCTCTGGATTCGGTTCCGGGCTGGGTGG
>NZ_JBVJMF010000002.1:191255-420321 GCF_055584345.1 Streptomyces sp. NPDC104106
TGGTGGGCCGCCCGGTCTGGCGGCTCGCTGTCGGTGGCGGACGGGCCGTGGTCGGTGGCTCGGTGGCGGATGGGCCGTGGTCGGTGGTCCGGTGGCGGGGGCCGGTGAGCGGTGGTGGGTGGTCCCGGTCGGGTGGCCGGCCGGTGGCTCGGTGGTCCCGGTCCGCCGGACGCGGCTCGGTGGCGGGCGCGCCATGGACGGATGGTCGGTGGTCCGCTCGCCGCCTGCTGGCCTGGTGAACCGCACGCCGGAGGAATCGGGATCGCATGCCCGCGCAGATGCCCCTCTCCGGCGTCCGCTGCCTGGAGGACCGGCGGGCGCAACCGCGGAAGTAGCCGGTGGCGCTACGGTCCGCTGTTGCCTCACGGAGCGGGGCGGCCCGATCCTCCGGCCGGTGGCGGTCCGCACCGGCATCCCGGAAGGCGCCCGGGCCTCGACGACACCCCCGTCGTCCTCCAGGCCCGGGCGGGATGGGGCGGCCCCGTTTCTCGTCATCAGGACGATAAGGGAGGGTGCCGTTTTTCGTCAATGGGACGAGAACAAGAAGCGCCAGAAGAAGTGCCGGAAACGGCCGACAAGGGCGTGAAGACGGTCGGGTACGGCCAGGATGGAGGCATGACCTACCGTGTCGACTCCGAGGCCGGGCGGCTGCGCCGCGTCATCCTGCACCGGCCCGACCTGGAGCTCAAAAGGCTCACCCCCAGCAACAAGGACGCCCTCCTCTTCGACGACGTGCTGTGGGTGCGCCGGGCGCGCGCCGAGCACGACGGGTTCGCCGACGTCCTGCGGGACCGCGGCGTCGCTGTCCACCTCTTCGGCGACCTGCTCACCGAGACCCTGGAGCTGCCCGAAGCCCGCGACCTCGTCCTCGACCGGGTCTTCCACGAGAAGGAGTACGGCCCCCTCGCCGTGGACCACCTGCGCGCCGCCTTCGCCGCCCTGCCCGCGTGCGAGCTGGCCGAGGCGCTCGTGGGAGGTATGACCAAGCGGGAGTTCCTGGCGGCGCACGCCGAGCCGACGTCCGTGCGCTTCCACGTGATGGACCTCGACGACTTCCTCCTCGGCCCGCTGCCCAACCACCTCTTCACCCGGGACACCTCCGCCTGGGTCTACGACGGGGTCGCGATCAACGCCATGCGGCTGCCCGCCCGCCAGCGCGAGACCGTCCACTTCGAGGCGATCTACCGCCACCACCCGCTGTTCCGCGACGAGAGGTTCCACGTGTGGTCGCAGGGGCAGGCCGACCACCCGTCCACCATCGAGGGCGGGGACGTCCTGGTGATCGGCAACGGCGCCGTCCTGGTCGGCATGAGCGAGCGCACCACCCCGCAGGCCGTGGAGATGCTGGCCTACCAGCTGTTCGCGGCCGGCTCCGCGCGCACGATCGTCGCGCTCGACATGCCCAAGCGGCGGGCCTTCATGCACCTCGACACCGTGATGACCATGGTCGACGGCGACACCTTCACGCAGTACGCGGGCCTCGGCATGCTCCGCTCGTACACCATCGAGCCGGGCGTCGGCGAGAGGGAGCTGAAGGTCACCGACCACCCTCCGGAGCACATGCACCGCGCCATCGCCGCCGCCCTCGGCCTCGGGGAGATCCGCGTGCTGACCGCCACCCAGGACGTGCACGCCGCCGAGCGCGAGCAGTGGGACGACGGCTGCAACGTGCTCGCCGTCGAGCCCGGTGTCGTCGTCGCCTACGAGCGCAACGCGACCACCAACACGCACCTGCGCAAACAGGGCATCGAGGTGATCGAGATCCCCGGCAGCGAACTGGGCCGGGGCCGCGGTGGCCCCCGCTGCATGAGCTGCCCGGTGGAACGCGACCCCGTCTGACCGGCGGTGGGGCGGCCGGATATGAGGGGCTGCCCGGCCGGTGTGACGAAACGGACCCCACCAACCGTATAGAAATTCAGGACGTCGTATAGAATTCCAGAGTCCCTGTTCCCCGTATCCACCGGAGCGCCCCCATGGCGACAGTCCCGACCGCCCTTGCCGGCCGCCACTTCCTGAAGGAGCTGGACTTCACCGGGACGGAGTTCCGCGGCCTGATCGAGCTGGCGGCCGAGCTGAAGGCCGCCAAGAAGGCCGGGACCGAGACGCCGTACCTGAAGGGCAGGAACATCGCGCTGGTCTTCGAGAAGACCTCGACGCGCACCCGCTGCGCCTTCGAGGTCGCCGCCGCCGACCAGGGCGCCCACACGACCTTCCTCGACCCCACCGCCTCCCAGGTCGGGCACAAGGAGTCCGTGAAGGACACCGCCCGGGTGCTGGGCCGCATGTTCGACGCGATCGAGTACCGGGGGCACGGCCAGGGCGTCGTCGAGGAACTGGCCGCCCATGCCGGGGTCCCCGTCTACAACGGCCTCACCGACGAGTGGCACCCCACCCAGATGCTCGCCGACGTGCTCACCATGACCGAGCACACCGACAAGCCGTTGAACGAGGTCGCCTTCGCCTACCTCGGCGACGCCCGCTACAACATGGGCAATTCCTACCTGGTCACCGGCGCCCTGCTCGGCATGGACGTCCGGATCGTCGCGCCCCGGGTGCTGTGGCCGGACGAGACGATCGTCGCGGTCGCCCGGCAGCTCGCCGCCGCCTCCGGTGCCCGGGTCACGCTCACCGACGACGTCAAGGACGGCGTGCGCGGCGCCGACTTCATCGCGACCGACGTGTGGGTGTCCATGGGGGAGCCCAAGGAGGTCTGGGACGAGCGCATCGCGCTGCTCGGCCCGTACGCCGTCACGATGGACGTCCTCGCGGCCACCGGCAATCCCGACGTGAAGTTCCTGCACTGCCTGCCGGCCTTCCACGACCTCGGCACCAAGGTCGGCCGCGAGATCCACGAGACGTACGGGCTGACCGAGCTGGAGGTGACCGACGAGGTGTTCGAGTCCGAGCACTCGGTCGTCTTCGACGAGGCGGAGAACCGGATGCACACGATCAAGGCGGTCCTCGTGGCCACCCTGGCCTGATTCGCGCCCGGCCAGAATCGCGCCCGACCTGATTCGTGTCACACAGTCTTGCCTGACCGGCCTCACCAGGCCTTATCCTGACCGGCGGCCCGAAAACACCCCATTCGTGCCGCCGCCGCGGCCCCATCCGGTCGCCCGCACCACCGAGAATCGAGCACCATCCGCATGCCCGCTCCCCGCATCAAGTCCCCGCACGCGCTCGTCGCCGAATCCGGCGCCGACCGCGAGGGGCACGGCCTGAAGCGCACGATGGGCCTCTTCCAGCTCATCTGCTTCGGCGTCGGCGCCATCGTCGGCACCGGCATCTTCGTCGGCCTGTCCGACTCCGTCGCCCAGGCCGGTCCCGCCGTCGTGGTCTCCTTCGTCCTCGCCGCGATCACCTGCGTCTTCACCGCCTTCTCCTTCGCCGAGCTGGGCGGCGCGATCCCGGTCTCCGGCTCCTCGTACTCCTTCGCCTACGCCGGGCTCGGCGAGTCCACCGCCTTCCTGGTCGGCTGGTGCCTGCTGCTGGAGTACGGCGTCTCCATCTCGGCGGTCGCCGTCGGCTGGAGCCAGTACGTCAACGAACTGCTGCACAGCCTCACCGGCGTCCAGCTCCCGGCCGCGCTGTCCGCGGGCCCCGGTGACGGCGGGATCATCAACCTGCCCGCCGTGATCGTCATCGCGATGGCCTCGGTGCTGCTGGTGCGGGGAGTGCGCGAGAGCGCCCGGGCGACCGCCGCCATGGCCGCCGTGAAGCTGGTCGTCCTGCTCGCCTTCTGCGCCATCGGCTACAGCGCCTTCAAGCACGGCAACCTCACCCCCTTCTCCCCGGCGGGCCTCGGCGGCATCGGCGCGGGCACGACCGCCGCCTTCTTCTCCTACATCGGCTTCGACGCGATCACCACGGCCGGCGAGGAGGCGAAGAACCCGCGCCGGGACATCCCGGTCGCGATCATGGTCTGCATGGGCATCGTGACCCTGCTGTACTGCGCGGTCGCGCTCGCCGCCATCGGCGCCATCGGCGGCAGGCAGGTCGCCGGCCGCCCCGCCGCGCTGTCGTACGTCGTCAACGAGGTCACCGGCTCCACCGTCGGCGGCGGCGTGATCGCCTTCGGCGCGGTCGTCGCCATCGCCTCCGTCGTGCTCGCGGTGATGTACGGGCAGACCCGCATCCTGATGTCGATGTCCCGCGACGGCCTGATCCCGCGCGTCTTCGAGAAGGTGAACCCGAGGACCTCCACGCCGGTGGCCGGCACCCTGATCGTCGCCGTGGTCTTCGCGCTCCCGGCGGCCTTCGCCTCCCTCGACGCCGTGATGAACCTGTGCACCATCGGCACGCTCGCCATCATGGCCGTCGTCAACATCGCGGTGATGGCCCTGCGCCGCCGCGAGCCGGGCCTCACCCGCAGCTTCCGGGTGCCGCTGTACCCGGTGGGTCCGCTGCTCGGCATCGCCTTCTGCCTGTACCTGATGTACGAGACCGGCTGGCGGACCTGGCTGCAGTTCGCCGTGTTCCTCGTCGTGGGCCTCGCGATCTACGCCGCCTACGGCCGGCGGCACTCCACGCTTGCCCAGGCGGCACCCGAGCCCGCCGCAGCCGCCGAGCCCGCCGCAGCCCCCGAGGCCGCCGAGGTCACGCCGGCCGCCGCCGCTGGGCGGGAACCACAGGCAGTGTGAACCACACCGCCTTGCCCGACGGGGTGGGGCGGTGGCCGCAGGACGAGCTGAGGGCGCGGATCAGCAGCAGGCCGCGCCCGTCCTCCTGCCAGGGGTCGGGCGCCTCGATCACCGGCCTGGTCAGATGGCCCGGCGGCGCCGGGTCCGGGTCGTGCACCTCGACCTGGCAGCCGGTCGACAGCAGCCGCACCACCAGCTCTATCGGACCGCGCCCGGCGGTGTGCTCCACCGCGTTGGCCACCAGCTCGGCCGTGAGCAGCTCTGCGGTGTCACTGTCGGCCGCGTGCTCCACCTCGGCGAGGGCCGTGCGCACCAGAGCGCGCGCCACGGGCACCGCGGCGGCGGTGTGCGGCAGCGCGATGCGCCAGGAGGCCGATTCGGCGGGGCGTTCGTGCAAGGTGAGTCCGTTCATGGAGCAGGCTGTCCTGCTTTCGACTGTAGGAATGGTACGGGCCGGGTCACGGGGCCGGTCGGCGGGCTTCACCGGGACCTCGGGCCCGTCCGCCCGGCCCCGGTACCGGGCGGCTTACCCAGACGAACGCCCCGCCTCTCCCACCAGTCCTCGCTGTTACGACCCTGTCGCCGATCGGTGACGCACCGGGCTGTAGCGCACTCGTGACGACAGTCAGAAATCGGTGATAACTTCGAGGGGCACAGCGCAACGTACGGCACCGCCGCCCTAGGAGGCCGCACGTCATGAGTCCCTTCACCGGCTCCGCCGCCCGCACCCGCGACTGGGAGCACCTGCGGGTCCAGTTCACCGACGGGGTGGCCACCGTCACCCTCGCCCGCCCCGACAAACTCAACGCCCTCACCTTCGGCGGCTACGCCGACCTGCGCGACCTGCTCGCCGAGCTGTCCCGGGAGCGCGCGGTGCGCGCCCTGGTGCTGACCGGCGAGGGACGCGGCTTCTGCTCCGGCGGCGACGTGGACGAGATCATCGGCGCCACCCTGTCCATGGACACCGCCCAGCTGCTCGACTTCAACCGGATGACCGGCCAGGTCGTGCGGGCGATCCGGGAATGCCCGTTCCCCGTGATCGCCGCCGTGCACGGGGTGGCGGCGGGCGCGGGCGCGGTCCTGGCCCTCGCCGCCGACTTCCGCGTCGCGGACCCCTCGGCTCGCTTCGCCTTCCTCTTCACCCGCGTCGGCCTGTCCGGCGGCGACATGGGTGCGGCCTATCTGCTGCCCCGGGTCGTCGGCCTCGGACACGCCACCCGCCTGCTCATGCTGGGCGAACCGGTCCGCGCCCCCGAGGCCGAGCGCATCGGTCTGATCAGCGAGCTGACGCGGGAGGGCCACGCGGACGAGGCGGCCCGGGCCCTGGCCCGCCGTCTCGCCGACGGCCCGGCCCTCGCGTACGCCCAGACGAAGGCCCTGCTCACCGCCGAGCTGGACATGCCGCTGGCGACCGCGATCGAACTGGACGCCTCGACCCAGGCGCTGCTGATGAACGGCGAGGACTACGCCGAGTTCCACGCGGCCTTCACGGAGAAGCGCCCGCCGAAGTGGCAGGGGAGGTGACATGGGCGCCATGAAGGTCGCCGTCATCGGTGGCGGTCCCGGCGGGCTGTACGCCGCCGCCCTGCTCAAACGCCTCGACCCGGCCCGTGAGATCACCGTGTGGGAGCGCAACGCCCCCGACGCCACCTTCGGCTTCGGAGTGGTCCTCTCCGACGAGACCCTCGGCGGTATCGAGCACGCCGACCCGGTGGTCTACGAGGCACTGCAGCGGGACTTCGTCCGCTGGGACGACATCGACATCGTGCACCGGGGCACGACCCACCGCTGCGGCGGGCACGGGTTCGCGGCCCTGGGCCGGCGGCGCCTGCTGGAGATCCTGCACGAGCGGTGCCGCTCCCTCGGCGTGGACATCCGCTTGCGCACCGAGGCCCCGCATCCGGACGTGCTGTCGGCGCGGTACGACCTCGTCATCGCCGCCGACGGCGTGCACAGCACCACCCGCGCGGCCCACGCCGACGTGTTCGAGCCCCGGCTGACCGCCCACCGCTGCCGCTACATCTGGCTGGCCGCCGACTTCCCGTTCGACGCCTTCCGCTTCGAGGTCGCCGAGACCGAGCACGGCGTGATGCAGCTCCACGGCTACCCCTACGCCCGCCCGTCGCCCGACCACCACCCCTCGACGAGTCCCTCCGGGCCGCCGAACCGTTCCGGCGCCTCCACCGTGATCGTGGAGATGCGCGAGGAGGTCTGGCGGGCGGCGGGGTTCGGGGAGCTTCAGACGTCGGAGTCCGTCGAGCGGTGCGCCAAGATCTTCTCCGCCGCCCTCCGCGGCCGCCCCCTGCGCGCGGGCAACTCGGCCTGGACGACCTTCCGTACGGTGGTCAACGCCCGCTGGTCGCACGGCAACGTCGTGCTGCTCGGCGACGCCGCCCACACCGCCCACTTCTCCATCGGCTCCGGCACCAAGCTCGCCGTGGAGGACGCCCTCGCGCTGGCCGCCTGCCTGGAGGAACAGCCCGACCTGCGGGCGGCGTTGGCGGCCTACGAGGAGGAGCGGCGGCCCGTGGTCGCCTCCACCCAGCGCGCCGCCCGGGCGAGCCTGGAGTGGTTCGAGAACCTCGGGCTGTATCTCGGCCGGCCGCCCCGGCAGTTCGCCTTCAACCTGCTCACCCGCAGCCGACGGGTCACCCACGACAACCTCCGGCTGCGTGACGAGCGCTTCACCGGCGCCGTCGAGCGCGAGTTCGGCTGCCCGCCCGGCACGCCCCCGATGTTCACCTCCTTCCGGCTGCGCGGGCTGACCCTGCGCAACCGGGTCGTGGTGTCACCGATGGACATGTACTCCGCCGCCGACGGCGTCCCCGGCGACTTCCATCTCGTCCACCTCGGCGCCCGCGCGCTCGGCGGGGCCGGGCTCGTGATGACGGAGATGGTGTGCGTGAGCGAGGAGGGCCGGATCACCCCCGGCTGCGCCGGGCTCTACACCGGCCGGCAGGCCGAGGCGTGGCGGCGGGTCACCGATTTCGTGCACACGCGGGCCCCCGGCACCGCGATCGGCGTCCAGCTCGGCCACTGTGGCCGCAAGGGCTCCACGCGACTGATGTGGGAGGGCATGGACGAACCCCTGCCCCAGGGCAACTGGCCGCTCGTGGCCGCCTCCCCGCTGCCGTACAAGCCCGGCGGCCAGACCCCGCGCGAGCTGACGCGGGCCCAGCTGACCGACATCCGCGAGCAGTTCACGGCCGCCGCCTGGCGGGCCGTGCGGGCCGGGTTCGATCTGCTCGAACTGCACTGTGCCCACGGCTATCTGCTCTCCGGCTTCCTCTCCCCGCTCACCAACCGGCGCACCGACGCCTACGGCGGATCGCCGGAGAAGCGGCTGCGGTTCCCGCTGGAGGTCTTCGACGCCGTGCGGGCGGTGTGGCCGGCCGAGCGCCCGATGACCGTCCGCATCTCCGCCACCGACTGGGCCGAGGGCGGGACGACCGCCGAGGACGCCGTCGGGATCGCCCGGGCCTTCGCCGCGCACGGCGCCGACGCGATCGACGTCTCCACCGGGCAGGTGGTGGCCGAGGAACAGCCGGAGTTCGGGCGGTCGTACCAGACGCCGTTCGCCGACCGCATCCGGCACGAGGTGGGCGTCCCGGTGATCGCTGTCGGCGCGATCTCCTCCTGGGACGACGTCAACTCGCTGATCCTCGCCGGGCGTACCGACCTGTGCGCGCTGGGCCGCCCGCATCTGTACGACCCGCACTGGACCCTGCACGCGGCGGCCGAGCAGGGCTACGACGGCCCGGGCGTCGCCTGGCCCGCCCCCTACCGCGCCGGCAGCCGCCGCCCCCGGACCGGACGCACCGACGCCCCCAGACCACGGCTGACACTCGGCCGCTGACACCCCGGCACCCGGCTGTCCGGGCCGGCGACACGGACGTGTCCCCGGTCTGCCCCCGGCGCCTGCCGGGTGCCCGGTCGCCATGGGCTGGGACCGCGACTTCGCAAGCCCGGCCCGCTCTGGGCCGGTGGTCCGGGGCGGCGGCACGGGCGTCGTACGGTCCGCTCCGGCGGGCGCCGGGCGGTGCGCCTTCGTGAACGTGGCCCGCCGGTCTCTCCGCACGGCTCGCGCCGTGCCCCGCACGCGGCGGCTGATCAGGGGGCGGTTGTCCGGGGTGGCGGGCCGGGCGTCGTACGGTCTGCTCGGCGGGTGCTCGGTCGTCGTGGGTCGCCCGCCGGTTCCTCACACGCCGGCGAACTCCGCGCCCGCGTCCCGCAGCCGTGCGTGCAGGCCGCGGAAGACCTCCGCCGAGCGCAGGCCCGGCCAGCCGGCGGGGAGCAGCCGGGCGGGCAGGCCGGGGTCGGTGTAGGGCAGGTGGCGCCAGGAGTCGAGGGCGAGGAGATAGTCGCGGTAGGCCTCCTCGGGCGGGGTGCCCGGGCGGCGTTCCCAGGCGTGCAGCACCGGGGCGTGCGCGTCCAGGAAGCGCTCGTGCTCCTTGGCGATCGCGGCCAGGTCCCACCAGCGGGCGACCGCCTCGGCCGTCGCCGGGAAACCCAGGTGCTCGCCGCGGAAGAAGTCGACGTACGGGTCCAGGTGGAGCCGGCGCAGGGTGTGTTCGGCCTCGTCGTACAGCCGGGCCGGGGCGATCCACACTCCCGGGGCCGCCGTGCCGAAGCCCAGGCCGGACAGCCGGGAGCGCAGCACGTGCCGCTTCTGCCGCTCCGATTCGGGCACGGAGAACACCGCCAGCACCCAGCCCTCGTCCCCGGGCGGCGCCGTCGCGTAGATGCGGCGGTCGCCGTCGTCCAGCAACTGGCGTGCCTCGGGCGAGAGTTCGTATCCCGCGGCACCGGTGTGCGTGCGTGCCGGCACCAGCAGGCCGCGCCGTTTGAGCCGGGACACAGAGGAACGGACGGAGGGCGCGTCCACACCGACCGCGGCCAGTAGCCGGATCAGCTCCGCGACCGGCACGGGGCCGGGCATGAAGCGGCCGTAGGCGCCGTAGAGCGTGACGATGAGGGACCGGGGGGCGTGCTGCTCGGACACGGTGATCATTTTAGGTCGTCGACATCACTGCTGGTCACCATCGGTGCGCAGCCGGAACCTCTGCAACTTGCCGGTGGCCGTGCGCGGCAGCGCGTCCAGGAAGACGAAATCGCGCGGACATTTGTAGGGTGCCAGCTCCGCCAGCAGGAAGCGGCGCAGGGCCTCCGGATCGCGCGGCGCCCCCGCGCGCAGCACCGTGTACGCCACCGCGACCTGCCCGCGCGCCTCGTCGGGGCGGCCCACGACGGCCGTCTCCACCACGTCCGGATGGCGCAGCAGCGCGTCCTCCACCTCCGGACCGGCGATGTTGTACCCGGCCGAGATGATCATGTCGTCGGCGCGCGCGACGTAGCGGAAGTAGCCGTCGGGCTCCCGGACGTACGTGTCACCCGTGATGTTCCAGCCGCCGCGCACATAGACGCGCTGGCGCGGATCGGCCAGATAGCGGCACCCGACGGGGCCGCGCACCGCCAGCAGTCCGGGCTCGCCGTCCGGCACCGGCCGGCCCTCCGTGTCCTGCACGCGCGCCTGCCAGCCCGGCACCGGCAGGCCCGTGGTGCCGGGTCTGATGCGCTCGTCGGCGGCGGAGAGGAAGATGTGCAGCAGCTCGGTCGCGCCGATGCCGTTGATGACCCGGACGCCGGTGCGCTCGTGCCAGGCACGCCAGGTGGCCGCGGGCAGGTTCTCGCCGGCCGACACACAGCGCCGCAGCGACGAGACGTCGTGCCCGTCCAGCTCCTCCAGCATGGCGCGGTACGCGGTCGGCGCGGTGAACAGCACCGAGACCCGGTGCCCGGCGATCGCCGGGAGCAGGTGCCTGGGGCCGGCCTGTTCCAGGAGCAGGCTGCTGGCTCCGGCCCGCATCGGAAAGATCACCAGCCCCCCGAGGCCGAAGGTGAAGCCGAGCGGGGGGCTGCCGGCGAAGACGTCGTCCGGGCGCGGGCGCAGGACGTGCCGGGAGAAGGTGTCCGCTATCGCCAGCACGTCCCGGTGGAAGTGCATGCACCCTTTCGGGCGACCCGTGGTGCCGGAGGTGAACGCGATCAGGGCGATGTCGTCGGCCGCGGTGTCGACCGCCGGGAACGGCGCGTCGGACGCCGGGCGGCGCAGCAGGTCGTCCGGGCCGGCCCCGCCGTAGGTGACCGCCCGCAGGCCGGCGACCCCGGCCTTGTCCAGGTCGGCCGCCGACCGGACGTCGCACAGCGCGTGCCCCACCCGGGCGATCTCGCACATCGTCGCCAGCTCGTGCGGGCGCTGCTGGGCCAGCACGGTGACCGCTATGGCGCCCGCCTTCAGCACGGCCAGCCAGCAGGCGGCGAGCCAGGGGGTGGTGGGGCCGCGCAGCAGCACCCGGTTGCCGGGCACCACCCCGAGATCACCGGTGAGTACGTGCGCGATCCGGTCGACACGCCTGCGCAGCTCGCCGTACGTCCAGCTGGGGCCGTCCGGGGTGTGGAAGACGGGACGGTCCGCGCCGGCGTGGTCCAGCAGCTGTGCCGCGCAGTTCAGCCGGTCGGGGTAGCGCAGCTCCGGCAGGTCGAACCGCAGCTCGGGCCACTCGTCCGGCGGGGGCAGATGGTCGCGCGCGAAGCTGTCGACGTGGGCCGAGACGTGCATGGCGGTTCGCCCCCTTGCCGTGACGGACGGACTCTGTGGTGGGCTCGTGCCTGGAGCGTATCGTGTTGGTGACGACAGTCAACTGTGCGCGATAACGTCGGGGGAGACGGTGAACGGGCCGGGGTGGCCCGCCTCGAAAGGGAGGACCGGCAGTGCCCGCATTCTCACTCGAACCGGAGCAGACCGCCTGGTGCGCCGAGCTGCGCGCGCTGGCCGCCGCCCGGCTGAGCCCGCTCGTCGACAAGGGCGAACCGGGGCGCGTGAACCGTCCGCTCCTCGCCGAACTCGGCCGACTCGGGCTGCTGGAGCGGCTGTTCGCCTCCGGCGCGCTCGAACTGTGCCTGATGCGGGAGTCCCTCGCCCAGGCCTGCACGGAGGCCGAGACCGCGCTCGCCCTGCAGGGTCTCGGCGCCCATCCCGTCCACGCCCACGGCAGTCCCGCCCAGCGCGAGCGCTGGCTGCCGAGGGTGGCCGAGGGCGGCGCCGTCGCCGCCTTCGCGCTGAGCGAGCCGGGCGCCGGTTCGGACGCGGCCGCGCTGTCCCTCGCGGCCGACCCCGACGGCACCGGCGGCTGGCGGCTGACCGGCGAGAAGTGCTGGATCTCCAACGCCCCCGAGGCCGACTTCTACACCGTCTTCGCCCGCACCACACCCGGCGCCGGAGCGCGCGGCGTGACCGCCTTCCTCGTCCCCGCCGACCGGCCCGGACTCACCGGCACCGCCCTGGAGATGCTCTCCCCGCACCCCATCGGCACCCTCGGCTTCGACGCCGTACCGGTCGGCCGGGACGACGTGCTCGGCGAGCCGGACCGCGGTTTCGCCGTCGCCATGGGCACCCTCAACCTCTTCCGCCCGAGCGTCGGCGCGTTCGCGGTCGGTATGGCCCAGGCCGCACTCGACGCGACGATCGGGCACACGCGCCGACGACAGGCATTCCACGGGCGGTTGATGGACCTGCAGGCCGTCTCGCACCAGGTCGCCGAGATGGCGCTGCGCACCGAGGCGGCCCGGCTGATGGTGTACGCGGCGGCCACCGCGTACGACCGGGGCGACCCCGGTGTCCCCGGGCGGGCCGCGATGGCCAAGCTGCTCGCCACCGAGACCGCGCAGTACGTCGTCGACACCGCCGTCCAGTTGCACGGCGCCCGCGCCCTGCGCCGCGGCCACCTCCTCGAACACCTGTACCGCGAGGTGCGCGCGCCGCGCGTCTACGAGGGCGCGAGCGAGGTCCAGCGGGGCATCATCGCCAAGGACTTGTACGACCGCGCCCACGACCGGGAGGCCCAGTGACGACCGAGCGCGTCAACCCGCCCGAGCTGTCCCCGCCCAGCGGCTTCTCGCACGCCGTCGTCGCGGCCGGCTCCCGGGTGGTGTTCCTCGCGGGCCAGACCGCCCTCGACACCGACGGCAAGGTCACCGGCGCGACGCTCCCCGAACAGTTCGAGAAGGCGCTCGGCAACCTCCTCACCGCCTTGCGCGCGGCCGGCGGCACCCCCGCCGACCTCGCCCGGGTCACGGTCTACGCCACGGACGTCGCCGCGTACCGGGTCCACGCGGGCCGGCTCGGCCGCATCTGGCGGGACCTGGCGGGCCGGGACTATCCGGCGATGGCCGTCGTGGAGGTCGTACGGCTCTGGGACGCACAGGCGATGGTCGAGCTGGACGGCTTCGCCGTGCTGCCCTGAGCGGCGCCGGGACCGCTCAGGCCGCGGTCGTGAGGCGGGTCGACGGCAGGCGGCGCGGGGGGACCACGCTGCCGTCCGGGTGCAGTTCGCCGCTGTCGTCGAAGACGATCGAACCGTCGCACAGCAGGGTCCAGCCCTGTTCGGGGTGGGCGGACACGGGGTGCCGCGGGGTCGGGTCGGACGCGGGGCACGAGGACCGGCAGGAGCACATGGCGCACCTCCACATCGGGACGTGAGGGGGGCCGGCGGATCCGGCCGCCGCCCCTCACCCCCAGACCATGCGACCGTCGTGAACGCGCCGGAACCGCTCGCCGTGAAGCGTGACAACACCCGGACAACTCGCGGACGGTTCCATGACGCGCCACCGATGGGGTGACGGTCACGCCCCGCGGCCTGGCCGCCCGGTATCCAGTGGTGCCCCAGGCCCCATGGAAACCGGGAGGTACCCCCATGCCCGTCCGTCCCGCCCTCGCCTCGGCCCTCGGCGCCGCGGCACTGCTGTGCGCCGCCGTCGCCCCGGCCGTCGCGGCACCCTCCGACCAGGTCACCGTCGACCGCACCGGCAAGCTCGCCGCCGACGGCACCGTCACGCTCTCCGGCACCTACCGCTGCACCGCCGGCACCGGACCGGTGTTCGTCAGCTCCTCCGTCAGCCAGAACGACCCCCAGGTCAGGCACGGCATCGGCGGCAGCGGCGCCCAGTGCGACGGAGCGAAGCACCGCTGGCAGAACACCGGCAAGGCCTCCCCGGAGACCCTCAAGGCCGGCAAGGCCCATGTGCAGGCCACCCTCATGGAACTGCGCCCCTCGGGGCTGGTCCCGCTGCCCGCCTTCCGCGCCGTCGAGGACCAGGAGGTCACACTCGTCGGCCAGTGACCGCCGACCGCGCGCCGGGCGGCCCGGGCACGCAGCGGACCGGTCCGTCCGGCGCTCCGGAGGGCAGGAGGGCCTCCGCAGGGACACGGGCATGCATGGCCCGGTGCGCCCCACGACGGACGCGTGCGACGCCGCCAGCGCGGGGCAGCGCGCGGCCGGGCCCCGACCGGTCGCTCCGCTCGGCGCGTCGGAGACCGACCGGCGGCGCTTCTCCCGGACCGCCGGGGCGCCCGGCGCTGTCTTGCGGTCCGTCCGTACCCGGCAGCTCACGTCGGCGTGGGCCGGGTCGGAGGCCTGGGTGGTTCTGCGCCGGTCGGGTTCTGCTCGCGAGGTGGCGGTTTTTGCCGGTGGGGGCGTCAGGGTCGGGGCGGGGTGTCGTCGCGCCGGATCGGGGTGGGGGACAGGGCGGGGTCGGGGCGGTGCAGGGCGGCGACGAACTTGTAGCGGGAGCCGCGGTACACCGAGCGCGCCCACTCCACCGGGGTGCCCCGCGCGTCCCGCGAGTGCCGGGAGAGCAGCAGCATCGGCAGCCCCACGTCGGTGGCGAGCAACTGCGCCTCGCGCGGGGTCGACAGCGAGGTCTCGATGGTCTCGTCGGCCTCGGCGAGCCGGACGCCGTACACCTCCGCGAGCGTCGTGTACAGCGAGGGCCGTTCGGCGAGCGTGCCGCGCAGGCCGGGGAAGCGCCGGGCGGACAGATGGGTCGTCTCGATCGCCATGGGGGCGCCGCCGGCCAGCCGGAGCCGCTCGACGCGCAGCACGCGCTCGCCGAGCCCGATGCCCAGCAGCCCCGCGAGCCTCTCGTCCGCCGGGATCTCCCCGATGTCCAGGATCCGCGAGGCCGGGGTCAGGCCCTGGGCGCGCATGTCCTCGGTGTGCGAGGTCAGTTGGAGCGTGCGGTACAGCTTGGGCTGGGCGACGAAGGTGCCCTTGCCCTGGATCCGGTCGAGGCGGCCCTCGCCCACGAGTTCCGTGAGGGCCTGCCGGATCGTGGTCCGTGAGGTGTCGAACCGGACGGCGAGCAGTCGCTCCGCGGGCATCGCCGAACCGGGCTGCAACGCCTCGGTCATCGCGAGGAGTTGCTGCTTGATCCGGTAGTACTTCGGCACGCGCGCGGTGCCGCGCGGCGCCCCCGCGTACGGCTGGGCGCTGCTGACGTCGGTGGTCATGCCTGCCTTCCCGGCTGTGTCGATGGGCTCCCGTTATAGCGGCCGACTCCCCTATGGTCTAGTCCAACGGTCCGGCCCCGTGGGCGACCGGGACGAACGGGGCGGATGCGGACGGACAGCCTCCGGTGACGTTCTCGTAACGGCCGGAATCGGCTTGCTGGACCACCCTTGACACCCCGAAAGGTCTAGGCCAAGCTCCACGTTACTGGTCTACACCACTAGTGGCCAGGTCCCGAGCCCTGTGTGCACCAGCGTCGTACGCAGATCACCGCCGAGGGCGTGGGGGGCAAGTGGCATCCCTGAGGAGGGTGGCGTGAAGCGCAAGCTCGCTGCCGCGATCGGAATCGCGGGCATGATGGTCTCCGTTGCTGCGTGCGGCGGGAGCAGCGGCAAGGACAGCGGCAAGGACGCGGGACCGGACAGCTGGAAGGGCCAGACCCTCACCGTCTGGACCATGGACGGCTCCGCGCCCCCGCAGTGGAGCAAGGACGTCCAGGCCGCCTTCGAGAAGAAGACGGGCGCCAAGCTTAAGTTCGAGATCCAGAAGTGGGACGGGATCCAGCAGAAGATCACCACCGCCCTCTCCGAGAACAACCCGCCCGACGTCCTGGAGGTCGGCAACACCCAGACCCCCGCCTACGCGGCCACCGGCGGCCTCGCCGACCTCTCCGACGTCAAGAAGGAGATCGGCGCCGACTGGACGCCGTCGGTCTCGCAGTCCTCCGTCTACGACGGCAAGCAGTACGCCGCCCCCTGGTACTTCGCCAACCGCGTCGTCATCTACAACAAGGCGGTCTGGGCGAAGGCCGGCATCAAGGACACGCCGAAGACCCGGGACGAGTTCTTCAAGGACCTGGACGCCATCGGCAAGAAGACCGACGCCGAGCCCCTCTACCTCCCCGGCCAGAACTGGTACTTCCTCGACGGTCTGATCATCGGCCAGGGCGGCGACCTGGTGAAGAAGCAGGGCAGCAAGTACGTCTCCAACCTGGCCGACCCGAAGGTCGCCGCCGCCATGGAGATCTACAAGAAGTACGCCTCCTACTCCAAGGCCCCCAAGGACAAGGACGAGGCCACCCCCCAGCAGGCCACCGTCTTCGCCAAGGGCAAGACCGGCGCCTTCATCGGCATGGGCTGGGAGGCCGCCACCGCCGTCCAGGCCGACAAGTCCATCGAGAAGGACCTCGGCTACTTCACCATCCCCGGCGCCGGCGCCGACAAGCCCGAGGGTGTCTTCCTCGGCGGCTCCAACCTGGCCGTCGCCCAGAACAGCAAGCACCAGTCCCTGGCCAAGGAGTTCCTGAAGACCGCCCTGTCCGACCAGTACGAGGGCGAACTGGCCAAGCTCAGCGGCATCGTGCCGAACAAGACGTCCCTGGAGGGCAACGTCAAGGGCAACCCGGCCGCCGAAGCGGCCGCGCCCGCCGCCGCGGGCGGTGGCACCACCCCGCTGATCCCCGAATGGGCCGCGGTCGAGAACACCCCGAACCCGATCAAGTCGTACATGACCGCGGTCCTGAACGGCAAGGACCCCGCGGCGGCGGCCAAGGACGTCGAGTCCGAGATCGACAAGCGCCTGGCCCAGCAGAACTAGCCCCGCGCCGGGGGCGCCGCACCGGGCGCCCCCGGCACCGTCGTTCGTACGGCCGGTTCGGCCATGGAAGAGATGACACCTCATGTCAGTGCAGACCCCAGGCACGGACACGGCCGCGGAGCCCGCTGTCCGCAAGGCCCGGATACCGGGGCCGCCGCGCGGTGCGGACCCTGACTCCGGGGCCCCGTCCCGGCGCACCGCCGCCCCCTATCTCCTGCTGCTGCCCGCGCTGCTGGCCACCCTGATCCTGCTCGGCTGGCCCCTGGTGAAGAACGGCTTGCTGTCGTTCCAGAACCTCAACCCGCGCCAGCTCATCCAGCACCTCACCGAGTGGAACGGGATCGACAACTACAAGGAGGTCCTGACCGGTTCGGACTTCTGGCACGTCGTCGAGCGCTCGGTGGTCTTCACCGCGATCAACGTCCTCCTGATCATGGCACTCGGCACCCTGGTCGGGCTGCTGCTCGCCCGCCTCGGCAAGAAGATGCGGCTGCTGCTGATGATCGGCCTCGTCCTCGCCTGGGCGATGCCCACCCTCGCCGCCACCACCGTCTACCAGTGGCTGTTCGCCCAGCGCTTCGGCGTCGTCAACTGGGTCCTGGACAAGCTCGGCTGGCACTCCATGGCCGACTACAACTGGTTCGGCACCCAGACCTCCACCTTCTCCGTGGTCATCCTGCTGATCGTGTGGATGTCCATCCCCTTCGTGGCCATCAACCTCTACGCCGCCACCACCACGATCCCCAAGGAGCTGTACGAGGCCGCCGCCCTCGACGGCGCCGGCGCCTGGAAGAGCTTCACCTCGGTGACCTTCCCGTTCCTGCGGCCCTTCCTGTACTCCACGACCTTCCTCGAGGTCATCTGGGTCTTCAAGGCCTTCCCGCAGATCTTCGCCATCAACGCGGGCGGCCCGGACCACCTCACCGAGACGCTGCCGATCTACGCCTACGTCCAGGGCGTCGGCAACCAGCACTTCGGCGTCGGCGCGGCCATCTCGTTCCTGACCATCCTGGTGCTGCTCGTCATCACCTCGTACTACCTGCGCATGGTGCTCAAGCAAGAGGAGGACGACGAGCTGTGAAGCGCTCGCTCTTCGGCCGCATCTGGCCCAACGCGACGGCCGTCATCCTCTTCGCCGGCTTCGTGTTCCCCGTCTACTGGATGTTCGTCACGGCCTTCAAACCGACCGGCGACATCATCTCCGAGAACCCGGTGTGGTTCCCGACGCACCTCACCTTCGGCCACTTCAGGACGGCCGTCGACGCGGACAACTTCTGGACGCTGGTCGGCAACTCGGTGACGGTGACCCTCAGCTCGGTGCTGCTGTCCCTCGTCATCGCCCTGTTCGCCGCCTTCGCCCTCGCCCGGCTGCGGTTCAAGGGCCGACGCGCCTTCATCGTCACGTTCATGCTGGCGCAGATGGCTCCCTGGGAAGTCATGATCATCGCCATCTACATGATCGTCCGCGATGCCGACATGCTGGACAGCCTCGTCCCGCTCACCGTCTTCTACACCGTCATGGTGCTGCCCCTGACCGTCCTGACGCTGCGCGGCTACGTCGCCGCCGTGCCGAAGGAGCTGGAGGAGTCCGCCATGGTCGACGGCTGCACCCGCACCCAGGCCTTCGTCAAGGTCATCTTCCCGCTGCTCGCGCCCGGTCTGATGGCGACCTCGCTGTTCGGCTTCATCACCGCATGGAACGAGTTCCCGCTCGTCCTGATCCTCAACAAGGCCAACGAGAAGCAGACCCTGCCGCTGTGGCTGTCGCAGTTCCAGACGGCCTTCGGCGACGACTGGGGCGCCACCATGGCCGCCTCGTCGCTGTTCGCGCTGCCCATCCTGATCCTCTTCATCTTCCTGCAACGCAAGGCTGTCAGCGGTCTGACCGACGGCGCCGTGAAGGGATGACCCCGCCGATGACCACACTCGCCACCGGCCGCCCCGACACCCTCACCCGGGACGCTCTCGCGGTGCTGCAGCCGGGGTTCGACGGCACCACCGCGCCGGACTGGGTGCGCCGCCGCCTCGGTGAGGGCCTCGCCTCCGTCGCCCTGTTCGGCCGCAACGTCGTCAGCGAGGGGCAAGTGACCGCCCTGACCGCGCAGTTGCGTGCCGAGCGGGACGACCTGCTCGTCGCCATCGACGAGGAGAGCGGCGACGTCACCCGGCTCGACGTGCGCACCGGGTCCTCCTTCCCCGGCAACCACGCCCTCGGCGCCGTCGACGACCCCGCCCTCACCCGCGCCGTCTCCCGCGAACTGGGCCGGCGCCTGGCCGCCTGCGGCGTCAACTTCGACTGGGCGCCCTCCGCCGACGTCAACGCCAACGCCGACAACCCCGTCATCGGAGTGCGCTCCTTCGGCGCGAGCACCGACCTGGTCGCCCGGCACACCGCCGCCTGGGTCGAGGGACTGCAGTCCACCGGCGTCGCCGCCTGCACCAAGCACTTCCCCGGTCACGGCGACACCAACGTCGACTCCCACCACGCCGTCCCCCGCATCGACGCCGACGCCGACACCCTCCACGCCCGCGAACTGCCCCCCTTCCGCGCCGCGATCGCCGCCGGAACCCGGGCGATCATGAGCGCGCACATCCTCGTCCCGGCCCTCGACCCCGACCGGCCCGGCACTCTCTCCTCGCGCGTCCTCACCGACCTGCTGCGCGGCGAACTCGGCTACCAGGGCCTGATCGTCACCGACGGCATGGAGATGCGCGCGATCTCCGGCACCTACGGCCTGGAGAACGGCGTGGTCCTCGCCATCGCGGCCGGCGCCGACGCCATCTGCGTCGGCGGCGGACTGTGCGACGAGGGTACGGTGCTGAAGCTGCGGGACGCGCTGGTCGCCGCCGTACGCTCCGGCGAACTGCCCGAGGAGCGGCTCGCCGACGCCGCCGCCCGGGTGCGCGAACTGGCCCGCTGGACGGCCGGGGCCCGCGACGCCGGCGCGGCCACCGCACCCGACCCCGCGATCGGCCTGATCGCGGCCCGCCGCGCCCTGCGCCTGACCCGCACCCGTGCCGCCGTGCCGCTCGACACCGCCGTCTTCGTCGCCCAGTTCGAGCCGGCCCGCAACATCGCCGTCGGCGACCAGACCCCCTGGGGCCCGGCCGCCGAGTTGCGACGCCTGCTGCCCGGCACCACCACCGGCGCCTTCACCGGCGACGGCGCCGCCACCGAGGTGCTCGCCGCCGCCGACGGCCGCCGGATCGTCGCCGTGGTCCGCGACGAGCACCGGCACCCCTGGATGGGCGCCGCGCTCGGTACCCTGCTCACCGCCCGCCCCGACACCGTCGTCGTGGAGATGGGCCTGCCCCAGGCCGCCCCGCGCGGCGCCCTGCACATCGCCACCTACGGCGCCGCCCGCGTCTGCGGGGTGGCGGCGGCCGAGGCCGTCGTCGCCGGCTGACCGAAGCGGCCGCCCACGGCCGCCCGCCACCCGCGGGCGGCCCGCTCGATCTTGCTCTTTTCCCGGATCCCGACCGCACGTGCTCGCACTTGTTCGTCCTTGTTGTCCAGAGGAATCGCATGCAGACGCCCCACCCCTATCTCCACCGCGCCGCCTCCCACCGCCCCTACTTCAGCGCCGACGGCGAGACCTACCTCGCCCCCACCCCCCTGCGGGACCTGAAGAAGGACCACGCCCTGCGGGTGCTCTCCGCAGAGGACTTCGCCTTCTGGCAGACGTACGGCTACGTCGTCGTCCGCGAGGCCGTCACCCCCGACGAGGCGGGGCGACTCCTCGACTTCGCCTGGCACTTCCAGGGCCTCGACCCCGACGACCCCGAATCCTGGTACCGGGAGCCGGAGTTCCGCTCCGAACTCGACCAGCACCTGTTCATCTACGGATTCGTCGAGGCCTACCACCACCAGCTGATGTGGGACAGCCGCCAGAGCCGGCGCGTCTACGACGCCTTCGTGGACGTCTGGGACTGCGAGGAGCTGTGGGTCACCCTGGACCGGCTCAACCTCAACCCGCCCAACACGCACACCCGTTCCCGCTCCCTGATCGAGCCCACCGACGAGGGCTTCGACATCGAACTGCACTGGGACGTCGACACCACCCTCGCCGTGCTCCCGCAGCGCGTGCAGGGCATCCTCGCCCTCGGCGACACCCGGCCCGAACTCGGCGGCTTCCAGTGCGCCCCGGAACTCTTCCGCCGCTTCGAGGAATGGCGCGTGGCCCAGCCCGCCGGCCGCGACCCCGTCCGCCCCGGCACCGACCGCGCCGAGTTCCCGGTGATCCGCCCCGACCTCCAGGCCGGTGACCTGCTGATCTTCAACGGCCTGCTGGCGCACGGCGTCGCGCCGAACCTCTCTGACAACGGTGTCCGAGCCGTCCAGTACCTGTCGATGATGCCCGCCCTGGAGGAGCACACCACCCTGCGCGACTCCCGCGTGCACTCCTGGCGCACCCTCGCCACCCCCGACTGGAACGCCACCCTCCTCGGCGACGCCCGCGAACCCGAGGCCCACCGCTACGGGCCCGCCGCCCTCACCCCCCTCGGCAGAAGACTCCTCGGTCTGGACTCCTGGACCGCGAGCGCGGAAGAGGCACAGTGAACCGCGTCTGCCTCTGCCTGCCCACCAACCGGGCCTGCTCCGCCACCATCACCGCGATCCATGCCGAGGCCGCCTACGCGGCGGCGCGCTTCGACGCCGACGTCCAGCTGCTGATCCTCGACTCCTCCGACCCGGGCACCCGTGCCGGACACGCCCGGACCGTCGCGGAACTCCACCCGGCGCCCGGCGTCAGCGTCCACCACCTCGACGAGTCCGGGCAGCGCGCCTTCCTCTCCCGGACGATCGAGCGCGCCGGACTGCCCGACCCCGCCCGGCTGCTCGCCCTGATGCTCCCGCCCGCCGTCTCCTACGGCGCCTGCACCAACCGCGCCTTCCTGCTCGCCGCCGCCCTAGGCTGCGACTCGCTGCACCGCAGGGACTCCGACAGCGCCTACCAACTCCACGCCGGCCAACCGGTGTTCCCGGTCCACCACGAGCTGCCGTTCCTCGGCCGGCCGGCCCACGAGGCCACCGCGGCGGTCACCCGCACCGACCTCACCCCTCAGCGGCTGCCCCGCCCGGTCTCCCTCGCCGGAGCCTCCTTCATCGGCGAACTCTCCGTCGACATCGGGGAGATACGGCGGCTGGACGAGGGCGTCTACCACGACGTGGTGAGCCTGTGGGCACCCGGCGACTGGTCCGAGGAACGCAGACGGGACCTGGTGGCCGAGTCCTTCACGGGCGCGGGCACGGCACCCTTCACCGCCGACCGCGCCACGCTCACCGTGGTCGACCCGATGCGCGTCGACATGTGCAACATCGCCTTCGACCGGCACGTCTACGAACGCGTCCCGCTGCCACCCGCCACCGACACCATCGGCAGCGACTACTTCCTCCTCCACCTGGTCCACGACGCCGGCCTGCCCGGCATCCTGCACAACCGGCACATCGAGAACTTCCACACCCCCCACCGCCGTACCTCCACCGGCTTCCCGGCCTACCAGCGCCGGTTCGTGAAGTTCCTGCTGTCGATGCTCTACTTCCACGACGTCTACGACCGCATGGCGACCGAGGGCGCCGCACTGCTGGACGAGCGGCACCGGGTGCGCGGGGCCCGGATCGTGCAGTTACTGCGGGACAGCACCGCCCTGGACCGCACCGAGAACGTGTGGCGCCTGGACCGCCTGGAGACGGCGTACCGGAAACTCGGCGGCCGTTACGAGGCGTTCGCCCGCCAACTGACCGGCGAACGGGACCGGTTGCTGGACGAAGCCGAGTCGGACACAGCGGCGTACGCCGACCTGATCGAAGCATGGCCGGCACTGGTCGAAGCGGCACGCTCATGACGGACCCGAACCGGGGCGGCCCCAAGGGACGCGGGGAACTGCACACATGCCCACGCACCCCGTCAGGCGCGCTCGCCGACACCGACCGCATCATCTACGACCTCACCGGCATCGAGACCCAGTACGAGAAGCTCCGCACCGAACTCCCCGACGCCGACATCCGCTTCGCCCTCAAAGCCTGCCCCGTCGACGACGTCCTGCGCTGCCTGAGCGCGGCAGGCTCCGGCTTCGACGCCGCCGGCCCCGCCGAGATCGCCCAGGCCCTCGCCGCCGGCGCGCACCCGGACCGCATCCACTACGGCAACACCATCAAGTCCGACCACGACATCGCCGAAGCCCACCGCCTCGGCGTGCGCACCTTCGCCACCGACAGCGTCGAGGACGTCACCGCCATCGCCGCGCACGCGCCCCGCGCCCGGGTGTTCTGCCGCCTCGCCACCAGCGGGGAGGGCGCCCTGTGGGGCCTGAACCGCAAGTTCGGCTGCACCCCCGAGGACGCCGTCCGCGTGCTGGAGACCGCCCGCGCGCACGGGCTCACCCCGGCCGGGCTGTCCGTGCACGTCGGCTCCCAGCAGATGACCTGCGAGGCCTGGCAGCAGGCGCTCGACACCCTCGCCGGGACCCTGACCGCGCTGGCCCGGCGGGGAATCGTGCTTGACCACGTCAACCTCGGCGGCGGCCTGCCCGCCCTCGGCTACCAGGACCGCCACGGCAACCGGCTCGACCCGCCCCTCGACAAGATCCTCACCGTGCTCCGCGAGGGCATGGACCGGCTGCGCGCCCTGGCCGCCCCCGCCCCGCTCGCGTTCGTCATGGAACCTGGCCGCCACCTGGTCGCCGACCACGGCACCGTCCGCGCCCACGTCTCCCGCCTGACCCGCCGCCGGCAGCCGGACGGCACGGACGCGTACTGGCTCTACCTCAGCTGCGGCAAGTTCAACGGGCTCTACGAGATGGACCAGTTGATGCACCGCTTGGTCTTCCCCGGCCACTCGGACGAGACGGACCACGTCCCCGCGATCGTCGCCGGGCCCACCTGCGACAGCGACGACGCCTACGGCGGCGGCCGGCACCCGGTGCGCGTCCCCGCCTCCCTCACCTCCGGCGACCCGGTCCGGATCCTGTCCGCCGGCGCCTACGCCACCAGCTACATGACCCAGGGCTTCAACGGCGTCCGTCCGCTGCCCTGTGTCTGCGTGCGCGGCCAGGAAGGACACCACTGACATGCCAGACCTCGTACGGGAGGTCACCGACACCGACTGGCCCGAGGTCGCGGCCCTGGAGGCCGCGGCGTACGCCGGCACGCCGCTCACGGAGGGCGAGGCCGCGCTGCGCTCCCGGGCCGCGGCGGGCACCTGCCTCGTCCTGGACCGGGGCGGCCGGCTCGCGGGCTACGTCCTCGCCCTGCCCTACCCGAGATTCCACTACCCCGACCTGGGCCGCCCCGAGCCGCCGGCCCACCGCGCCGCCCCCCGTCCGTCCAACCTCCACCTGCACGACCTCGTCATCGCACCGCCCCTGCGCCGGCGCGGACTCGGCACGCGCCTGGTCCGGCGGCTGACCGACCTGGCCCGGGACCGCGGCTTCGAGACCGTCTCGCTGGTCGCGGTCGACGGCAAGGAGCCCTTCTGGCGGGCCAACGGCTACCGCCCCCACCCCGAGGCGCCCCCGCCGGCCGGCTACGGCGGCGGCGCGGTCTACATGTCGGTGCGGCTGGCCGCGCTGCGGGAGGCGAGCTGATGACGGCCCCCTGCGCCCCCTCCTTCCGGCGCGCCAAGTGGTCTGTCGCCGCGCTCTTCTGCTTCCTCGGCTTCCAGTACGGCACCTGGGTCTCCCGCCTTCCCGCGCTGAAGACCCGGCTGGACCTGGGAGCCGGGGAGGTCGGCCTGCTGCTGATGGCCTGCGGCGCCGGGGCGGCGGCCTCCTTCCCGCTGGTCGCGGTGCTGATGCGGCGCCTCGGTTCCCGGCGGCTGTCCCTGGTCTCGGCCGCCGCGCTGATCGCCGTACTGGCCGCCCTGTCCGCCGTACCGGACTACCCGTCGGCGCTGACGGCGGCGTGCGCGGACGGTGTCGCGGTCGGCTGCCTCAACGTCGCCATGAACGCGCAGGGCGCGGCACTGGAGAAGGCGTACGAGCGCACCGCGATGTCCCAGCTGCACGCCGCCTTCAGCGCGGGCCTGCTCGCCGCGGCCCTGCTGACCTCGGGCGTGACCACGCTGACGGCGTCCGTCCCGGCCCATTTCGCCGTCGCCGGCGCCCTGTTGCTGCTGCTGCTCGCCGCGGCCCGCCCCGCCCTGCTGACCCACACGGGGCCGGAGCGCGCCGCCGGGCCGAAGCGGGACCGCCGCCTGGCCCTGCCCTCCGCCACGACCCTCCTCATGGGCTGTGCCATGGCCTTCGGCACGATCACCGAGGGCGCCATGAACGACTGGTCGACGCTCTATCTGAAGGACGCCGTCAGGGCGCCGGCGGCGGTCGCGCCCCTGGGCATCGCGGTCGTCTCCGTGATGATGCTGCTGGCCCGGGTGTGCGCGGACCGCTGGCGCACCCGCTGGGGCGACGGCCGGGTGGTCCGGGCCGGCAGCGCGGTGGCCGGGCTCGGCCTGGCCACCGCGCTGCTCGCGGGCGGGGTGGTGCCCACCCTGCTCGGCTTCGCCTGCGTCGGGCTCGGGGCGGCGGCCGTCACCCCGTGCGTGTACGTCGCGGCCGCCGAGCACGGCTCGGACGCGCTGACCCTGGTCGCGGCGATGGGCACGACCGGCCTGCTGGGCGGCCCCGCCCTGATCGGGTTCGTCGCGAGCGCGGCGAACCTGACCCTGGGCATGGCCACGGTGGCCGCCTCGGCCCTGATCGTCACCCTGACGGCGATCCGGATCCCGTGGCGGCCCCGGGTCACCGCGCCGCTACACCCGGCGCCGGTCGGCCGGCGTCCGTGACGCGGACTCCGCCTCCGGCGACACGGTGCTCACCCGTGTGCCGGCGGCGGTGCCGAGGACCTGATCGCCGTACAGGTCCTGCAGCCAGTTGGACTGGTAGACGGTGTCGAGGTAGCGCTCGCCGAGGTCCGGTGCGATCGCCA
This sequence comes from Streptomyces sp. NPDC104106, assembly GCF_055584345.1. Taxonomy (NCBI): domain Bacteria; kingdom Bacillati; phylum Actinomycetota; class Actinomycetes; order Kitasatosporales; family Streptomycetaceae; genus Streptomyces; species Streptomyces sp. NPDC104106. The sequence continues at coordinate 216,764 of NZ_JBVJMF010000002.1, forward strand.
CCGCGGTGACGCCGGACCCGCCGTGCTCGGCCAGCCAGTCGGCCGCGCCGCTGACCACCGTTCCGGTGGAGCCGCCGAACAGGAAACCGCGTCTGGCCATGCGGTGGCACATCCGGATGGTGTCCGGCTCCTCCACCCGGATCACCTCGTCCACGTAGGACTCGTCGAGCAGCGGCGGGCGCATGCTCATGCCGAGGCCCGGGATCATCCGGCGGCCCGGCTCGCCGCCGAACGCCACCGAGCCCGCCGCGTCCACCGCGACGATCCGCACCGGGCGGTGCCACTGGCGGAAGTAGCGGGCGCACCCCATCAGGGTCCCGGTGGTGCCCGCCCCCACGAAGAGGACGTCCAGCTCCGGGAACCGGCGGGCGATCTCCGGGCCCGTCGTACGGTAGTGCGCCAGCCAGTTGCCGGCGTTGGTGTACTGGCTGAGCCAGACGTACCGGTCGTCGTTGGCGCACAGCGTACGGACGTACTCGATCCGTGTGCCGAGGAAACCCCCGTTGGAGTCCTGGTCGGCCACCACGTGCACCTCGCTGCCGAGCGCCTCCATCAGGAGCCGGGTCGACAGGTTGCAGCGGGAGTCTGTCACACACAGGAACCGGTAGCCCTTGCTGGCGGCGATCACGCTGAGCGCGACGCCCAGGTTCCCGGACGAGGACTCGACGAGGACGGAGTCCGCCGTCAGGACTCCGTCCCGCTCGGCGCTCTCCACCATCTCGTTCGCGGCCTTCAACTTGATGGATCCGGCGAAGTTGAAGGCCTCGCACTTCAGGTAGAGCGGGCAGCCGCAGATCGACTCCAGGTCGACGAAGAGGTCACCCTCGTTGAAGGCGTAGGGAGCGGTAATGACAGGCACGGCGGGCCTCCTGGTGCCGGGCCGAGACGACGGCCTCAGCCGTACCGGCGCAGTTCGTGGAAGAAGTCATCGATGAACCGGAGTTCGCCCGACCGGTACACCTCGTCGTAGACGTACTTGCCGACGGCGAGGTCGAGGACGCCGAGTCCGAAGGGCGAGAAGATCACCGGCCGGTCGGCCGGGGGCGCGGCCCGCCCGGACATGACGTCGTCGAGGGTCCCGCTGAGGAAGTCACGGTCTCCGGTGAGCTGTTCGGCCAGATGGGGGGATGTGTCCGCCTTCAGGCAGTGCTCGACGTCGTCGACGAAGTTGGCCGAGCCGAGCAGGATCTCCGGGGCGAGGTCGCGCAGCGAGACGTGCAGGACCAGCGGGTTGTGGCCGAACCACGCCGGGTCGGTGACATGGGGCCGGCCGGCGATGGTGGCGAAGACCACCAGGTCGCTGGAGCGGACCAGGCCCTCGGCGCTGTCGTGGACGGTGACCCGCGCCGTGGCCCCGCTCTGCCGCAGGTAGCCGCGGAAGCCGTCGGCGCTCTCGGCGGACACGTCGTGCACGCCGATCGTCTCGAAGGCCCAGCCCGTGCCCCGCAGGAAGGTGTGGACGTAGCGGGCGATCAGCCCGGTACCGAAGAACCCGACGCGGGTGGGCCTGCCCCGGCCGCGGCTGAGCCAGTCGGCCGCCAGCGCCGCGGAGGCCGCGGTCCTGGTGGCGCTGATGATCGAGCTTTCCAGGCAGGCGAACGGGTAACCCGTGTCGTGGTCGTTGAGGATGAGCACCGCGGAGGCGCGCGGCAGCCCGGCGCTGACGTTGTCCGGGAAGCTGGAGATCCACTTCAGCCCGTCCACGGGGGCCGGCCCGCCGATGGAGGCCGGCAGCGCGATGATCCGCGCCGTGGGACGGTCCGGGAAGCGCAGGAAGTACGAGGGCGGGTTGACCGAGTCGCCCGCGCCGTGCAGCCGGTAGACGGCCTCGACCAGCTCCACGAGCTGCCTCTCGCGCCCGCTCAGCGCCCGCTGCACCTGCTCCCCGGTGATCACCGCGAACGTCGGCGGGGCGGCCCGCTCGGGCACGGCCTGCCGGGACGGGGTCGACAGCACGTCCGTCATCGCTCGCCCGCCTCTCCGCCCAGGGCGTGGCCGGCCAGGCGCAGGGGCTCGCCCATGCCGACCAGGATCCGCCGCTCGCCGGTGAACGCCTCCCGGCTGTGCGCGGTGGAGATGTTGTCCACGAGCAGCAGGTCACCGGGCTGCCAGGGGTCGCGCCGGGTGTGTGCCTCGTAGACGCGGTTGATCTCCTGGACGACGTCCTCGCCGATCGCAGTGCCGTCGCCGTAGCGGGTGTTGAACGGCAGCCCGTCCGCGCCGTACTCGTCGACCAGGTACTCGCGCACCTCCGGGGCGAGCGTCCACTCGTTGAGGAAGGCGATCTGGTTGAACCAGCAGCGCCGGCCCGTGACCGGGTGCCGCACGACGGCGCCGCGGCGCTGCTCGGTGTGCAGGGTCCCGCCGGGCCGCCAGGTGCAGTCGATGCCGTTCGCCCGGCAGTAGCGCTCGATCTCGGCGCGGTCGGAGGTGCCGAAGGACTCCGCCAGGCTCGCCCCGATCTCGTCGTTGTAGGTGCGGGTCAGGATCCACCCCTGCCGCTCGAAGCGTTCGGTGAGCGAGGTGGGCAGCGCCTTGAGGACCTGCTCGGCATCGGCCACCGCCGTCGCCCCGCCCTGCTCGGGCGCGGTCAGGCAGGCGAACAGCAGCAGGCCGGGCACCTGGAGCGGGTAGCTCAGCTCGTGGTGCATGCACATCGGCTGGTTGGCCGGCCAGGGAGTGGAGGAGTACAGACCCGGGCCGAGGGCCTCACGGGGGGCGAACGCCTCCCGCTCCGTCATGAGACCGCCGGACAGCCGCGCGAAGACGGCGGCGGCCTGGTCGCTGTCCCGCAGGCCCAGACCGCGGACGACCACCGCCCCGTGCTCGGTGACCTGCGCGCGCAGCGCCTCGCGGTGCTCGGCCGCCCACGTCGGGGCGTCGTCTGGGGGATCGACGCACAGCAGCGCCGGCTTGTCCGGCCGCAGCTCGACGTCGAGCGGTGATGCCAGGGATGAGGACGGCATCTTCGGTTTCCTTTCGGTCGACCGCCTGGGGCGCGAAGGTTGGGGAGATGGAGCAGGGGATGAGACGAGGGTGGGACAGCGGATGGGACAGGGGCGGGACAGGGGAAGGGGTCAGGGGGCGGGCAGGGGGGTGACGGCGCTCAGCACGGCATGCGCCGCCTCGGCCGGACGGGTGCGCGGGAAGTGGTGGCCCCCGTCGGCGAGTTCATGGAGATCGACGTGCTCGGCCAGGAGCAGCCAGTCCCGGTGGGCCCGGGCGTGGCCGGCGGTGTGCGGGTCGTCGGCGGCGACGACCACCGAGACCGGCGCGGACAGCTTCACCGCCGGCGGGTTGCGCAGGGCCTCGCCGAAGTAGCGGTGCGCGGCGAGGCAGTCGTGCCGGTAGGCGGCCGCGAGGTGCGCGGCATGCCGAGCGCTGAGTTCCGCCAGTTCCTCGTAGCCGCCGTCCGCGGCCAGCTGTCCCGCGATCTCGGCGTCGTCGAGGCCCGTCAGTTCGGCGGCGGCCGCCTGCCGCTCGGAGGCGGTGCCGAGCAGATGCGCGCCGACGAAGACCCGCGTCACCTGCACGCCGTGGTCCTGAAGCCTGCGGGCGGTCTCGACGGCGGGCGCCGCGCCCGAGGAGTGGCCCCAGAGCGTGACCCGGGTCAGACCGCGCGCCGTGATCTCGGCGACCACCCGCTCGGCGATCTGCTCGACCGACGCCAGCGGCTCCGGGGGGGCGGCCGGCTGATGGCCGGGCGGGTCCACGGCGAGGACCGCGGTCCCGGTGCCGGCCAGCGCACTCGCCAGCGGCTGGTAGTTGACCGCGTTGCCGCCCGCGTACGGGAAGCACACCAGTGTGCACCGCGGCGTCCCGCCTCCGTCGGACAACGGCACCAGCAGGTCCGGGCGCTGGCGGGCCGTGCCGTCGAGCAGGGCGGCCAGGTCGGCGAGCACGGGGTGGCGCGTGATGTCCTTCAGGGACACCGCGCGGTCGAGCGCGACGGTGAGTTTGACCGCGGTCAGGGACGTGCCGCCGAGGGCGAAGAAGTCGTCCGTGCGGCCGATGCGCCGCTCGTCCAGCCCCAGCAGCTCGGCCCAGGCCGCCGCCAGCCGCCGTTCGGCCGGACCGAGCGGCGCGCGGCCGGCGCCCCCTTCCGCTGCCGCGTCCGGCGCCGACTCCTGCGCCAGTTCGGTCAGGGCCTTGCGGTCGATCTTGCCGTTGGCCGTCAGCGGCAGCTTCTGACGCCAGTGGAAGGCGGCGGGGACCATGTACCCGGGCAGCGCCGCGCCGAGCGCCTCGCGCAGCGCCTCCGGCGGCCGGCTCGTGCCGGTGTAGAAGGCGATCAGATGCCTGCCGTCGGCCCGTTCGGCGACGACCACCGCGCCGTCGCGTACCCCGTCCACCCGCAGCAGGCAGTTCTCGATCTCGCCGATCTCGATCCGGAATCCGCGGATCTTCACCTGGTTGTCGCGGCGGCCCAGGAACTCCAGCTTGCCGTCGGGGTGCCAGCGCCCCCAGTCGCCTCCCAGGTAGAGCCGCTCACCGGGCCGGTACGGGTCCGTCCGGTACGCCTCACGGGTGCGTTCCGGGTCGTTGACGTACCCCCGGCCCACACAGACCCCGGCGAACGCGATGAGCCCCGGCGCGCCCAGCGGCACCAGCGACAGGTTCTCGTCCACGACGTAGACGCGGACGTTGCCGACGGCCCGCCCCAGCAGAACCCGGTCCGGCACCGCCCGCAGCAGCTCGTGGTTGGTGTCGTCGGACGTCTCCGTCAGCCCGTAGGCGTTCAGCAGCCCGATCCCCGGCTGGACGGCGAACCAGCGCTGGACCAGTTCCCGTTTCAGCGCCTCGCCGGTCACCGACACGCACCGCAGGTCCGGCAGGGCGCGCGGGCGCTGCTCCAGATACGAGATGACGACCTCCAGATAGGAGGGCACCACCTGCGCCACGCCGACCCGGCCGCGCTCCAGCGTGTCGACGAACCGCTCCACGTCCGTGATCACCTCCTGCTCGACCAGCAGCGTCCGCCCGCCGGCCAGCAGCGGGGCCATGAGCTGCCACAGGGAGATGTCGAAGCACTGCGGTGCCGTCTGCGCCACCACGCAGCCCTCGTCGATCCCCAGGTCGTCGATCTTGGCGTGGAGATGGTTGAGCATGCCCGCGTGTTCGCACATCGCGCCCTTCGGCTCGCCGGTGGAGCCGGAGGTGAAGTAGATGTAGGCGAGCCGGCCGGGCTCGATCGCCAGACCCGGGTCGGTGTCGTCGTGCGGTTCCGCGTACGCCGCGTCGACCAGCAGCCGCTCCACGTCCGGCAGTGTGGCCAGCGCCTGGTCGAGGCCGGCGGTGCTGCCGGACTCGGTCAGGACCAGCCGGCACCCCGCGCGCGACAACGTTGCCGCGATCCGGCCGGCCGGGAAGTGCGGCTCGATCGGCAGGTAGGCGCCGCCCGCCTTGAACACCGCCAGCATCGCCGCCAACCAGTCGAGACCGCGCTCGGTGACGACGGCGACCACGTCCTCCGGGCCCAGACCGCGCGCCAGCAGCGCTCGCGCCAGCCTGTTCGCGCGCCGGTTGAGTTCGTCGTACGTCCACTGCCGCTCGCCGTGCACGGCCGCCACCGCCTGCGGATGCGCCCGTACCCGCTGCTCGAACAGCTCGTGCGCGCGGGCGTCGGGCAGCGGCCGGCAGGGCCCGGCCAGGCCGTCCAGCTGCTCGCGTTCCTCCTCGGCCGACACCAGGCTCCGCCGCGTGTGGTCGGCGTCCGGGTCCGTCGTCATCAACCGCAGCGCCGTGACGTGGTAGCCGCCGATCCGGGCCGCCGCCGCCGCGTCCAGCACGTCCGTGCGGTACCGCACGAGCAGCGTGGTCCGCCCGCCTCGGTCGCACCAGCGCACGTGCAGGACACCGTCGTCGGCGTGGGCCTCGTCCGCTCCCAGGGGGCCGAACACGACCTCGTACGGCGGCTCCGTCAGCCCCAGCTCCCACCGCAGCTTCTCCACCGGGAACTCCCGGTGCGCCAGTACCTCCGCCTCGGCGTGCTCGGCGGCCGACAGCAGGTCCTGCCAGGTCCCCGGCGCGACGGCCAGCCGGCAGGGCAGCGGCTCGCCGCGCACACCGGTGGTGTACCCGGTGACCACCTCCGGCTCGCCGGACAGGGCGGCCAGCACCTTGGCGTGCGCGGCGAGCAGCAGCGCGCTGAGCGGGACCGCCCGCCGCCGGACCAGGCCGCGCATCGCCTCCGCCACGTCGTCCGGCACCGGCGTCTCGTGCTCGGCCGCCTTCCCGACCGCTGGACCGACCGCTGCCCCGGCCGGCTGCCGGACCCACCGCGGCACGGTCGTGACACCGCCGGCGGTCAGTACCCGGCTCCAGAACTCCCGGTCAGCTTCCTCGCGCGTTCCCATCGAATGGCCTTCCTCAACTCGCGTCCGCCGCAGGGGCGTTGACTGTCGGCGTGGTCCGGTCGGCGGCACGGGACCGGCCGCCGTCGTCCGGCATGGCCACGGCGGGATTGCCGCCCCACCGCGCGTCCGGGGGGACTTCCTCCCCCTTCATGAGGAAGGAGTCGGCCGCCAGCGCCGAGCCGTCGCCCATGGTCACGCCGTAGTGCACGTGGGCGGCGACGCCCAGCGTGCAGCCGGCGCCCAGCGTGGTGACGTCGGCCTTGTAGGTGCCGTCCTCCTGCGAGTGGCACTGGATCTTGCACCCCGCGTTGAGGGTGCACTCGTCCCCGATGACGGCGAGCGTCCTGTCGGTCACGTAGCAGCCGTCGTCGAACACCCTGCGGCCGACGCGGACGCCCAGCAGGCGCCAGACGAGGCTCTTGAAGGGGGTCCCGTTGAAGATGTTGAGGTAGTGGTCCGGAACCTTCCACACACGCTCGACCAGCCAGAACCTCGGGTCGTAGATGGAGCACAGGTCGGGACGGAGCCTGCGGAAGGACAGCAGGCAGCGCTCCACCAGGATGTAGTACGCCGTGGACAGCACGAGGGTCACCGCCAGATACGAGGCGATGACCAGCTCCCCCAGCATGCCGTACAGGTCCACGGTGGCGAGGGCGAGCAGGGTGAGCCCGAAGGTGTGCAGCCAGCGCACGCACAGCATCAGGGCCATGGACCGCAGGTTGTAGCGGTTCTTCGCGGCGAGCAGGCGGCGCTGGGAGTCGCCCGTCCTGAGGTGGTCGAACCGCGCGTCACGGTCCACGGAGCGGGGGATCTCGAAGCACGGCGAGCCGAGGAGCCCCACGCCTTCGCGGACCTCGCCGTCCAGGGGGACCATCACCTTCGTCGCGAGCAGGCAGTTCTCGCCGGTTCTGCCGCCCGCGGGATAGGCGATGTTGTTGCCGAGGAAGCTGCGCGGCCCGATCGACACCCGGGACACCCGGAAGGACGTGCTGGAGTAGTCCGCGTTGAGCACGGACAGCCCGTCGGCCACCATCGTTCCGCTGCCGACGGACACCAGGAACGGCGACTCGTGCTGCACCTCGGTGCCGAAGTTGGACCCCGTCTGCTCCACCTTCGACAGGTCGTAGCCCAGTCCGCGCAGGTAGGGGACGATGTACGAGCTGTCGCCGAAGAGCCAGGCGAAGAACTTGATGTTCGTCAGGCGCGCCGTCGCCTGGTGCGCCGCGTAGTGGAACCCGTACAGCGGATAGACCCGGTCGGGCTTGACGGCGAGCCGCAGCACTCGCGGAACGGTGTACAGCGCGGCGAGGCCCAGCACGACGAAGCCGAAGAACAGGGCCGCCGAGACGACCAGCGCGTCGGTGACCAGTTCCGTCGGGGTCAGTACGGTCGTGTCCGGGTCGATCCGCTTGCCGATCGCCGGTACCGCGGTGGACAGCATGTACATCCCGCCGACGGCCAGGGGGATGTACACGAAGAGCAGTTGCAGCAGCGTCGCGCAGCCGAACCAGGCCCGGCGCAGGGTGCCGCAGCCGGCCGGGGCGATCCGGACGTAGTCGACCCCGGTGGGCTCGGCCGGCGATCCGTGCCAGCGCGCGCCGGCCGGGACCGTCTGGCCGCGGTGCAGGGCGGAGGCATGGCCGAGCTGGGCGCCGTCGCCCATCGAGGTGTCGATGTCGAGCACCGTCTTCTCGCCGACGAACACGTCGCGTCCCAGCGTGATCCGGCCGGTCTGGACGCGGCCCGCGAAGGCCCGGTAACCGAGGAGGAACGCGTCCTTGCGGACCACCGTGCCCGAGCCGATCGTCAGCAGGTCGGTGCAGACGGGCACGGAGTGGGACAGGATCGTGACGCCCTTGCCGATCCGCGCGCCGAGGGCCCGCAGGTACAGCGGGTACAGCGGGGTCCCGACGAGGAAGACCATCGGATTCGCGTGCAGCAGCGCCTTGACGAGCCAGAAGCGCAGATACGCAAGGCCCCAGACGGGGAACTCGACCGGCTTCCAGCGGCCGACGAGCAGCCACTTCGCGACGACCGGGAACGCGCACAGCACGAGGAACCCGGTTCCCCCGAACACCATCGACCGCAGATAGATCGCGGCGAGGTCGTCGCCGTCGGCGATCCACTCGTACCCCGCGGCGGTGACGAAGCCGGAGACGAGGGAGTAGGCCAGGAACACCAGCAACTGGGCCGTACCGCACAGGACATGCCGCAGCCGCGGGTTCCCGCGCGGCGCCGCGGCCGGCGCGGGCGGGGGAGCCGGTGCCGACGGATCGGGCGCCGCGGGGGCGGGCGCGGGAGCCGCCGCATCGAGAGCCGCCGCCAGGCCACGGATCGTGGAGTGCCGGTAGACGTCCTTCATGGACGGGGACGGCAGGTCCGGGCGCTTGCGTAACCGCGCGCAGAACTGGGCCATGACCAGGGAGTTGGCTCCGAGGTCGGTGAAGAAGTGGCTGTCGGCCGGGACGCGCTCGGCACCCAGGACGTCGGCCAGTACCCGCGCGAACTCCCGCTCGGTCTCCGATCCGTCCCGGTCGGTGCCGACCAGGGCGACAGCGGCTTCTTGCGGCCCTGTTATGGGGACGGAGGACTGCTCCACCATGCGATCTCCTGGAGAGCGTGGACTGTGGCCCGGTGACGGACCGGCAGCTCCAGTCTGTTCAGGCGCAGATCAGGCCGCTACTCGTCCCCCCGCCCGCCCCGGCCGCCGACACCCCCGCCGGGAGGCGTCCCGCCCCGGTAACCCCTTGGTTCCAGGCGGGACGGGGACATCGGGGGATCACCCGTACAGCGGTCCCCCGGACGGCGCGCCCCTGTGCGGCGGCGCTCGCGGGTGCCGCCCCCGGCAGGGCATCGAGCACACTGGGGTGGTCGGTCCGCTCCCAGGCCGGGACGAGGGAGGCGGGGACATGTGCGCCGAGGCGGCGGGGGAGTCCGGGGAGCGGTCCGGTCCGCGTCCCCGCGGGGTCTCGTCGATGAGCGACGTGCCGTATCTGATCAATTCGCGGAACTACTCGGAACCGGAGGCCGGGTCCCTCACGGAGACTGGACGAAGCGCGGATCGACTTCATCCGGGGACGCAGCCGCGCGGCGCTCGGGTCGATCGACGATACGCTGCCCGGGCTGGACGCGTCGACGCGCGCGTACCGTGACGCGGTCGCCTTCCGCCTGCTGGTCCCGGCCATGCTGGGGCAGGGTGACGAGTCGCTGCCGGCGGAGGGGGGACGGACGCGTTCCGGAGGGTTCGAGGCGCTCGACGTCATGGGCCTGTGCCTGCGGGGGAACGAGCGCTGGCGCGCCGGAGACCTCATCCAGGGACTGTGGCTGAACCAGTGCGCGTACGAACAGGCCCGGGGCGTCGCCCCGATCTGGCGGTTCTACGCCGGGCATGCCTACCTGGGGCATGCCCCCGGGGGCAAGCACTCGGCGAGCAGGCCGACGACGTCGCGCCAGGCGCGCTGCGCGTGCCGTGGGTGGTAGCCGACGCCGGGGACGGTGGGGTGGTCGACCGGCGGGTGGTGGAAGGCGTGCAAGGCGCCGCCGTAGACCGCGAGGCGCCAGTCGACGCCCGCGGCCTGCATCTCAGCGGTGAACGCGTTCCGTTGCGCGGGCGGCATGATCGGGTCTTCCGACCCGACCCCGGCCCACACCGGGCAGCGGATGCGCGCCGCCTCTCCCGGTCGGCCCGTGGTCAGTGCGTTGACTGTGCCGATCGCGCGCAGGCCGACGCCATCACGCCCGAGTTCCAGTCCGATGGCGCCCCCGGTGCCGTAACCGACGGCGGCGATCCGGTCGGGGTCGGTCCGCGGTTCGGCGCGCAACACGTCGAGCGCCGCATGGCCGATGCCCCGCATCCGGTCGGGATCAGCGAGGAGTGGCATGCAACGGGCCAGCATCTCCTCGGGGTCACCCAAATAGCGCCCACCGTGAAGGTCGAAGGCCAGCGCTACATACCCCAGCTCGGCGAGAGCATCGGCCCGGCGGCGCTCGACGTCGCTGAGCCCCATGCCCTCCGGTCCGAGCAGCACCGCGGGCCGGCGGTCGACGCCGGCCGGGAGCGCGAGGTGCCCGATCATCGTCAAACCGTCGGCCGGGTACTCGACCGTACGCGTCGTAATCGTCGTCATGAGACTGGACTGTAGTGATCGTCAAGCCCGGTCCGGCCGGTGTTCTTCCGCTGGCAGAACAGCGCGGGTGTCCCTCTGTTGGAGGCGGCGGTTCAGGCGGCCTGGCCGAGACCGGCGGCGATCAGGTCCTGCTCGCGCAGCGGTGTGGAGTCGACGTCGAGTTTCGGGTCGTACGCCTTGGGCCGGATGCCGAGTTCGTGGGTGCTCTACTCGCCGATTGCTGACATGCTCGGCGTGTCCGGTTCGACGGTGTACGGGCACCTCGACAAGGCCAAGACCGTGCCCCGCCAGCCCAAGAAGACCGCGTCCAGGCACCCCGCCGCCCACCACGACGTGGGCAAAACCGTCAAACGCCCCGCGACGCCGGGCCGGTGTCTTGGACGTATATCCAGCACAACCGCCGCCGTGGCGGCCGCCCCCGCAACCACGGCCTTCGCGATACCCCTAGGCCATGAAGGCATGGCGGTACCCCCCTCCCCCGCCCGAACGACCTGCCAGTGCAGGCCGGTCTCGCCATCGAAGGCACAGCTCCTGAGAGACAACAAGAGGCCTTTGAGAAAGGGCCGTTCATTGAACAAGCGGGTCGCCAAGGCGACGCAGACCAGCCCGCCAGACGCGTGCACCGCTTCACTGACGCCGGCTCAAGCATGCCACGCCCGGGTCTGGGTGGTCCCGGATGGCGCAGTGCAGTGGGGGTGTCGCGAACACTCTCCGACACTGCATGCGCAGGACGACGGCAACTCCAGTGTGGGCCGACGAAGTGACGGCTCGCCCGTCAGTCCGTGGTTCAGCCCGCCACTCTCACCTGACTGAGTACGGCGACGTGCTCACCCTCTGGCGTGGGGCGTCTTGCGCATCCTCACCCCGCCGACGATGAGCGCCAGTCCCACGGCGAAGATGCCGAGGTAGGCGGTGGACGGAAGGTCGACCAATTTGTGCATCCAGCCCCACTCCGTGCCGAAGAGGGTCTGTGACGCGAAGCTGACGAGCCCCTGGGCTCCTAGGACGTAGCCGATGCTTTCGGCGGTGTATCCGATGGTGGTTCGCACGGGTCAAATCTTTCGCGGCGGTGCCGCGAGATCGTCCTCCACAGGGCCGAAAAGGCAGTAGTCCAAAAGATGCAGTCGCGTGCGGTTCCAGTCCTCGTGGCCGAGATCCGACTGCCGTGTCACGGCTCAACCGATCGTCGCGCGGCGCGGCACCGATCACCTCGGTGGCCTCGGCCTCGATCAGCTCCCGCAGGAGGCGCTCGCACACCACCCTGACTGCCTCAGCTCCGTCGGCCCGACGTAGTGACTCAAGCAGCCGCATCAGCTCGGACTGGGACAAGGCCATCGCGCGCTCCTCCGGTCGAACTGCCCGTTCACCAGGAGACTTGCGCGATGGACTGCCCTTGTTCAGGGAGCATGCGCCGCCGGCGGATGCACGCCCCGGACAGACACCCGCGCGTTCCGGGGCCCTGCCCGCTGCACCACTTCACGCGATGCGATCCGGTCGACCTGGACCGGTGAGTAGTCGACCGCCATCACCTCGATGCCGGCGCGGGCGAGGCAGGCGGCGTTCTCGCCTTCGGCCGGTCCGGGGTCGAGCGCGGTCCTGGGCCGGCCGAGGAGTTCGGCACCACAGGCCGACGATTCGGTCGTACATCTCCCGTGCGATGTGCCGGACTTGAGCGAAGACGTCCAGCTGGATCCACTCGTTGCGGCGATTGCGGATCGTGGTGGCGGAGCAGGTGGGATCCGCCTTTGCGCCAGGAGGTCGGCCACGGTGTGGCCGCCAACAGGGGTTACCGCACGCCGAGTTCGACGGTGGGCTCGGGCACTGGCGCGAACAGCGGCGAATGGTTGTGGGGGATCTGCGGCGGGATCCCGCCCGTCAGGAGGTCTGCATCGGCGAACGCGGCCGGGTCGAGTCCGCCGAACGCCCAGTACACGGAGGGGGCGGCGAGTGCCGTGCCGAAAGCGCTGAAGTCCTCGCTGCCCGTGAGAGGTTGTTCGAGGTCGATGACGCGGTCCGGTCCGAGGGCCGAGCGGAACGCGACTGGGACGGCGGCGGTGGCCTCGGCGTCGTTCACAGTCACCGGGAAGCCGTTGATGACGGAGATGTCCGGCTCCCTCGGTGCCGCGGAAGCGGCCCGGCCGCTTCGGCACGGACGATCCACTCGACCGCGTCCAGCAGGTGCTCACGCATCGCGGGGGTGGCGGAGCGGAGGTTGATGGTGAGGTCGGCGGTGGGCCCGCCGCGGGCGCAAAGTCCCAGAGAAGTCCCACGGATGCCGCCGCACCCCTTCCTGACCCGCTTCACCGCAGGTCAGACGGGGTGTGGCGGCATTTGCGCATCAAATGTCCCGGAAGATCTCGATCTGCGCGCCGATCGAGTTCAGCCGCTCGGCGAGATCCTCGTAACCCCGGTTGATGACGTAGACGTTGCGCAGCACCGACGTGCCCTCGGCCGCCATCATCGCGAGCAGGACGACCACGGCGGGGCGCAGGGCGGGCGGGCACATCATCTCGGCGGCGCGCCAGCGGGTCGGGCCCTCGACCAGCACCCGGTGCGGGTCGAGGAGTTGGAGCCGGCCGCCGAGCCGGTTGAGGTCGGTGAGGTAGATCGCGCGGTTGTCGTAGACCCAGTCGTGGATGAGGGTCTGCCCCTGCGCCGTCGCCGCGATCGCCGCGAAGAACGGGACGTTGTCGATGTTCAGACCCGGGAAGGGCATGGGGTGGATCTTGTCGATCGGGGCTTCGAGCTTGGAGGGGCGGACGGTCAGGTCGACCAGCCGCGTACGGCCGTTGTCCGCGCAGTACTCGGGGCTGCGGTCGTGGTCGAGGCCCATCTCCTCCAGGACCGCCAGCTCGATCTCCAGGAACTCGATCGGCACACGGCGCACGGTCAGTTCGGACTCCGTCACCACGGCGGCGGCCAGCAGGCTCATCGCCTCGACCGGGTCCTCGGAGGGGGAGTAGTCCACGTCGACGTCGATGTTCGGCACGCCGTGCACCGTCAGTGTGGTCGTGCCGATGCCCTCGACCCTGACCCCGAGCGCCTCCAGGAAGAAGCACAGGTCCTGGACCATGTAGTTGGAGGAGGCGTTGCGGATGACCGTGACGCCGTCGTGCCGTGCGGCGGCCAGCAGCGCGTTCTCGGTCACGGTGTCGCCGCGCTCGGTCAGCACGATCGGGCGGTCGGGGCGCACCGCGCGGTCGACCCGCGCGTGGTACTGGCCCTCGGTGGCCGCGATGTCCAGGCCGAACCGGCGCAGCGCGATCATGTGCGGCTCGATGGTCCGCGTGCCCAGGTCGCAGCCGCCGGCGTAGGGCAGCTTGAAGGCGTCCATGCGGTGCAGCAGCGGGCCGAGGAACATGATGATCGAGCGGGTGCGTACGGCGGCCTCCGCGTCGATCGCCGCCATCTCCAGCTCGGCCGGCGGCACCAGTTCCAGGTCGACGCCGTCGTTGATCCAGCGGGTGCGCACGCCGATGGAGTTCAGCACCTCCAGCAGGCGGTACACCTCCTCGATCCGGGCGACCCGGCGCAGTACCGTGCGCCCCTTGTTGAGCAGCGAGGCGCACAGCAGCGCCACGCAGGCGTTCTTGCTCGTCTTCACGTCGATGGCGCCGGACAGCCGACGACCGCCGACGACTCGTAGATGCATGGGCCCCGCATACCCCAGCGACACGATTTCACTGTCGAGGGCCTCGCCGATCCGGGCAATCATCTCAAGGCTGATGTTCTGGTTCCCGCGCTCGATGCGGTTGACCGCGCTCTGGCTGGTGCCCAACGCCTCCGCGAGCTGCGTCTGTGTCCAGCCACGGTGCTGCCGGGCGTCACGGATGAGCTTGCCGATGCGTACGAGGTAGTCGTCTGCCATGAGGCTGAGGCTATCTCAGATATGAGATGGCACCCGTCAAGGGGGTCCATTCGGGTGATAGCGCGTCAACGACCAGCCCAGATGCGGATTCGACGAAATTGGCGAGTTAAATCCTGTTTGAGCGGGCTTTCCCCGGAGTGTCCCTCGCGTGTCTGCGGTGCGTCCCCGGCGCGCCGCACGGTGCGGAACCCCGGTCCGCTCGTCCCCCTCTCCTCCTGCGAAAAGGGGGAACATCCATGAAGAACAGGACGCGGTGCCGGTCCGTCGCCGCTGCCGCCGTACTCGTGCTGTGCTGCGCTCTGGCCTCCTGCGGCGCGCGGCAGGCGAACGCCCCGGCGGCCGGCCCGGCCGGGGGGGGGCGTCCGTGAGGGACGGGACCGCGGACGACCAGCAACTGCCCGACACGACGACCGACGACCAGCAGCTCCCGGACACCACCAGTGACGACCAGCAGCTCCCGGACACCACCAGTGACGACCGGCAGGATCCCGGTCCGCCCATGGGGGACACCGCGGACGACGACGGCGGTGTGCCGACGGCCGGTCCGCACCGCTGGTTCCCCATGCTCCGCGAGTTCCGCGCCTACCTGACGGCGGACGCGCCGAAGGCGGACGCCCGCATCGCCGGTCACGTGACCGGCGCCTACGTGCGTACGCCCGCCGGCGGGGACCGCACCACCTCCGTGGTGCGCGTCGACTACGGCGCGGGGGAAGAGGAGGATGCGCAGCGTACGGCCGCGGTCTACGCCCGCTGGCGGGCGTCGGTCTACGGCGATCACGGTCACGTGGACGTCCTCGGCCCGGCCAAGACCACCGCCGAACGGGACTGGTGACCCGGGTCGGGCATGACCATCCAGCGCCCATGTACTAGAGTTATCTCGACATCGAGATATCTGCCAGGCGCACCGCAGCCGCCACTCGCTGAGGGTTACCTAACTTAGCCTTACCTCAGCGGATCGGCCAGACCGGCGTGGCGGCACGATTGACGGTGGTACGCGCACATCAATGAAGGAGACTGTCGTGTCGGCGAACAGCTTCGACGCCCGCAGCACGCTGCAGGTGGGCGACGAGTCGTACGAGATCTTCCGGCTGGACAAGGTGGAGGGCTCGGCCCGCCTGCCGTACAGCCTCAAGGTCCTGCTGGAGAACCTGCTCCGCACCGAGGACGGCGCGAACATCACCGCCGACCACATCCGCGCCCTCGGCGGCTGGGACTCCCAGGCCCAGCCCAGCCAGGAGATCCAGTTCACGCCGGCCCGCGTGATCATGCAGGACTTCACCGGCGTGCCCTGTGTCGTGGACCTCGCCACCATGCGTGAGGCCGTGAAGGAGCTGGGCGGCGACCCCGCCAAGATCAACCCGCTGGCGCCGGCCGAGCTGGTCATCGACCACTCCGTCATCGCCGACAAGTTCGGCACCAGCGACGCCTTCAAGCAGAACGTCGAGCTGGAGTACGGCCGCAACAAGGAGCGCTACCAGTTCCTGCGCTGGGGTCAGACCGCCTTCGACGAGTTCAAGGTCGTCCCGCCGGGCACCGGCATCGTCCACCAGGTGAACATCGAGCACCTGGCGCGTGTCGTCATGGTCCGCGACGGCAAGGCGTACCCGGACACCCTGGTCGGCACCGACTCGCACACCACCATGGTCAACGGCCTCGGCGTCCTCGGCTGGGGCGTCGGCGGCATCGAGGCCGAGGCCGCCATGCTCGGGCAGCCGGTCTCCATGCTCATCCCGCGCGTCGTCGGCTTCAAGCTCACCGGTGAGCTGCAGCCCGGCACCACCGCCACCGACCTCGTGCTCACCATCACCGAGATGCTCCGCAAGCACGGTGTGGTCGGCAAGTTCGTCGAGTTCTACGGCGAGGGCGTCGCCGCCACGTCCCTGGCCAACCGCGCCACCATCGGCAACATGTCGCCGGAGTTCGGCTCCACCGCCGCGATCTTCCCGATCGACGACGAGACCCTGAACTACCTGCGTCTGACCGGCCGTTCGGACCAGCAGGTCGCGCTCGTCGAGGCCTACGCCAAGGAGCAGGGCCTCTGGCTGGACCCGAAGGCCGAGCCCGACTTCTCCGAGAAGCTCGAGCTGGACCTGTCCACCGTCGTGCCGTCCATCGCCGGCCCGAAGCGCCCGCAGGACCGCATCGTCCTCGCGAACGCCGCCGAGCAGTTCAAGCTGGACGTCCGCAACTACGTGGACGACGTCGACGAGGCGGGCAAGGAGTCCTTCCCGGCCTCCGACGCCCCGGCCGCCCACCCCAACGGCTTCCCGTCCAACCCGTGCCAGGTCACCGCCCCCGACGGCACGACCTACGAGCTGGACCACGGTGCGGTGACGGTCGCGGCCATCACCTCCTGCACCAACACCTCCAACCCGTACGTCATGATCGGCGCCGCCCTCGTCGCCAAGAAGGCGGTCGAGAAGGGCCTGACCCGCAAGCCGTGGGTCAAGTCCACCCTCGCCCCGGGCTCGAAGGTCGTCACCGACTACTTCGAGAAGGCCGGCCTCACCCCGTACCTGGACAAGCTGGGCTTCAACCTGGTCGGTTACGGCTGCACCACCTGCATCGGCAACTCCGGCCCGCTGCCGGAGGAGGTCTCCAAGGCCGTCAACGACCACGACCTCGCCGTCACCTCGGTCCTGTCCGGCAACCGCAACTTCGAGGGCCGGATCAACCCCGACGTCAAGATGAACTACCTGGCGTCCCCGCCGCTCGTCGTCGCCTACGCCATCGCGGGCTCCATGAAGGTGGACATCACCCGTGACGCCCTCGGCACCGACCAGGACGGCAACCCGGTCTACCTGAAGGACATCTGGCCGTCCGAGGCCGAGGTCAACGACGTCGTGGCCAACGCCATCGGTGAGGACATGTTCAACAAGTCCTACTCCGACGTCTTCGCGGGCGACGCCCAGTGGCAGGCGCTGCCGATCCCGACCGGCAACACCTTCGAGTGGGACGCCGAGTCCACCTACGTCCGCAAGCCCCCGTACTTCGAGGGCATGGGCATGGAGCCCGAGCCGGTCCAGGACATCTCCGACGCCCGCGTCCTCGCCAAGCTCGGCGACTCGGTCACCACCGACCACATCTCCCCGGCCGGCGCCATCAAGGCCGACACCCCGGCCGGCCAGTACCTCACGGAGCACGGCGTCGAGCGCCGCGACTTCAACAGCTACGGCTCCCGCCGCGGCAACCACGAGGTCATGATCCGCGGTACGTTCGCCAACATCCGCCTGCGCAACCAGATCGCGCCGGGCACCGAGGGCGGCTACACCCGCGACTTCACGCAGGAGGGCGGCCCGGTCTCCTTCATCTACGACGCCTCGCAGAACTACCAGGCCGCCGGCATCCCGCTGGTCGTCCTGGCCGGCAAGGAGTACGGCTCCGGCTCGTCCCGCGACTGGGCGGCCAAGGGCACCGCGCTCCTCGGCGTCAAGGCCGTCATCGCCGAGTCCTACGAGCGCATCCACCGCTCGAACCTCATCGGCATGGGCGTGCTTCCGCTGCAGTTCCCGGAGGGCGCCTCGGCGCAGTCCCTCGGTCTGACCGGCGAGGAGACCTTCTCCATCTCCGGCGTGACGGAGCTGAACGACGGCACCACGCCGCGCACGGTCAAGGTCACCACCGACACCGGTGTCGAGTTCGACGCGGTCGTCCGCATCGACACCCCCGGTGAGGCCGACTACTACCGCAACGGCGGCATCATGCAGTACGTGCTGCGCAACCTGATCCGCAAGTAAGCGAGACCAGGCGAGCCGGTCACCACACCGGCACCGCACCGCATGACACGGCAGCCGTAGAGGGCCGCACCCCCGCGTACCGGGGGCGCGGCCCTTCGCCTTGCCCCGGTCCGCCTCCGGGCCGCACCCCGCCGCCGGCCACCCATCGCCCCTCCCCAGACGGAGCACAGGCTTCCCCCAGCCACCCGGCACAGACTCGGTACATGCCAGGCACTCCCGGGCCGCACGCCCGTCGTACCCGCGGCCGCCGCCGCACCCGGATCCGGGCGTTGCGGACCCGCCTGCCGCTCCTCGTCACGGCCGCCCTCGCCGTCGTCTGCGCCACCCTCACCCTCACCACCTTCCTCAGCCAACGCGCCTTCCTCATGGGTGCGTTGGACGACCGGGTCGGCGCGGCCGCCGCGCACGGGGTGACCGGCGCCGCCCGCCGGCCCGCCCGCCCCGCCGACCTCGCCTTCCTCGGCACCGGCGGCCACCCCGACGGGCTGCTCGCCGCCCGGTTCGACGCCGGCGGAGCCGTCCTCGCCGCCGCGGTCGTGCGCGCGGACGAGCGTCCGCGGCCGCTCACCCCGGCCCAGCGCGCCGCCCTGACCGGCGTCCCCGACGACGGCGCGGCCCACACCCGCACGGTCCCCGGACTCGGCACCTACCGTGTCACCGCCCTCGACGCGCGCGGTGTCCGCGTCCTGGCGGGCCTGCCCCAGGACGACGTACGGCACACCCTCGACCGGCTCGTGCGGATCGAGGCCGTGGCCACCGGTGCCGTCCTCGCCCTCGCGGCCGCCGGCTGCGCCCTCGCCGTCCGGCGGCAGCTGCGCCCGCTCGGCCGGGTCGCCGCGATGGCCGCCGAGGTCGCCCGGACCCCGCTCGGCGCCGGCCGGACCGCCCCGCTCGCCCGGGTCGCCGCGATGGCCGCCGAGGTCGCCCGGACCCCGCTCGGCGCCGGCCGGACCGCCCCGCTCGCCCGGGTCGCCGCGGCCGACGCCGACCCGGGCACCGAGACCGGCCAGGTCGGCGCCGCCCTCAACCGCATGATCGACCAGGTCGAGGCCGCGCTCGCCGAACGCCGGCGCGGCGAGGAGCGCATGCGCCGCTTCATCGCCGACGCCGGCCACGAACTGCGCACCCCGCTCGCCTCCATCGCCGGCTACGCCGAGCTGATGAACCGCCTCCCCGCGCCGGACGGCACCGCCGACCTCGCCCGCCGCCGGATCGGCACCGAGTCCGCCCGGCTCACCGGCCTGGTCGAGAACCTGCTGCTGCTCGCCCGGCTCGCCGAGGGCGGACCGCCGCGCACGGCCGACGTCGACCTCGCCGTCCTGGTCGCGGAGGCGGTACGCGAGGCGCGTACGGCCGCTCCGAGCCACCTCTGGCGCCTCGAACTACCCCAGGAGCACCCTCTGTTGGTCGCCGGCGACGGTCGCAGCCTGAGACGGGCGGTGACCGCGCTGCTGGCCAACGCGCGCGTCCACACCCCGCCCGGGACGACGGTCACCGCCCGCGTCGAGACCGCCGCCGGCCACCACACGGTGCGCGTCGGCGACGACGGCCCCGGCATCCCGCCCGCCCTGCTCCCCACGGTCTTCGACCCCTTCACCCGCGCCGACCCCTCCCGTACCCGCCAGGGCCTCAGCGAGGGCGGCTCGGGGCTGGGGCTGGCCGTGGCGGCGGCGATCACCGACGCGCACCGGGGCCGGATCGACGTACGCAGCGAGCCGGGCCGCACCGAGTTCCGCATCGAACTCCGCGCCGCGGAGCCGGCCCCCACCGCGGGAGAGCCGCCCCCGGCACGCCTGTCCGGGCCGCTGCGCAGCCCCGTCTGACCCGCCCGCCGCGGCGCGCGCTACGGCAGTGCCAGCTCCGCCCAGATCACCTTGCCCTGGGGGCTGTACCGGACACCCCAGCGCTCGGTCATCTGCGACACCAGGAACAACCCACGGCCGCCCTCGTCGGTCGTCGCGGCGTACCGCAGATGCGGCGAGGTGTTGCTCCCGTCGGCCACCTCGCAGATCAGCGCGCGGTCGCGGATCAGCCGCAGCCGGATCGGATCGGCTCCGTAGCGGATGGCGTTGGTGACCAACTCGCTCAGGACGAGTTCCATGGCGAAGCCCTGCTCGGCGAGGCCCCACTCGTCCAGCTTTCCGGCCACGGCCAGGCGCATGCCCGCCACCGCCGCCGGATCGCGGGGCACGTCCCACGCGGCGACCCGGTCGGGCGCCAGCGCCCGGGTGTGCGCGACCAGCAGCACCACGTCGTCGGTGGGCCGCCCGGGCAGCAGCTCGTCCAGCACCGCCTGGCAGGTCTCGTCCGGTGAGCGGCCCTCGTGCCGCTCCAGGGACTGCCGCAGCAGCTCCATCCCTACGTCCAGATCCCGGGTGCGGTCCTCGATGAGCCCGTCCGTGTACAGCACCAGCCGGGTGCCCTCGGCCAGCTCCAGCTCGGCCGTCTGGAACGGCATGCCCCCGATGCCGAGCGGCGGCCCGGCGGGCAGATCGGCGAAGGTGACGCTTCCGCCGGGGTGGACCAGCGCCGGTGCCGGATGCCCCGCCCGCGCCATGGTGCAGCGGCGCGTCACCGGGTCGTAGATCGCGTACAGGCAGGTGGCACCGGCGATCTCCCCGGCCGTCTCCGCACAGGCCTCGTCCTGGTCGATCCGGCCGACGAGGTCGTCCAGATGGTTCAGCAGCTCGTCGGGCGGCAGATCGAGGGTGGAGAAGTTGTGCACCGCGGTGCGCAGCCGTCCCATCGTGGCGGCCGCGTGCAGACCGTGGCCGACCACGTCGCCGACGACCAGCGCCACCCGGCTCCCCGGCAGGGGGATCACGTCGAACCAGTCCCCGCTCACCCCCGACTGCGCGGGGGTGTAGCGGTACCCGACGTCGAGCGCGCTCTGCTCGGGCAGGGCGCGCGGCAGCAGGCTGCGCTGCAGGGTGACCGCCAGCGCGTGCTCACGGGTGTAGCGGCGGGCGTTGTCGATGCTCACCGCGGCGCGGGCCACCAGCTCCTCGGCCAGCGACACGTCCTCCTCGTCGAAGGCCTCGCGCTTGGCCCGGTAGAAGTTGGCCATGCCCAGCACGACACCACGGGCCCGGATCGGGGCGACGATCAGCGACTGGATGCCGTACTCCAGGACCTCGTGCGTGCGCTCGGGATCCTGGGCCCGCCAGTCCGGCGCGGCGGACAGGTCGGTCACCAGCTCGGTGCGGCCGCTGCCGTACCCCCGGGCCTGGGGCGTGCTCGGCAGGAAGTCGATCAGCCGGTCCTTCTCGTAGAGCGGGTGGTCGTCCCGGATCCCCCGCATGGCGATGCGCCGCAGGTCCGTGGCGGTGGCGGCCGGCTCCTCGCCGCGCAGGACGGCATCGGCCAGGTCGACGGTGACGAAGTCGGCGAAGCGCGGCACGGCGACCCGGGCCAGCTCGTCGGCGGTGCTCGACACGTCGAGGGTGGTACCGATGCCCAGACCGGCGTCGTACAGCAGCTTGAGCCGCTCACGGGCGGCCTCCGCCCGGCCGGAGACCGCCAGCAGCTCGGTGGAGTCGCGGAGGGTCAGCACGGTCCCCCCGGGGCCGCCGGCCCCGCCCGTGGGCCGCTGGTTGACCGCCAGCAGCCGGTCGCCGGCGAACAGCACCTCGTCGGTGGCCTCGCGCCCGGAGCCGAGCAGGTCCACGATGTCCGCGTCGAGGCCGGACAGCTCCGGCAGCTCGGCCACGGTCCGCCCCTCGGCCTCGGCGGGCAGGTCCAGCAGGCGCGTCGCCTCGTCGTTGACCAGCAGCAGCCGTCCGTCGGCGCCGACGATGACCACCCCTTCCCGCACGGAGTGCAGCACCGTGTCGTGATGCTCGTACATGCGGGCCATCTCGTCCGGGGCCAGGCTGTGGGTCTGCCGCCGCAACCGCCGGCCCACCAGGGCCGTGCCCCCGGTCGACAGGACGAGCGCGCCGGCGCCTGCCGCCAGGATGATCGGCAGCTGCCGGTCCACCGCGTTGGTGATGTCCTCGACCTTCAGCCCGGCGGACACGAGCCCGACCACCTTGCCCTTGGTGTCGTCGATCGGAACGGTCGCCTGCTCCTCGTGGCCCAGCGGGCCGTGCACGCTCTCCGTGTAGACCTTGCCGGCCAGCGACGGCTCGATCCGGCCCACGAACCGATGCCCGATCTTGCTGGGGAGGGGGTGTGTGTAGCGGATGCCGTGGGTGTCCATGACGACGATGAAGTCGACGCCCGCGGCCCGGCGCCCCGCCTCGGTGAGCGGCTGGAGGATCTTGGACGGATCGGGGGCCCGCAGCGCCTGGAGGATGCCGGGGGAGTGGGCGAAGGTCTGGGCGACGGCTATCGAGCGGCGCCTGGCCTCGGTGCCGGTGTCCCGCTGCGACTGGAGGTACAGCGCGAGGACACCGCAGAGGACGAGCGCCACGACCAGCGCCACTTGCAGGACGAAGACCTGCCCGGCGACGCTCCGCGGGCTCTTGCCGATCACGGGCCGCCAGGAGCGACGTGACAACCGTTCGGACATGTCCGACATGCGGCCTTTGTAGCATCCAGGTTCGCCGGGTGGCTATGCCTGTCTCGTAGGCCGGGCGACTCTGGGCGGACCCGGTGCGAGGCGCACCGGGTCCGCGAGCCGGGCGGGTGAGGGGGGTGGGTGTGTCCGCCCGGGTGGTGCCGGCTTGTGTGTGGGGGCGTCCGGGGATGGGCCGGTACCGACGGATCGAAGGGTCGCGCGACAACGTTGTCTGACCTTCTGTCCATGACTCTACCGGCCCAACGGACGGCCTCGTCAACCCGCTTGAGGTAGCCCGACCGGGTGATCCGGGGGGCGCCCGACCCGGCGCGCGCGGTCTTCCGTGGTACAGGTGGCGCGG
Organism: Streptomyces sp. NPDC104106; assembly: GCF_055584345.1. NCBI lineage: Bacteria > Bacillati > Actinomycetota > Actinomycetes > Kitasatosporales > Streptomycetaceae > Streptomyces > Streptomyces sp. NPDC104106. The sequence continues at coordinate 239,714 of NZ_JBVJMF010000002.1, forward strand.
GTTGTCGTCCCTGGGGCTTGTGAGACCTGTGGTGCGCGACCCGTCGTAGGGAGGAAGGGCCCGCCGCGAGCGGCTCGGCGGGATCCGGGTCGGCGGCGGCACGGAGCGCCGACCGCACCACCTGCTACACCGCCGCTTACGACACGTCAGGCCCTCGCCGCGGCCGGACTCGCCGTGGGCGGGCGGCGCACCGTCGCGGGCCTCACCTCCACCTGGCCGGACTCGCCCGGCGGCGGCCCGGACAGCGCCTCGGCGATCGGCCGGACCATCCAACTTCCCGCGTATTACCGTCGGTTGTCCGTCATCGGCAGCGCGGTCAACGGCGACCGGCAGGCCACCGCGACCGTCACCCACACCGACGGCACGGCCGGCACCGTCGGGTACGGCAACGAGGTCACGGCCCCGGCCGGCAAGGCCGTCGCGAGCGTCCGGCTCCCGCGTGTTCGCCCTGGCCACGGCTGAGCGCACCCGGCAACAAGGGGGGCGGACCCGGACGGGCCCGCCCCCTGCCGTGCGCGCGTCAGGCCAGTAGTTCCACCTCCGCCAGCGTCGCCGCGCCGTCCAGTACCAGCCGGTACCTGCTGTAGGTGCCCGGCGCGGCGATGGTGAACGCCCTGGTCTGGCGGTCCCACGGGAACGCCTCGCCGGAGCGGTGGTCCAGCGTCCGCCACGTGGTGCCGTCGGCCGAGCCCTGCAGGGTCCAGCCGGTCGGTGCCCTGGTGCGGTCGGCCGGGGACGTCAGGGTGTACTGGACGGGCCTGACCGCGTGGTCGACCGGCAGGTCCACCGAGGTGAACGTCGCCTCCGTCGCCGACGTGTCGTCGAACAGCGGCCCGTCGCCCTTCAGCACGTCCGCCCGGGGCACCGGCACCTTGTCGTCCTGGGTGAGGGACACCGGCGCCGCGTTCTTCCCCGTGCCCCAGGTGGACGGTCTGTCGCCCATGGAGAACTCCAGCACCCCGCCCTTGGACAGCAGCGAGTGCGGGAGCGAGGTGGAGTTCCAGGGGCGGCCGTTGAACGCCACGCCCTGGACGTAAACGTTCTTGGCACTGTTTCCCGGCGCCTTGACCACCAGGTCACGGCCGTTCTCCAGATGCACGGTGACCTGCTTGAACAGCGGTGAGCCGATGGAGTAGTCGCCGCTGCCCATGACGAGCGGGTAGAAGCCGAGCGCGGAGAAGAGGTACCAGCCCGACTGCTCGCCGTTGTCCTCGTCGCCGTGGTAGCCCTGCCCGATCTCGCTGCCGAGGTAGAGCCGGGAGAGGATCTCGCGGACCGCCGCCTGGGTCTTCCAGGGCTGCCCGGCCGCGTCGTACATGTACGGGATGTGGTGCGCGGGCTGGTTGGACTGGCCCAGCATGCCCATGCGGACGTCCCGGGCCTCGGTCATCTCGTGGATGACACCGCCGTAGGAGCCGACGAAGTCGGGCGAGGCCGTCTCCGGCGTGGCGAAGAACGCGTCCAGCTTGTCCGCGAGGCCCTGCCGGCCGCCGTACAGATTGGCCAGGCCCCGGCTGTCCTGCGGGACGGTGAAGGCGTCGCCCCAGCCGTTGGTCTCCGTGTAGTCGTACCCCCACACGCGCGGGTCGTACTTCGAGGGGTCCAGCCGCCAGGTCCCGTCGCCGTCACGGCCCTGGAAGAAGCCGACCTTCGGGTCGAACAGGTTCACGTAGTCGCGGGCGCGGTTGAGGAAGTACTCCGCCTCCTCCTGGTAGTGCCGCTCGCCCGTCTTGCGGTACAGCGCCTCGCCCATCCGCGCGATGCCGTAGTCGTTGATGTGCCCCTCCATCGCCCACGACAGCCCCTCGGTGGTGGCGGTGCTGGTGTAGCCGAGGAACGGGGAGGTGGTCATGCCCTTGCGGCCGACGCCGGACATCGGCGGGACGACGGTCGCGTTCTTCAGCGCCGCCTGGTACGCGGCCTTCGCGTCGAACGGCACGCCCTTGACGTACGCGTCGGCGAACGCCACGTCCGAGGAGGTGCCGGTCATCAGGTCGGCGTACCCGGGCGAGGACCAGCGCGAGGTCCAGCCGCCGTCCTTGTACTGCTGCACGAACCCGTCGATCATCTTCCCCGCCTGCGAGGGCGTCAGGAACGCGTACGCCGGCCAGGTGGTGCGGTAGGTGTCCCAGAAGCCGTTGTTGACGTAGACCTCGCCGTCGACGATCTTCGCGCCGGTGTGGGTCGGGGTGTCCTGGCTCTGCATGGGGGAGAAGGGGGAGGCGTACCGGTCCCTCCCGTCCACCTTCTCGAAGCCCGAGTCGGGGTACAGGTGCAGCCGGTACATGCTGGAGTACAGCGTGGTCAGCTGGTCCTCGCTCGCGCCCCGCACCTCCACCTTGCCGAGCAGCCCGTCCCAGGCGCGCCGGGCCCGCTGCCTGACCGTGTCGAAGGAGGTGCCGTCCGGGATCTCCTGGCGCAGGTTGTCCTTCGCCTGGTCGACGCTGATCAGGGAGGTCGCCAGGCGCAGCGTGACCGTGTGGTCCGCGCCCGCGTCGAACCGCAGATAGCCCTTCACCCCGCTCGACGACCCGTCCGTCACCGGCCTGTCGAACGTGCCGTACACGAACAGCCGCGTCGCCCCGGCCGACAGGCCGGACTTCACGTCCGAGTAACCGGTGACGGTCCCGTGCTCCTTGTCGAGGGTCAGCCCCGCCTGCTCGGTGACGTTGTCGAAGAGCACGCTCGCGTCGTCGCCGGGGTAGGTGAAGCGCAGCACCGCCGCGTGGTCGGTCGGGGCCATCTCGGCCTTGAGGCCGTTCTCGAACCGGACGCCGTAGTAGTACGGCCGCGCGGTCTCGTTCTCGTGCCGGAACGGCAGCGCGCGCGCCTCGCGCCCGGTGTCCGGGGCCCCGGACGCGGCCGACGGCATCACCTGGAAGGTCTGCCGGTCGCCCATCCACGGGCTCGGCTCATGGCTCGCGCTGAACGCCTGGATGGTGGGCAGGTTGTCCGCGTTGTTCGCGCGCGCGTACTCGTAGAGCCAGCTCAGCGACGACGCGTTGGTCACCGGGGTCCAGAAGTTGAAGCCGTGCGGCAGCGCCGTCGCCGGGAAGTCGTTGCCGCGCGAGAAGCTGCCGCTGGAGTTGGTGCCCCGGGTGGTCAGCACGTAGTCCGACAGGTGCGCCTTCGGCCGCTCGGGAGCAGCCGGTCTCAGGGACACGTCGTCGATCCAGCCCCGGAACTTCGCTGGTCCGGCGGGGGAGTCGTATCCCACGAGGATCCGCTTCACGGTCTTGCCGGCCGCGACCGCGCCGATCCGCGAGACCACGTCGTTCCACTGGTTGACGTACAGCGACTTCGACGCGCCCTGTCCGCGCGGCGACAGCGGGAACCCGTGCTGGTCCAGCGCGCCGAGGTCGCTCAGATAGGTGCCGTCGGAGAAGGCCAGGTCGAGGGAGACGTTCGTGGCGTCGTAGTCGCGGTCGCCGTCCGCCATCGCCGGGAAGATCCGGTACGACAGCCGGGTGTCGGCGCCGACCTTCACGTTCACGTCGTAGACCTTGTTGTACGAGTACGCCCGGCCCGCCGCCGTGTGCCGCCCGGCGTAGCGCAGTGCCCTCTTTCCGGTGAAACCGGCCCGCGCCTTGGCCGTGGGCGAGGCGGCCGGGCCCTGGTCGACCAGGCTCAGCATGTCCTCGGGCACCGGGCCGCCGCTGCCGCCCGTGGAGAACTGCACGTCCGCGAGTTGCAGGATGCCCGGGGCGCCGTTGTTCTTCGTGATCTCCAGCCGGAAGTGCTGGTACTCGGCCGGCCGGGCCAGGTCGTACGACTTCGTCTGGAACCGCTCGGAGAAGGTCTCGCCGGAGCGGGTGTCGAGGGTCTTCCAGTCCTTGCCGTCGCCGGAGCCGAGCAGCGTCCAGTCCCTCGGGTCGCGCTCGGCGTAGTCGTTGGCCGAGGTGAGCGCGTAGGTCGCCAGGGTGATGGGTTTGTCGAGGTCGAACTCCACCCAGCCGGTGGGCTGGAAGGTCAGCCACTTGGTGCCGGGCTCGCCGTCGACCAGGTTCTCCTTCACCTCGCCGGCGCCCGCGTTCTCGCCGCTCGCCCGGACATCGGTGACATGGTCCGTCACATTGCCCGGGATGCCGGTGCTGTAGCCGCCGTCGACGCCCGAGGCGCGCTTGCCGCCGTCGGGCGCGGTCTCCACGGTGTCGATCCAGTCCGGCGCCGGATCCCCCGCCTCGAACGAGGATGCGAACTCAACTGCGGCGGCCGGAGCCTTGGCGGGCAGGGCGACCGCCGCGCCCTGGGCGCCGGCGGCCATGACAAAGGCGGCCGTGAGGACGGCCGCCGGACCCCATCTGTGCCGAGTTCTCCGCTGCATCTACGGATTCCCCTCCTGCGTCCTGTTCGGACAACGTTGTCAAGCTCGGGACGCAGGACCAGTAGGGCGTCAAGTGGTCGGTGATGTCAAGGGCGTTGGCTGTGGCGTTCGGGGCTCATGTCGCGAAATTCTCCGGCGAAGCGCGCACGGCGGCCTGACATTTCCGTGAGGTCTCAACTCGGAAAAGACCCATCGCGAACCCTGTGCACGATCTTGCTCCGCCGACCGAAAGTGGACTATACCTGTCGGCACTTCCAGCGTTGCCCTGCACCACCCAGCGTGACCCGACAGCGGTGCCGGGAAGGATCCGGTTCACCGCCTGAGTCCTGGAGAAGGCGAGGACTTGAGCATGGGATCCACCTCGAACAACCGTGCCGAGGGTGTCGGCCGTCGTGATCTGATCAAGCGGTCCGCCGCGCTCGGGCTGGTCGCGGCGCCGGGTACGGGCCTGCTGTCCGCCTGTGCCAGCAGCGGCGGGGGCGGCCAGAAGAAGGACAAGGCGGGGACGAAGACCGCCAAGAACCCGCTCGGCGTCAACGAGACCGCCACGATGGAATTCGTCCTCTTCGACGGCGGTTTCGGCAAGGAATACGCCCAGGACGCGGTGAAGATCTATCAGAAGGACTTCCCCAAGGCCACGGTGAAGTTCTCCGCCACCCAGAAGATCCAGTCCACCCTCCAGCCCCGCTTCAACCAGGGCAACCCGCCGGACCTCATCGACAACTCCGGCGCCGAGCAGATGGACATGGGCGTCCTCGTCGGCAAGAGCCAGCTCTCCGACCTCACTCCGCTGCTGGACGCGCCGTCGTACGACGACCCGGGCAAGAAGGTCCGCGACACGCTGCGTCCCGGCATCGTGGAGATGGGCCAGTTCGACGGGCAGCAGGTGTGGATCCTGTACTACGCCTACACGGTCTACGGCGTCTGGTACTCGCAGAAGGCCCTCGACTCGCTCGACGCGCAGTACCCGAAGACGTGGGACGAGATGCTCGCGGTCTGCGAGAAGGCCAAGAAGAAGGGCATGGCGGGCTGGACGTACGCGGGCAAGTACCCGTACTACATCCCCTTCTCGCTCTACCCGATGATCGGCAAGGTCGGCGGGCGGGAGGTGCTCGACGCCATCGACAACCTGGAGCCGAACGCCTGGAAGCACCCGGCCGTCAAGGCCTGTTTCGAGGCGTACTACGAGCTGTACAAGAAGGGCTACATCCTCAAGGGCACCCCGGGCCTGGACCACATCCAGTCGCAGACCGCCTGGGCCAAGGGCGAGGCGCTGTTCATCCCGAACGGCTCCTGGGTGGAGAACGAGTCGGCCAACGTCATCCCCAAGGACTTCGACCTGGCGGTCTCCGCGCCGTCCGGCATCGACGCCTCCGACAAGATGCCCTTCGGCACCATCTGGGCCTCCGGCGGCGAGCCGTTCATCGTGCCGGCCAAGGCCGCGAACGCCGAGGGCGGCATGGAGCAGCTGCGCATCATGCTCTCCGAGGCGTCCTCGAAGAACTTCACGACCAAGGTGAAGTCGCTGACCGCCTACAACGGCGGCACCTCCGGCATCACGCTCACCCCGGGCCTGAAGTCCGGCGTGGCGGCGCTCCAGCTGGCGGGGTCCAACGTGGTGAATCCGCGGCTGCAGGACTGGTACGTGCAGCTGCAGAAGGAGAAGATCGGGGTGGCCGGCCTCGGCGAGATGATGGCGGGCCGGCTCACCCCGGCCGAGGCCATCAAGAAGATCCAGGGTTTCGCCGACGAAACGGCCAAGGATTCTTCGGTCAAGCACTACAAGCACCAGTAGACAGCACCCCTGACCGTACCGGAGTGGCGATGCAGCACGGCAAGTACCGGTTCATTGTGGGGTTCCTGGCATTGCCCCTGGGACTGTACGCGCTCTTCGTGGTCTGGCCCTTCATCCAGTCCATCTACTATTCGTTCACGGACTGGACGGGTCTGAGCCCCGAATTCAAGATGGTCGGCTTCGACAACTACACGAGGATGTTCCACGACGACATCTTCTGGAAGTCGCTGGAGCACAGTCTGCTGTTCGCCCTGGCGCTGCCACTGGTGACGATCAGTCTGGCGCTCTTCTTCGCCTTCATGATCAATATCGGCGGACGCCGGAGAGGGGGCGGCCCCGCGATCTCGGGTGTGCGGGGCTCCTCCTTCTACAAGATCGTCTATTTCTTCCCGCAGGTGTTGTCCATCGCGATCGTCGCGCTGCTGTTCGCCTTCGCGTACAACCCGGACAGCGGCGCGATCAACTCGGTCCTGCGCGGCATCGGCATCGGCAGCGTCCAGCCGCTGTGGCTGGGCGACCCGAACCTCGCGCTGTGGTGCGTGATGGCCGTGCTCGTCTGGTCCACGGTCGGCTTCTTCGTGGTCCTGTTCTCGGCGGGCATGGCCTCGATCCCGGCCGAGCTGTACGAGTCGGCCCTGCTCGACGGCGCGAACCGGGCCACCACCTTCTTCCGGATCACCCTGCCGCTGCTGTGGGACACCGTGCAGTCCGGCTGGGTCTACATGGGCATCCTCGCGCTCGGCGCCGAGTCGTTCGCGGTCGTACAGATCATGACGACCGGTCCGGGCGGGCCCGACTACTCGACCACCGTGCTGGTCCTGTACGTGTACCAGAAGGCGTTCCGGGACGGTCAGGCCGCCTACGCCACCACGATCGGCGTCGCCCTGCTCGTCGTCACGCTCGCGTTCGCGGCGATCGTGATGCGGCTGGGCCGGCGCGAGCGGCTGGAGTACTGAGAAGAATGAAGACGACCGAGACCCCCGCACCGCTGCCGGCCGAGTCCGGCGCGACCGTCTCCAGGACCGACGTACCGGCGCCCACGCCCGACCGGAGGAAGAGGGAGGGCGGTGTCCTCAACGTCTTCTCCCACGGCGTGCTGATCGTCTGGGCGATCATGGTGGTCATGCCGCTGCTGTGGGCGGTGATGACGTCCTTCAAGTCCGACAGCTCCATCTTCGGCTCGCCCTGGTCGCTGCCGGACAAGCTGCACTTCGACAACTGGTCGCGGGCCTGGACCCAGGCCAACATGAGCGACTACTTCCTCAACACCGTCCTGGTGGTCGGCGGCTCGCTCGTCGGCACCCTGGTGCTCGGCTCGATGGCGGCCTACGTCCTCGCCCGCTTCGACTTCCCGGGCAACCGCTTCATCTACTACCTGTTCGTCGGCGGCATGAGCTTCCCGATCATGCTCGCGCTGGTCCCGCTGTTCTACGTCGTGAACAACATGGGCCTGCTGAACACGATCCACGGTCTGATCCTGGTCTACATCGCCTACTCGCTGCCCTTCACCGTCTTCTTCCTGACAGCGTTCTTCCGTACCCTGCCCACCTCGGTGGCGGAGGCGGCGTTCGTGGACGGCGCTTCGCACACGCGTACGTTCTTCCAGATCATGCTGCCCATGGCCAAGCCGGGCCTGATCAGCGTCGGCATCTTCAACTTCCTCGGCCAGTGGAACCAGTACATGCTGCCCACGGTCCTCAACACCGACCCCGACAAGAAGGTCCTCACCCAGGGACTGGTCCAGCTGGCCGTCAGCCAGGGTTACAAGGGTGACTGGTCCGGCCTCTTCGCGGGCCTGGTGATGGCGATGCTTCCGGTGCTCGGGGCGTACATCGTCTTCCAGCGCCAGGTCGTCCAGGGCCTGACCGCGGGGGCGCTGAAGTAGGCCCCCGGGGACGCGGGTCACTCCTCGCGACCGTCCGTGCGCACGCCGTTCCGGCTTCCGGGGCGGCGTGCGCCGCTGTGTGCGGGCGTCTTTCGGGGCCCCGGATCCGGTTCAACCTCTTGACGTGAGTCGCCCCGAACGGCTCAGCTTAGAGTTCACTAGTTGGACATACGCGGGTCCTCGCCGAAGCGGCCCCGCGCTCAGGAGGTCGTCGTGGAGACTCCAGGGTCGCAGTCGTCGCTGCACCGAGCCAACCTGGAGCGGGTCGTCCGGGCCGTACGCCTGGCCGGTTCCCTCACGCAGGCGGAGATCGCGCGGACGACCGGTCTGTCCGCCGCGACCGTCTCCAACATCGTGCGGGAGCTGAAGGACGGCGGAACCGTCGAGGTCACGCCCACGTCGGCGGGTGGCCGACGGGCCCGTAGCGTCAGCCTGAGCGGGGACGCCGGCATCGTGATCGGCGTCGACTTCGGGCACACCCATCTGCGCGTCGCGATCGGCAACCTCGCCCACCAGGTGCTGGCTGAGGAGTCCGAGCCGCTGGACGTGGACGCGTCCGCCGCGCAGGGCTTCGACCGGGCGGAACAGCTGGTCAGCCGGCTGATCGAGGCCACCGGCGTGAGCCGTGCCAAGGTGGCCGGCGTCGGTCTCGGTGTGCCGGGCCCGATCGACGTCGAGTCGGGGACGCTGGGCTCCACCTCGATCCTGCCGGGCTGGGGCGGCACCAAGCCCGCCGAGGAGCTGCGCGAACGGCTCGGCGTGCCCGTGCACGTGGACAACGACGCCAACCTCGGCGCCCTCGGCGAGCTGGTCTGGGGCAGCGGCAGGGGCGTGCGCGACCTCGCGTACATCAAGGTCGCGAGCGGTGTGGGCGCCGGTTTGGTGATCGACGGGAAGATCTACCGCGGGCCGGGCGGTACCGCCGGAGAAATCGGACACATCACACTCGACGAATCCGGCCCGGTCTGCCGCTGCGGCAACCGTGGCTGCCTGGAGACCTTCGCGGCCGCTCGCTACGTGCTCCCGCTGCTCCAGCCCGGCCACGGCCCAGACCTCACCCTGGAGGGCGTCGTGCGGCTGGCCAGGGAGGGCGATCCGGGCTGCCGCCGGGTGATCGCCGACGTCGGCCGCCACATCGGCAGCGGAGTGGCCAATCTCTGCAATCTGCTGAACCCGAGCAGGGTGGTCCTCGGCGGTGATCTCGCCGAGGCCGGCGAGCTGGTCCTCGCCCCGATCAGGGAGTCCGTCGGCCGCTACGCCATCCCCAGCGCGGCACGCCAACTCTCCGTGCTTCCAGGGGCACTTGGCGGCCGCGCGGAGGTGCTCGGGGCGCTCGCCCTCGCCCTCAGCGAGATGGGGGATTCGACGCTTTTGGAGGGCAATGTCGCCGGTGCCCTGCCCGCGGCGACCCCTGCCTTCACTTAGATAACGGATGGCACCGTTGCCATCTCGTTAAGGATTTACTTCTTGACGTCGAACCTGCGGCCGAGTTGACTTCCAGCCACCTCGGCCGCAACGACGCGGCCTCGTCAGGGAGGTTTGTGAAGTGAACGCACGTATGCGTCGTGCCGCCGTTGCCGTTGCCGCTGGTGCGATGGCCGTCTCGCTGGCCGCCTGCGGCAGCGCCAAGGAGTCGAAGAGCAACAGCTCCTCCTCCTCGTCCGCCGCCAAGAAGGGCGACAACATCAAGGTCGGTCTCCTCCTTCCGGAGAACAAGACCGCGCGCTACGAGAAGTTCGACCGGCCGCTGATCGAGAAGAAGATCAAGGAGCTGACGAACGGCAAGGCGACCATCGACTACAACAACGCCCGCCAGGACGCGAACCTCCAGGCGCAGCAGGTCGACACCATGATCACCAACAAGGTGGACGTCCTGATCGTGGACGCGGTCGACGCCAAGGCCATCCAGAACTCCGTGCAGAAGGCCGTGGAGGCCGGCATCAAGGTCGTGGCCTACGACCGCCTCGCCGAGGGCCCGATCAGCGCCTACACCTCCTTCGACAACGAGGAGGTCGGCAAGACCCAGGGCCAGGCCCTGCTGAAGGCGCTGGGCAGCAAGGCCGACAAGTCCTCCAAGATCGTCATGGTCAACGGCTCGGTCACCGACCCGAACGCCGCCCAGTTCAAGAAGGGCGCCCACGAGGTCCTCGACGGCAAGGTCACGGTCGCCAAGGAGTTCGACACCAAGGAGTGGTCGCCGGACAACGCCAACTCCGAGATGGAGGCGGCGATCTCCGCGGTCGGCAAGGGCAACATCGCGGGTGTCTACTCCGCCAACGACGGCATGGCCGGCGGTATCATCACCGCCCTCAGCGGCGCCGGCATCAAGGTCCCGGTCACCGGCCAGGACGCCGAGCTGGCCGGTGTGCAGCGCATCGTCGCCGGTACGCAGTACATGAGCGTCTTCAAGTCCTACCCGCAGGAGGCGAACGTCGCCGCCGAGCTGGCGGTCGCCGTCGCCAAGGGCCAGGACCTGAGCTCCGTCGCCAAGGACAAGGTCTCCAGCGGCAGCGCCAAGGACATCCCGTCGGTCATCGTCCCGGTCGTCTCGCTGACCCAGGACAACATCAAGGACACGGTCATCAAGCAGGGCTACTACACCGTCGCCGACATCTGCACCGCCGACTACAAGGCGGCCTGCGACAAGCTCGGCCTCAAGTAGGCGGCGTCAAGTCGCTTCCCCCGGGCGGGCGTTCGTCCTCGAATGCCCGCGGGGAAGCCGGCCGACCGTACCCCAAGGCTCCTCCGGTGCCCCGTGACACACACAGCCCCGCAAGCTCGGCGCGGGGCGCCGGACGGACTACCCGCGGCGGATTCCCCGCCCACCCCCCCCAGATTTCTGCACAACCTCCCGCCGGGTCAGGCGGCGAAGGAGATGGTTCACGTGTCCGCTACGCCCGTGCTGGCGTTGCGCGGGGTCTCCAAGCGGTTCGGTGCCGTTCAGGCGCTCACCGACGTAGAGCTTGAGGTCCACGCCGGTGAGGTGGTCGCCCTGGTGGGCGACAACGGCGCCGGAAAGTCCACGCTGGTCAAGACGATCGCCGGCGTGCACCCGATCGACGAGGGTGTCATCGAGTGGGACGGCAAGCCCGTCACGATCACCCGTCCGCACGACGCCCAGGCCCTGGGCATCGCGACGGTCTACCAGGACCTCGCGCTGTGCGACAACATCGACGTCGTCGGCAACCTCTTCCTCGGCCGTGAGCTGAGGAAGTGGGGTGTGCTGGACGAGGTCGAGATGGAGCGCCGCTCCCGCGAGCTGCTCACCACGCTGTCGATCCGCATCCCCAGCGTCCGGATCCCGATCGCCTCGCTCTCCGGCGGTCAGCGCCAGACGGTGGCCATCGCCCGCTCGATGCTCGGCGAGCCCAAGCTGGTGATCCTCGACGAGCCCACCGCCGCCCTCGGCGTCGAGCAGACGGCCCAGGTCCTCGACCTGGTCGAGCGCCTGCGCGAGCGCGGCCACGCCGTCATCCTCATCAGCCACAACATGGCGGACGTGAAGGCGGTGGCCGACAAGGTCGCCGTCCTGCGCCTCGGCCGCAACAACGGCGTCTTCGAGGTCAAGACGACCTCGCAGGAGGAGATCATCTCCGCCATCACCGGCGCCACCGACAACGCCGTGACCCGCCGTGCGGCGCGCACGAACGGGGAGGTTTCCCAGTGAGCATCGACAAGACCTCCGCGAGTGCCGGAAAGACCCCGGCGGACGACGCGCCCACCGTGGAGAACCCCGAGGCCGCGGCCGCCGCGGTCACCGCGGTCGACCCCCGCCTGCTGGTGCAGGAAGAGGGCCTGCTCGGCTACTGGTACGAGTTCAAGCGCAAGATGAAGGCCGGCGAGCTGGGCTCCATCCCGGTCGTCCTGGGCCTCGCGATCATCTGCGTCATCTTCCAGGTACTGAACTCGAACTTCCTGTCCGCGCAGAACATCAACGACATCACGATCACGATGGTCGGCACGGGCATGATCTCGGTCGGCATCGTCTTCGTGCTGCTGCTCGGCGAGATCGACCTGTCCGTCGGCTCCGTCAGCGGCGCGGCCAGCGCCCTCGCCGGTGTCCTCGCGGTCAACCAGGGCTGGCCCGAGTGGACGGCCGTGCTCATCGCGATCGCCGCCGGTGTCGCCATCGGCGCGCTGCACGGCTTCTTCTTCGCGGTGCTCGGCGCCCCCGCTTTCGCCGTCACCCTGGCCGGCCTGCTGTTCTGGCTGGGCTTCATGCTGAAGGTGCTGGGCGCCGACGGCACGATCAACCTCGACCCCAATGGCCTGGTCGGCAAGCTGACCACCTACTACTTCTCGGACGTGGCCGCCGCCTACGGGCTCGCCGTCGTCGTGGTCGCCGTGTTCTTCCTCACCTCCTTCCTCGGCAACCGGCGCCGGGAGGCCGCGGGCGTGCCGTCCCGGCCGCTGAGCGACACGATCCTGCGCACCGCGCTGCTGGCCGTGATCTCCTTCGCCGCGGCCTACATGTACAACCAGTACAAGGGCCTGCCGCTGGCCACGGTGATCTTCCTCGCCTTCCTGGTCGGCACGGACTTCGTGCTGCGGCGCACCACCTACGGCCGCAAGATCTTCGCGCTCGGCGGCAGCGTGGAGGCGTCCCGGCGCGCGGGCATCAACGTCACCGCGGTGCGGATCTCCGTCTTCGCGATCTCCGGCGGCTTCGCCGCGATCGGCGGCCTCTTCCTGGCCTCCAAGATCGCCTCGGCGAACCAGAGCGCCGGCACCGGTGACCTGCTGATGAACGCGATCGCCGCGGCCGTCATCGGCGGTACGTCGCTCTTCGGAGGGCGCGGCCGCACGTGGAACGCGCTGCTCGGTGTGCTGGTGATCGTCTCGATCCAGTACGGGCTGCAGCTGGAGTCCATCGCGGAGCCGGTGAAGTACATGATCACGGCCGCGGTCCTGCTCACGACGGTGGTCATCGACTCGATCACCCGGAAGACGCAGAAGACCGCCGGTCGCGCGTAGCGGGTTCCGCTTCAGGGGCGCGGGTCTGTCCATACAGCCCCGCGCCCCTTTTTCGCTGCCCGGTGCTGAAATGTGCCGGGCACTGTCAGATCTTGCAAAGCCGGAACATTAGACTCTGGCGAGCCCGGCAAAGCTCGATCAGCTCAACGCAAGGAGGCACGGGTGCCGCTGCTGACCCGCATCACGGGACCGCGCGATCTGGACCGGCTCAGCCTGGAGGAGCTGAACCAGCTGGCGGGGGAGATCCGGACCTTCCTCGTCGACGCCGTCTCCAAGACCGGCGGCCACCTCGGCCCCAACCTCGGCGTGGTGGAGCTGACCATCGCCCTGCACCGCGTCTTCGACTCGCCGAAGGACAAGGTGCTGTGGGACACCGGCCACCAGTCCTACGTGCACAAGCTGCTCACCGGCCGGCAGGACTTCTCCAAGCTGAAGATGAAGGGCGGCCTGTCGGGCTACCCCTCGCAGGCCGAGTCCGAGCACGACGTCATCGAGAACAGCCACGCCTCCACGGTCCTCGGCTGGGCCGACGGCATCGCCAAGGCCAACCAGCTCACGAAGCGCGACAGCCATGTCGTCGCCGTCATCGGCGACGGCGCGCTCACCGGCGGCATGGCCTGGGAGGCGCTGAACAACATCGCCGACGCCAAGGACCGCCCACTCGTCATCGTCGTCAACGACAACGAGCGGTCGTACGCCCCGACCATCGGCGGCCTCGCCAACCACCTGGCGACGCTGCGCACGACGGACGGGTACGAGCGGTTCCTGGCCCGCGGCAAGGACCTGCTGGAGCGCACCCCGGTCGTCGGCAGGCCGCTGTACGAGACCCTGCACGGCGCCAAGAAGGGGCTGAAGGACTTCATCGCCCCGCAGGGCATGTTCGAGGACCTGGGCCTGAAGTACGTCGGCCCGATCGACGGCCACGACGTCGAGGCACTGGAGTCCGCGCTGGCCAGGGCCAAGCGGTTCGGCGGCCCGGTGATCGTGCACTGCCTGACCGAGAAGGGCCGCGGCTACCAGCCCGCCCTCCAGGACGAGGCCGACCGCTTCCACGGCATCGGCCCGATCCACCCCGACACCGGCCTGCCGATCAAGGCCTCGGGCGCCGACTGGACCTCCGTCTTCGGCGACGAGATGGTCCGGCTCGGCAAGGAGCGCGACGACATCGTGGCGATCACGGCGGCCATGCTCCAGCCCGTCGGCCTGAAGAAGTTCGCGGACACCTTCCCCGACCGCATCTACGACGTCGGCATCGCCGAGCAGCACGGCGCCGTCTCCGCCGCCGGTCTCGCCTACGCCGGGCTGCACCCCGTCTTCGCGGTGTACGCCACCTTCCTCAACCGCGCCTTCGACCAGGTCCTCATGGACGTGGCCCTGCACAAGTGCGGGGTGACCTTCGTGCTCGACCGGGCCGGTGTCACCGGAACGGACGGGGCCTCCCACAACGGCATGTGGGACATGTCGATCCTCCAGGTCGTGCCGGGCCTCCGGCTGGCCGCGCCCCGCGACGCCGAGCAGGTGCGGGCGCAGCTGCGCGAGGCCGTCGCCGTCGACGACGCGCCGACCGTGGTCCGCTTCTCCAAGGGCGCCGTCGGCCCCGCCGTCCCCGCGGTGGGGCGCGTGGGCGGCATGGACGTGCTGCGCGAGCCCGGCACCGACAAGCCGGACGTGCTGCTGGTCTCCGTGGGCGCCCTCGCCCCCATGTGCCTGGAGATCGCCGGCCTGCTCGACAAGCAGGGCATCTCCACCACCGTCGTCGACCCGCGCTGGGTCAAGCCGGTCGACGAGGCCATGGCCCCGCTGGCGGAGCGGCACCGGGTCGTCGTCACCGTCGAGGACAACAGCCGCGTCGGCGGCGTCGGCTCCGCGGTCGCGCAGGCCCTGCGGGACGCGGGCGTGGATGTGCCGCTGCGCGACTTCGGCATCCCGCCGCGCTTCCTGGACCACGCCTCCCGCGGGGAGGTGCTCGCCGAGATCGGCCTGACCGCCCCGGACATCGCCCGCCAGGTCACCGGTCTGGTCGCCAGGCTGGACGGCCGCTTCGACCGTACGGCCGCCGAGGTCGACTCGGTGGAGCCCGCGCGCGACTGACCCCCGACGCCCCCCACGGGCCGGTTCCGCCGCCTCCTGCGGTGGCGGAACCGGCCCGTTTGCGTGAACCTGCCCGTACCGGGGCAAACGCACCCCCACACCCACAAGCGTGGGAGGTAGGCACGTGAGCAGCGCGCTGTTCAGGACGAAGAACGTCGAGCAGTCCATCGAGGACACCGAGGAGCCGGAGCACTCGCTCAAGAAGTCCCTCTCCGCGCTCGACCTGACCGTCTTCGGCGTCGGTGTCATCATCGGCACCGGCATCTTCGTCCTCACCGGGCAGGTCGCCAGAAACAACGCGGGGCCGGCGGTGTCCCTGTCCTTCGTCGTGGCCGGTGTGGTGTGCGCGCTCGCCGCTCTGTGCTACGCCGAGTTCGCGTCCACGGTCCCGGTGGCGGGCTCGGCGTACACCTTCAGCTACGCCTCCCTGGGGGAACTGCCCGCCTGGATCATCGGCTGGGACCTGGTCCTGGAGTTCGCGCTCGGTACGGCGGTGGTGGCGGTCGGCTGGTCCGGATACCTCCGCTCGCTGCTGGACAACGCCGGATGGCATCTGCCGGACTACCTCTCCGGCCGGGACAACGCCGCCGGTTTCGGCTTCGACATCCTCGCCGCCGTGCTGGTGCTCGTGCTCACCGGCATCCTCGTCCTCGGTATGAAACTGTCGGCGCGGATCACCTCGCTCGTCGTCGCCGTCAAGGTGATCGTCGTGCTCATCGTGATCGTCGCCGGCGCGTTCTTCGTCACGGGCGCCAACTACAAGCCGTTCATCCCGCCGGCCCGGCCGGTGCCGGCGGGCGGCGACCTCAAGGCCCCGCTGATCCAGCTGATGTTCGGCTGGGCGCCGGCCAACTTCGGTGTGATGGGCATCTTCACCGCCGCCTCGGTGGTGTTCTTCGCCTTCATCGGCTTCGACATCGTCGCCACGGCCGCCGAGGAGACCCGGAACCCGCAGCGGGACATGCCGCGCGGCATCCTGGGCTCCCTCTTCATCTGCACGGTGCTCTACGTGGCGGTCTCCGTCGTCGTCACGGGCATGCAGAAGTACTCCTCGCTGGCCGTGGACGCCCCGCTCGCCGACGCCTTCAAGTCCATCGGGCACCCCTGGTACGCGGGCGTGATCAGCTTCGGCGCGGCGATCGGCCTGACGACGGTCTGCATGATCCTGCTCCTCGGCCAGACCCGCGTCTTCTTCGCGATGAGCCGCGACGGGCTGCTGCCGCGCTTCTTCTCCCGCGTCCACCCGCGCTTTCGCACCCCGCACCGGCCGACCATCCTGCTCGGTGTGGTCATCGCGGTCGTCGCCGGCTTCACCAGCCTGAGCGAGCTGGCCGAACTGGTGAACATCGGCACGCTCTTCGCGTTCGTGGTCGTCGCGCTCAGCGTGATCATCCTGCGCCGCACCCGCCCCGACCTGCCCCGAGCCTTCCGCACCCCGTGGGTCCCGGTCATCCCGGTCCTGTCGGTGTGCGCCTCGCTGTGGCTGATGCTGAACCTGCCGACCGAGACCTGGCTGCGGTTCGCCGTCTGGATGGTGATCGGTTTCGTCGTCTACTTCCTCTACGGCCGCACGCACAGCCTCCTGGCCGTGCGCGGGAAGGAGCCGGCCGGGAAGGTTCCGTGACCGGGTACGGGATCCGTGCGGGGGCCGTCAGTCCAGGACGGCGCGCGGGCCGGTGACGCGGGCGCCGAGTTCCTCGACCCGGCGGCGCAGCGCGCGGTCGGCCGTGACGACGAGGCAGGGCCGCTCGCCGGCGGTCGCCGCGATCTCCACGATGCGGTCGTCGCCGCTGCCGGGCGCGTCCTCGACACGCACCCCGGGCACGGCGGCCACGCCCCGGGCGGCGCCCTCCACCACCAGGACCAGTTCCACCGGCCCGGCCAGGTCACCGGCGCCGGAGCGGGCGAAGGGCACCAGGCGGTCGCGCAGCCGCTCGGCGGCCCCGCGGCGGTCGCGCCACCAGCCGTCGGGCACCGAGCCGACGACGTTCGCGCCGTCGATGATCAGCAGGGGGAGCGCTTCGTGCGCCGTACCGGCCGGGTCCGTGGGGTCCGCCGTGTCCGTCATGGGGGTAACAGCCTTGCTCTGTCGCGGCACTGACGCCCTCAGTCTGGCACGGCGCCCCGGCGGCCGGGCGGCCCTGCGGCCGGAGCTAAGGTGAACCGGTGAACGGCGACTGGCTCCTGCGCGGCCGAGACGGCCGGCTCAGTGTCTACCAGCTGTCGGGTGACGCCGTGGTGTGGCGGGCCGAGCGCGTCCCCGGCGGCTCCTGGACGACCCCGCGGACCGTGGGCGGCGAGCAGAGACTGCACCCCTGCGCCGGTGTCGGCCAGGGCGCCGACGGCTACGCCCACCTGGTGGCCTGGCGGCCCACCGCCGAGGGCGAGTCGGGCCTGGTGCACTCCACCCATTTCCGCCCGCTGCTCGCCGCCCTGGACTGGAACTCCATCGGCCACCCGAAGAAGAGGGGCGACCGCACGGGCACCCCGGCCGTCACCGTCGACGCCCAGGGCCGCGCCCATGTGTTCGTCCGCAACAACGGCGCCGGCGTGCACCACGTCGCCCAGAAGGAGAAGGGCGGCTGGGAGCCTTGGCGGGACCTGCGCGGCAGCAAGGTCCAGGACGGCCTGGCGGCGGTGACCGGGGAGTCCGGGCGGGTCGAGGTGTACGCGGCCGTACCCGACGGCATCCTGCACTGGCGCCAGGAGGAGCCGGGCGGCGTCCCGGTCATGCAGGAGCCCCTGAAGGCCCCGGTCCGCCCCGGCACGCTGCGCGCCCTCGCGACCTCGTCCGAGAGCACGACGGTCTTCTTCACGGACCACTCCGGCGACCTTTGCGCCTGGCGGCCCGGCGGCAAGCCCGCGGTGCTGCTGCCGGCGGCGGGTCCCGGCCCGGTCGCGGCGGTCCGCTGCGAGCTCGACGGCCACGACTGCACGCTGCTCGCGCAGCGCTCGGCGAGCGGCCGGGTGGCCTTCGCCGCCTACCCCACGGAACGGGAGTCGGCGGGCGCCTGGTGGACGGAGTCGGGTCCGAGGCTGCCGGTCGATGCCTTGGTCGCGCTCGCCAAGGACGCCGACGACCGTGTGGTGGCGGCGACGTCGTCGCCCTCGACGGGCGGGCTGCTGCTGGCGCGTCGCAAGGAGGAGCCGGGGCTGGCGCTGACGGCGTGGCAGCAGGTCTGAGGGATCGGTTTGGTCCGTCGGGCCGGTGGTGTGGGGCGAGGGGGCGGGTGGCGGTCGTCGCCGCGTGTCCCACGCAGTGGGGGTCGGCGGGCGCCTGGTGGACGGAGTCGGGTCCGAGGCTGCCGGTCGATGCCTTGGTCGCGCTCGCCAAGGACGCCGACGACCGTGTGGTGGCGGCGACGTCGTCGCCCTCGACGGGCGGGCTGCTGCTGGCGCGTCGCAAGGAGGAGCCGGGGCTGGCGCTGACGGCGTGGCATCAGGTCCGAACGGCCCTGTTTCTCCGCCCGGCCATGCGAAAGGGCCCCCGCCGCCGCGGGGGCCCTTCGTCACGCACCCGGTGTCACGCCGGGACGCTCGCCACGCCCGGGGCCAGGAACCGCTTGCCGTTCACGCGCTCCGAGACGCCCTCGCGGTCCAGGTACGGCGTGATGCCGCCCAGGTGGAAGGGCCAGCCGGCGCCCGTGATCAGGCACAGGTCGATGTCCTGGGCCTCGGCGACGACGCCCTCGTCGAGCATGAGCCCGATCTCCTGGGCGACGGCGTCCAGGACGCGCGCGCGGACCTGCTCCTCGGTCAGGACGCTGTCGCCCTGCTTGAGCAGCGCGGCGACCTCCGGGTCCAGCTCCGGCTTGCCGCTGTCGTAGACGTAGAAGCCGCGCTTGCCCGCCTCCACGACCGCCTTGAGGTTCGGGGAGACCTTGAAGCGGTCCGGGAAGGCGCCGTGCAGCGTCTCGGAGACGTGCAGGCCGATCGCCGGGCCGACCAGCTCCAGCAGGACCAGCGGGGACATCGGCAGGCCCAGGGGCTCCACCGCCTTCTCCGCCACCTCGACCGGGGTGCCCTCGTCGATGACGTTCTGGATCTCGCCCATGAAGCGGGTCAGGATGCGGTTGACGACGAACGCCGGGGCGTCCTTGACCAGAACCGCGGTCTTCTTCAGCTTCTTGGCGACGGCGAACGCGGTCGCGAGCGAGGCGTCGTCCGTCTTCTCGCCGCGGACGATCTCCAGCAGCGGCAGTACCGCGACCGGGTTGAAGAAGTGGAAGCCGACGACCCGCTCGGGGTGCTTCAGCTTCGACGCCATCTCCGTCACCGACAGCGAGGAGGTGTTGGTCGCGAGGATCGCGTGCGCCGGGGCGACCGCCTCGACCTCCGCGAACACCTGCTGCTTGACACCGATCTCCTCGAACACGGCCTCGATGACGAAGTCCGCGTCCGCGAAGCCCTCGGCCTTGTCCAGGACACCGGTCACCAGCGCCTTGAGGCGGTTGGCCTTGTCCTGGTTGATGCGGCCCTTGCCGAGCAGCTTGTCGATCTCGGCGTGGACGTAGCCCACACCCTTGTCGACGCGCTCCTGGTCGATGTCGGTCAGCACGACCGGCACCTCCAGGCGGCGCAGGAACAGCAGGGCCAGCTGGCTGGCCATCAGACCGGCGCCGACGACGCCGACCTTGGTGACCGGGCGGGCCAGGTTCTTGTCCGGGGCGCCGGCGGGACGCTTGCCGCGCTTCTGGACGAGGTTGAACGAGTAGATGCCGGCGCGCAGTTCACCGCCCATGATCAGGTCGGCGAGGGCCTGGTCCTCGGCGTCGAAGCCCTGCTGGAGGTCGCCGTCCTTGGCGGCCGCGATGATGTCGAGGGCGCGGTAGGCGGCCGGGGCGGCGCCGTGCACCTTGCCGTCGGCGATGAACCGGCCGCGTGCGACGGCCTGGTCCCAGGCCTCACCGCGGTCGATCACCGGACGCTCGACGGTGACGTCGCCCTTGAGGACTTGGGCGGTCCACAGCAGCGACTGCTCCAGGAAGTCGGCGCCCTCGAAGATCGCGTCCGCGATGCCGAGGTCGAAGACCTGCTGGCCCTTCAGCTGCTTGTTCTGGTTGAGGCTGTTCTCGATGATGACCGAGACGGCCTTGTCGGCGCCGATCAGGTTCGGCAGCAGCGCGCAGCCGCCCCAGCCGGGGACCAGGCCGAGGAAGACCTCGGGCAGCGAGAACGCGGGGATCGCCTTGGAGACGGTCCGGTAGGAGCAGTGCAGACCGACCTCGACGCCGCCGCCCATCGCGGCGCCGTTGTAGTAGGCGAAGGTCGGCACGGCCAGCGCGGACAGGCGCTTGAAGACCTCGTGGCCGCCCTTGCCGATGGCGAGCGCGTGCTCGTGCTCCTTGAGCAGTTCGACGCCCTTGAGGTCGGCGCCGACCGCGAAGATGAACGGCTTGCCGGTGATGCCGACACCGACGATCTCGCCGTCCGCGGCCTCCTTCTCGACCTGGTCGACGGCCGCGTTGAGGTTCGCCAGCGAGGCCGGTCCGAAGGTGGTCGGCTTGGTGTGGTCCAGGCCGTTGTCCAGCGTGATCAGCGCGAAGCGGCCGGCGCCGGACGGCAGGTCGAAGTGGCGTACGTGCGCACTGGTGACGACCTCGTCGGGGAACAGGTCGGAGGCCTGCTTCAAAAGCTCGGCGGTGGTGCTCACTTGTCCCCCTCGAAGTGCGGGTTCTCCCAGATGACCGTCGCGCCCATGCCGAAGCCGACGCACATGGTGGTCAGGCCGTAGCGGACCTGCGGCTGCTCCTCGAACTGGCGGGCCAGCTGCGTCATCAGGCGGACGCCGGAGGAGGCCAGCGGGTGGCCGAAGGCGATGGCGCCGCCGTACTGGTTGACGCGCTCGTCGTCGTCCGCGATGCCGTAGTGGTCGAGGAAGGCCAGGACCTGGACGGCGAAGGCCTCGTTGATCTCGAACAGGCCGATGTCGGAGATCGACAGGCCCGCCTTGGCGAGGGCCTTCTCCGTGGCCGGGATCGGGCCGTAGCCCATGACCTCCGGCTCGACGCCCGCGAAGGCGTAGGAGACGAGGCGCATCTTGACCGGCAGGCCGTTCTCGCGGGCGAAGTCCTCGCTGGCGATGATCGACGCGGTGGCGCCGTCGTTCAGACCGGCCGCGTTGCCGGCGGTGACCCGGCCGTGCACGCGGAACGGGGTCTTGAGACCGGAGAGGTTCTCCAGGGTCGTACCCGGGCGCATCGGCTCGTCGGCGGTGACCAGGCCCCAGCCCGTCTCACCGGCCTCCGCGTTGGTCCGGCGCACCGAGATCGGCACCAGGTCGGCCTGGATCTTGCCGTTGGCGTACGCCTTGGCGGCCTTCTCCTGCGAGCGCACCGCGTACTCGTCGGCCCGCAGCTTGGTGATGTGCGGGTAGCGGTCGTGCAGGTTCTCGGCGGTCATGCCCATGAACAGGGCGGACTCGTCGACCAGCTTCTCGCTGACGAAGCGCGGGTTCGGGTCCACGCCCTCGCCCATGGGGTGGCGGCCCATGTGCTCCACACCGCCGGCGATGACGGCGTCGTAGGCACCGAAGGCGATCGAGCCGGCGGTCGTCGTCACGGCGGTCAGCGCACCGGCGCACATCCGGTCGATGGAGTAGCCGGGCACGGACTGCGGCAGCCCCGCGAGGATGCCGGCCGTACGGCCGAGGGTCAGCCCCTGGTCACCGATCTGCGTGGTCGCGGCGATGGCGACCTCGTCGATCTTCTTGGGGTCCAGACCGGGGTTGCGGCGCAGCAGCTCCCGGATCGCCTTGACGACAAGGTCGTCGGCGCGGGTCTCGTGGTAGATGCCCTTCGGGCCCGCCTTGCCGAACGGGGTGCGGACGCCGTCGACGAAGACGACGTCCCTGACGGTACGAGGCACGATGGCTCTCCTCCAGGGTGCGGGACGCTGAGCGCTTGCTTAAGCCCATGCTACTAACGAGTAATGTAGCTGCCCAGTCCTCTCGGCTCCAGCGGTGAAGGTCACACCTTCGGCGGAGCCGTCGAGCCCCTCGGCGTGAGCACCGGCGTGGGCACCGGATGCGCCCCGCCGCTCTCGCCCGAGATCACCCCGAACAGCGTCCGGGCCACCTCCGCCCCGAACCCGTGCACGTCATGGCTCATCGCCGACAGCGTCGGCAGCGGAGCCCTCACCCCGCCCGACGACCCGCTGAACCTGCACAACTACGTCACGGCGTTCCAGGACGGCCGGATGCTCCAGGCCTTCGGCAACACGCTCTCCATCTGCGCCTTCGCGATCACCGGCACGGTCCTGATCGGCTCGATGACGGCCTACGCCATCGACCGCTTCACCTTCCGGCCGAAGAAACCGGTCGTGGCCCTCTTCCTGCTGGCCGCGCTGGTGCCCGGGGTGACCACCCAGGTGGCCACCTTCCAGATCGTCAACAGCTTCGGGCTCTTCGACACCCGCTGGGCGCCCATCGCGCTCTACATGGGCACCGACATTGTCTCGGTCTCCATCTTCCTGCAGTTCATCCGCTCGATCCCGGTCTCCCTGGACGAGGCGGCCCGCCTCGACGGCGCGAACGCGCTGACCATCTACTGGCGGATCATCCTGCCCCTGCTGAAGCCGGCGATCGCCACGGTCGTGATCGTGAAGGGGATCGCCGTCTACAACGACTTCTGCATCCCCTTCCTCTACATGCCCTCCCAGGATCTTGGCGTGATCTCGACGTCCCTGTTCCGCTTCCGCGGTCCCTACGGCGCCCACTGATCATCTCGGCGGGCACGATCCTGGTGATCCTGCCGACCCTGATCGTCTTCCTCGCCCTGCAGAGGTTCGTCTACAACGGCTTCGTGCGAGGGGCGACGAGGTGAGGTCAGCTTCCCTTCAGCGCCTTCACCAGCACCGGCGCCACCAGCTGCACCTGCCACGGACGCGCGCCGTAGCCCGCCAGCGCGGACTCCACGGACCCGGCGTCGACCGCCTTCGGCGGCTCCCAGCAGATGCGCCGCACCGTGTCCGGCGAGATCAGGTTCTCCTGCGGCAGGCTCAGCTGCTCGGCGAGCGCGGTCACCCCGGCCCGCGCGGCGGACAGCCGGGCCGCGGCGGCCGGGTCCTTGTCGGCCCAGGCACGCGGCGGCGGCGGCCCGGCCACGGGCTGCCCCGGCTGAGGCAGCGCGGCGTCCGGAAGGGCCCTGGCCCGGTCGACGGCCGCCTGCCACTGCTCCAGCTGCCGGCGGCCCATGCGGTGCCCGAACCCGTTCAGCGCGGCCAGGGCGTGCGCATTGGCCGGCAGCGCGAGCGCGGCCTCGACGATGGCCGCGTCGCTGAGCACCTTGCCCGGCGACACGTCCCGGCGCTGCGCGATCCGGTCCCGGGTCTCCCACAGCTCCCGTACGACACCGAGCTGCCGGCGCCGCCGTACCTTGTGCATGCCCGACGTACGACGCCAGGGGTCCTTCCTGGGCTCCGCCGGCGGGGCCGCCGCGATCGCGTCGAACTCCTGCAGGGCCCACTCCAGCTTGCCCTGCCGGTCCAGCTCCTTCTCCAGCGCGTCGCGCAGGTCGACGAGCAGTTCCACGTCCAGCGCGGCGTAGCGCAGCCAGGGCTCGGGCAGCGGGCGGGTGGACCAGTCGACGGCGGAGTGGCCCTTTTCGAGCACGTAGCCGAGGACGCCCTCGACCATGGCGCCGAGGCCGACCCGGGGGAAGCCGGCGAGCCGGCCGGCCAGCTCGGTGTCGAAGAGCCGGGTCGGGACCATGCCTATCTCGCGCAGGCAGGGCAGGTCCTGGGTGGCGGCGTGCAGCACCCACTCCGTGCCGGTGAGGGCCTCGCCCAGCCCGGCCAGCCCGCCGCGGACGGCCACCGGGTCGACCAGCGCGGTCCCCGCGCCCTCGCGGCGCAGTTGGACCAGGTAGGCGCGCTGGCCGTAGCGGTAGCCGGAGGCGCGCTCGGCGTCGACGGCGACGGGACCGGAGCCCGCGGCGAAGGCGGAGACCACCTCGGTGAGGGCGGCCTCGTCGGCGATGACGGGCGGGATGCCCTCACGGGGTTCGAGCAGTGGTGTCGGCGCCCCCATGACAGAAGATCCGGCGTCGTCCGGAGGAGTGCCTCCGGTGGTGCGCAGGGAGCTGTCTGCTGCGGTGTCTTGGGCGTCGGTCACCTGTCAAGGGTATCCGTGTATGGACGGCGCCCGTCGACGGAACGTTCCGTCGACGGGCGCCGGAGGGTCGTAAACCGGTCAGCGCGGGGACATGGGCACCTCGCGCGGGTGAACTCCGCACTGCGCCGAACGGCTCAGTGGATGATCCCCGTGCGCAGGGCCACGGCGACCATGCCGGCGCGGTCGCCGGTGCCCAGCTTGCGGGCGATGCGGGCGAGGTGGCTCTTGACGGTCAGGGCGGACAGGCCCATCGAGACGCCGATCGCCTTGTTGGACTGGCCCTCCGCGACCAGGCGCAGTACCTCGACCTCGCGGCCGGACAGTTCTCGGTAGCCGCCCGGGTGGCTCGGGGCACCCGGGGGGCGGCGGTGCATCCGGGCGGCGCCGAGGGGAGCGGCGCCGGGCCGGGCGGGCAGGCCGATGTTGGTTCGGGTGCCGGTGACGACATAGCCCTTGACCCCGCCGGCCAGCGCGTTGCGGACCGCGCCGATGTCGTCGGCGGCGGAGAGCGCCAGCCCGTTGGGCCAGCCCGCGGCGCGGGTCTCGGACAGCAGGGTCAGGCCGGAGCCGTCGGGCAGGTGGACGTCGGCGACACAGATGTCGCGGGGGTTGCCGATGCGGGGACGAGCCTCCGCGATGGACGAGGCCTCGATGACATCGCGCACGCCGAGCGCCCACAGGTGGCGGGTGACGGTGGAACGGACACGCGGGTCGGCCACGACCACCATGGCGGTCGGCTTGTTCGGGCGGTAGGCGACCAGGCTTGCGGGCTGCTCGAGGAGAACGGACACCAGGCCTCCTGGGTGGGGGGACGGGGCCGGCTTGGGGGGATTCAGCCGGGACGAAACGTGCTTTCAAGGTCACAGTCGTCTTCGGCAGCAAACTCGTCTGCCTTTAGAGAATGATCACGATCTAGTGAGTAACAATCTGCGCAATTCGGACACGCGATCGATCACCCGAAGATCGAGTCGGTTCAAGCGGGTGTCATTCGGGGTTCGAAAGTGGCCGTATCGACAAAGAGATGGTCAATGGGGCGGCCATGAGGGGGACACCCCGGAAAACCGGCGCGATCGTGTGATCAGTTCACCGCGACTGCGGCCCCCTGCGCTGCGGCAGCGTCACCACCGACGCGTCCCCGGGACCGGCCGGCGGCAGCCCCGCGACCTGGGCCAGCAGATCGCACCAGGAGGCCAGGTGGGACGCCGTGTCCGGGACCCCGCCCAGGCCCTCGCGGGGCGTCCAGGAGGCCCGGATCTCGATCTGCGAGGCGGCCGGACGCTCGGCCAGCCCGCCGAAGTAGTGCGAACTCGCGCGCGTGATCGTCCCGCTCGGCTCGCCGTAGCCCAGCCCGCGCGCCTGGAGCGCGCCGGTCAGCCAGGACCAGCACACCTCCGGCAGCAGCGGATCGGCCGCCATCTCCGCCTCCAGCTCCGCCCGCACCAGCGTCACCAGCCGGAACGTGCCGCGCCACGCGTCGTGCCCGGCCGGGTCGTGCAGCAGCACCAGCCGCCCGTCGGCCAGCTCCTGCTCACCGTCGACCACCACGGCCTCCAGCGCGTACGCGTAGGGGGCGAGCCGCTGCGGCGCGGGAGTCGGCTCCACCTCGACCTCCGGCCGCAGCCGGCCGGCGTGCAGGGCGTCGACCGCGGCCCGGAAAGCCGGCGGACCCGCGGTACCGGAGCCCCGGTCCGCCTCCTCGGTGTCCTTCACGTCGTCCATTCCGTCGGCGCTGTCCGACATTCGTCCGTGAGCCGCAGCCATGCGGGGAAGAGTAAGGGGAACCGCGGCTCGGCGCAGGGCAAGACACCCCCTGAGGGCTGCGGCACTTCTCCCTCCGCGGCCGTGCGAGACTTGCCGTTGTGAGTGCCAACGGAACGCCCTCGGGGCAGCAGCCGACAGCGACGTACGACAGCGCCTTCCTCCGGGCGTGCCGGCGCGAGGACGTGCCGCACACCCCCGTGTGGTTCATGCGCCAGGCCGGCCGCTCCCTGCCCGAGTACCACGAGGTGCGCAAGGGCATCCCCATGCTGGAGTCCTGCATGCGGCCCGAGCTGGTCACCGAGATCACCCTGCAGCCCGTGCGACGGCACCACGTGGACGCGGCGATCTACTTCAGCGACATCGTCGTCCCGCTCAAGGCCATCGGCCTCGACCTGGACATCAAACCCGGCGTCGGCCCGGTCGTCGAGCAGCCGATCCGCACCCGCGCCGACCTGGCCCGGCTGCGCGACCTCACCCCCGAGGACGTCTCGTACGTCACCGAGGCCATCGGGATGCTCACCCGCGAGCTGGGGTCCACCCCGCTCATCGGCTTCGCGGGCGCCCCGTTCACCCTCGCCAGCTACCTCGTCGAGGGCGGCCCGTCGCGCACGTACGAGAACGCCAAGGCGATGATGTACGGCGACCCCGGGCTGTGGGCCGACCTGCTCGACCGCCTCGCCGACATCACGAGCGCCTTCCTCAAGGTCCAGATCGAGGCCGGCGCCGACGCCGTACAGCTCTTCGACTCCTGGGCCGGCGCGCTCGCCCCCGCCGACTACCGGCGCTCGGTGCTGCCCGCCTCGGCCAAGGTCTTCGACGCGGTCGCGGGCTACGGCGTCCCGCGCATCCACTTCGGCGTCGGCACCGGCGAGCTGCTGGGCCTCATCGGCGAGGCCGGCGCGGACGTCGTCGGCGTCGACTGGCGCGTCCCGCTCGACGAGGCCGCCCGCCGCGTCGGCCCCGGCAAGGCGCTGCAGGGCAACCTCGACCCGACGGTCCTGTTCACCGACAAGAACACCGTCGAGGCCAAGGCCCAGGAGGTGCTGGACGCGGCCGCCGGCCTGGAGGGCCACGTCTTCAACCTCGGCCACGGCGTCATGCCGAACACCGACCCGGACGCACTGACCCGGCTCGTGGAGTACGTCCACACCCGCACGGCGCGCTGAGTCACCAGGTGTAGCGGGGCCGCGCCCGCCTGCCGAACAGCAGGCCGCGCGGCTCCGGCGGGGGCGGGGTGCCCGGCTTCAGCGGCCAGGCGAGCAGCATGCCCGCGAGGAAACCGACCACGTGCGCCGCGTACGCCACCGTGCCCGCCCCGGACACCCCGTGCCCGGAGGAGTACACGGCCTGCAGCACGAACCAGAAGCCCAGCACCAGCCAGGCCGGCAGCCTGAGCGGCAGGAAGACCAGGAACGGCACGAGGACCCACACCCGCGCCCTGGGCCACAGCACGATGTAGGCGCCGAGCACCCCGGCGATCGCCCCGGACGCGCCGATCAGCGGCTCGCCCGAGCCGGCGTTGAGCAGCGCGAAGCCGTAGCCGGCCGCGTAGCCGCAGACGACGTAGAAGAAGAAGTACCGGACGTGTCCCATCCGGTCCTCGACGTTGTTGCCGAAGATCAGCAGGAAGAGCATGTTGCCCAGCAGGTGCAGCCAGCTGCCGTGCAGGAACATCGCCGTGAACACCGACAGGGGCGGGGACTTGTCGTAGGACGGCGGCGCCACGAGACAGCCCGGCCCGTGCGGTCCGACGCCCACCTGGCCCGTCGGGACCAGGCGGGGCACCTGATGGTGGATCAGCTCTCTGGGCACCGCCGCGTAGTGGTCCATGAATGCCTGCAGATGGCACAGCTGCGCCAGATCGCTGCCGCCGGCCACGGAGCCGGCCAGGCCGGGCGTGGAGACGAACACGAGGACATTGGCGAGGATGAGCCCGTACGTCACCCAGGGGGTGCGGCGCACCGGGTTCACGTCATGGACGGGGATGACCACACAGGACTACTGCCCGGGATGCGGCGGGCGAATCGGTGAACATCGCCGGGCCGGCGTGCGTATGCGTTCTCAACCGACGTGAGGATCAGGCGATGACGAACGCTCAGCATGTTCCGCCGATGCAGGCACTGCCCGACGGCGAGGCCGAACTGGCTCTGGTGGTACGGATCCCCTGGGAGGACGTCGCGCGACTCGGCCAGGAAGCGGGTCGGCTCGCCGCGCAGACCGGGCGGCCGGTGACGCTGGACGAGGCGGTGAGTTACCGCCTGCGCTCGACCCGGCAGGCGGTGTCGCACGCGAAGCCCTCCGGGGAGCAGCCGGCGGCCGTGCCCAGCAGCGCCTCGGTGGCGTCGTTGCCGAGGATCAGCGGGACGGCCTAGGTGTGCTGTCCCGGGACGTTGGTGACAGGCGTGCTGGGTGCCTGAACAGGTGACGGCCTTCTGGGCTCGGTGTGGATTGCGACATCTCCACCGGTACTCAGGAGGCCCTCGTGTCCCACCGCAATGCCCCGCTGACGCCGACCGGCAGGCTGCGTCTGGCCCGGTGTGTCGTGGACGACGGCCGGCCGCGGAACGCTTCCAGGTCAGTCACACCACCGCAGCAGGCTGGGCCGGCCGGCCGGCCGGCGTCCTTCTCGTGCCTGTTGGCGTGGGTGCCGAGCGGGAGGCCGGCGGCGCGGGCGAGCGCCGATGTCGAGGATCACCACGTCCGCCGGGTACTCGGCGTCCCCGCGTGGCCACCGCGCGGCCCGGCCGTCCGCTCCGGTGAGGATCTTGGTGACCGCGGCGTCGTTCACCATGGTGATCCCAGGCCCGTCATGGCCCGGCGCACCAGGCGGCCCATGTCCGCGTCGAGCGTCGACACGGGTTCGGCGCCGCGGTTGACGACCGTCACCCCGAAGCCGCGGTTGAGCAGTGCCTCGGGCCATCTCGACGCCGATGTAGCCCGCGCCCACGACCACGGCCCTGCGGCCACGCGCGCGTGCCGGCGTCCCCAGCAGCGCCTGCCCGTCGTCCAGGGTGCGCACGCCATGCACGCCGGGGGCGTCCGCGCCGGGCAGCTCCGGGCGGACCGGGCGGGCGCCGGTGGCGATGACGGGCGTGTCGTACGGCGTCCAGGTCTCGGCGCCGGAATCGACGTCGACGCGCGCGTACCCGTTGTCCCGCCACGTCGATCCCGGTGACCTCCGCGCGCAGCCGCAGATCGATGCCGCGCGCGGTGTTCCTGCGGGGTGCGGGCGATCAGGTGGTCCCCCTCGGGGACGTCGCCGCCCACCCAGTAGGGGATCCCGCCACGATCTCCAGCTCGGCGGGCCGCTTCAGCCGGCGTGCCCGGGACGCCGCGGACATACCAGCGGCGTCACCGCCGATCACGGCCAGCCGTTCCGCCCCGCCGCGCCCACCGCTCATGGTCATGGTGAGGGGAAGACGCTACGGGGCACCCGCCGGTCGGTCCCGGCCGGTACCGGGCGCGTCCGGATCCGGTACCGGGCGCGCCGACGGCAGCGGGCCCAGCGCCGTCATCACGGGGGCGGGCTCGGCACGGCGCGGCAGCCGGCGCCGTACGAGCCGCCGCCACACCAGCGCCGGCAGGGCCGCGAAGGCGGCGAACGGCAGGGCGGCGCCGAGCGCGAGGGCGATCCAGCGCAGCATCGTGACGAACACGTGCCAGCCGCCCGACAGGGCGTCCCCGAGGCCCGGGGCGCCGTCCGCGGCGGCCCGGTGCGCGGGCCGCTCGGACAGCGACAGGGTGATGGTGGCGAGGCTCGTGCGGTCCTTCAGGGACGCCCGGCGCGCCAGCAGGGCCTCCAGATCGGCCTCGCGACTGCTCAACTCGCCCTCCAGGGACACGACATCGCTGAGCTTGTCCGCCCGGCCCATCAGCGCGCGGATCCGGTCCACTCCGATCCGCTGCGAGCGCACCCGGCTGTCGACGTCCACGACCTGGTCGGTGACGTCGACCGCCTTCGCGGTGCGCTCGACCAGCCGGCCGGTCCCCTGCACACCGGCGAGGACCTGGTCGTAGCTCGCGCTCGGCACGCGCAGGACGACCCGGGTGCGCTCGTGGCCGTCGGCGTCCCTGCTCGTGGTCTCCTCGCCGACGTAGCCGCCCGCGCGCTCGGCGGTCGTACGGGCCTCGGCCAGGGCCTTGGCGGCGTCCTTGACCTCGACGGTCAGGGAGGCGGTGCGCACGACGGCGCTCTGTGGGAGCGCGGGTGCCTGTCGGGGCGATGGAGCAGCACCGGCCGCGCCGCCGCCGGTGCCCTGCTGCCGTGCCCCGGTGTCCGCGGCGGACTTGGCCGAGGTACCGCCCGAGCCGCCCCCGCCGCACCCGGTGAGCGCGAGACAGGCCGCGAGCAGCAGCCCGGCCAGCGGCCGGACGGGGCGGCGTGCGGAACGTGGTGAGTGTGGTGACGGTCGTGTGCGCATCTGTGGTGCCCCCGAGGGTGGTGAAGGGTGGTCATCCGGGACGCTCCTTCGACGCAGGGGCGGGCGGGAACGTTGGGGGCGCCGTGGTTCCGAAGCGGTCACGGTCCGGCCTCGCCGCGATCACCGGGCCGCGGCCGGAGTGTCAGTGGGGTCTGAGACAGTGGGGACATGAGCGCAACGGGTACGCGTACGGAGCACGTCGTCGTCATCGGAGCCGGTATCGCCGGGCTGGCCGCGGCCCACCGGCTGCTCGAACGCGGCGCGCGCGTCACCGTGCTGGAGGCGGCGGACCGCGTCGGCGGCAAGCTGCTGCCCGGCGGGATCGCGGGTGTGCGGGTCGACCTGGGCGCCGAGTCGATGCTCGCCCGCCGCCCCGAAGCGGTCACCCTCGCGCGCGAGGTCGGTCTCGACGGCCGTCTTCAGCCGCCGGCCACCGCGACCGCCTCGATCTGGACCCG
Source organism: Streptomyces sp. NPDC104106 (assembly GCF_055584345.1). Lineage (NCBI taxonomy): Bacteria > Bacillati > Actinomycetota > Actinomycetes > Kitasatosporales > Streptomycetaceae > Streptomyces > Streptomyces sp. NPDC104106. Next base: position 270,535 of record NZ_JBVJMF010000002.1, read on the forward strand.
GGGCGCCCTGCGACCCGTGCCCAAGGGCCACGTGATGGGCGTGCCCGGCACCGCCGCCGCGCTCAGCGGCGTGCTGTCCGACGAGGGCCTCGCCCGCATCGAGCGCGACGCCGACCTGCCCCGCACCGAGGTCGGCGACGACGTGGCCGTGGGGGAGTACGTGGCCGCGCGGCTCGGCCGCGAGGTCGTCGACCGCCTGGTCGAGCCCCTGCTCGGCGGGGTCTACGCGGGCGACGCGTACCGCATCTCGATGCGCTCGGCCGTCCCCCAGCTCTTCCAGGCCGCCCGCACCCACGCCTCCCTCACGGAGGGCGTGCGCGAGATCCAGGCCAGGGCGGCGGCCGGCCGGCAGACCGGCCCCGTCTTCATGGGCATCGAGGGCGGTGTGGGAAGCCTCCCGCTCGCGGTCGCCGAGGCGGTACGGACGCGCGGCGGGGAGATCCTGACCGGGATGCCGGTGCGGGAGCTGCGCCGGACCGGCACGGCCCGGCCGGGGGCCGGGCACGAGCGGGCGGAGGCCGACCGCGCGGGCGCGCCGCAGGACGCGGCATGGCGCGTCGTCGCCGGTGACCGGGTGCTGCACGCGGACGCGGTGGTCGTCGCGGTCCCGGCCGGTGCGGCGGCCGGCCTCCTGCGTGCCGAGGCACCGGCCGCGGCGGCCGAACTCGCCGCCGTCGAGTACGCCTCCATGGCCCTCGTCACGCTCGCCTACCGGCGCGCGGACCTGACGCTCCCGGAGGGCAGCGGCTTCCTCGTGCCGCCCGTCGACGGCCGCACCATCAAGGCCTCGACCTTCGCCTCCCAGAAGTGGGGCTGGATCGCGAAGGAGGACCCGGACGTGGTCGTGCTGCGCACCTCCGTCGGCCGCCACGGCGAGACGGAGATCCTGCAGCGCGACGACGCCGCCCTGGTGGAGGTCTCCCGGCACGATCTGCGCGAGGCCACGGGGCTGGACGCCGAGCCCCTCGCGACGCGGGTCACCCGGTGGACCGACGGCCTGCCGCAGTACCCCGTGGGGCACCACGCGCGCGTGGCCCGCATCCGGGCGCGCGTCGCCGAACTGCCCGGCCTCGCCGTGTGCGGCGCCCAGTACGACGGCGTCGGCATCCCGGCCTGCATCGCGAGCGCCTACGCGGCCGTCGACCAGCTCGGCGGCGACCTGGACGGAATCCGGGAGCTGACGGCCAACCCGGTGCAAAGTCTCCACGGCGGAGCGGGAGAATAGAACCATGAGCGACGATGCCCCTACCACCGAGCCCGGCAGGATCCCGAACAAGGGCAAGCTGGCCAAGGACCTCAACGACGTCATCCGTTACACGCTGTGGTCGGTCTTCAGGCTGAAGGAGGTGCTGCCCGAGGACCGCGCGGGTTACGCCGACGAGGTCCAGGAGCTGTTCGACCAGCTCGCCGCCAAGGACGTCACGATCCGCGGCACCTACGACGTCTCCGGCCTGCGCGCCGACGCCGACCTCATGATCTGGTGGCACGCCGAGACCAGCGACCAGCTCCAGGAGGCGTACAACCTCTTCCGCCGCACGAAGCTGGGCCGCGCCCTGGAGCCCGTGTGGTCCAACATGGCGCTGCACCGGCCGGCCGAGTTCAACCGCTCGCACATCCCGGCCTTCCTCGCCGACGAGACGCCGCGCAACTACGTCAGCGTCTACCCCTTCGTGCGCTCCTACGACTGGTACCTGCTGCCGGACGAGGACCGCCGCCGCATGCTCGCCGACCACGGCAAGATGGCCCGCGGCTACCCCGACGTGCGCGCCAACACGGTCGCCTCCTTCTCCCTCGGCGACTACGAGTGGGTCCTCGCCTTCGAGGCCGACGAGCTGCACCGCATCGTCGACCTCATGCGCCACCTGCGCGGCTCCGAGGCCCGCAGGCACGTCCGTGAGGAGATCCCGTTCTACACGGGCCGCCGCAAGGACATCGCGGACCTGGTGGCGGGGCTGGCGTAGGGCGTCCCGGAGCCGACGCGGGGCCGCGGCCGCCGGACGGCACACCGCGGCACCCCGGCAGGCCGTCAGCGGGTTGCGGCCGCGCTCGTGGGCGAGTCCCGCCGTGACGCCTTCGCCGGCCCCACCGCCGGAGGAACCCGCGGTGCGCACGACGCCTGCCGGCCGGGCACCCGCCCCCACAGCAGGTACGCCTCGAAGTGGGCGTTGACGCAACGGTTGGCGCCCCCCGCGATGCCGTGCGTCCCGGCGTCCCGCTCGGTCACCAGCGCCGAGCCCGCCAGCCGCCGGTGCATCTCCAGCGCGCCCGCGTACGGCGCCGCGGCGTCCCGCTCGGCCGCCAGGATCAGCACCGGCGGCACCTCACCCGGTCCGGTCCGCACGTCCAGCGGCTGCTGCCGGGGCGCCGGCCAGTAGGCGCACGGCAGGTTCATCCACGCGTTGTCCCAGGTCTCGAAGGGGGCCGTGCGGGCGAGCCGGGTGTTGTCCCGGTCCCAGGTCCGCCAGTCCGTCGGCCAGGGGGCGTCGTTGCACTCCACGGCCGTGTACACCGCGTTCATGTTCTCCGCCTGCGCCGCGGTGTCCGCGGTCGGCGCGGCCAGCCGGACCAGCGGCTTCGGGTCGCCCTTCAGATAGGCGGAGAGCGCCGCGGCCCGGCTCGGCCAGTAGCCGTCGTCGTACCCGGCGGTCAGGAACGCGCTCTGGAGCTGACCGGGGCCGACCTTCCCGCCGGCCGCCTTCCCGGCCAGCCGCTCGCGCGCGGTGTCGTAGCTGGCTTGCACCTTCCGCGCCGTGTTCCCGAGCCGGTAGACGTCGTCGTGGCGGGCGATCCAGTTCTTGAAGTCCGCCCAGCGCTCCTCGAACGCGGCCGACTGGTCGAGGTTGTCGCGGTACCAGATCTTCTCCGGGGCCGGGTTCACCGCCGAGTCCAGCACCATGCGCCGTACGTGCGCGGGGAACATCGAGGCGTACAGCGCCCCGAAGTAGGTGCCGTACGACGCCCCCACGAAGGTCAGCCGGTCCTCGCCCAGCGCGGCCCGCAGGACGTCCAGGTCGCGGGCGTTGTTCAGGGAGGTGTAGAAGCGCAGCTTGCCCCCGGAGCGCTGGGCGCAGCCGCGCGCGTAGGCCTTCGCCCGCGCGACGCGCTGCCGCTTGTACGCCTCCGACGGGTGCACCGGTGCAGCGCTGGGGCCCGTGAAGAAGTGCTGGGGGTCCTCGCAGGACAGCGGCGCCGAGCGGCCCACGCCGCGCGGGGCGTAGCCGACGAGGTCGTAGGCGGCGGCGATGCCCTGCCACGCCGGGTCCGCGCCGATCAGCGGGAAGTACATGCCGGAGCCGCCGGGACCGCCGGGGTTGTAGACGAGGGCGCCCTGCCGGGGCACCCGCCTCTTGCTGTTGCGCGGGTCCTTCTGGGTCGCCGCGCTCCGGCTGACGGTCAGCTCGATCTGCGTGCCGTCGGGATGCGCGTAGTCCAGCGGGACGCGCACCGTGCCGCACCGCAGGCCGCTCGGCGCCCGGGGGATGTCGGCGGCGGAGCACGCGCCGAAGTCGATGCCCCGCGCGCGGGCGCGGGCCGCGGCCACCGCGGTGCCGCGCACCTCGGCGATGCCGGGAGCACCGGGCGCGGCGTCGAGCGCGTGTCCCGCCGGGGCGACGGCCAGGGTGGTCAGGAGCAAGGACCCGGCGGCCGAGTACAGGGCGGCAGCTCTCATCGCGTATCCCTTCCGCGTGGCGGCGGCGATGGCACGGCTGCCAGGCCCCGCGACGACACAAGGGATGTTTCGGCCGGCCGTGGGGGAAGGCAAGCACCGCCCGGCCGGTGTCGGCGTCAATGCCCCGATGCGCCCCCTCGCGTGCTCTGGAGCGCGCGCTCACTCCCGCCAGGGCTGGTCGCGGTGGGTGAAGGCCGCGCGCAGCTCCGGTTCGCCGATCGCGCGGGTCCCGCGGACGGCGACCGAGGTGAGGAACGACCGCTCGTCCCCGCCCTGCCCGCGGCTGAGCGCCCCCAGCAGCCGCAGCCCGGCCGGTGAGGCCCACCGGGAGTACGGATGCACCTCGAAGCGGGCGATCACCAGGCAGCTCAGGCAGAGCGTGAGGGGGAGGGCGAACCACAGGGCGACCAGCAGCCGCGGGGTCCCGGTGTGGACGGGCGCCAGCAGCGCGGTCACGCCGAGCGCCGCCGCGGTGAGTGCGGCGGCCCGCACCTGGCGCACGGCCGTCCCCACGGTCCCGCCCGCGCCCTCGGGGACGGCGAGCCCGGCCCGCTCCAGCCGGTCGGCGAGCCGCCGTACCGCCTCGGCGCCGGCCGCGCGTGCCCGTACGGGCTGGATCCGGGACTGTCCCTCCGGCCCTATGGCCCCGATGACGGACTGCTCGATCTCGTCGCGGCCGCGCGGGTCCACCACGGTGGCCCAGCCGGTGTGCGCGAGCAGCAGGCGGCGCTGGCGGGCCATCGAGACGAGCGTCACATCGGCGACCCGGGCGGGGCCGCCGGAGAGGAAGGCGGCCTCGTAGAGCGTCAGATCGTGCTCGTGCCGCCGGTCCGCCGGCGCGGCATCCGCGTCCAGTGCCGCCGCGTGCACGGCCGCCAGGCACAGCCGGGTGCACGCCGTACCGGCGAAAGCCCAGGCCAGGAGCAGGAGAAGGACCCAGAACATGACAAGTTTCTATGCCAGAGGTCTGGGTGAGCGCCATGCCCTGTTCATTATCCGGACGGAGTGTGGCCGGTATGTGACGTTCCGTTCGCCGCTGTCCGGCGGGGGCTACGGCGCCGGCGTCACCGGTACGGCGGCGCTCGGGACGACGGCCGGCGGGTTCGGCACGGGGCTGGGGGAGGCCGCCAGCTCCTTGGCGAGCCCGGCGAAGTCGACGTAGCCCGTCGCCTCCAGGACCTTGATGTAGTCCAGGACGGTCGCGTTCGCGTCGTCGGACAGGTCGCGGGCCAGGGAGTTCTGGGTGTCGGCGCGTACCTCGGCGGCCAGCGTGTACGTCCGGCCCTGTGCGGCGCGCAGGATGCTCGTGAACTGGCGGTCGAAGTCCTGGCCCTGCGCCTTGTCCAGGGTGGTGAGCCACTGCTTCTGCTGGGCGTTCGGCTCGTTCGGCAGGGGCACCCCGAGCTGGGTGGCGACCGTGCGGACGTGCGTGTCCAGCGAGGTGTGCCCGTCGACCAGATGCTGCCCCGCGGTGCGGACGGCCGCCGTGGTGCCCTTGTGCTGCGCCAGCTCGCCGGCGGGCAGCTCCCAGAGCCCGGCGAGCCGGACCTGGGTGATGAAGTTTTTGTCCTGGGCGGACAGCGGGCCGTAGGGCGTGGCGACGGTCTGCGCGCTGAGCGTGCTCGCGTCGGCCGTGTCCTGCCGGTCGGCGTAGGACCAGATCGGGTAGAGCAGTGCCGCGGCGGTCGCCGCGAGTGCCGTGATGACCAGCCCGGTGCCGCTGATGATGCCTCGGCCCTTGATCGGGGGTCGGGGTCGCATGGCGCCTCCTGTAACCGCACCGCACGCGAGTGTGCCTAGGGGTGTGATGCGATTTGGCATATTACTGGCGGCGCCTCTCCGCGGGGGCGGGGCGAGGTGCGCGCCACCGCCGTGACCGCCGCGGCGCACCGGCGGCCGTGAGGCGTGTTGTGGCTGGTCGCGCCGTCCTCCGCGGCCGCTCGGGGCCGCTTCCGCCCGATCGTCGCTGGTGAGCGACCCCACACCTGCTCAGTGCCGCTGTCGCGGCAGGATCCTGCGCGCCGTGCGGGCCATGCGTCCCCGGGGGCGCCGGGGGGTGGGGCCGGCCCGGTCCAGCCACCATTGCCGCAGCTCGCGGCGGGCGGCCGTGTCCTGCGGGCGGCCGGTGGTGAGCAGGTGTGCGGCGAAGGTCAGGGCGTCGCGGCGGTAGCCGCCGGTCATCGGGTGCTCGCGTGCGTACCGCAGGAACAGCTCCCGGTAGCCGGCGCCGAGGATCACCGGCAGCTCCGGTGCCACTCTGGCCACCACGTCCGCGCGCTTCGCCGCGAGGGCCCGCGCCTGCACCCGCATCCGGGCCCGGTCGAAGCCCTCGGGCAGCGGCGTACCGGCCACCAGCGAGGACAGGACCGCGGCCTGGGCGACGCCGACCCGCTCGCGCGCGGCGACCGTCGGCCGCGTGAGCACGGCGACGCCGCCGGCCCCGCCCGCCGCCGTACGGGCACCGGTGGCGGCCCCCGTACCGCCACCGGTGCCGGTCTTCTCCCGCCCGGCCGTCACCGCGTCCCGGATCAGGGCCAGCTCCCGTTCCAGCTCGGCGGGTGCGGGGAAGTTCTCGTCCCGCTCCAGCAGCACCCCGGGCGGGGCGGTCCGGGAGGCGAGGTCGGTCAGGATGTCGAGGACCGGGCGCGGCACCGAGTGGGCGTGGCTGTCGTGCCACACCCCGTCGCGCTCGAAGCCGCCCGCGACATGGACGTAGGCGAGCGCCTCCAGCGGCAGCCCGGCCAGGGCCCGGGCCGGGTCCTCACCCCGGTTGACGTGGTTGGTGTGCAGGTTGGCCACGTCGATCAGCAACCGTACGCCGGTGCGCTCGACCAGCTCCGACAGGAACCGCTCCTCGGTCAGCTCCTCGCCCGGCCAGGAGAACAGCGCGGCGATGTTCTCCAGCGCCAGCGGAACCGGCAGGGACTCCTGGGCGATGCGGACGTTCTCGCACAGCACGTCCAGGGCGTCCCGGGTGCGCGGCACCGGCAGCAGGTGCCCGGCCTCCAGCGGGGCCGAGGCGGTGAGCGCCCCGCCCGCGCGGACGAACGCGATGTGCTCGGTGACCAGCGGCGATCCGAACGCCTCCGCGCGCTCCGCGAGCGCCGCCAGCCGCCCCGCGTCGGGCCGGTCGGCACCGCCGAGGCCCAGGGAGACGCCGTGCGGGATCACGGTCACGCCGCGCTCGCGCAGCCGCAGCAGCGACTCCGGGAGGTGGCCGGGGCAGACGTTCTCCGCCACGACCTCCACCCAGTCCACCCCCGGCATCCGCTCCACCGCGTCCGCGATCTCCGGCCGCCAGCCGATCCCCGTGCCCAGTCGGCGCATGGCCCCTCCCCTCGTGCGCATGGCGGAGGTATCGCCCCGGCGGGCGGGCACGAATCCCCTTCTTGTCGCGTTCAGAGCAACATTTGAGGTTCGGCTCGGAATCCGGGAGTCCGCCCGGGGTCAGGCCGCCCCGGCCGGCCACCGCTCGGGGCTGCGGCCCAGCAGCCGCAGCGCCGCCGCCAGCGGGCCGGTGCCCTCGGGCACCTCCAGCGCCGGGCCGAAGGAGGAGCCGGGGCCGCGCCGGTCCGGGTCGGCGGGTACGGCACGGGCCACGGCGAGCGCGCCGGCGAGGACGTGTTCGGGCAGTTCGACCCTGGTGCCGAGGGCGGCGGCGACGTCCCAGGCGTGCACCACGTAGTCGACGAAGTGGAAGCTCACGGCCCGGTCACCCGGAATGCCGCCCAGGTTCGGCAGCGTGAACTCCCGCCCGGTCACGCCCGGTTCGGCGAAGGCCCTGAGCGCCGAGTCCGCGGCCGACCGGTGCTCGCGGGCGGGCTCGCGCATGTCCTCGGGTTCCCGCCAGTGCTCCGGCTCCCGCCCTGCGCCCCGCGCCGCGGCGGCGAACCCGACGTGCTGCGCGGTCATGTGGGCGACGAGCCGGCGCAGGTCCCAGCCCGCGCAGGGGGTCGGCCGCGTCCAGTCCGCGGCCGTGGCCAGGTCCACCAGGCGCACGGCCTCCTGGACGGCGACCCGGTCGAGCTCCACGAAATCCGTTCCGGTCCCAGTCATGGCGCGAGCATAAAACAAAGCGAACGATCGTGCTTATTTTTTCGGGCGCTTCTTGCAGTCGTCCGGACCGGGTCAACGGGTCGCCGAATCAGGGGACTTGGGGGAACGGCGCGCTGGCCGCGGCCGCGTCGCGCAGCCGGGCCGCGATGGCCACCCGCGCCCTGCGGTAGGCGGTGTCCTCGCCGTGCAGCACCGACAGGGCGTTCGCCGTCTCCAGCAACGCCACCACCTCGAAGGCGAGTTGGCCGACATCCGTGCCGGCCCGCAGCTGGCCCGCCGTACGGGCCTCCTCGAGCACGCCCTCCACGCGCGCCGACCAGTCGCGCTGGGCGCGGACCGCGGCGTCGTGCAGCGGGCCGGTACGGGCGTCGTACTCGGCCATGGCGCCGTAGAAGAAGCAGCCGCCCGGGAAGACCCGGTCGCGCGAGTACTCCAGCCACAGCTCGCACAGCCGCCACACCCGGCCGATGCCGGGCGGGGTCTCGGCGGCGGGCCCGAGCACCCGGTCCGTGAAGATGCGCGCCGCCGCCCGCATGGTGGCCAGCTGAAGCTCCTGTTTGGAGCCGAACAGCGCGAACACCCCGCTCTTGCTCAGCTCCAGCTCGGCGGCGAGCCGGCCGACGCTGAGCGCCTCCAGGCCCTCGACCGAGGCGATGTCCACCGCACGGCGCAGCACCAGCCGCCGGGTGCGGTTGCCCCGCTCGACCCGCCCGTCGACCCGCGTCATCGGCCTCTCCTAGCGCAGCGCCGGGTGATCGGCGACGACCGTGCAGGAACCCGGCGCGATCTCGGTGAAGCCGGCGTCCCGCACCACCGGCAGCCCGCCTCCGGTGAGCCGCGCCCAGTCGGCGGGGGCGGCCGCGCGCACGCCGAGCGCGAAGCCCGCGTCCCGCCAGGCCGCACGCTCCGCCCCGGACAGCGCCCACCAGGCCAGCTGGGCGCCGTGCCCCGCCTGGGCCATCGCCTTGCCCGCCGACATCTCCAGCTCCGGGTTCAGCCACAGCACGGGCTGGGCCGGGTCGGCCGCGAGCGGCGGCTCCGGGTCGTCCAGCTCGGTGCCGGACACCTGGAGCTTCGCCAGGTCCGCCGGCCAGCCGTCGAGCGGGATCGGCGGGAACACCCGCACCTGCGCCGACTTGCCGGTCACCGTGATCCCGGGCAGCGCCTCGGCCCGCCGCCACTCGGCGCCCCGGGCCCGCCGGACCACCTTCCGGATCCGCGCGTCCTCCCAGCTGCGCACCGCCTCGGCCCACTCGCCGTCCCCGCCGGCCCGCTCGTCCGCGAGCAGCGTCAGCACGGCCCGGGCGGCCGTCTCCAGCGCGTCGGTACGGGCGGGCGGTGCGGCGCGCTCGATCCGGACGACGAGGGGCAGGACGAACTGCGGCGCCTCGTCACGGGGGTTCGGCTCGGCCTGGACGGGACGATCGCTCGGCGGTGTGGAATCAGGGCTCACACCGGTCAACCTTAAGGGGGCCCGCACCGATGACAATCGGTCCATGCAACGTGACCTACGCCTGTCCGCCGTGGGCCGCCGCTACGGCATCCGCGGCCCCTGGGTGTTACGAGGCGTCGACCTCGCCATCGCGCCCGGCACTCTCACTCGCATAGAAGGAGCCAACGGCACCGGAAAATCCACCCTGCTGCGCCTCCTCGCCCGCCTGGACGCCCCGACGGAGGGCCGTGTCACCGGGCGCCCGCGGACGGCGTACGTCCCCGAGCGCTTCCCCTCGGCGCTCCCCTTCACCCCGCTCGGCTACCTCACCCACCTCGGCACGGTGCACGGCCTGAGCCGCCGCACGGCGCGGCGGGCCGCGGGCGCCTGGCTGGAGCGGTTCGGCGCCGGCGCCCACGCCGACACCCCGATGGCGCGGCTGTCCAAGGGCAGCAGCCAGAAGGTCGCCGTCGCCCAGGCCCTGCTCGGCGAGCCGGAACTGCTGGTGCTGGACGAGGCCTGGACCGGTCTGGACACGGCCGCGCGGGCCGAGCTGGAGCGGGCGGTCGCCGAACGGACCGCCACCGGGGGCGCCGTGGTGTTCGTCGACCACGACCCCCGTCGGCTGGCCGGAGCGCCCGACGCGGTCTACACCGTGCGCGACGGTGGGCTCGACCGGCGTACCCGGAGCGGGAGTCCGCTGGCCGGGCCGCGCACCGAGGTCGTCGCGCGGGGGCCGGCCGGCGCGGCGCTGCCGCCCGACGCGGCACGGACCCTCGCCACCGCCGAGGAGACGGCACCCGGCAGCTACCGCCTCACCGTCCCCGTCTCCCACTCGGACGTCCTGCTGCGCGCCCTGCTCGCGGCCCGCCCGCCCTGGCACGTCGTGCGCGTGACCCCGCCCCCCGACCCCGCACCGGACCCCGACGGCCCGGTACCACCGCCCCCCGACCCGGAAAGCCGCTCATGACCGCACTCCTGCGCTACCAGACGGAACTGCTGGTGCGCTCCCAGCGCTGGCTGCCGCCGGTGATCCTGTACGCCGCGTACCTGGGGATCGGCGTGCAGAGCGGTCAGCCCGTCCTCGACTCGCTCGGCTACACGGCCGCGGGCCTGCTGCCGGTGGCGGCCTGGCTGGTGCGCATCTGCGTCACCGGCGAGCCGGACGCGGCCCGCGCCTGCGTCGCCGCCGCCCGCGGTCCCGTACGCGCGCATCTCGCCGCCCTGGTGACCGCGCTGCTCGCGGCGGCGGTGCTCGGGGTGGCGGCGACCGCGGTGGTGACGCTGATCAGCGCCCCCGCGGACAACGGCCACCAGGTCCACGTGCCCCGGGTGGCGGCCGGCGCGGCGGGGCTGCCGGCCACGCTCGCCTGCGGGCTGATCGGAGCGGCCGTCGGCGCGCTCACCAACCGGCCGGTACTGCGCTCCACCGGCCGCGCCGTGCCCGCGATGCTGCTGGGCGCGCTGCTGTCGGTGGTCCTCACCGGCTCCCCGGCACGGGCGGCGGTCAGCGGCCTGGTCAACGGCTCGCAGACCGGCCGGGCGCCGGTGCCGCTGCTGCCGCTGGCGGGAGCCCTGGTGCTCACCGCCGCCGCCTTCGCCGCGGCCGCCTGGCTCAGCGACCGCCGGTCGCCCTGAGCGGGGAGATCACCCGGAACAGGCGGTGCGCTGCGCCTCCTGCCACTCGCACCGGGGGCACAGCGTGATGCCCTTGTACGACTCCGGGTACTGCGTCGGCTCCCGGCACAGCACGCACTCGGCGTACGGCGGGCCGTCGGTCTCCGGCGGTTTCGCCGTATCGACGATCGTGCAGTACGCCGTGTCGTCCTCGTCGCCCATACGTCCAGCGTAGGACGCCCGGCGACGCGGGCGGGGCCGCGCGGTCCGCCGGGGGCCGGGGCTCGTGCCCGGGCAGGCGGCGTTCGCCCCGTCGCGACGCCCGGCACGCTCCCCCGCTGCGCGGGAGGTGCCCCCCACACGCCGCACCGGCCGAAAGCCCACGTACGCCCAGTACGAGGACTTCCGGCCGGCATGCCGACAGCACGCACCGGACGCAGCTCCGTGATGGGCGAACGTTGCCTGCCGGGGCACTAGCGGCCGTACCGGCCGGTCAGCGTGCCCTCGGCGAGGGTGTGCCCGGACAGCGCGCGCACAAGGTCGGCCGGGGTGGCGTTCGCGGCGAGGGACGGGCGACGGTCGGTGGCGTACACGGTCAGGACGTAGCGGTGCGGGCGGTCGCCACGGGGCGGGCAGGGGCCGCCGTAGCCGGTCTTCCCGTAGTCGTTGCGGCCCTCGCTCGCGCCCGGCGGACGCGCGCCTGCCGGCAGGCGCGTGGTGCGCGCGCCGATGTCCCACGCCAGCCAGTGCGTGAACGTGCCGTGCGGGGCGTCGGAATCCTGGAGGAGCAGCGCCAGGGAAGCCGTCCGGGCGGGTACGCCGGCGAAGGCGAGCGGGGGCGAGACGTTCTCGCCGTCGCAGGTGAAGCGGCGCGGAAACGTGCCGCCCTCGGCGTACGCGGTGCTCGTCACCGTCATGCGCCCGGCCGCCGTCGCAGGTGGCGCGCTCGCGCTCTCCTGGCTCGTACCGCCCGCGCCGCCGCCCCCGCACCCGGCGACGGCGGCACCGGCCAGCACGGCCACCAGGGCCGCCACGCTCTTCCGCATGCCCGGCACGCTAGCCGGACCGCGCCCCTCCGTCACCGTCCGGCGCGCCGTCGCCCTGCGGCGCGGGCCCGGCGCCCTCGGCGCCCGGCGCGCGCGGCACGTCGCCACCGAGCGCGCCGCGCACCTGGTCACCACCCGGCGTCGGCCGCGCGTCCTCGCTGCCCGGCGCATCGTGCAGCCCGTCACCAGCCGGCGCAGTCCGCACCTCGTCGCCGTCCAGCGCCGGTGGTACGCCGCCGCGGGCCGCCGCGGGCCCCGCACCGTCCCCGCCCAGCGCGCGCGGTGCCTCCTCGGCCCGCGGTGCCCGCCGCTCCTCACCGACGGCGGGCGTGTGCTGGGTGCCGGTGCCGTTCGGCGGGGGCTGGTTGCCCCGCTCCAGGAAGTGCAGCAACTCCACCGGGATGGGCAGCACCAGCGTGGAGTTCTTCTCGGCCGACACCGCCATCACCGTCTGCAGCAGCCGAAGTTGGAGTGCGGCGGGGGTGTCGGCCATCTGCTGGGCGGCCTCGGCGAGCTTCTTGGAGGCCTGCAGTTCGGCGTCGGCGTTGATGATCCGGGCCCGGCGCTCGCGGTCCGCCTCGGCCTGGCGGGCCATGGACCGCTTCATCGTGTCCGGCAGGGAGACGTCCTTGATCTCCACCCGGTCCACCTGGATGCCCCAGCCGACGGCCGGGCTGTCGATCATCAGCTCCAGGCCCTGGTTGAGTTTCTCGCGGTTGGACAGCAGATCGTCCAGGTCGCTCTTGCCGATGATCGAGCGCAGCGACGTCTGGGCCATCTGCGACACCGCGAACTTGTAGTCCTCGACCTTCACCAGGGCACTCGCCGGGTCGATCACGCGGAAGTAGACGACCGCGTCCACCCGGACGGTGACGTTGTCGCGGGTGATGCCCTCCTGGGCCGGGATCGGCATGGTGACGATCTGCATGTTGACCTTGTACAGCCGGTCCACGAACGGGATCACCAGGGCGAGGCCGGGTGTACGTACGTCCCCGGTGACCCGGCCGAGCCGGAAGAGCACGCCGCGTTCGTACTGCTTGACGACCCGGGCAGCCATCGCCAGATAGACCACACCGGCGGAGCCCGCCGCCGCGATCGCGCCCAGCAACTCAGAGAGCATGGTGACCTCCTCACGCCAGAGGTCCGCTTTTGTCCGCTCCTGCAACCATAAGCCGATTGGGCCGGTCTGCCGAGAGGTCGTGGAAGGCCGGGCCCACAAGGGCCGGGCCGGGATGCCGAGGGGCGTCGGCATCCCGGCCCGGGGACAGGGGCCGTCCGGCGGCCGGGTCATCGGCTGCCGGACGGCTTGGGCGGTGGCCGTCAGGCGGCCTGGGCCAGCGTGACCTTCACCGGTTCCGTACCGGCCGCGCTGTGGCGTTCGGCCCAGTTCTCCAGGGCCGTGCGGCAGGCATGGTCCAGGTGGTGCAGGCCGGACAGGTCCAGGCGGACCGGGCGGTCCTGGGGGAGGGACTCCAGGCTGTCGAGGATCTTCGGCAGCCGCAGGAACGTCGCGTTGCCCGACAGGCGGGCGTCGACCGGACCCGCCCCCTTGTCGATGACCTCCAGCTTGATGTGCGAGGCCTCCCAGGCGGTCTTGACCACCGCGAGCGCCAGGCCGACCAGCACGCCCTCGAACATGCTGACCGCCACGATCGCGACCGCGGTCACGGCCAGGATCAGGGCCTCGCCCCGGTTCTCGCGCCACAGTCCCGCGAGCGCCCGGACCGGCACCAGCTTGGCGCCCGAGTAGATCAGGATGCCGGCGAGCGCCGGGATCGGGATGTACGCCAGCACGTCCGGCAGCAGCGCGGCGAACAGCAGCAGCCACACACCGTGCATGACCCGGGAGGCCTTCGTCCGGGCGCCCGCCTGGACGTTGGCCGCGCTGCGCACGATCACCGCCGTCATCGGCAGCGCGCCCAGCAGACCGCACACCGCGTTGCCGGCTCCCTGGGCGACCAGCTCCTTGTCGTACTCGGTGCGCGGTCCGGAGTGCAGCCGGTCCACGGCCGCCGCGCTGAACAGCGACTCGGCGGACGCGATCAGCGTGAACGCGACGACCGTGCCGAGCACACCGACGCTCGCCAGTTCGCCGAAGGCGCTGAGCGGCGGCGGCTGGATCGATCCCAGCAGGCCCCGCACCTCCACGGTGGCGACCGGCAGGTCCAGCGCGAACGCGGCCAGCGTGGCGAGGCCGACCGCGGCCAGCGGGCCGGGGAGGGCGCGCACCTTCGCCGGGGCGTGCTTCCACAGCAGCAGGACCGCGATCGTGCCCGCCGCCACGGCGAGCGAGGCGAGGGCCGCGCCTGCGCCGAGGGCGTCCCAGAACGCCCCGGGCAGCCCGGCGATCTTGCCCAGACCGGAATCGGGCGCTTTCGCCGCCAGCGCCGGATACAGCTGTCCGGCGATGAGGACCAGACCGATTCCGGCCAGCATGCCCTCGACGACGGAGACCGAGATGGCGCGGAAGTAGCGGCCGAGCCTCAGCAGGCCCATGGCCACCTGGATCGCTCCGGCGGCGAGCACGATCACGCCGAGCACCGGCAGGCCGTACTCCTTGACCGCCTCGAAGACGAGGACGGTCATGCCGGCGGCCGGCCCCGACACCTGCAGGCTGCTGCCGCGCATCAGCCCGGTGACGAGGCCGCCCACGATGCCGGTGACCAGGCCCAGTTCGGCCGGGACTCCGGAGGCGACGGCCACGCCGACGCACAGCGGCAGCGCGACCAGGAAGACGACGAGGGACGCGGCGAAGTCCTGCCGCGCGTGGGGGAAACGGGATATGAAGGGATTCCTGGTGGTCATCGGCGCGCTCACAGGGACTCGAAGGTGTCGGTCTGCGGGCGGTGCGCCCGTACGGCGCCGGTGTGCACCTCGTAGTACCAGGCGTGCAGGCCCAGTCGGCCCTCCGCGATCCGGCGCTCGACACAGGGGTAGGAGCGCAGCCGCAGCAGCTGGGTCAGGACATGGGCCTGCACGCCCTCGGCGACCTCCGGGTCCTCGGCCGCGCCGGCCGGGCGCGGGGTGGCGTGCGCCAGCCAGTCGCGCACGGCCGGTACGGCGGTCAGGTCGTCGCCGCGCACCAGCGCGCCGACCGCGCCGCAGTGCGAGTGGCCGCAGACGACGATGTCGCGGACGCCGAGCACCTGCACGGCGTACTCGATGGTGGCGGCCTCACTGGTGGGGTGCTCGGAGGTGTGCGGCGGGACGATGTTGCCCGCGGTGCGCAGCTCGAACAGCTCGCCGGGGCGGGCGCCCGTGATCAGGGCCGGGACGACCCGGGAATCGGAGCAGGTGATGAAGAGCACCTGCGGGGACTGGCCTTCGGCGAGCCCGGCGAACTCCTCAGGGCGTTGTCCGAAGCTACGGGCGTTGTCGATGAGGGGCTGCATGGGTGTGGGTTCCTCCTGGCGCGCCTGCACGGGCGCGTCGGACTTGAACGACGGATTGTGGGGGGCGAGAAAAGGCCCGGTGGCCGGACCCGAGCTGACCGGCTGTCAGCAGCGGAAGACCTGAAGTGCCGCCGGGGTGTGAGCTCTTGGGGGTCTCGGGCCGTGCGGCTCGACGGCACCGGGGGTGCCCGGGGCGTCGGTGTCGCCGACGGCCCGGCCGGCTATGAGCGGGTGTTCCTGCGCGCAGCAGGCGGTCGAGCAGCGCTGTCTGTCGCGCAGGTGCGGAACGCCCACGGGGTCGCCCGGGCAGCCTGGAACGCGCACTGAGGCGCCACCGTCGCGCGCCGGCTTGACGGGAGAGGCGATTCCGGGCTCGGCCTTGGCCTGAGCCTGGCTGAGCGTGTGCGCGGATGCGAAGGATCCCGCGGGAGCGAAGAGCGGGAACGCGAGCAGTGTGGCGGCGAGCAGGGCGAGCAGGGTCCGGGCCGTCGCACCTCGGAACATGCGCACCTCCCGCCGTGGATCCATGCCTCTTGTCCAGACCAAGCATTGGTCAATGAATGGTCAAGAGACACGGTAACCCGGCGAAGGCCTTTGCAGGGTTAACTGCGCGTTACGCGCACAAGAGAGCGTGGAAAGTGCGGGTCGCGTGGCGTGAACTCGCCCTTGACCCGCGGCAGCTTGATCGACTGGAGGGCGGTGTCAGGCGCCGACGAGCCCCTTGGCGTCCCGGGCCAGCGCGGTGAGCCGGGATATCGCGCGGAAGTACTTCTTGCGGTAGCCGCCGTTCAGCATCTCCTCGCTGAAGAGGCGGTCGAACGGCAGCCCCGAGGCCAGCACCGGGACCTCACGGTCGTAGAGCCGGTCCGCGAGCACCACGAGCCGCAGCGCCGTCGACTGGTCGGGCACCGGCTCCACGCCGGTCAGGCACACGGCCCTGACCCCGTCGGTCAGCGCGCCGTACCGGCTCGGGTGGACCCGCGCGAGGTGCTCCAGCAGATGCGGGAAGTCGTCCAGCGAGGCGCCTTCGGTGGCGTACGCCGTCTTCGCCACCTCCTCGTCGGAGAAGGGCTTCGGGGCCTCGGGCAGGCCGCGGTGGCGGTAGTCCTCGCCGTCGATGCGCAGGGTGCGGAAGTGCGCCGACAGCCCCTGTATCTCGCGCAGGAAGTCGGCGGCGGCGAACCGGCCCTCGCCCAGCTTGCCGGGCAGCGTGTTGGAGGTGGCGGCGAGCGCGACGCCCGCGTCGACCAGCTTGCCGAGCAGCGTGGAGACCAGGACGGTGTCGCCCGGGTCGTCCAGCTCGAACTCGTCGATGCACAGCAGGCTGTGCCCGGACAGGGTCTGCACCGTCTGCTGGAAGCCGAGGGCGCCGACCAGGTTCGTCAGCTCCACGAACGTGCCGAACGCCTTCCGGGAGGGCTCGGCGGGGGTGGCGTGCCAGAGGGAGGCGAGCAGATGGGTCTTGCCGACGCCGTAACCACCGTCCAGGTAGACCCCGCGCGGCCCGGCCGGGGCCTTGGCCGCCTTGGCCCTGCCGAAGCCGAAGAATCCGCGCTTGCCGGCGCCGGAGGCGTGCGCCCCGCCGAGCCCGGCCGCGAAGCCCTCCAGGACCCCTACGGCCTCGGTCTGGCTCGGCTGGTTCGGGTCCGGGAGGTACGTCGAGAAGCGGACCGAGTCGAAGCGCGGCGGCGGCACCATCTCGGCGACCAGCCGGTCCGCGGGGACGTGCGGCTCGCGGGCGCACAGGGACAGGGGGCCCGCGTCGGTCAGGGGGCCGGATCCGGGGGCGGTGGTGGAGGACGACACGATTACCCATGCTAAGCGCCGTGTCACACTGCACGACATGCGACGCCTGTTCCCTGTGACCGACCAGACAGCAGCCCGCGACTCCCTGGCCCCAGGTGAGGGGACGGGGGGAGAGGGCGGTGGGGGAGCCGCCGGCGTCGGGGCCGGTGCGCCGGCGGACCGGGAGTGGAGCCTGGCCGAGCTCGCCGCCGCCTACGCCTACCCGGAGCCCGGGCCGGGCGGCCCGCAGCCCTGGCTGCGGGCCAACATGGTCTCCACCCTGGACGGCGCCGCGCAGCACGACGGGCGTTCGCAGCCCATCTCCTGCGCCGCCGACATGCGCATCTTCGGCACCCTTCGGGCGCTCGCGGACGTCGTCGTGGTGGGCGCGGAAACGGTACGCCAGGAGGGTTACCGCCCGGCACGCGCGCGTGCCGAGTTCGCAGGGGCCCGCAAGGCCGCCGGACAGGGCCCGGCACCGGCGATCGCGGTCGTCACCGCCGGCCTGGCCCTGGACTTCTCGCTGCCGCTGTTCACCTCGCCCCTGGTGCCCACGCTGATCCTCACCGGGGCCGCGGCCGCCCCGGACCGGGTCGCCGCCGCCGAGAAGGCCGGCGCCCGGGTGGTGGTCGCGGGCGACGGCATGGGCGTCGACCCGGCCCGCGCGGTGCACGCCCTCGCGGAACTCGGCCACACCCGGCTGCTCACCGAGGGCGGGCCCCGGCTGCTCGGCCAGCTGATCGCCGCGGAGGTGCTGGACGAGATGTGCCTGACCCTGTCGCCCATGCTCACGGCGGGCGCCGCGCAGCGCATCGCCGGGGGCCCGCCGGTCGCCGTGCCGCGGCACTTCTCCCTCGTGTCCCTCCTGGAGGAAGCCGGATTCCTGTTCGGCCGTTACCGTCGGTCCTGAAAGCAGCGGAATCTGTCGTTCCGTTTACCTTCCGGAGGGCAGACTTAAGTACCGGCAGAAACCGTGGCGGCACGGGGCAGGATGGTTTCCGCAGCGGCCCTGTCGGGGCCCACGGAGGAGAAGAGGCGTTTGGTGTTCACAAGCGTTCTGATGATCGAGAAGGCCTTGACGTCCGCCGACGTGGAGTTCGTCACCACCTTGCACGGAGACGAGCCGGTCACCTTCCACGTACTCCTCCAGCCGCGCGGCGACCAGGCGGACCGCCTGCTGCGGGCCATCGACGACATCGCGCTCGGTGAACTGGACGAGGCGGTGCGGGAGCACGAGACCCCTGAGGGGGACGACGCCAGGAGCGTCGGGCAGCAGGCCCTCGACGTCTCCGTGCAGGCGCTGCGCGCCTCGGGGAGCCGGGCCGAGGGGCGGCTGGTCGAGGACCATCCGCTGGACGCGCTGAAGTCCCTCGTCGCGGAGGTGTCCGCCGACGAGGTGATCGTGCTGACCGATCCGCACTACGTCGAGGAGTTCTTCCACCGGGACTGGGCGTCACGGGCGCGGCACAAGGTGGGGGTGCCGGTGCTGAAGCTGTTCTCGCACAGCAAGGCCCAGTGACGTCGGCTGTCAAAGAAGGTACGAGATCGGCATAGGCTTGGGCGGCGCCCCGTCGGGGGCCCGCTCACCGTCGTACCGCACTCTGGGGAGAACCACATGGCACCCGGCCTTCCTACCGCCATGGACCGACCGCACTTCATCGGCATCGGCGGCGCCGGGATGTCGGGGATCGCGAAGATCCTCGCCCAGCGCGGCGCGAAGGTGGCCGGCAGCGACGCCAAGGAGTCGGCGACCGTCGAGGCGCTGCGGACGGCCGGTGCCACCGTGCACATCGGGCACGCGGCCGGGCACCTCGCCGACGACGCGAGCTGTGTCGTCGTCTCCTCGGCGATCCGCGAGGACAACCCCGAGCTGGCCCGCGCCGCCGAACTGGGCATCCCGGTGGTGCACCGCTCCGACGCGCTCGCCGCGCTGATGGAGGGGCTGCGCCCGATCGCCGTGGCGGGCACGCACGGCAAGACCACGACCACCTCGATGCTGGCCGTCTCGCTCACCGAGCTGGGCCTGGAGCCGTCGTACGCCATCGGCGGCGACCTGGACGCGCCCGGCTCCAACGCGCTGCACGGCGCGGGCGACATCTTCGTCGCCGAGGCCGACGAATCGGACCGCAGCTTCCACAAGTACACCCCCGAGGTCGCCATCGTCCTCAACGTGGAGCTGGACCACCACGCCAACTACGCCTCGATGGACGAGATCCACGAGTCCTTCGAGACGTTCGCCGGGAAGATCGTGCCCGGCGGCACGCTGGTGATCTCCGCCGACCACGAGGGCGCGCGGGAGCTGACGCGGCGGCTGGCCGGCTCCGTGCGGACCGTGACGTACGGCGAGGCCGAGGACGCCGACGTGCGGGTGCTGTCGATCGTCCCGCAGGGACTCAGGAGCCGGGTCACGGTGGTGCTCGACGGGCAGGAGCTGACCTTCGCCGTCTCCGTGCCGGGCCGTCACTACGCCCTGAACGCCGTCGCCGCGCTCACCGCCGGAGCCGCCCTCGGCATCCCCGCCGCCGAACTGGCCCCCGCGCTCGCCGCCTACACCGGCGTCAAGCGGCGCCTGCAGCTCAAGGGCGAGGCCGCCGGGGCGCAGGTGATCGACTCCTACGCCCACCACCCGACCGAGATGACCGCCGACCTGGAGGCCATGCGGTCCGCCGCCGGTGACGCCCGCATCCTCGTCGTCTTCCAGCCGCACCTGTTCTCCCGCACCCAGGAGCTGGGCAAGGAGATGGGCCAGGCGCTCGCTCTCGCCGACGCCTCGGTGGTTCTCGACATCTACCCGGCCCGCGAGGACCCGATCCCGGGCGTGACCAGCGAGCTGATCACCGAGGCCGCGCGCGCCGCCGGCGCCGACGTGACCGCCGTGCACGACAAGGCGCAGATCCCCGCCCTGATCGCGGGAATGGCGAAGCCGGGCGATCTGGTTCTCACCATGGGCGCGGGCGACGTGACCGACCTGGGCCCGCTGATCCTGGACCGTCTGTCGCAGCAGTGAAGGGGCTGAGCCTCATGTCGTACGACGTCGAGAAGCCGGACGAGCAGTGGCGCGCGGAGCTGACCGAAGCCGAGTACGCGGTGCTGCGCCGGGCCGCCACCGAGCCGGCCTTCACCGGTGAGTACACCGACACGAAGACCAAGGGCGTCTACTCCTGCCGGGCCTGCGGTGCCGAACTGTTCACCTCCGACACCAAGTTCGAGTCGCACTGCGGCTGGCCGTCCTTCTACGACCCGAAGGACACGGACGCCGTCGAACTGGTGGAGGACCGTTCCCACGGCATGGTGCGCACCGAAGTGCGGTGCGCCCGCTGCGGCTCGCACCTCGGGCACGTCTTCGAGGGCGAGGGCTACCCGACCCCGACCGACCAGCGGTACTGCATCAACTCCATCTCGCTGCGCCTGGCCCCCGCCGAGGGCTGAGCCCGCCGCCCCGGCCGTCCTGTGAAACGACGGCATGAAGCGGATCAACGGACGCGCCGAATCTGGCAAAAGGCGTGTCCGAAACGCTTCGTCCGGTCGAAGATGGGCAACGCCGAACACGGCAGCGGGAGGGGCGAACCATGCGGTGACCGGTCCCCGATGAGGCTGACGGGACCGACGGCATGGATGTGACGAATGGGGCCGACGCCCCACTCGCTCCGGTTTGAGATTCTGTGAGGGTGTTGGGTGTGGCGCGCTGGATCCAGTCCCGTCGCAGGCCCCTGCCTGCCGACGGCGGCCACCACCGCGCCGACGCCGGCGACCAGGCGCCGCCGGCGTCCCCGCGAGCCCAGGAAGCCGCGGCCGCCGCGCACCCCGCGCCGGCCGCCGACGCGGCCACGGCCGGCGCCCGGCTCGCCGCGCTGCGCGAGGCGCTGGCCGGCATCGGCACCACCCTCGACGAGGCCACGACCTGCGCCGAGTTGACCCGGGCCGCCGTACGGCTGGTCGGCGGCACCGCCGCCGTACTGCGCCGCACCGGGCAGACGGTCTCCGGCTACGAGGAGATCACCGGGGACGCCGACGTGCTGCCCGACGTCCGCTGGGCCACCGCCGTGGCCCGCGAGACGCAGGCACCGGCACTCGGCGGCCCGGACGAGCCCTGGCTGGAGTACGCCGGCCCGCCCCGCACCCGGGCCGCCCTGTGCGCCCCGCTGACCAGCGGGGATGACGTGTGCGGCGCCCTGGTGTGGGCGCGTTCCGGCCGGCCGTTGCGCGCCGGGGAAGCCGAGCTGCTCAGCCTGCTCGCGGAGCGCGCCGCCTCCCACATCCGGCACGCCCGCGCCTACGAAGACGTCAACCGCACCGCCGGTGATCTGCAGCGCGCCCTGCTCGAAGAGCCCGGCCGCCCGCACCCCAACCTCGACGTCGCCATCCGCTACCTCCCGGCCGGCCGGCACACCGTGGTCGGCGGCGACTGGTGCGAGACGGTACGGCTGCACTTCGGGCGGACCCTGCTGGTCGTCGGCGACGTCATGGGGCACGGCCTGGAGGCCGCCGTCGACATGAACGCCTACCGCTCCTCGCTGCGCTACATCGCCTCCGCCGACCTGCCCCCGCACCGGGTGCTGCGGCAGATGGACGAGATCGCCTCCCGGGAGGCCGAGCGCCGGCCGGCGACCTGCCTGCTGGCCGGCGTCGACCCCGGCCGGCGCCAGGTCACGCTGGCCAGCGCCGGGCATCTGCCGCCGGTGCTCATCGGCCGGGACGGCGAGGCCACGCTGCTGCCGCTGCCGGTGGGACCGCCGCTCGGCACGGGGCTCGGCGGGTACGAGTCGGCCACGCATCCGCTGGCGCCCGGCCAGACGCTCGTGCTGTTCACCGACGGGCTGGTGGAGCGCCGCGGCGAGGACATCGACGCCTCGCTGGCGCGGCTGTCCGCCGTACGGTTCCCGGCGGGGGACGGGCCGGAGGAGGTGCTGGACACGATCCTCCGGCGACTGGACGCGCGGCACGCGGAGGACGACGTCGCGGCGCTGGCGGCACGGCCGTACAGTCGGCAGGGGGACTCGCCGAAGGGGTGACGCGGCCGCGCGCCCGTTCAGTCCGGCAGCCGCACCGTGAACACCGTCATGCCCGCCGCCCGCTGCCCGCTCCAGCGACAGCGTCCCGCCGTGCGCCTCCACCAGCGCCCGTGCCACCGGACAGGCCCAGGCCGCTGCCGCCCCGGTCCCTGCTGCGGGCCTTGTCGACGCGGTGGAAGCGGTCGAGGACGCGGTCCCGGTCGGCGTCCGGGACGCCGGGGCCCGCGTCGGCGATCCGGACGGAAGTCCCGTCGGCGCCCGAGGCCACCGTCACGGCCACCTCCGTCCCGGGCGGGGTGTGCGCGGCAGCGTTGGTGAGCAGGTTGTCCAGCACCTGGCGGATCCGTACCGGGTCCAGGCGCAGCCGCACCGGCCGGTCGCCGGTGCCGACGGTCAGCGGGTGGCCGGGGTGCCCCGCGCGAAAGGCGTCCGCGGCCTCGCGCACCAGCTCCGTCAGGTCGGTGTCCGCGCAGCGCAGCGGGGTCTCGACCTCGGCCGCGTCCAGCCGGGCGAGCAGCAGCAGGTCGTCCGGGAGGACGCCCATGCGGGCGGCCTCGGCGCGCAGACGCGCCAGGTGGCGGTCGCGTTCGGCGGGTTCGTTGGCGGCCGCGTACTGGAACAGGTCGGCGTAGCCGCGCACCGACATCAGCGGGGTGCGCAGCTCGTGCGAGGCGTCGGCGACGAACCGGCGCAGCCGCTGCTCGGCCTGCGCGCGCACCGCGAGGGAGCCGTCGATGTGCTCCAGCATCGTGTTGAAGGCCGTGCGCAGCTCCTCCACCTCCGGGCCGCCGCCCTTGCGGTCGGCGCGCAGCGGCAGCCGGGCCGCCGGGTCGGTCAGGTCGTGCGAGGCGATCCCGTGTGCGGTGTGCGCCATGTCGCTCAGCGGCTCCAGCCCCCGGCGCGGCATCCACCCGCTCATCCTGCGGCACCCGTTCGGCGTCGCCCGAGGTGCCCGCCCCCGCCGGGCACCTCGATACTCAAGTGAAAGTCGTCCGACAGGAGAACGACAGCATCGGCGGGCGAAGCTCGTCACCCAGGACCCGATCAAGGAGCTGCCGTCCGTGACGACCCTCCAGACCCGTCCCGCACCCCCCACTGCGATACGCCCCCGGGCCGTGGCCCGGACCGGGCTGTACGCCCTGCTGGCCGCCAACGCGGCGGTGGTCGCCTGGTTCTTCGTCCAGGCGGGCTTCGCCTCGAACACGCTGATCGTGCTCGGCCGCCTCTGCGGTCTGTACGGCGCCCTCCTCATGGCCTTCCAGCTGCTGCTGGTGGCCCGGCTGCCCTGGCTGGACCGCCGCATCGGCATGGACCGGCTGACCTCCTGGCACCGCCGGACCGGCTTCGGCGTGCTGTGGACCCTGCTCGCGCACGTCGTCTTCATCACCTTCGGCTATGGCCAGGCGTCCTCGACGGACCCGGTGAACCAGCTCGTGAACCTCGCCGAGACCACCGAGGGCGTGCTGCGCGCCGTCGTCGCGCTGGGCCTGATCGCCGTGGTCGGCGCGGTCTCCGCCCGCTGGGCCCGGCGCCGGCTCGCCTACGAGACCTGGCACTTCATCCACCTGTACACCTACGTCGCCGTGGTCCTCGCCTTCACCCACCAGATCGCGGCCGGTACGACGTTCGCCTCCTCTCCCGCCGCGCGGACGTACTGGTACACCCTGTGGGGCGCGGCCCTCGGCGCCGTGGCGCTCGGCCGGCTGGTCCTGCCGCTGTGGCGGAACCTGCGGCACCGCCTGCGGGTCGAGGCGGTCGTCCCCGAGTCCGACGACGTGGTCTCCGTCTACGTCACCGGCCGCGACCTGGACCGGCTGCCCGCGCGCGCCGGGCAGTTCTTCCTGTGGCGGTTCCTCACCAAGGACCGCTGGTGGCAGGCCAACCCGTTCTCCCTGTCGGCCGCCCCCGACGGCCGCACCCTGCGCCTGACCGCCAAGGCGGCCGGGGCCGGCAGCGCCGCCCTGCGGCACCTCAGGCCCGGCACGCGCGTCTTCGCCGAGGGCCCCTACGGTGCCTTCACCACCTTGCACCGCACCCGCCCGGACGCCGTCCTGATCGCCGGGGGCGTCGGCGTCACCCCCATCCGGGCGCTGCTGGAGGACCTGGACGGCCACGCCGTGGTCCTCTACCGGGTGGCCGCCGACCGGGACGCCGTCCTCCACCACGAGCTGCGCGACCTCGCCCTCGCCAAGGGCGCCGCACTGCACCTGGTGACCGGACCCGTCGTCCCCGACCGGCTCGCCCCGCGCGAACTGGCCCGGCTGGTCCCGGACATCGCCGAGCGCGACGTCTTCCTGTGCGGACCGCCCGGGATGATGACCGCCGTGCTGCGCAGCCTCGGCGACCTGGGCGTGCCCGGCAAGCAGATCCACTTCGAGCGTTTCAGCCTCGCGGGCTGAGAGAGGCACCCCACCGTGAAGCGAGCCGTTCCCGTTCTCGTCCTGTCCGCCCTCGGCCTGATCCCGGTGTGGCGGTACCAGCCGTCGACCGGGACCGTCGACACCGCACGGCCCGCGTCGACGCCGACGCCCGAGCCCACTTCCTCGGCCTCGTCGTCGGCCTCGTCGTCCTCGTCGGCCCCGAGAGTCGTCCCAGGCACCGCGGTGAGTACCTCGAAGGGTGTCTTCCAGGTGGAGGTGACCTTCCGGGGTGACAGGATCGCCTCCGTACGGATGCTCCAGGCGCCCCACCATCCGCAGACCCGGTGGGCCGTACCGGAGCTGATCACGGAGACGCTCAAGGCGCAGAGCGCCCGCATCGACGCGGTGTCCGGGGCCACGATCACGAGCCAGGGATACAAGCAGTCCCTCCAGGCCGCGCTCGACGCCGAGAGGGCGTGACGTGCGACGCGTCGAGCACGTCATGGGCTTCCCGGTGTCGCTGCGGATCGACGACGAGGGCGAGTTCACCGGGGCCGCGGACGCGGTCTTCGCGTGGCTGCGGGAAGTGGACGCCCGGTTCAGCCCGTTCATCGCGGACAGCGAGGTGTCCCGGTACGGGCGAGGGGAGTTGCCGGAGGGGGAGCTGAGCGCGGACCTGACGGAGGTGCTCGGCCTGTGCGAGGAGTACCGGGCCGCCACCGGCGGGGCCTTCGACGCGCGGCTGCCCGGCCGCGGGTTCGACCCCTGTGCGGTGGTCAAGGGCTGGTCGGTGCAGCGGGCGGCCGGTCTGGCGGCGGCGGCCGGGGCGCGCCGGTTCTGCCTCAACGCAGGCGGTGACGTGGTCGTCTCCGGCGGGCCCTGGCGGGTGGGGATACGGCATCCGGACCGGGCCGGCCAGGTGTGCGCCGTGCTGGAGGTCACCGACGCGGCGGTGGCGACCTCCGGGCGGTACGAGCGCGGCGACCACCTCCTCGACGGCCGCACCGGACGGCCCGTGACCGATCTGCTCAGCCTCACCGTGCTGGCCCCGACGCTGACCGAGGCGGACGCGACGGCCACCGCCGCCTTCGCCCTCGGGGCCGAGGGCCCGGCCTGGGCCGCCGCCCGTCCCGGCTGTGAGGTGTTCGCCGTCGACGCCGGCCGGAGCGTCGTCCGTACCCCGGGAATCCCCATGGCCCGGCCATCAGCCTGCCAGAACGCCGAAACACTCGCGGTCTAGACTCTCCCCGCAGGCGGCCTGCGCACGACGACCTTGGCCGAGAGCGGGCGGACATCTGCCAACCCCGAAGGGTATTCGGCGTTTTGATACGGATAGATTCAGTCACGAAGCGATACCCGGACGGCACGGTCGCGGTCGACCGGCTGTCGCTGGAGATACCGGACCGCGCGATCACCGTCCTCGTCGGGCCCTCGGGCTGCGGCAAGACGACGACCCTGCGCATGATCAACCGGATGGTGGAGCCCACCGAGGGCAGCATCCTCCTCGACGGCACGGACATCCGGCAGCAGCCGGTCAACTCCCTGCGCCGTTCCATGGGTTACGTCATCCAGAACGCCGGACTCTTCCAGCACCGCACCATCCTCGACAACATCGCCACCGTGCCCCGCCTGCTCGGCACACCGAAGCAGCGCGCCCGCGCCCGCGCCGCCGACCTGATGGAACGGGTCGGCCTCGACACCTCCCTGGCGAAGCGGTACCCCTACCAGCTCTCCGGCGGCCAGCAGCAGCGCGTCGGCGTGGCCCGGGCACTCGCCGCCGATCCGCCGGTGCTGCTGATGGACGAGCCGTTCTCCGCCGTCGACCCCGTCGTACGCAAGGGGCTGCAGGACGAACTGCTGCGCATCCAGGACGAGTTGGGCAAGACCATCGTCTTCGTCACGCATGACATCGACGAGGCGATCAAGCTCGGCACGATGGTCGCCGTGCTGCGCACCGGCGGCCGGCTCGCCCAGTTCGCCCCGCCCGCCGAGCTGCTCAGCGCGCCCGCCGACGCCTTCGTGGAGGACTTCCTCGGCGCCGACCGCGGCATCCGCCGGCTGTCCTTCTTCCCGTCCGGCGAACTGGCGCTTCAGACCGAGCCCATCGTGGGCGCCGACGCGGACGCGGCCGAGTTCGCCGCGCGCGCCTCGGCGCCGTACCTCCTCCTGACCAACGCCGACGGCAGGCCGCTCGGCTGGAGCGAGCCGGACCGGCTCACCGCCGGAGCCGTCGACCGGGACCGACTCCTCGACCACGGGCGCCCGTTCGTGCCCGGCCGGGACTCGCTGCGCACCGCGCTCGACGGGGCCGTGCTCTCGCCGACCGGCTGGGCCGTCGCGGTGGACGGCGAGGGCCGCGCCGTCGGCGTCGTGTCCCAGCAGGTCATCGGCGAGGCCATCCGCACCGCCCACGGCCGGGCCGCCGCCGGCGGCGCGGACGCGGCCGGTGCCGCCGACGCCAGGGCCGCCCGATGAACGGCTTCTTCGACCTGCCGAGCGACCTGGAGCACAGCTACCTGGGCCTCGTCGGGCTGCACCTGCGCGAAGGGCTGCTGCCGGTGCTGGCCGGGCTGCTCCTCGCGCTGCCCGTGGCCCAGCTGTGCGTCCGCTTCCGCTGGGTCTACCCGCCCGTCCTCGGCGTCACCACCGTGCTCTACTCCATCCCCTCGCTGGCCTTCTTCGTCGTCCTCATCGACTACTTCGGGCAGAGCGAGACCACGGTGATGATCCCGCTCGCGATCTACAGCCTGGTGGTGCTCGTGCCGGCGATCGTCGACGGGGTGCGCTCGGTGCCGCCGGAGACCCTCGCCGCCGCCCAGGCCATGGGCTTCGGACCGGTGCGCCGCTATCTGCAGGTCCAACTGCCCATCGCCGTACCGGCGATCATCGCGGGCCTGCGGGTCGCGACCGTCTCCAGCCTCTCCCTGGTCAGCGTCGGCATGCTCATCGGCAACCAGGGCGCCCTCGGCAACATGCTCTACGCCGCCACCACGTACCACCGGCCCGCCCTGGCCGTGAACTCGGTCCTGACCACGGCCGTGCTGGGCATCCTCGCCGACGCGGCGCTCGTCCTCCTGCGCCGTCTGCTCACCCCCTGGATGCCGTCGAAGGGTGCCGCCCGGTGAACGTCCTGAACTTCGCGCACGCCTTCTTCAGCGACAGCGCCCACTGGCACGGCTACGACGGCATCCCCACCCGGCTCGTCGAACACGTCACCTACTCGCTCCAGGCGCTGCTGCTCGCCGCCGCGATCGGCCTGCCCGTCGGCCTGGTCACCGGCCACTACGGCCGCGGCGGCAACGCGCTCGCACTGATCGCCACGGCGGGCCGGGCCCTGCCGAGCTTCGGTCTGCTGGTCCTGATGTTCATCTGGATCGGCTTCGGACTGCTGCCGGTGATGATCCCGCTGGTGGTGCTCGCCGTACCGCCGATCCTGGTCACCACCTACGAGGCGATCCGCTCCGTGGACCCCTCGCCCGTGGACGCCGCGCGGGGCATGGGCATGCCCGAGGCGCGGGTGCTGTTCCAGGTGGAGGTGCCGGTGGCGCTCCCGCTGATCCTGAGCGGCCTGCGCACGGCGGCCATCCAGATCGTCTCCACGGCCACCATCGCGGCCTACGTCAGCCTCGGCGGCCTCGGCCGCTACATCATCGACGGCCTCTACCAGCGCGACTACGAGAAGGTCGTCGGCGGCGCCACCCTGGTCGCCGGACTGGCCCTCGCCACCCTGGTGGTGTTCTGGGCGGTCTCCCGGATCACGGTGTCGCCGGGGGTGCGCCGGGGCGCCTGACGGCTACTGCCCGGTGCGGGCCAGCGCCAGTTCCAGGACGACGAGCAGCGCGTCCCGCACCGAGCCCCGCTCCCGCGCGTCGAACACCACGACCGGCACGCCGTCGGAGACGTCCAGCGCCCAGCGGACGTCCTCCAGAGCGTGCTCCACCCTGCCGTCGAAGGCGTTGACCGCGACGGCGAACGGGATGTCCCTGTGCTCGAAGTAGTCGACGGCCGCGTAGCAGTCGTCCAGCCGGCGGGTGTCGACGATCACGAGGCCGCCGATCGCGCCCTCGACGATGTCGTCCCACATGAACCCGAACCGCTCCTGGCCGGGCGTGCCGAACAGGTACAGCTTCAGCGTCGGGTCGATGGTGAGGCAGCCGAAGTCCATCGCCACGGTGGTCGTGGTCTTGCGCGGGGTGTGCGTGAGGTCGTCCATGCCCGCCGCGACCTCGGTGATCGACGCCTCGGTGGTCAGTGGCTCGATCTCCGATATCGAGCCGACGGCGGTGGTCTTGCCCACGCCGAAACCGCCCGCGATCACCATCTTCACCGGCAGCGGCGGCCGTACGGCGGCGGGGGCGGCCGCGCCGGACACGAGCGGTTCAGTCGGCGTCACTTGGGTCACTCGGTACCCCTCGGGAGTCGGGGACGGCCCTGAGGCCATCGATGAGCCTGCGCAGGACGGACGCGTCGCGGGTGGCGCCGGCGTCGGGCACGTACACCGCCAACTGCCCCGCCTCGCGCAGGTCGTCGGCCAGGACGCGCACCACGTTCAGGTGCAGCCGCAGCCGGGACGCCAGCTCGGCGAGGGACTGCGGCAGCCGGCAGGCGGCGACGATGTCGTACCGCTCGAAGGAGAGCCCGGCGAGCGCCTGAAGCCCCTCCGCGGTGGCCACCACCTGGGTCTCCAGGGGCAGCGCCCGGCCGGAGCCGTCGTCCGCGACCCGGCCGGCGGTCACCAGGAACGGCCGTACGGCGGGGGCGGGGCCGACCGGATCGGGGCCCGCGGTGCCGTCCGCCATGAACAGGTGCTCTTTCTCCGCGGGCCGGCGCTCAGCGGGCCGACGAGGCGCCGACGCTGTTCTTCAGCTCCAGCACCAGCTGCGGGCTGAGCGCGGCACCGGCGCGGTTGGCGAACAGCGTCATCTCGTAGGCGATGTTGCCGAGCTTGGCCTCCTTGTCGGTGACGACACCGAGCACGGCGCCGGAGCCGATCGCGGAGACGATCACATGGCCGCCCTCCAGATCGATGATGACCTTGTTCAGACCGCCCAGGCCGTAGTTCCCGGACGCGCCGGCGGCCAGGCTGGTGATACCGGACACGATCGCCGCGAGCCGCTCGGAGTCGGCGTGCCCGCGCAGCTCCGACACCGCGATGAGCAGGCCGTCGGACGACACGGCGATCGCGTCCACGACGCCCGCGGTCTCGGTCGCGAAGCGGTTCAGCAGCCAGGTGAAGTCGGCGGCGGCCGCCTGGAGATCCACCGGCGCGGCACCGCCGCCCGTCGGGGTGTCACCTGTCGACGTGCTCAACTGTCGGCTCCTTCGGAAAGGCGGAACGGGTCGTCCGGCACCGCGCCCCGAGCGGGCACGGCACCGTCGGCGGGGGCGCGGTGGGGAGGGGAGTCGGGGTGCGTACTGGCGGGGGTGCCGCCTGCGGTGTCACCGGTCCGGGCGCGGACGCCGGCCGCGGTGTCGTGCGGGTGCGTCGGGGAGGGGGACGGGGCGTCGAGGGAGTGTGCCGGGCCGCCGGTGGGGGCGTCGCCGGCGGGGGCCCGCTCGTCGGTCTCGGTCGTCGTCGCGGTGGCGGGTTCCGGCACGGCGGTGGTGGGGTGCTGGGGGTCGGGGCGGCGGTGGTCGCCGGTGTCGCTGTCGCGGTGGGCGCGGGCGACGGCGGCCTCGAACTCCTCCAGCGCGCTGCGCTCGGCCTCCGCGTCCCGGAGCCGCGCGGCCTGCCCCGGCGGGGGAGTGGCGGCCGCGGTGGTGTGCAGCGTGGCCCCGCGGACCCGGCGGCGCAGCGGACGCGCGCCGGTGGCGGCCGACCCTGCGGAGCCCGGCGCCGGGGTGTGGCCGCCGGCTGCCGGGGCGGACTCCGGCTCGCGGCGCGGGACCCGGCGGGGCAGCGGCGCGTCGGCCCCGGCGCGGTCGGCCCCGCCCCGAGGCCGGGGCCGGGCGGAGGCGGAGTCCGCCGGGGACCCGGTGCCAGGTCGAGCGGTGTCCGGGCCGGTGCTCCGCGACCGCTTCGGCCCCGATACCGCGCCGGCGGGCGTCGGCCGGACCGTCACCGCACCGGCCGCCCGGCTCGCCGGCAGCAGCAGCGCGGCCGGCAGCGTCACCTCCGCCGTCACACCACCGCCCGGCGTCCGGGTCAGCTCGACCGCGATCCGCCGGCGGCGGGCCAGCGCGCCCACCACGAACAGGCCGAGCACCTTCGTCGGCACCAGGTCCAGGCGCTCACGGCGGATCAGCCGGGCGTTCTCCTCGGCCAGCCGCTCGGCGCTCATACCGAGCCCGTGGTCGGTGACCACCACGTGTGTGCCCTCGGCGCCGGTGCGGACGGTCACCTCCACGGGGCTGCCCTCGGGCGAGAACGACACCGCGTTCTCCAGGAGTTCGGCCAGCATCAGCGTGAGGTCGCCGATGACGTCCGGCTCGACCAGGGCGTCCGACGCGGCGTACAGCCGTACCCGCTGATAGCCCTCGATCTGCCCGAGCGCGGCCCGTACGACGTTGGACAGCGCCGTCGGCTCGCCGTCCAGCCCGCTCTCGCGGATGCCGGCGAGCAGCATCAGGCTGTCGGCGTTGCGGCGCAGGCGTACGGCGATGTGGTCGATGGAGTACAGCCGCTCCAGCAGCGCCGGGTCGGTCTCGCCGCGCTCCACCGCGTCGATCAGCGCGAGTTGACGGATCGTCAGGTTGCTGACGCGGCGGCCCACGTTGCCGAACATCTCGGCGGTGTTGCGCCGGCTGAGCACCTGCCGCTCCAGCAGCGCGCCGGCGGTGGTCTGCACCCGGTTGAACGCCTCGGCCAGCTCGCCGATCTCGTCGCGTGCGGTGACCGGCACGTCCCGCAGCCGGGGCGGCCCGTCGTCCTCGGCGTCGTCGTCGGCGACCCGCGCCAGCTCGCGCCCGGCCACCTCGGCGACCTCCCGCGCGGCACCGGTGAGCGCCTGCACGGGCCCGATCACCGAGCGGCGCACCAGCACCGCGAAGGCGATCCACAGCGCGAACGCGACCAGCGCCCCGCTCAGCAGCAGCCCCGCCCGCCACCGCGCGGCACCGGCTGCGTCCTCGGCGCGGCCCGCGATCTCGCCGATCAGCGCGGTGGTGATCGTCAGCCGGGCGGCGGCCTGTTCGGGATAGTGCGGGTAGTCGGCCAGCGCGCTCTGCACGGCCTGCCGGATCTGTTCCTGGCCGCCCGCCTGGAGCCGGCCCACGTCCACCTGCAACTCGGCGAAGGACTGGGCGATGCTGCGCTGCGCCGGGGTGTGTTCGACGCCGGCGAGCCGCTCGGCCTGGGCGTCGGTGGCGAACCGGCCGAAGCGGTCGCCCTGGTGGGTGTAGAGGTCGTAGGCGCCGACCGCGTTGGTGAACTCGATCAGCGCGTTGGTGTCGCCGGTCGTCGCCGCGAACACGTTGGTCTCGAAGGCCCCGTGGGCGGCGTCCGCGCGCAGCAGCGAGTCCAGCAGGTTGCCGGTGAAGGTGTCGGCGAGGTCCGCGTCGCGGTCGAGGCCGAGGCCGTCGATCAGGCCCTGGGCGGCATGGGCGTAGGCCGGGTCGATGTTGTCGGCGGGCAGGTACGACTGCTCGACCGAGGTGCGCAGGCTGGACAGGCCCTCGATCTCGCGCAGCGCCTGCGCCTCGCCGTCGGGCAGCCCGTCACCGAAGGCCGCGCGGACCGCGGCCACCTGGGCGTCGACCGCTTCCTGCGCGGCGCGGTAGGCGTTGGCCGAGGGCCGGGAGTATCCGGACTCGTAGCGCGCCGAGAGCAGGATGGCCTGCTGGTGCTCGGCCTCCACGCGGTCGACGAGCCGCGCCACCTGGGCGCTGTCCCGCACCAGCCGGGCCGCCGAGGACGCGCGGCTCCACTCCTGCACCAGGTCCGTGAAGACGTACGACAGCAGGACGGCGATGACGCCGAGCGGGACGCCGACCAGCAGGTTGAGCTTGCGGCGGAAGGGCCAGCGGTCGGTGGTGCCCCGAAGCCCGCCGCGCGCCGGGGCGTGCGGGGCGGGCGCGTCCACCTCGTCCGTGGACACACGGGCCTCCTTCTCGGGTGGTCTCCGACACCGAAACGGGCACCGTGCGCTGCCGTGGCCGGATCTCAACCGCCGCAGAGATCACCGTCTTCTTGAACGATCAATCAGCGCAGGCCGCATCACGAATCCATGACGAAGACAGCGCTCTCCGTGCACAACCGACCGCAGATCGAGGCCAATCGGTGATCTGTTGCCCTTGACTGACCGAGAACGGGCTGGATTGGATCAGTGGGTGACTTCCACCCAGCGCATCAGCAGGTCCATCCGGGGGAACCGAGGAGCGGCGGCCGTCGCCCTCATGGCGGCGGCGGCTCTGCTGACGGGCTGTTCCTCCAAGAGCGACTCGTCGGGCGGCAACCCCCTGACGGACGACAGCAAGGCGAGCGGCGGCACCGTGGTCGTCGGCTCCAACAACTTCCCGGAGAGCACCCTGATCGCCGACATCTACGGCGAGGCGCTCAAGGCCAAGGGCATCAAGGTCACGTACAAGCCGAACATCGGCAGCCGCGAGACCACCTACGGACTGATCAAGAACGGCTCCATCTCGGTGCTGCCCGAGTACAACGGCGCACTGCTGGCCTACCTGGACCCGAAGGCGAAGCCGACGACGGCCGACGCCACCACGTCGGCCATCGAGGCCAAGCTGGACTCCAAGCTGACCCTGCTGAGGCCCGCGGCGGCGCAGTCCAAGGACTCCGTGACGCTCAACGCGGCCACCGCGAAGCAGTACAACCTGACCGGGAAGTCCTCCATCGCCGACCTGAAGGCCATCGCCAAGGACCTGGTCCTCGGCGCCTCCCCGGAGTTCCAGACCCGCCAGCAGGGCCTCGTGGGCCTGAAGTCCGTCTACGGCCTGGAGTTCAAGTCCTTCCGGGCGCTGGACGCGGGCGGCCCGCTCACCCAGGCGGCGCTGAAGAAGAACGCCGTGCAGGCCGCGGACATCTTCACCACGGACCCGACCATCTCCAAGGAGAAGTTCGTCGTCCTCCAGGACCCGAAGAACCTCTTCGGCTTCGAGAACGTCCAGCCGCTCGTCCACAAGAGCGCCCTGCCCCAGAAGGGCGTGGACGCGCTCGACGCGGTCTCGGCCAAGCTCGACACCGCGACCCTGCTGGACCTGGACACCCAGGTGCAGGCCGGGAACAAGGACCCGCTGGACGTGGCCCAGGCCTGGCTGAAGTCCGCGGGCCTCGTCTGACGTCAGGCCGAGCCGTACGCCCGCGGCCGTGACGGCGCGGTGCGGGTGCGCCCGGGCGCCGGGGACACCCGCACCGCGCCGGCCGCCGCCGGATCAGAGGTCGAACTCGTGCGGCGGCAGGTCGAGCGTGAAGCACGCCTCGCGCACCACGGCCTGCTCGCTCTTGTCGAAGTCGCCGTCAGCGCCGCCGATCACGATGCCGATCTGGATGACGGCCCGCGCCTCGGCCGGCTTCTTCCTCGCCTTGGCGATCTCCTGCAGGACGCTCACCTTGCCGAAGGCGAAGTCGGTCGTCAGCCTGGCCAGGTTCTCCTCGAAACGGCGGCGCAGGTCGTCCGCCGGGAAGTTCTGCAACACCTCGTTCGTCGCGATGAGCTGGGCCACCCGCTGCCGCTCCGACGGGTCGACGGTCCCGTCGGCGGCGGCCACGAGCGCGCACATCGCCATGCTCGCGTCCCGGAACGCCCCGCTCTTCAGGTCGTTCTTCTTCGCCACCAGCTGGGTCTGCATCTGCGACGCCGACTCCTTGACGCGGTCCCACAGGGCCATGCGCACTCCTCAGGTCAACAGCCGGGCGCTCCCACGGGCCCCCGGCGGCAACTTCTACAACACGGTAGAAACTCATGGGGCGGCCGGGAAGTTCCTGCCCGCCTAGACTGAATCCCCGTACAAGCACGGCAGACCCAGGACGACGCAGCGGAAAGCAGAGGAAGGCGACAGTGGCTTCAGCGCCCGGCACCGGGTACCAGGACCCCTCCGGCGAGGTGCTCGCCGAGGCGGCCGCCGCCTTCGGACTGCTCGCCTCGCCGGCCCGGCTGCACATCGTGTGGGCGCTGATCCAGGGCGAGAGCGATGTCACCGGCCTCGCCGAACGCGTCGGCGGCGCACTGCCGGCCGTCAGCCAGCACCTCACCAAGCTGAAGCTCGCCGGCCTCGTCCGCTCCCGCCGTGAGGGCCGCCGCCAGGTGTACTTCGTCGACACCGCCGGACAGGCCGCCGTCGTGGAGGTCGTACGGCTCCTCGTCGGCCACCTCGCCGAACGGGACACGGCCGCCGCGGCCCCGGCCCGTCGCCTCCGCGGCCTCTGACCTCAGGTTGTACAGTTGCGCAAGGTGGCAAACGTTGAGGGAGAGGGAGGACCGGCCGTGCTCCGCAACGGGCTGGAACCCTGGCGTCCGCTGCTCGTCGCGGCCGTCCTCCTCGCCGTGTCCGGTCCGCGCAGACTCCCGGACGCCGCGCGGGCGCTGGGCGCACCGTGAGCACCGGGGCCCGTGCGGCGGCGAGCGCGGGTACGGTGGCCGGCGAGCGCTCCGCCACCGCTACGGCGGCCCGCTGAGCGAAGCCGCATCCCGCTCCCCGGAGGGGGCCGGCCGCTCGGGGGCCGGCCCCCTCCACTTCGGCGCCGGCAGCGGGCCGCGTCCCCGCGCCGCCCCGGGACGGGCCGGGGGTCGCGGTGGACGTGCTCCGGCGCGTTCCGGGGCGGGGTCTTGCGGTGGTCGGGGTTCCCGGCCGTTTCCCGGCGGAGCAACGGGGGCTCGCGTCGGTCGTGTTCCCGGCCCCTGTGAGGCGCGACCTCTCCGCCTTCACGCTCCCGACCGCCCCGGCGGCAGGCCTCTGGGCTGTTCGCGTCTTCGTGGCCGTCCCCGGGTCCGGCCGCCGGGCGGCAGGCCGTTCGCGGTGTGGCGCAGGGCCTGCGGGCGTTTGCCCCGTGCGGTCGCTCCGGGACGGCCTCCTGGGGTGGCTGTGCTTCCGGGGCGTTCTGGTGCCGGCCGTGGGGCCGGCATCAGAACGTGCCCTGCGCCCCCTCAGCCCCGGCGTGGGCCGCGGCCGCGGCGCGGGACTGACGGCGGCGCTCGCGGCGGCCGACGCGTGGTTCCTGGTCGGGCAGCCAGCCGAAGGCGAGGCAGCTGCCCGTGGCGCCGAGGAGGAGGCCGATGAAGAAGCCCCCCAGGTTGGACGTGAGCCAGGTGCCCAGCGAGACCAGGATCCCGGTGATGGAGTAGAAGAGCCGCTGGGAGGGGTTGAACAGGATCAGCAGGCCCAGCAGCGCCATCAACGTCGGCAGCAGATAGCCGGCCAGGCCCTGCATGCCGATGTGCATCACGACCTTCAGCGAGGCCTTCTCGGTCAGCAGGATCTCGCCGCCGCCCAGGGTGAGCAGCAGCCCGCCCCAGAACGGCCGGCGGGCCCGCCAGGCGCGGAAGGCCGGGCGCGCTCCCTGGTATGGACGGTCCGGCACGGTCGTCAGCAACCCGAGTCGCTGAAGCGGAGCTTGAGGCCGGGCAGCTTGAACACGCCTGCCGTGGTTGCGTAGTTGGTCTGCCGCAGATTGGCGATGTGCACGGTGTCGGCCTGCTGGCTGAAGACGCCCTTCGGGCCCTTCACGCCCGCCTTGGTCAGGGTGCTGGCGTCGTTGCCGATCTCGATGTTGTTGAACTCGGCGTTGCCGGACAGCTGGGTCGAGTCGGTGGTGAGGTCGCTCGCGGTGACCGGCGTCGCACCGCCGCCCGCGGTGATCAGCAGATTGGTGCCGCCGAGGTCGACGCTCTGGCACAGCTTGGTGAGGCTGGCGTTCTTGATCGCCGAGGTGACGACGAGTTCCTGGCCACCGGTGTCCCCGGCGTTCGGGCTGCCGGCCGCCATGTTGTCGAGCGCGCCGAACTGCTCGAACCCGGTGCCGGTCAGATCGGTCGCGGTGACCGTGAACGGCATGCCGGAGATGGCGAACTGCACACCGAGCGCGCCCTGCGAGGTGAGGACGGCGAGGCCGGCGGCGACCAGGGTGGCGGGCACCGCCATCACCGCGGCCCGGCGTGCGCGGACCCGCCCTCGTCTGTCGCCCCCGGCGGCGGCCTGGTCGGTACGTGGTGCGTCGGATGCTTCGGACAGTGAACCGTTTTCCGGGTTCTCGGAGGTGGTGCCGTCGGACGGGACGTCCGGGGACGAGGCCATGTCTGCTCCCATGGGCATGGATCCATTGCGGGTCGGGCATCAGGTGGCGCGGTGTCCTGGCGCGGACAGCGACCGCCGCGCACGCCTCCTCGCACTCCCGGCGGGCAAGGGCTTTCTCGTTACGCGGCAGTAGCCTCCGAGGAAGTTACTGCCGGTTACTTTGAAGGGTCAAGGGAGATGTGAAAAAAGGGTGTCGAACTTGTTCGACCCTCGGTCACAAGCCGCAACTGCCCTTGCTCCGCTTGACGTTGACGGTCGCTCAGGTCTACAACTTCCCCTGTTTCCCGGATCCGTGGCGCCGGATCCGCCGAGCGGCACCGGCCGTGTTCGCGACCCCTTCCCGGCGATCGCTCACCTCGGCTCACGGCAACCGCTCACGCCGGCGCGGCGCACGGGTCTCTTCCCCCGGGCCCGTCCGCCCGCCGGCCCCGTCCGGCCCGGCCGGAGGTCTTCCCCCGAGGCCTTCGGCCGGTGCCCGGTCCGCCGCCGTCACCGGTCCCGCCGCGCACGGAGAAGGCGCGGCGGCCCGCGCCGGCGGCACCTCGCACCACCCGTGCGGTGATCACCGCGTCACGCACCCCCGCGCCGCCGCCACCGGCGCCCCGCACCACCGCGTGACGCGCCACCCGCACCACCGCGCGCCCGTGTGCGTCCACGCGCGCCGCGTGCACCATGACGCACCATCCACCGAGGCAGCCACCCCCCAGCGCACCTCGACCGATCCCCACTCAGGAAAGAGGCACCCGCATGCGTACGCGATCCGTCCTCACCCTCGCCGGCGCGGCGACCGCTCTCGCCCTCACGGTCGCGACCCCCGCCTCCGCCGACGGCGCCGTCCTCACCACCGGCGGCGCTGGCGGCACCGCCGTCGCCGTCGGCGACACCCTCACCGCGCCGCTCGCCTCCGGCACGGCCGCCACGCTCTACTCCAGCGCCACCGGCACCAGTGGTGTCTCCTGCACGTCCTCCCAGTTCACCGCCTCGGTCACCGCCAACCCGTCCGCCCCCGGCACGGCCACCGAGTCCGTCACCGGCCACACCTTCGACGCCTCCTCGTGCACCAGCAACGTCCTCGGCGTCACCGGCGTCAGCAGCATCACCGTCGACAACCTGCCCTACACTGCATCGGTCGGCTCCGACGGCACCCTCACCGTCTCCCCGGCGGGCGGCTCGGTCATCCAGACCACGGTCAAGCTGAAGACCCTGCTGGGCAGCATCACCTGCGTCTACCAGGCGGCCGCCCTGACCGGCAAGACCGGCAACTCCGACAGCAGCATCAGCTTCACCAACCAGCAGTTCACCAAGACCTCCGGTTCGTCGCTGTGCTTCTCCAGCGGCTACTTCACGGCCAAGTACGCGCCCGTGACGGACAATGGCGCCCAGGTGTACGTCAACTAGACCCCGTTCGAGGTAACTTCACCAGGAGGCCCGAGCCGCCGGCGGCGGCTCGGGCCTTGGCGTGTCCGGCGTACGGCGGTGCCGCGGGACCGGCACACCGGGGATCGGGGGCGCAAGGCACCGACCGGTTCGGCTGTTTCGCGCCTCCAGTGAGCCCCCGTTGAGGAGCCGGCCGTCGGCCTCGTATCGTGGCGATCATGGGCGCGGCGCGCGTCGTCCCGCGACGGCCGGGCAGTGGCGGGTCAGGAAGGAGGAGACCGGTCTGATCTCACCCGATCACGGGCCGCTGAAGGGCTGTTCGCTCCGGGAGCCGCAGGTGACACGTGTCGTGCCGCCGGCTCGCACGCCCGACTCCCGATGTCGGTCGGTGAGTTATCGTGTGCATGGTGTGAGAAACAAACCGCATGTCCCGTTCGTAAGTTCACGAGGAGGGGTCCCCATGGCGAGGCAGTTACGCGCCGAGCAGACCCGGTCGACGATCATCACGGCCGCCGCCGATCTGTTCGACCGGCAGGGCTACGAGTCCACCAGCCTGAGCGACATCGTCACGCACGCACAGGTCACCAAGGGCGCGCTGTACTTCCACTTCGCCGCCAAGGAGGACCTGGCCCAGGCCATCCTGGTGCTCAACGCCCAGGCGGCGCGCCGGCTCGTCGCCGACGTCGAGAGCCGGGGCTACTCCTCGCTGGAGGCGCTGATGCGGACCACGTTCGGCATCGCCCGGCTCGCCGTGGAGGACCCGGTGCCCCGCGCCGCGCTCCGCCTCGCCACCGCCGACATCGCCGTACGGCCGCCGGTCAGGCATCTGTTCACCGAATGGCTGGAGTTCGCGACGCGCAAGTTCCACGGGGCCGTCCGGGAGGCCGATGTGCACAGCGAGATCGACGTCGGTGTGGTCGCGCACTCCCTCGTGTCCTTCTACGTCGGCACCAGGGTCGCCGGCCGCAAGCTCGAACCGGTGGGCCGGCTGCCGCGCCGGGTCGCCGAGATGTGGCACCTCTTGATCCGCGGCCTGGTCCCCGTGCACCGCCGCCCGCGCTACGTCACCCTCGCCACGCAGCTGGAGCGGGAGATCAGATCCGCCTGACCCGCGCGCTACCGTGGCGGACATGCCCGACACCCCGTTCGCACCCGTGATCCTCGGCAACGCACCCGGCTCCTTCCCGCACAGCGTGCTGGCCGAACGGCACCCCGCGATCATCCAGCGGGTGCGGGACGCCTTCCCGTACGGCCCGGAGCAGCACCGGGCACTGGACGAGCTGCTGGAGAACTGCACCGAGGGGGCGATCGAGCCACTGCCCGCCGACGCCCCGGACCGGGACCTGTGGCGCCGCTGGGGTCTGCCCGCCCACACCGGCCGGTCCTGGTACGACGTGCCCTGGCTGTGGTCCGAGAGCTGGTTCTACCGCAGGCTGCTCGACGCCGTGGGCTACGTCGGGCCCGGCGCCTGGCAGGGCATCGACCCCTTCCGTCCCTTCAAGCGCGCCGAACTCGACGCCCCGCAGACCGACGCGGAACTCACCGCCCTCGACGGCCTGCCCGGCCTGCCGGAGGAGGAGCGGGCCCGCGCCCTGCTGCACGGCTCGCTGTGGGGCAACCGCGCCGACCTCGGCTTCCGGCTCTCCGCCGAAGGCGCCGATGCCCGCGACCCGGCCCCCGCGCTCGTCGCCGACGACAGCGACACCCTGTGGTCGCTGCTCCCGCCCACGCACGAGGCCACGCTCGTCCTGGTCGCGGACAACGCGGGCCGCGAACTCGTCCCGGACCTGCTGCTGCTCGCCCACCTCCTCGCCGAGGGCCGCGCCGCCCGGGCGGTGCTGCACGTCAAGCCGCACCCGTACTACGTCTCCGACGCCACGACCGCCGATGTCGTCGACGCGCTGCACCGGCTACGAGCGGCCCGGGGCGCGGCCGGCGGGTACGGACGCGTGCTCTGGTCGGCGCTGGCCGAGGGCCGCCTCACCGTACGCGCCCACCCCTTCTCGTGCGCCCCGCTGCCGTACGCGCAGATGCCGGACGACCTGCGCGCCGAGTTCGCCGCGGCCACGCTGACCGTGTTCAAGGGCGACCTCAACTACCGCCGTCTGGTGGGCGACCGGCTGTGGCCGCCCACCACGCCCTTCGCGGAGGTGACCGGTTGGTTCCCGGGTCCGGTCGCCGCGCTGCGCACCCTGAAGTCCGACGTCGTCACCGGCCTGTCCGCGGCCACCGAGGCCGCGCTCGTCGCCGCGGAGCGGCAGCACTGGCGCACCAGCGGCACGCACGCGCTCATCCAGGTCTCACGGCACCCGCAGCCGCAGTGACTTGATCCCGTTGATGAAGTTCGACACGAGCCGAGCGGGCGGTGCGGCGAGGTGGATCCCGGGCAGGGCGCGCAGCACCTCCTCGTGGAGCAGCCGGAGTTGCAGCCGTGCGAAGTGGGCGCCCAGGCAGACGTGGGGGCCGTCGCCGAAGGACACGTGCGGGTTGGGGGAGCGGGCGAGATCGAGCCGGCCGGGGTCGGTGAAGACCCGCTCGTCCCGGTTGGCCGAGGCGTGGAAGACGACCACCTTGTCACCGGCCCGGATCCGCCGCCCCGCCAGTTCGGTGTCCTCGGCGGCGGTGCGCCGGAAGGTCAGCACGGGCGGGTGCCAGCGCAGCAACTCCTCGATCGCCGACCGCGGTTCCGCCGTGCCGTCGCGCAACCGCGCGTACGCGTCCGGGTGTTCCGCGAGCGCGAGCAGACCGCCCGGAGCCGCACCGCGCACCGTGTCGTTGCCGGCGATCGTGAGCAGGAAGAAGAACATCTCCAGCTCGGCGGCGGCGAGTTCCGCGTCGTGGGCGAGCGTGGTCATCACGTCGTCCGCCGGGTAGCGCCGCTTGTACGCCGCGAGCTGCCGCGCGTAGCCGAACATGTCCCGCAGCATCGCCGGGGACCGTGGATCGACCGGGCTGCCCGTCGCGTCCAGCACCGGGGGCGCCGCCTCGTCCGGGTCCTGGTAGCCGATGACCCGCTGCGTCCAGTGCAGCAGCAGGCCGCGGTCGCTCTCCGGTACGCCCAGCAGGTCCGCCAGGTTGAGCAGGGCGTACTCGTCGGTGACGGCGCGCACCAGGTCGACCGTGCCGTCCCCCTCCCGTGCCGTCGCCAGCGCCCCGGCGAGCAGGTCGCGCGCCCGCTGACGGGCGGCACCCGCGAACCGGTCCACCCGGCCCGGCGTGAACGCCCGACTGACCAGACGCCGCAGCCGGCCGTGCTGGGGCGGGTCCTGGTTGAGCATCATGCGGCGGATGAACGGCAGGTCGTCCGGGTGGGGGTCCCGGATCTGCGTGGCGCCGAGGTGCGAGGAGTACGTCACGGCGTCCTTCAGCACCCGGACGACGTCCACGTGCCGGGTCACGGCCCAGAACCCGGGCCCGGCCGGCCAGCCCAGCACCTCCGGCTCCTCCTGCCAGGCGACCGGATAGTGGTCGCGCAGAACGCGGTAGTCCTCGTGGGGGACGGCGACGCCGTACCGCCGGGGGTCGAAGACGTCCGGCGCCGGCGGCGCTTCGGGCACGGTCACGCCGACTCACCCGCGGCGGCGGGAGCTTCGGCGTCCTCGCGCAGGAAGTCCTCGACCACCCCAATCAGTTCGAGCGGTGTCTCGTCCATCGGGTAGTGGCCGGCGCCGGGGAGCGTGACGAGTTCGGCGTGCGGGAACCACGCCAGCCAGGTCTGCCGCATGACTTCCGGGGACAGCGCCGGGTCGAGGGCGCCGGCCACCGCGAGGGCGGGCACCGCGCAGCCCTCGACGTCGGCGTGGAAGTCCTCGCCCGCCCAGGAGTCCAGCCAGGCCCGGAACGCCTTGGCGTCGCTGCGCTCCAGCGAGCGGGCGACCATCCGGTCCAGCCAGGCGGCCGGGCGCCGGCCCCCGGTGGTGACGTCGATGATCGCGCGCCGGTTCTCCGGCCTGTGCGCCGCGTCCGCGAACAGCGCGGCCTGCTCTCCTGCGAGCGGCAGCCCCGAGGCCGGCACCGGCGAAAGACCGGCGATGCGGCGCAGCCGCCGCGGAGCACGGACCGCCAGCCGCTGGGCCACCGCGCCGCCCATCGAGTGCCCGACCACCGAGAACCGCTCCCAGCCGAGCCGGTCGGCCAGGTCCAGCAGATCCCCGGCCGCCCCGGCCGTCGTGTACGGGCCCGCCGCGTCCCGGGCCTCGCCGTAACCGCGCAGGTCCACCAGCGCGTAGGTGAAGGCGGTCCGGTCGAGATCCGGCAGCACGGCCGCGTAGGCGGAACGGTCGGCGAACCAGCCGTGCACGGCGAAGACCTTGTGGGAGCCGTCGCCGTGCACCTCATGGGGCAGCACGAAGGAGGTCATGTGCCTACCGTGGCCCGCCCGCGGGATCACGGCAAGGGCCCGGACGGGGCGTACGGGTGGGCCCGCCGGTGCAGCCCGGCCCACCGGCACGCGGCCGCTCGTACCGCAGCGGACGACGTTCGCCCCGTCGCGACGCCCGGCACCTCCCCCGCCGCGCGGGAGGTGCACGCCACTCGCCGCACCGGCCGAGCCCCATGTACGCCCAGTGTGAGGACGTCCGGCCGGTACGCCGACAGTCCGCACCGGACACCGCCCCTTGCCGGGCGAACGTTGCCTGCCGGGGCACCGGCCGGTGGCGGACGAGCTGAGGAACCGGCCGATGCCACGGGCCGCGACCTCGGCTCGTCCGGCATCGACAGCACGTACGCGTCCGGCACTTCGGCGTACCGCCCCGCCGGCAGCAGCCGCGCCGGGCGGTGACCGTGCGTGGGCGGCACCACGCGGTCGCGCGGTGACCACGGCACGAGCGCCGGCCCGGTGAGGCGGCGCGGCGCCTCGGTGTCGCGCACGAGTCGCTCCTTGTCGAACGGCCCGCGGCAGTAGGCGAGCTGGTCACGCCGGACGCGGGGATCGGCGAGCAGGGGTTCGGCCCTGCCGCCCGCCGCCCGGTCGGCCGCCGGTGGTCGCCCGGTCCTGGCCGCCGGGCGCGCGCCGGCGACATACGCCGCGTCGTTGCGCGACACCCGGGTGAGGACCGCGCCGTGAGGGGAGCGTGCCCGGCGGCGCGGCGGACGGCCCACGAGGCCGGTTGTCGCGCGCCGGCGGCGCACACACCGGGCGCGCCGGGGTCAGGGTTTCGGGGGCGGTTCACGCGATGGTGTGATCATGTACGGCGCGGTGGATGGGCGCCGGCGGCCACGGGTAGGGCCCGGGCCATGACGCAGCCGTTCGAACTCCCGCACTTCTACATGCCGTATCCCGCGCGGCTCAACCCGCACCTCGACGAGGCACGGGCCCACTCCACCGCGTGGGCCCGCGAGATGGGCATGCTGGAAGGCTCCGGGGTCTGGGAGCAGACCGACCTGGAGGCGCACGACTACGGACTCCTGTGCTCCTACACCCACCCCGACTGCGACGGTCCCGCCCTCTCGCTGATCACCGACTGGTACGTGTGGGTCTTCTTCTTCGACGACCACTTCCTGGACATGTTCAAGC
The DNA here is from genome assembly GCF_055584345.1 of Streptomyces sp. NPDC104106. Classification (NCBI taxonomy): domain Bacteria; kingdom Bacillati; phylum Actinomycetota; class Actinomycetes; order Kitasatosporales; family Streptomycetaceae; genus Streptomyces; species Streptomyces sp. NPDC104106. The sequence continues at coordinate 313,983 of NZ_JBVJMF010000002.1, forward strand.
GGACCCAGGACCGTGCCGCCGGCAAGGCCCACCTCGACCGCCTGCCGCTGTTCATGCCGCTCGACCTCGCCACTGCCGTGCCCGAGCCGGAGAATCCCGTCGAGGCCGGGCTGAGGGACCTGTGGCGCCGCACGGTGCCGGCGATGTCCGCGCACTGGCGCCGCCGTTTCGCCCTCGCCACCGAGCACCTGCTCAACGAGTCGATGTGGGAGCTGTCGAACATCAACGAGGGGCGGATCGCCAACCCCGTCGAGTACATCGAGATGCGCCGCAAGGTGGGCGGCGCGCCGTGGTCGGCGGGGCTCGTGGAGTACGCGACGGCCGAGGTACCCGCCGCCGTCGCCGGGACCCGCCCGCTGCGCGTGCTGATGGAGACGTTCTCCGACGCCGTCCACCTGCGCAACGACCTCTTCTCCTACCAGCGCGAGGTCGAGGACGAGGGCGAGAACAGCAACGGCGTGCTCGTCCTGGAGAAATTCTTCGGCTGCACCACCCAGGAGGCCGCCGACACGGTCAACGACATCCTCACCTCGCGCCTGCACCAGTTCGAGCACACCGCGCTCACCGAAGTCCCCGCCGTCGCCCTGGAGAAGGGCCTCGCCCCGGACCAGGTCGCCGCGATCGCCGCCTACACCAAGGGACTTCAGGACTGGCAGTCCGGCGGCCACGAATGGCACCTGCGTTCCAGCCGCTACATGAACGAGGGCGCGCCCGGCAGTTCGCCCTGGCAGCTCCCGAGCGGTCCCGGCACGGCCGCGGCCGACGTCGGCGCCCTGCTCGCCGCGGCCGCCCAGCAGCGCCTGCGCGCCTACACGCACGTGCCGTACCAGAAGGTCGGCCCGTCCGTGCTGCCCGAGTTCCACATGCCGTACGAGCTGAGCCTGAGCCCCCATCTGGACCGCGCCCGCGGTGAACTCCTCGCCTGGTCGCACCGCATGGGCATCCTGGCGGAGGGCGTCTGGGACGAGGACAAGCTCGCCGCCTACGACCTCGCGCTCTGCTCGGCCGGGCTGGACCCGGACGCCACCCCCGAGGCCCTCGACCTCAGCGCGCAGTGGCTCGCCTGGGGGACGTACGCCGACGACTACTACCCCCTCGTGTACGGCCCCCGCCGGGATCTCGCCGGGGCGCGGCTGAGCACGGCCAGGCTGTCGCGGTGCATGCCCGTCGAGGGCGGGACGGCCCTCGTCCCCGCCGACGCCATGGAACGCGGCCTGACCGACCTGTGGGCGCGCACCACGGCCGGGATGACCGCCGACGACAAGCGCACCCTCAGGACGGCGGTGGACGCCATGACCGAGAGCTGGGTGTGGGAGCTGTCCAACCAGCTCCAGAACCGCGTGCCCGACCCGGTCGACTACCTGGAGATGCGGCGCGCCACCTCCGGCTCCCACCTCACCCTGAGCCTCGCCCGCAGCGGACACGGCCCCGCGATCCCGCCCGAGGTCCACCGCAGCGGTCCGGTCACGGCCCTGGAGAACGCCGCGATCGACTACGCCTGCCTCGTCAACGACATCTTCTCGTACCAGAAGGAGATCGAGTACGAGGGCGAGATCCACAACTCCGTCCTGGTCGTGCAGAACTTCTTCGGCGTGGACTACCCGGCCGCGCTGCGGGTCGTACACGACCTGACCACCCAGCGGATGCAGCAGTTCGAGCACATCATCGCGCACGAACTGCCCGTGCTCCAGGAGGACTTCGCGCTGTCCGCCGAGTCCCGCGCCGCCATGGACGCCTATGTCCGCGACCTGCAGAACTGGCTCGCGGGCCTCCTCAACTGGCATCGCGACGTGGACCGTTACCAGGCCCGGTGGCTGGCCCGCCGCTCCCACGGCTTCCTGCCCGGACGCCCGCCCGCCGTGCCCGTCCCGTCGATGAGCTGACGGCCGCGGAGACTTCGCGTACGGAACCGGGCATTCAGGGAACTTCCACGCGCCCAGCGGGGTCTTGAGAGGCAAGGGGAACAACACGAGTCAAGGACACACGGGGGTGTTCGAACTTGACCGAGATCATCGAGACGCTGGAGAGGCTCGCCGGGGGGAGCCGGCGGCAGCAGGCTGCGGCGCCGGGTGAACTGGCGCCGTACGCCGCGCCGTTGACCGTGCCGCCGGTCCTGCGTCCCGCCGCGGACGACGTCCTGCACGAGACCGAGATCGCCGTCCGCCCGACCTGGGTGCGCCTGCACCCGCAGCTGCCGCCGACCCTGATGTGGGGCTACGGCGGACATGTACCGGGCCCGACCATCGAGGTGCGGCGCGGTCAGCGCGTCCGCATCGCCTGGACCAACCGCATACCGAAGGACGCCGAGTACCCGGTCACCTCCGTCGAGGTGCCCGGCGGCGCGCCCGGCACCCCGCCGCCCAGCACCGAGCCGGGCCGTGCGGGTGTCGAGCCGGACAAGGACGTCGCCGCCCTGCCCGCCTGGTTCGTGACCCATCTGCACGGCGCCCGCACCGGCGGCGGCAACGACGGCTGGGCGGACAACGCCGTCGGCCACGGCGACGCCCAGCTGTCGGAGTACCCCAACGACCACCAGGCGGTGCAGTGGTGGTACCACGACCATGCCATGAACATCACGCGGTTCAACGTGATGGCGGGCCTGTACGGCACCTACCTCCTGCGCGACGAGGAGGAGGACGCCCTCCGGCTGCCGTCCGGGGAGCGGGAGATCCCGCTGCTCATCGCCGACCGCAACCTCGACACCGACGAGGACGGCCGCCTCAACGGCCGGCTGCTGCACAAGACGGTGATCGTCCAGCAGAGCAACCCGGAGACCGGAAAGCCGGTCTCCGTACCCTTCACCGGGCCCTACACCACGGTCAACGGCCGCATCTGGCCGTACGCCGAGGTGGAGCCGGCCTGGTACCGCTTCCGGCTGGTCAACACCTCGAACGCGCGCATCTTCGACCTCGTCCTGATCGACGAGCACGGCAAGCCGGTACCGGGCGTCGTGCACCAGATCGGCAGCGACGGCGGGCTGCTGCCGCGCCCGGTGCCCATCGACTTCGAGAGGGGCCTGCCCACGCTGACCGCCGCGCCGGCCGAGCGCTTCGACCTGCTGGCCGACTTCCGCGCGCTGGCGGGCCGGACCCTGCGGCTGGTCAACAAGGGCCGCAACCAGCCGGCGGGCGTGCCCGACCCGGAGGGCGACGTGCGCTACCCGGCGGTGCTGGAGTTCCGGGTCGGCGAGTCGTGCGCGCGGCAGGACACCTTCGAACTGCCCGAGGTGCTCTCCGGCTCCTTCCGCCGGCTGACCCACGACCTCCCGCACGGCCACCGGCTGGTCCTGCTCACCCCGCCGGCCACCAAGGGCGCGGGCGGGCACCCGGAGATGTGGGAGCTGACCGAGGTCGAGGACCCGAGCGGGCTGCAGCTGCCGGCCGACGGCATCGTGCAGGTCACCGGGCCCGACGGCACCACGAAGACGTACCGGCGCACCTCCCGTACGTTCAACGACGCGCTCGGCTTCACCATCGCCGAGGGCGGCTACGAGCAGTGGAGCTTCCTCAACCTCGCGCCGATCGTCCACCCCATGCACATCCATCTGGCCGACTTCCAGCTGCTCGGCCGGGACGCCTACGACGTCTCGGGGTTCGTCCCGGCCGTCGGCGGCACCCGGACGCCGATCCGTCACGACGCCGGCCGGACGATCCCGCTCGCCCCCAACGAGCGGGGCAACAAGGACGTCTTCCGGGTGCCCGGGAACCAGATGCTGCGGGTCATGGGCCGCTTCGAGGGGGCGTACGGCAGGTTCATGTACCACTGCCATCTGCTGGAGCACGAGGACATGGGCATGATGCGGCCCTTCGTCGTCATGCCGGCCGAGGCCATGAAGTTCGACCACGGTGCCGGGCACGGCGGCCATGAGGGACACATGGGCTGAGCCACCGCAGCCCGCCGGTGAGGGGCGGGTGTCATGCCTGGTGCGCCGCCGGCCGGTGCGCGCGTGCTCGACCGCGGCTCGCGCCAGCGCCCGGACCATCGGGTGCGGGCGCGAGCCGTCGCCGGCCAGCTCCGGCTGGAACAGCGGCGCGAGGAAGAAGGGGTGCCAGGGCAGTTCGGCGACCCGGGGACCGCCGTCCTCGTCGTACCCGGACAACCGCAGTCCGTGGGCGGTCAGCGTGTCGAGGTGGCCGGAGGGGCCGTAGGCGCCGAAGTAGCGCTCGACCGTGCGCCGCGCGCCGATCACGGACTCCGCCAGCGACCGGTTACGGGCCGCGTACGGCGGCGGCGCTTTCCACCCCGCCCTGCGCTACGAGGGCACCGGCCTGCGCACTCTCACCGCCCTCGCCGCCGCCGGCCACGGCCTCGCTCTGCTGCCCCGCTCGGCCGCCACCGCCGTACCGGGCACGGTCGCCGTTGCGCTGACCGCGCCCCGCGTGGTGCACCGCACGGAAACTCCTCCACGGCGCCGGCCCGGGAGCGGCGGCGGCGACGACGGCACGAAGGCTGACGGCCATGGAGACGAACGGTGCATGACTACCCTGCGCCGGCCCCCGGCCAGTCTCACTCGTTCGTGTCTCGTCGCGCTCCGGTGCCCGGGGTAGAGCACCAGCCGGAGGCGAGCGAACCATGGAACAGACTGCGTTGCGACCCAAGCCCATGCCCGGACAGGAGCGGCGGGAAAGCGCCGGCGTCGACCGCGCGGACCCGGGCCCCGTCCGCCGCCCACACCCCGCGCACCGGCGCGGACCGCGGCTGCGGAGCGTGCTGGTCGGCCTGTGCGCGGGCACGTTCCTGGTGCTGTCCGGCATCGGCGTCGGCGCGGTGGGGGCCACCGTGATCGGCCTGAGCAGTCTCGCCGAACTGCGCCACCCGAACCCGCCGTCCGCCCCCTCGGCCCAGGCTCCGCCCGCCGCCGCGCCGAGCCCCGCCCCGCCCCGCCCGACCCTCGGTGTGGAGGCCGTCGACGCCCCGAAGGCCGGCGCGCTCCTCGTGGGCGTGCACGTGCCCGGACCCGGCTACGCCGCCGGACTCGTCCGCGGGGACGTCCTGCTCCAGTTCGGATCCGCGCGCGTGGACAGCGCCGCCGACCTGGCCCGGGCCGTCGCCCGCGCCCGCCCGGGCCTGGAGGTGCGGCTCACCGTGCGTCACCGCGGCGGGAGCTACCAGCAGTTGACCGTCGTACCGGGCGTGGTGACCTGAGCGGCGCACGCGATGCCTCCGTGCCACGCCGACCCCGCGCACGCGCCTTCGGTCACCCTCGCCGGGGCCCCTGGTCGCCACCCCGCCCCGCGCGCCATGATGGCCGCATGCCGAGCCCCGTCTCCCGCGACCGCACCCGTGGAGACCTTGGGCGATCGGCTCGCGCCACCCCGCCCGGCCGGGCAGGATGCTGCACGAGACGCCCTCGCCCCGTACCCTCACCCGCGCTCGGAGGACCGGATGACCGGTAGCACGCCCCCGCCCTTCACCGCCGCCGACTACCGTGCCCGCATGGAGCGCGCCGTGCGCTCCGCGGCCGACGCCGGCCTCGCGGGGCTGCTCGTGGCACCCGGACCGGACATGGTCTGGCTCACCGGCTACACCCCCACCGCCGTCACCGAACGGCTCACCGTGCTGGTCCTCACCCCCGACCGCGACCCCGTGCTCGTCGTGCCCACCCTGGAGGCACCCGACGCCGAGCACGCGGCCGGCGCGTCCGCGCTCACCCTGCGGGACTGGACCGACGGCAAGGACCCCTACGCCGTCACCGCCGCCCTGCTGGACGGCCGGGGCCGGTTCGGCATCAGCGACAACACCTGGGCGATGCACCTGCTGGGTCTCCAGCGGACCCTGCCGGACACCTCGTACGCCTCGCTCACCGACGCCCTCCCCATGCTGCGCGCCGTCAAGGACGCGGCCGAACTGGAACTGCTCGCGGCGGCCGGAGCCGCTGCCGACGCAACGTTCGAGGAGATCCGGAAGGTTCCCTTCGCCGGCCGCCGCGAGTCCGACGTCGGCCAGGACCTCGCCGGCCTGCTGCGCCGCTTCGGCCACTCCCAGGTCGACTTCACCATCGTCGGCTCGGGGCCCAACGGCGCCAACCCGCACCACGAGGTCGGCGACCGCGTCATCCAGGACGGCGACATGGTCGTGCTGGACTTCGGGGGCCTGAAGGACGGCTACGGCTCCGACACCACCCGCACGGTCCACGTGGGCGAGCCCACCGAGGAGGAGCGCCGCGTCCACGACGTCGTCCGCGAGGCGCAGGAGGCCGGCTTCGCCGCCGTACGGCCGGGCGCGGCCTGCCAGGAGGTCGACCGCGCCGCCCGCGCGGTGATCGGCGACGCCGGGTACGGCGAGTACTTCATCCACCGCACCGGGCACGGCATCGGCGTCACCACGCACGAGCCGCCGTACATGATCGAGGGCGAGGAGCAGCCCCTCGTGCCCGGCATGTGCTTCTCCGTCGAACCGGGCATCTACCTGCCCGGGCGCTTCGGGGTGCGCATCGAGGACATCGTCACGGTGACCGAGGACGGCGGCCGTCGTTTCAACAACACCACCCGCGAGCTGGTCGTCGTGGGCTGACCGGCCCGGGCGACCCGCCCCCGACCCCTTCCCGAACGGCAACGGCGCGATCCATGACCCAGGCACCGACACCCACCGCGGACACCGTCCGCCGGCTGGTCCGCTCGCTGATCGAAGAGAGCGCGGCCGGCCCGGGACCCGACGTCCGCCCCGTCACGGAGGGCGGCGAGCACTCCACGTGGTGGGTCGGCACCCGCCATGTGCTGCGGCTCGCCCTCGACCGCGAGGCCGCGCTGCGCCAGCGCCGTGAACTGCGCCTGCGCGACCTGGTACGGCCGCACGTCCCCGTCGCCGTCCCGGCCAGTGTCGCGCACGGCGAGTGGGCGCCGGGACTGACCTACACGCTCGACACCCTGATCCCCGGCGGCAGCGCCGAGGAGCACGACGTCTCGGCCGTGGGCGAGGCCGACCTGGCGGGGCTGCTCACCGGGCTGCGCGCGGTGCCGGCCCGGCAGGCCGAGACACTCGGGGTGCCGCGCCTCGCCCCGCGTTCCCTGGAGGCGCTGCGCCGCATGGCCGTGGCCGCGGCCGAACGTCTCGCCGCCGCCGACGAGTTCGACGCCGCACGCCTGCACCAGCTCACCCCGCCCGGCGCGGCCCAGCTGGCCGCCCAGGCGGGCAGCGCCGTGCTCGTCCACCACGATCTGAAGGGCGAGCATCTGGTGGTCAGCGCCGACGGCAGGGTGCGCGGCGTCCTGGACTGGACCGACGCGGCCGTGGCTGACCCCGCCGAGGACATCGCCGGGCTCGTCCTCTCGGTCGGCTCCGGCGCGGCGGTCCGCGCGGCCACCCTCGCCGGCTACGGCCCCCGCCCCTGCCTGCGCGGCCTGTGGCTGGCCCGCTGCGACACCGTCGTCCGCCTCACCGACCGCCTGGAAGGCCGCGACGACGGTCCCCTGCCCCTCCTGCGCACCCAACTGCACCGCGCCTGGGAGCCGATCCTGCTGGAACGGGTGACGGACCTCAAGGAGAGCGACCCGGAGGAGTAGCGCCGCGGGCCGCCGACGTCGCGGACCGGCGCGCGCGAGCCCCTTCGAGCCTGCCGCCGGCCCCACCCGTCCGCCACCGGCGCCAGCGGTGGGCGCGCAGCCACTGGCCCCCCACCCGCGGACGAGCAGCCGTCCGCCGCCGTCCGCGAACGGGCGGTCGCCGGGTCGTCAGTCGCCGGCGGGTGACCGACGCCGCCTGCCGTCCGCCACAAGCTCCTTCGGTTTCCGCCGGTCGTCTTCCGGTTTCCGTCAGTCGTCTTCCGGGCTCGGCCGGGCGTCTTCCGGCGGCACCTGCCTGCCCGCACCTGCCTGCCCGCCGGCACATGTCCGCCGCCGTCGGCCTCCGCCGCCGTCGGCCTCCGCCGCCGTCGGCCTCCGCCGCCGTCGGCAAGGCGTCGGCACGGCGGCGGGCGGCCGACGGCTCAGGGCTGGGACAGGACCACGCAGGATTCGCCGGGCAGGTCCAGCAGGCCGTTCGGGCCCGGGGGCTCGATCGGGTCCCAGGCGGCGAGGACCAGCGCGGGACGGCTGCCCAGGGGGATCGACGCCTGTTCCTTGCCCAGGTTCACCGCCACCCGCACGTCGCCGCGCCGGAAGGCGAGCCAACGGGCGTCCTCGTCGTACGCCACCCTCGTGTCCGCGAGGTCGGGGTCGGTGAGGTCGGGCTGCTCGCGGCGCAGTGCGATCAGCCGCCGGTACCAGGCGAGCACGCGCGCGTGGGGCTCGCGTGCGGGCTCCGACCAGTCGAGGACGGAGCGGTCCCGGGTCGCGGGGTCCTGCGGGTCCGGTACGTCCTCCTCGGCCCAGCCGTGCGCCGCGAACTCCCGCCGCCTGCCCCGCCGTACCGCCTCGGCCAGCTCGGGATCGGTGTGGTCGGTGAAGAACTGCCACGGCGTGCCCGCCGCCCACTCCTCGCCCATGAACAGCATCGGTGTGAACGGCGAGGTCAGCGTGAGCACCGCCGCGCAGGCCAGCAGACCGGGGGAGAGGTGTGCGGCCAGCCGGTCGCCCTGGGCGCGGTTGCCGACCTGGTCGTGGGTCTGGCTGTAGCCGAGGAGGCGGTGCCCGGCCACGCGCGCGCGGTCCAGCGGGCGGCCGTGGCGGCGGCCCCGGAAGCTGGAGTAGGTGCCGTCGTGGAACCAGCCGCCGGTGAGGGTCTTGGCCAGCGCCGCGACGGGGGCCCGCGCGAAGTCCGCGTAGTAGCCCTGCGCCTCACCGGTCAGCGCGGTGTGCAGGGCATGGTGGAAGTCGTCGTTCCACTGCGCGTGCAGACCGAGGCCGTGCTCCGCGCGCGGGGTGATGTACCGCGGGTCGTTCAGATCGGACTCGGCGATCAGCGACAGCGGCCGGCCCACCTCCTCGGCGAGCGCGTCCACGGCCGCCGACAGTTCCTCCAGGAACGGGTACGCGCGCGTGTCGCGCAGCGCGTGCACCGCGTCCAGGCGCAGCCCGTCGATCCGGTAGTCACGCAGCCACGCCAGCGCGCTGCCGATCAGGAACGCGCGCACCTCGTCCGAACCGGGCGCGTCCAGGTTCACCGCCGAACCCCACGGCGTGTGGTGCGTGTCGGTGAAGTACGGCCCGAACGCGGGCAGATGGTTGCCCGACGGGCCCAGGTGGTTGTGCACCACGTCCAGGACGACACCGAGACCGAGTTCGTGGGCCCGGTCGACGAAGCGCTTCAGCGCCTCGGGGCCGCCGTACGGCTCGTGCACCGCCCACAACGACACCCCCTCGTACCCCCACCCGTGCCGCCCCGGAAAGGGGCACAGGGGCATCAACTCCACGTGGGTCACGCCCAGTTCCGCCAGGTGCTCCAGCCGTGCGGCGGCCGCGTCCAGCGTGCCCTCGGGGGTGTACGTGCCCACGTGCAGCTCGTAGAGCACGGCGCCCGGCAGTCCGCGCCCCGGCCAGCCGGCCCGCCACGCGTACCGTCCGTGGTCCACGACCGCGCTCAGCCCGTCCGGGCCGTCCGGCTGGCGGCGCGAGCGCGGGTCGGGCAGTACGGGGCCGTCGTCCACCGCGAACCCGTACCGGGCGCCGTCGGGCGCCTCCGCCTCCCCCGTCCACCAGCCCGCGCGTTCGTGATCGCGTTCCAACGCGCGCGTAGTGCCCTCGCACTGGAGCGTCACTCGGTCTGCCTGCGGTGCCCACACCTCGAACTGCACGGACGGTTCCCCTTCGTCTGCTCACCGTGATGATGTCCCGCGGTCCCCATCGTGCCGTCCGGACGATCAATACGCTCTCGAATTCGGTCTTTCCCGGCGGGTGTCGCGGAACCCGCGCGCGCGGGGCACCGATTCCGCGTTTTCTGGACACTCGGGGTTCACTGCCCGACAATCACCTCCGTGACGTCGTCTTTCGAGTTCTCCACGTACCCCGCGCGGCTGTCCGACGCGGAGCGCGACAAGGCGCTGCAGGTGCTGCGCGACGGCGTCGCCAAGGGCCGGCTGTCGCACGACACGTTCGTCCGCCGGATGGAGCTGGCGCTCTCCGCCCGCCACGCCGACGAACTGGCCGCGCTCGTCGCCGACCTGCCGCGCGAGAACCGCCTCTCCCGCGCGCTGTTCGGCAGCGTCGAGGCCGTCTCCGGGTTCACCGTGCGGCTGCGCCGCGCCTGGCAGGCCGAGCGGCTGCCCAAGCTGCTGCTGCCGCACCCGGGGCAGGCCCACCCCCTGCGCATAGGCCGCGACCCCGCCAACGGGCTGCGCCTGAACCACGAGACCGTCTCCCGTCTGCACGCCGAACTGGTCCGCGAGGGCGACCTGTGGGTCCTCAGGGACCTCGGCTCCACCAACGGCACCACCGTCAACGGCCGCCGGGTGACCGGCGCCGTCGCCGTCCGCGAGGGAGACATGGTCGCCTTCGGCCGCATGGGATTCCGTCTCGCCGTGCGCTGAGACCCTGGGCGGAGCGCACGAGCCGGGACGACGAGCTGAACCCGGGAGGCCGACGGCGTGCGCCGGGGCGACGAGCTGAGGCCGGGGGACGTGCGCCGGGATGATGAGCCGAAGCCGGGGGCGAGAGCGTGCGCCGAGGCCGCGGGCTGGGGACGACCAGCCGATGCGCCGGCTCCGTCCGCCGGCGCCGCTCGCCGCGACCGCGGGGCGAGGCTGTGCGGTGGGGCGACGCGCCGCCACGGCCTGCCGGTACCACCCCCGCCGGGGCGGGGCACCACACCACTCGCCCCGACCGTGGGTCGACGTCGTGCGCCGGGACGGATCAGCCGGCACCGCGCGCGGCTGTCATGCGGTCGGATCGCGTCCCGGGGCGGACCAGGCGGCCGTCCCTGTTCGAACGGGTGCTCTTCACGCGCGCGCGTGCCGTCCCGTTCGGGTGAGCCGGAAGGGCCGGGCTGCGGGAAGCGCGCCCGCGTGCCGATGCTGAGGACCATGACGTACCTCACGAGAGCGACAGCGGCGGCCGGTGCCCTGCTGGCGGCCGCCGGGCTCCTGGCCGCCGGCCCCGCCCGGGCGGCCACCCCCGACCGGCTCGCCGGCACCTGGCTCCGTCTGACCGTCTCCAAGGGCGGCACCGGAGCCGGCGACACGCGCGGCACCCTGCTGCTGTGCGACCCGCCGCGGGGTCGCGCGCGAGCGGCCGAGGCGTGTGCCGAACTCGCCGCCGCCGACGGCGACATCGGCCGCATCCCGCCCAAGGACGTGTACTGCCCGGCCCTCTACGCCCCGGTGACCGCCCACGCGCGCGGGCGGTGGCACGGGCGGCCGGTCGACTTCCGGCAGACGTACACCAACACGTGCGTCATGGACGCGCGGACCGGAGCGGTGTTCGCCCTGGACGGCTGATACGGCGCGGCGCGGCCGCGGCTCCTCACGCGGCTCACGAGGCCCGCTGCCGCGCCTGCTGGGCCGCCACCAGCACCGTCCTGGACTGATGCTCCACCTGGTGCTCCATCGGCACCCAGCGGGCCCGGAACCGCTCCGCGAACGCGTCGCACCAGGCGGCGACGAGCCGCTCCAGCGGCGGCGCCGCCCGGTCGTCGGTCTCCCGCAGCACCCGCAGCAGCATCGCCGCCGCGCGCAGCGGCAGTCGCCGCCCGAAGGCGTCCACACTGCCGACGTACGCCATCGTCGTGCCCGCCGGCGGTGTGTGGATCCAGTCCTCGGCCAGGCCCGGGATCAGCTCCAGCACCCAGCGGGCGGCCCGCAGCAGCGGACCGTCCGCGCCGTCCAGCCGGGGCAGCGCCTCGGCCAGTATCCGCTCCACCTCCTGCGCGTCCCCCGTCAGCCGGCGCGCCAGCCGCCGCATCGCCGCCGCGGGCGCCGGGTGCGGTGCCCGGTCGTCCACCAGGTCGCTCGCCCACATCGGCACCTCGACGACGGCTGTCAGACCGCCGTAGCGGTGCACGTGGTACCAGGTGCTGTGCCGCGCGTCGTCCGGCATGCTCGGGTACGCGGCGCCGGACTCCGGGCCCGGCATGACATGTACCCCCGGACCGGCGGCCGGCCAGCCGGCCGCGTCCGAGGCGCCCGTCTCCACCGGGATGTGCAACTGCGCGGCGGACTTCGCGAACGGCTCGGCGAGCCCCGGCACGTCCCTGGTCAGCTGCACCCAGCTGCCGCCCAGATCGGTGCCGTGCAGCGTGACCTGGAGGTACGGGCGCAGTTCGTCGATCACGCCGGTCAGCGCCCGGGTCTCGGGCGGCAGCCGGTCCGGCGGCAGTACCGAGGGCGACCACTCCGGCTGCTCCGCGCCCGTCGGCCGGTAGAAGCCCAGGTGGTAGTCGAGCAGGCTGCGGGGCGCCGGCGTCACATGCAGACTCGCGCCGTCCGGATCGGCGCACAGCAGGAAGTGCCAGGAGGTTCCCCAGCGCAGTTCCCGCTCGGCGAGGACACGTTCGGCCAGCACCCGCAGGGTGGAGCCCCCCGTCGGCTCGTTGGCGTGCGCGCCGGCCACCACCAGCACCGCACGCCGGGCGTGCCCCACCGACAGCAGGTGCAGGGGTCTTCCCGCGCGCGAGACGCCCACCTGCCTCAGCGAGCACAGCCCGGGTTCCTGAGCGGCCAACGCCTGAGCGGAGGCGACCAGTTCGGGAACGCTGGGATAGCGCAGCACCGGCAGGAAACTCACCCCCGACTCTTCCGCCCGGCTTCGCCCTCCCAGTCCCGCACGGGATCGGTGAACTGTCAAGCAGACGGCGGGGGTGGCTCCCGGGGGCGCCCGGTCGCGCGTGACGGGTCGCGGACCGGGCGCTGTGTGCCGTGGGCTCACTGCTGGTGCAGGCCACGCCCCGCGAGCGTCAGGAACGCCTCGCCCACCGCCTCGGACAGCGTCGGGTGCGCGTGCACGTGCCGGGCCACGTCCGCGGCCGCACCACCCGCACGCCCGCGTGCGCCAGATGCGCCTCGACCCTGCACTCGCTCGCCGTCGGCGTCCTGCCCGAGTCTTCGCCCGCTGGCGCGCGGCCCATCCCCGGGTGCTGCTGCGGCTGCACGAGTACGCCACCGCCGAAGCGCTCGAGGAGGCCGTGGAACGCGGCACCGCCGACCTCGCCTTCGGCCCGCACCCCGCCGACCCGCGCGGCACCGTCGTCCCGGTCGGCGAGGAGGAACTGGTCGTGGTGGTGTCGTTCGACGACCGGCTCGCGGGCCGTGCGACGGTGACGCTGCCGGAACTCGCCGACCGCGCCTGGGTCCGGTGCGCGCTGGAGCCCGTCGTGCACGGCGAGCGCTTCCTCGACTGGGCGTGCGCGCAGGCCGGGTTCAGGCCCGAGAGCGCCGTGTGGACCGAGCACGCGTCGACCGCCGTACGCATGGCCGCCGCCGGCGTCGGCGTGTGCGTGTCGTCGACCGACGTGGTGCGCGGCGCCGTGGGCGAGGACTGCGCGATCCTCACCCCCGACCCGGGCTGGAAGCGTGCCCTGGCCGTCTACACGCGCGTGCCGCCGGCCGGCGCCGCCGAGGCCTTCACGGACCTCCTGCGCGCCACCTGGCCCACCGGCGGCCCCCTGCGGCCCGCCCGAGCGGCCCTCACCCCGCACCCGCCCGCTCCAGCAGCACCACGGGAAGCCGCGCGAAAAGGTCCGCCACGCGCGCGTCCCCGGTGAACACCCGCTCCGGCGCGAGTACATCCGCCCACCGGCCGGGCGGCAGCGGCAGCCGGGTGTCGCGCCAGCCGCCCGCCTCCGCGAGGCGCAGGGACAGCCGGGTCACCGCGGTGACCACCTCACCGGAACGCGCGAAGGCCACGCAGTGGGCGGCCGCGGGGCCCTCGGCGGCCAGCGGGGCGTACGACGCCGTCGCGCCGAAGGCGTCCGGCCGCCGGGCGCGCAGCCGCAGTGCCGCCGCCGTCAGCGCCTCCTTCTCGCCGGGGGCCTGCGGCGGGAACGGCACGGGACGCCGGTTGTCCGGGTCCACCAGCGCCCGGTACTCGCCCTCCGTGCCCTGGTAGACATCCGGCACCCCCGGCATCGTCAGATGGACCAGCGCGGTACCGAGGACGTTGGCCCGGACGTGCGGCTCCAGCACCTTGCGGAACCCGGCCACGCGCTCGGCGGGCGGTCCGCACGGCCCGGCCGCGACGAAGGCGGCCACCGCCTCCTCGTACGGCGGCTCCTGCTCCGTCCAGCTGGTGTACAGGCCCGCCTCGCGCACATGCTTCAGCAGCGCGGCCCGGACCCGCTCCTCGCCGCGCTCCTCGTCCGTGGGACCCAGCCCGAACACCGTCTGCCAGGCCGCCCAGGCCAGCTGCCCGTCCGGCACGCCCTCCTCGGGCAGCGTCACCTCCGCCAGCAACTCGGCCCACCGCGCGGGGCATTCGGTCAGCACGGCCAGCGCCGCGCGGACGTCGGCGCTGCGCTTGGTGTCGTGCGTGGTGACGACCGTGCCGGTGACCGGCCAGTCGCGCTGCACGCGCGCGCAGTACGCGTGGAACTCCTCCGGGGACACGCCCGGCCGGCCGGGATCGCCGCCCACCTCGTTCGCCGACAGCAGCGGCACATAGCGGTAGAAGGCCGTGTCCTCCACCGACTTGGCGCGCAGCGCCGACGCGGTCTGCGCGAACCGCGTGCGCAGTTCCCCGGCCGCGCTCTCGCCCGCCCCCACCAGCAGCCGCCGTACGGCGTCCACCGCCCCGGCCTCCTCGGGCACGACGAAGGCCCGGCGGGCCTCGTCGGCGGCCTCCTCGGTGACGACGGCGGCCGGGTCGCCCGAGGCGTACGGCCGGTACACCCGCATCCGGACCAGCAGCTCCACCAGGGCCGTGCGCAGCGCCCAGGGCGCGCGGTCGCGCAGTGAGAGATCCGGTGAGGACGCGCACAGCCGCGCGGCCACCCGGGTGAGCCGGTCCGTCTCGGCGGCCAGCTCGTGCGTGAGCACCTTGTAGGCGGCCCGGCGCACCGTGGCCGCCCAGTCGCCGCCCCGGTCGGTCTGCGGGGCCGCGAACCGCCGGTACGCCCCGAGGAGTTCGGCGGCCCCGTCCCGGTCCGTGAACAGGCCGTCGACCTGGCGCAGCGCGTCGTACCCGGTGGTGCCCGCGACCGGCCAGGACGGCGGCAGGCGCTCGCCGTCGGCGAGGATCTTCTCCACCACCGTCCAGCGCCCGC
Organism: Streptomyces sp. NPDC104106; assembly: GCF_055584345.1. Taxonomy (NCBI): domain Bacteria; kingdom Bacillati; phylum Actinomycetota; class Actinomycetes; order Kitasatosporales; family Streptomycetaceae; genus Streptomyces; species Streptomyces sp. NPDC104106. Next base: position 329,049 of record NZ_JBVJMF010000002.1, read on the forward strand.
CGCTCGCCTCGTGCAGCCGCGCGAGGTAGCCGTCGGGGTCGGCGAGCCCGTCGGGGTGGTCGACGCGCAGCCCGTCGACGACACCCTCGTGCAGCAGCTGGAGGATCTTGGCGTGGGTGGCGTCGAACACCTCCGGGTCCTCCACGCGCACCCCGATCAGCTCCGAGATGCTGAAGAAGCGCCGGTAGTTCAGCTCCGTGCGGGCCAGCCGCCACCAGGCGGGGCGGTACCACTGGGCGTCCAGCAGCTCGGGCAGCGGCAGGCACTCGGTGCCCGGGCGGAGCGGGAAGGCGTGGTCGTGGTAGCGCAGCACGTCGCCCTCGACGACGAGCTGCCCGCGCTCCGCGTCGAGCGGGCCGCCGAGCACCGGCAGCAGCAGCTGACCGCCCCCGGCCTCCCAGTCGATGTCGAACCACCGCGCGTACGGCGAGGCGGGTCCCTGGCGCAGCACCTCCCACAGGGCGCGGTTGTGCCGGGGGGTCATCGCCATGTGGTTCGGCACGATGTCCACCACCAGGCCCAGGCCGTGCTCCCGCGCGGCCCGCGCCAGGGCCCGCAGCCCCTCCTCACCGCCCAGCTCCTCGCGCACGCGCGCGTGGTCCACCACGTCGTAGCCGTGCGGGGAGCCGGGCACGGCCTCCAGGACCGGGGACAGGTGCAGGTGCGAGACGCCGAGCGAGGCAAGGTACGGTACGGCCGTCGCGGCGGCGGCGAACGGGAACGCGGGCTGGAGCTGGAGCCGGTAGGTGGCGGTGGGCACCTGTGGCCCGGGGCGCGCAGGGGTCATGGAATCGTACGTACCCAGACTGCCCGGTTTCGTGTCATCGGTCCCTGCACGCCCCCACGCGCGCGTGGCTGGCTTCGAGCGATGGGGACCACGGGGAGAGCGGGCCGGCGCCGCACGCGCGACACCTACCGCCAGGTGATCGGCCTGACCGGGCCGCTGCTGCCGTGCGTGTCGTTCCTGGGACGGCTGCCGACGGCCACCATCCCGTTCGGCAGCGTGCTGCTCGTCGCCCGGACGAGCGGTTCCCTGCCCGCCGCCGGGCTGACGGGCGGGGCGCTCGCGCTCGGCCAGGTCACGTGCGGGCCGGTGGTGGGGCGGCTCGCGGACCGGCACGGGCAGCGCGGCGTCGTCCTCGCGTTCTCGCTCGCCAACGCGCTCGCGATGGCCTTCCTGGTCGCCGGCGCCCTCGCGGGCGTGCCCACGGCCGTCCTGGCGCTCCTGGGGGCCGCCGCGGGCGGTACCGTGCCCCTGGGTGGGCCCGTTGGCGCGTGCCCGTCTGATCGCGCTCGCCCGCCGCGCGGGCGCCGCCGAGAGCACGGTCGGCGCCGCGCTGTCCTTCGAGAGCACCCTCGACGAGATGTCGTTCGTCCTCGGCCCGGCCCTGGTCGGACTCGCCTCCGTGCTCGCCCATCCGGCGTACGCGATGGGCGGCGCGGCGATGCTCGTGGCCCTCTGCGGCACCGCCTTCGCCCTGCACCCGACGGCCCTGTCCGCGCCCCCGCACCGCTCCCGCCCGCGTGCCGCCGCGGCGGACCAGCCCCCCGCGCGCGCCCGCCACTGCCGCGTCCGGGAACCGGGCTCCTGCCCCCGCGCCTGCCACTGCCGCGTCCGGGAATCGGGCTCCTGCCCCTGCGCCTGCCACTGCCGCGTCCGGGAATCGGGCTCCTGCCCCTGCGCCTGCCACTGCCGCGTCCGGGAACCGGGCTCCTGCCCCTGCGCCTGCCACGGCCGCATCTGGGAACCGCGATCCAGCCACCGCCGCACCCGGGGACCGTGAGCCCGCGCAGGCGTCTGTCACGGCCACGCCCGGGAGCCGGGACCGTCCACGCGCGCGTGGCGCCGCCATCACCACAGACGCGGACCCCGTGCGTCCGCATGCCGTCGGCGCGCCCCCAGGCAGGGACCCCGCCCGTCCCGGGGACGCCGTCCAGCCCGCGGACAGCGACCCGCACGCGCGCGACGCAAGCGCCTGCGCCCGCATGCCCGGCTGCGTGCACGCCCTGCGGGCCGCGCTCGCCCTGCAGGGTGCCATGTTCGGGGCCTGCCAGTCCGGGATCACCGCGCTCACGGACCGGCTAACGGACCGGCTCGGGCAGGAGGACCAGGCGGGGCTCGTGTACGCCGCCATGGGGGTGATGAGCGCCGCGGCCGGGCTCGGCATGGCCGCCGTACCCGCCCGCTTCGGGCTGCCGCTGCGCCGGCGCCTCGCCACGGCCGCCGCGCTCGTGCTGTCGCTGCCCCTGCTGCGCACGCACAGCCTGCCCGCCCTGTACGCCGTGGTCACCGTGCTGGGCGTCGCCCATGCGCCGCACCTGATCACCGTGTCCGGCCTCACCGAGCGCGCCGTGCCGCCGCACCGGCTCGCCGAGGCGATGGCGGTGGCCACCAGCGCCCTCGTCGGCGGGCAGGCCGTCTCGGTCGCCGTGACCGGCCGCCTCACCGACGCCTACGGCCCCGCGGCGGCCTTCGCGGCGGCGAGCGCGGCGGCCGCGCTCACGTTCGTCATCGCGCTCACGGCCCGCCCGACGGCCCACGCCGAGCGGACCGATGACGCCCTCCACGCGCGCGTGGCCGGCGAACGGGCCGGTACGACGCCCTGACCGCCACGCACGCCGCCGTGCCGGCCGCTAGGCGGGCCGCTGCAACACCGTCAGGCTGCGGTCCGGCAGGGTGAGCCGGTCGCCCGCCGCGACCTTCTCCCCGGTCCCCGGCGGTACTCCGTCCAGGCGGGCGGTGTCGACGACCACCTGCCACTGGCGGCCGTGGTCGACCGGCACCAGGAACTCCAGCGGTTCGGGGGAGGCGTTGAACATCAGCAGGAAGGAATCGTCGGTGACCCGCTCCCCGCGCGGGCCGGGCTCCGAGATGGCGTTGCCGTTGAGGAACACCGTCAGCGCCGACGCCCGCGCCGAGTCCCAGTCCCGCTGGGTCATCTCCGAACCCTCCGGGGTGAACCAGGCGATGTCGGACAGCGCGTCGTGTGTGCCCTCCACCGCCCGGCCGTGGAAGAAGCGCCGGCGGCGGAAGACCGGGTGCTCCTTGCGCAGCCGCGCCATCGCGCGCGTGAAGGCGAGCAGTTCCCCCTCGTCCCCGTCCGGGGGCCAGTGCACCCAGGCCAGCTCGCTGTCCTGGCAGTAGGCGTTGTTGTTGCCCCGCTGGGTGCGCGCGAACTCGTCGCCGTGGCTGATCATCGGCACGCCCTGGGACAGCATGAGCGTGGCGACGAAATTGCGCATCTGCCGGGTGCGCAGTGCGAGCACGTCCGGATCGGCGCTCTCCCCCTCGACCCCGCAGTTCCAGGACCGGTTGTGGCTCTCGCCGTCCCGGTTGTCCTCGCCGTTGGCCTCGTTGTGCTTCTGGTCGTACGAGACGAGGTCGTGCAGCGTGAAGCCGTCGTGGCAGGTGACGAAGTTGATCGAGGCCAGCGGACGGCGGCCGTCGTCCTGGTACAGATCGGAGGAGCCGGTCAGCCGCGAGGCGAACTCCGCGAGCGCCCGCGGCTCGCCCCGCCACAGGTCCCGGACCGTGTCGCGGTACTTGCCGTTCCACTCCGTCCACAGGGGCGGGAAGTTGCCCACCTGGTAGCCGCCCTCGCCGACGTCCCACGGCTCGGCGATCAGCTTCACCTGGGAGACGACCGGGTCCTGCTGCACCAGGTCGAAGAACGACGACAGCCGGTCCACCTCGTGGAACTGCCGGGCGAGCGTCGCCGCGAGGTCGAAGCGGAAGCCGTCGACGTGCATCTCGGTGACCCAGTACCGCAGTGAGTCCATGATCAGCTGGAGCACGTGCGGGGACCGCATGAGCAGGGAGTTCCCGGTGCCCGTCGTGTCCATGTAGTAGCGGCGGTCGTCCGTCAGCCGGTAGTACGACGGGTTGTCGATGCCCTTGAAGGACAGCGTCGGACCCAGATGGTTGCCCTCGGCCGTGTGGTTGTAGACGACGTCCAGGATGACCTCGATCCCGGCCTCGTGCAGCGCCCGGACCGCGGACTTGAACTCCAGGACCTGCTGGCCGCGGTCGCCCCAGGAGGCGTACGCGTTGTGCGGGGCGAAGAAGCCGATGGTGTTGTAGCCCCAGTAGTTGCTCAGGCCCAGGTCGACGAGCCGGTGGTCGTTGACGAACTGGTGGACGGGCATCAGCTCCAGGGCGGTCACCCCGAGCGTGGTCAGGTGTTCGAGGATCGCCGGATGGGCGAGCGCCGCGTACGTGCCGCGCAGCTCCTCCGGCAGACCCGGATGACGCATGGTCAGGCCCTTGACGTGGGCCTCGTAGATGACCGTGTGGTGGTACTCCGTGCGCGGCGGCCGGTCGTCGCCCCAGTCGAAGTAGGGGTTGATCACCACCGAGGTCATGGTGTGCGGCGCCGAGTCCAGGTCGTTGCGCCGCTCCGGCGCTCCGAAGTGGTAGCCGTACACCTCCTCGCCCCACCGGATCGAGCCGCTGATCGCCTTCGCGTACGGGTCGAGCAGCAGCTTCGCGGAGTTGCAGCGCAGCCCGCGCGCGGGGTCGTACGGGCCGTGCACGCGGAACCCGTAGCGCTGTCCCGGCATCACGCCCGGCACGTACGCGTGCCGCACGAACGCGTCGCTCTCGCGCAGTTCCACCGCCGTCTCCGAGCCGTCGTCGTGCAGCAGACACAGCTCTACTCGGTCCGCGGCCTCCGTGAAGACCGCGAAGTTGGTTCCGGCGCCGTCATAGGTGGCGCCGAGCGGATACGCCTCTCCAGGCCAGACCTGCATGCAGACGACTCTGACAGGTGTACCGCCCGGCCGGGGCGTGACGGCTCCCGAGTCTCCCGAAAGTGACGAAACCTCCCGTGCCCCGGGAGCGTGCCGGGGGCCGTCCGCACCGGCCCTCCGGCACCGCGCCTGCCCCCGTCCGGCGCACGCGACCAGCCCCGACGGCACCCGGGCCGGACCCCGGCGGCACCCCGCCGGACGCCCGGGCTATGAATCCGCTCACTCCGGGTGACACCGGGTCACGGAACGGCCATTGGCATGGCTGGAGTTGAGGAAAACAGTTGGACTACCGACCTGTCCATCCGGCTGCACCGCCCACCGCTCCCGGAGTACCCTTCCTTGATCGTTGAGACGGGTGAGGCCCCGGGGGCGGAAGGCGGTGCACGGGTGGGCTCGGGAGGGCTGGAGCTGCCCCCTGGTGACGAGGGTCACGAGGGGAACTCCGCAGACGTCCCGCCCGGCGCGGTGTCCCTGGCCCGGCCGATGGACGCGGGGTCCATCGGGCCGGAGCTGGACTGGGACGCCGACGCCTGGCGCGAGGTGCGCACCCGCGCCCAGCGGGCCGGCCGGGCCTACATCTGGCTGAACCTCGTCGAACAGCGGCTGCGCGCGGTCGTGGCCGCCGTGCTGCGGCCCGTCTACGAACCCGTCCACGGCGACGACTGGGTGGTCGCCGCGGCCGGTCCGGCAGGTCAGGAGTGGGTGCAGCGCGCGGTCGCCGTCCGCGAAGTAAGCCGCCGCAAGGGCTACTTGCTCGACCCGGCCGACGACAACGTCCTCAGCTTCCTGACGCTGCCGCAGCTGCGCGAGCTGATGGTGCAGCACTGGCCCTGCTTCGAGCCGTACTTCGACGAGCGCCGCGACCTCGAACTCGCCCTGGACGAGCTGGAGGTGACCCGCAACGTCGTCTCCCGTAACCGCGCCCTGTCCGAGGCGGTGCTCGGCCAGGCCGAGCGGGCCTCGGCGCGGCTGCTGGAGACGCTCGGCGCGGGCGGCGACGTGCCCTCCGCGCGCCGGCTGCCCGTGGACGCGGTCGAGGACCTGGTCGGCGACCGGTACGCCGACGTGGTCGCCGTGCATGCCGACCGGGTGCGCCTGATGCGCCAGTTCCCCGCCGAGGACCTGTTCGCCGGCGCCCGCCGCCTCGACGCCATCGGCATCGGGCTCAACCTGCTGGTGCAGAACTTCTCCGGACGCCGCCTGATCCGCCTGGCCGAGTCCGGCTGCCGGATCCGGCTGCTGTTCCTCAATCCGGCCTCCAGCGCGGTCAAGCGCCGCGAGCGCGAGCTGGGCATGAAGCGGGGCGAGCTGAGCCGCTCGGTGGAGATGAACATCCTGCACATGCGCCGGGTGCGCTCGCGCCTGCGCGACCCGGGCGCCTTCGAGATCCAGGTGTACGACGAGACGCCCCGCTTCACCGCCTACCTGGTGGACGGCGACGGCGCCGACGGCATCGCGGTGGTGCAGTCCTATCTGCGCGGCGCGCGGGGCATGGAGTCACCGGTGCTGGTCCTCCGCAACGGCGGCAAGCTGGTCAAGTCGAATGATGTCGGCGAAGCCGGACTCTTCCCGACATACCGGGAGGAATTCGAGATGTCCTGGGCTGATTCGCGGCCAGTGTCCTGAACTGTCCGATCCGGTAAGCGGAATGCGGGACTCGGATTGTCAGTGCCGCGTGCGAGGGTGGAGGCCACTGGGGGAAAGCACCACCGAGAAGGGGGGCCCGCCATGGGCTGGCACCGTGAGCTGCTGATCGGCTTCGACCTGGAGACGACCGGCACGGATCCGCGCGAGGCGCGCATCGTCACCGGCGCGCTGATCGAGGTCAGGGCGGGGGAGCCCGTGGGGCGCCGGGAGTGGCTGGCCGATCCGGGCGTGGAGATCCCGGCCGACGCGGTGGCGGTGCACGGCATCAGCACCGAGCGGGCCGCCGCCGAGGGCCGGCCCGCCGACCAGGTGGCCGACGCCCTCGCCGAGGCCCTCACCGGGTACTGGAAGGCGGGCGTCCCGGTCGTCGCCTACAACGCGGCCTTCGACCTCACGCTGCTCTCCGCCGAACTGCGCCGCCACGCCCTGCCGTCCCTCTCGGACCGCCTGGGGGGCCAGGCCCCCGCCCCGGTCATCGACCCCTACACGATCGACCGCTGGGCCGACCGCTACCGCCGCGGCAAGCGGAACCTGGAAGCGGTCTGCGTCGAGTACGGCATAGTCCTCGACCGGGCCCACGACGCCTCGGCCGACGCCCTGGCCGCGGCCCGCCTGGCCGGGGCGATAGCCGAGCGCCACCCCAAGATCGCGTCCCTGGCACCGGCGGACCTGCACGCCCGCCAGATCGGGTGGTACGCCGAGTGGGCGGCGGACCTCCAGGCGTTCCTGCGGCGCAAGGGGGACGCGGGCGCGGTGGTGGACGGGACGTGGCCCCTGCGGGAGTTGGCCGCGAGCCGGCCCGCTTAGCCGCCGGCGCCTACGGCGCGGTCAGAACGGATACCACCGCACCGTCTCGTCCCCGTGCCGCAACGACGCCACCCGCCGCCGGAACTCTGCCAGCGCCTTCGGATTGCTCCGGGCGTGCTGGGCCACCCAGGCGCAGCTGGCCGTCTCGCGGGCGCCGCGCAGTACCGCGCAGCCCGCCCACTCCCGCACCTCCCAGCCGTACGCCTCGGCGAAGGAGTCGTACGCCTCGGCCGACAGCCCGTACCGGTCACGGGAGAGGGCCATGACCACCAGGTCGTGCTCGCGCAGGTCGGCCGAGAAGGTCTCCAGGTCGACCAGGACCGGCCCGTCCGGCCCGATGTGCACGTTGCGGGGCAGCGCGTCGCCGTGGATGGGCCCCGGCGGCAGATGGGGCGTCAGCGCGGCCGCGGCCGCCGCGAAACCGTCCCGGCGTTCACGCAGAAAGGCCGCGTCCTCGGGGGCGATCGCGTCACCGGCCAGACGCAGCCAGCGCTCGACACCGCCCAGCAGCTCCCGCGGCGGCAAGGGGAAAGGAGGAGAGGGAAGTGCGTGCACCAGCCGCAGCAGCTCCGCCAGATCGCGCGGCTCGGCGGGCCGCACCGGCTCCGGCAGCCGGTGCCACACAGTCACCGGGTGGCCCTCGGCCAGCCGCGGCTCCGGCTCGGCCGCCCGTACCGCGGGCACGCCCGCCTCGGCCAGCCAGCCGGCGATGTCCAGCTCGCGCCGGGCCCGCTCCAGCAGCTCGGCGTCCCGGCCCACCTTCACCACCAGGTCACCGGCGGCGAACACCGCGTTCTCGCCGAGGGCGAGCAGTCGCGCGTCTCCGGCCGGTCCCGGCAGCACCCCCGCCGCGGCCAGTACGTCACGTGCCCGTGCCTCGTCCATCGTGCCTCCGTGCGCTCCGATCTCCCCGGCCAGTCTCGCATTCGTACTGGTCGGCTGGTACGGCGGGCAGCCGGGGGCGCCCGACAGGTCCCCGCCGGAAAACGTTGGACGAGACGTATCGTCTCGTCTAGTCTCGACGTCATGACCGCCACGCCCGCACATATCGCCATGTTCTCCATCGCCGCGCACGGCCATGTGAACCCCAGCCTGGAGGTGATCCGGGAACTCGTCGCCCGCGGCCACCGGGTCACGTACGCCATCCCGCCGGTGTTCGCCGAGAAGGTGGCCGCGACCGGGGCCCGGCCGGTGCCGTACACCTCCACGCTGCCCGGACCCGACGCCGACCCGGAGGCCTGGGGGAGCACCCTGCTGGACAACGTCGAGCCGTTCCTGGACGACGCCGTCCAGGCGCTGCCGCAGCTCATCGAGGCCTACGCGGGCGACGAGCCCGACCTCGTGCTGCACGACATCGCCTCCTACCCGGCCCGCGTCCTCGCCCACCGCTGGGGCGTCCCGGCGGTCTCCCTCTCGCCCAACCTCGTGGCCTGGCAGGGGTACGAGGAGGAGGTGTTCGAGCCGACGTGGGCCGAGCCGAGGAAGACCGAACGCGGGCAGGCCTACGAGGCGAGGTTCGCCGCCTGGCTGGCCGAGAACGGGATCACCGAGGGATGGGACTCCTTCATCGCCCCGACCCGCTCGCTCGTCCTCATCCCCAAGGCCCTCCAGCCGCACGCCGACCGGGTCGACGAAGGCGTCCACAGCTTCGTCGGCGCCTGTCAGGGCGACCGCGCCGACCAGGGCGACTGGCAGCGCCCGGCCGGCGCCGAGAAGGTCGCGCTGGTGTCCCTGGGCTCGGCGTTCACCAAGCAGCCCGGGTTCTACCGGGAGTGCGTCCGCGCCTTCGGGGGCCTCCCCGGCTGGCACCTGGTCCTCCAGGTCGGCCGCCATGTGTCCGCCGCCGAGCTGGGCGAGGTGCCGGCCAACGTCGAAGTGCACGGCTGGGTACCCCAGTTGGCGATCCTGAAGCAGGCCGACCTGTTCGTCACCCACGCGGGCGCCGGGGGCAGCCAGGAGGGCCTCGCCACCGCCACCCCGATGATCACCGTACCGCAGGCCGTCGACCAGTTCGGCAACGCCGACATGCTGACGTCCCTCGGCGTCGCCCGGCGGCTGGACACCGAGGAGGCCACCGCCGACCGCCTGCGCGAGGCCGCCCTCGCCCTCGTGGGCGACCCGGAGGTGGCCCGCCGTCTGAAGACCGTCCAGGCGGAGATGGCCGACGAGGGCGGCACCCGCCGGGCGGCCGACCTCATCGAGGCCGAGCTGCCCGCGAGCCGCGCCGCGTCGACGGGCTGACCGGACGAGGGATGTCCGTTCCGCCGCCAGCGCGCGGGTTTGCGAATACAAAAGCTTGTTGAACAAGTCACAGCTGCGTGGAGAGGTTGCTCCGGCCCCCGCCCATCGGCCAGAGTTTCGCGCAGTCCGCCCCCACGCGGACCCGGCCGTCGTGCCCACCCCCACGGGGCACGACGGCCGTTCTAGGCTGGCCGTATGACGACCTACGCGGCGCTGTTGCGCGGCATCAACGTCGGCGGCGCCAGGAAGCTGCCCATGGCCGACCTGCGCACGCTCCTGACCGGCCTCGGTCACACCGGCGTGCGGACCTATCTCCAGAGCGGGCAGGCCGTGTTCGGTGCGGAGCGGGCGGACGAGGAGTCGCTGGCGGCACAGCTCGGCCGGGCGATCGAGGAGCGTTTCGGCTTCCCCGTCGACGTGCTCGTGCGCGACCACGCCTATCTGAAGGCCGTGGCCGAGGCCTGCCCCTTTCCGGCCGCCGACCTGGCGCCGAAGCAGCTGCACGTCACGTACTTCTCCGCGCCCGTCACCCCGGACCGCTACGCCGGCATCGACCAAGGCGCCCATCTGCCCGAGGAGTTCCGGATCGGCGACCGCTGCCTGTACCTCTACGCCCCGGACGGCGTCGGCCGCTCCAAGCTCGCCGAGGCACTGGGCCGGCAGCCGGCGAAGGGGCTGATCGCCACGAGCCGGAACTGGAACACCGTACTCAAACTGGTGGAGTTGACCGCTCCCCAGGCGTGACACGGCGGGGCACAGGTGTGCGAGGCTCGCCCCATGCGCTACATCATCATCGGGGCCGGAGCGGTCGGCGGGTCCGTCGGCGGGCGGCTCGCCCAGGCCGGGCGCGAGGTCGTCCTCGTGGCCCGCGGCAAGCACCTGGCGGAGCTGGACGCACACGGGCTGCGGCTGCTCGTACCGGAAGGCCCGGCGACGTACCGGCTGCCCGTCGTCGACGGACCCGGTCCGCTCGGCGAACTGCGCGCCGACGACGTCCTCCTGCTCGCCGTGAAGACCCAGGACACCGTCGCGGCCCTGGAGACCTGGGCCGAGGCGCCGGTGGCGGGCGGCGGTACGGCGGGCGGGAGACTGCCGCTCGTGTCCCTGCAGAACGGCGTGGAGAGCGGCCGGCTCGCGCTGCGCCGCTTCCGGCACGTCTACGGCGTCTGCGTCTGGCTGCCCTCGACCTTCGTGGAGCCCGGTGTCGTCTCCGCCGCGGGCAGCCCGCTCACCGGCGTCCTGCACCTCGGCCGCCTGCCGCACGGCACCGACGGCACCGCCCGCCGCGTCGCCGCCGACCTGGCGGACGCCCGCTTCGCGGCACCGGTGGTGCCGGACGTGGCCCGCTGGCAGTACGCCAAGCTGCTCGCCAACCTCGGCAACGCCATCGAGGCGGTGAGCGGATCCGCCGCCCGCGAGACCGGCTCCGGGCTGTACGCGCGCGTGCGGGCCGAGGGCGAGGCCGTGCTCGACGCCGCCGGGATCGCGTACGCCGGCGACGCGGAACAGCGCGCGGCGCGCGGCGACAAGGTGAACCTGGTGCCGCTGCCGGGCGCACCGGCCGGCGGCTCCTCCTCCTGGCAGTCGCTCGCCCGGGGCACCGGCACCATCGAGACCGACTACCTCAACGGCGAGATCGTCCTGCTCGGTCGGCTGCACGGCGTACCGACCCCCCTGAACGAACTGCTCCAGCAGCTCGCGGGCCGCTTCGCCCGCGAGCACCGGGCCGCCGGATCCATGCCGGTCGGGGAGCTGCTGCGCAGGGCGGACGAGGCGGAGCGGAGCGGGGTGGAGCAGGCGTCGCGGGGATAGCCGACGAGGTCGGGATCAAGCCAATTGGGCCAAGAAAAGAAGCGGCGAATGGGCCGGGATTGAGCACCAATGACCGACTAGCGTCCGTGTCATGAAGCACAGCGACACCGCCGCCGCCACCGAGCCCGCCCGCACCCGGGTCGACTTCTTCTTCGACCCGGCCTGCCCGTTCGCCTGGCTCACCTCCCGCTGGCTGCTGGAGGTCGAACGGCGGCGCCCGCTCGACCTCCGGTTCCGGGCGATGAGCCTGTACCTGCACAATGTCGGCAACGAACTCCCCGACTGGTACCGGGACCTGGTGGACCGCTCGATCGGCCCGGTGCGGGTCGCCGTGGCCGCGGCCGAACGGCACGGCGAGGGGGTGCTGCGCGAGCTGTACACCGCGTTCGGCACCCGCATCCACGAGCGCGGGATCAAGGACTTCGACGAGGTGATCACCGCCTCACTGGCCGAACTCGGGCTCCCCGCGGACCTGGCGGCCGCCGCCCACGACCCGGCGTACGACGACGCCGTACGCCGCAGCCACGAGGCCGGGGCCGAGCCGGAGACGGGCGCCTACGTCGGCACGCCCACCCTCCACGTCGACGGCACGGTGTGGTTCGGACCGGTGCTGCGCGCCGTGCCGCGCGGCGCCGAGGCGGCCGAACTCTTCGACAGTTTCCGGGTACTGGCCCGCCACCCCGACCTGTTCGAGATCAAGCGCACCCGCACCGGTTCCCTCCGCTTCGACTGACCTCGACGCCGGATTGGCCGATAAACGCCCCTGCAGAGCCCGGAGTTCGCAGGACGTGTGACACGCGGGCGGCGACCGGCGCAGAACGGAGAGCCACCGGGTCCGACGTCACAGGGGAGCGCCGGACCCGGTAGCCCTGTACCACGTCCTCGCCCCGCGGGGGCCCGGCTCCGAGAACCTCGCGACAAACCCGCCCGCCCGTCCCTAGGGTCAAGAGCGCGGTCGGCCGGAGGGCGAGGGATGAACGACACGGGCAGCACGGGCAGGGCACCTTCAACGTCACCGGTGCCACCCGCCCGCCCCCGGCACCCGCCCTGAGGCCGCGCCCGGCGCCGCGCGTCAACGGCTCGCAGGCCCTGGTCAACGGACGCCGATCACCCAGATGGGTGGCGATTTTCGGCCCACTCCGCACCAACGTGCCGCCCGGGCCCGCATCGTCCCTGCGCGGGCCCGCGACCGCGGCGTACGGTCGCACACGCGCCGCCGCGACGTCGGTGACGTCGGCGGCTCCCGCACCCCCAACCCACCTTCCCCACCGGCTCCTTCGGGGCAGATACGAGGACAGGCATGAGCAGCTACAACTTCGGCGACCACGGTCGCATGGGCATCAGTGACGGACCACCGGACCTCGAAACCCTCATGGCCGTCGCGGACCGGCTCACCGGGGCACTGCGGGCCGAGTACCCGGGGCTCGTCCCGCACGGCGAGACCATCGAGCGCGAGCTGGCCCTGTCCGCCGAGGACGGCCTGCCCCCCAACCGGGGACGGATCCGCACCGCGCTGGAGGGCGTCGCCGTCGTGGCCGGCGCCGGCACGGGCAGCCTCACCTTCACCCGGCAACTCCTGCACGCGCTCGATCTGTGACCGGCCGCCGTCCCGCCGCCAGGCCACCGTGGCCCTCGTGGGCGGCGGGACGGCGGGCCGGCCCGCCCGGGCACGTCCCGAGGCCGGCCGTCCGGTCGCTTCGCGCGGCGGACCCGGAACCTGGATGCTTCCCGGTGCTTGCCGTCCGGGTGCCCTGCGCGGTGGGTCAGCTGCCCGGGTACTTCAGCTGACGGGCCGGCCGCCCGGGTACGTCGCCCGGCGGTCCGGCACGACGGGCCCGTGCGGCGGTAGGCCGGCCCCGGCCACTTCTTCCCGCACGGCCGGGCCGTCGGCGAGCAGGTCGTCCAGTGCCACCGTGCGGCCACCCAGCCCGGCCTCCCGCAGCGCGGCGGCCCCGGCCGGTTGCGCGGACGGTGGGAAGTGCGGCAGGTCATGGCGGCCGGTGCGACGGCCCCCTCCGGCAGCGAGCCGTGTGCGGCCTTGACGGCGGCGGGACCCGCGCGGCGAACCGTGCGCGACGGGCCGTGCTCGCCTGGCGGTGCGCTCAGGCGCCCAGGGCCGCCAGCGCCGGCCGGCGGGCCGCGTCGTAGCGCTCCAGCAGGACCCGCGCCACCTCCGGTGCCGGGCCCAGCACCTCCGCCCGTACGTCCGCCCCGGCCGCGCCCCGCGCGATGCGGTCCGGCAGGAAGCCGGGGGCCAGGACGTAGGGCGCGACGGCCACCCGCTCGCAGCCGAGGGCGCGCAGTTCGGCCACGGCGTCCTCGGTGCGGGGCAGTGATGCGGAGGCGAACGCAGGCCGCACGGCGCACCAACCGGTGTGCCACCACTCCCGCGCGATATCGGCGATCACTGCGATCGCCTCCGGGTCGGAGGACCCCGCCGAGGCCAGCACGACCCCGGTCGAGGGCTTGTCGGCGGGTGTCAGGCCCGCCTCGTACAGGCGCCGTTCCAGCGCCGACAGCAGCAGCGGAGACGGGCCGAGCACGTCCGCCTGCCGGATCCGCAGCCGCGCCGGGGCTTCGCGCAGCACGGCCGGGATGTCGGCCTTGGCGTGGAAGGCGCGCGTCAGCAGCAGGGGGAGGGCGACGACGTCCCGCACCCCCTGCGCCGCCAGGGACTCCAGCACGCTGTGCACGGACGGCACGTTGAAGTCCAGGAACCCGGTCTCCACGCGCAGCCCCGGCCGCAGCGACCGCACCCGCTCCACCAGGGCGTGCACGGTCGCCGCGTGCCGAGGGTCACGGCTGCCGTGGGCGACGACGAGAAGAACCGGGGCGCGCATGCTCAGCCCTTCACCAGCAGACCGCGGCTGCGCAGCACCCACCGCTCCAGTGGACTGAAGATCACCAGGTCGATCGCGACGCCGACGAACAGGATGAGCAGGATGGCCTCGAACACCATCGCCATGTCGCTGGCGTTGCGGCCGTTCTCCAGCAACTGGCCCAGCCCGACGCCCAGATCGGGGAAGGACGCGATGATCTCGGCGGCCATCAGCGAGCGCCACGAGAACGCCCAGCCCTGCTTGAGACCCGCCACATAGCCGGGCATCGCGGCGGGCAGCGTCACATGCCAGACGCCCTTCAGCCCGGTCGCGCCCAGCGTGCGGCCCGCGCGCAGGAACAGCGGCGGCACCTGGTCGACGCCGGACACGAGGCCGTTGGCGATGGACGGCACCGCGCCGAGCAGGATCACCGCGTACATCATCGAGTTGTTCAGGCCCAGCCAGATCACCGCCGGCGGCACCCACGCCACCGACGGCAGCGACTGCAGTCCGGACAGGATCGGGCCGATGGCCGCGCGCACGAACTTCGCCCGCGCCACCAGCAGCCCCAGGGGGGTGCCGATCAGCAGGGCGAGCGCGAAGCCCAGCAGTCCGCGCGACACGGACGTCCAGATGTAGCCGAGCAGCGTGCCCTGGAGCCAGGCCTCCTTGAACGCGTCGCCGACGGCAGCCGGCGAGGGCAGCTTGGTCGGGTTGTCGACGACCGGGTAGAGCAGCGCCCACACCGCCAGGACCACCGCGATCGCGACGATCGGCGGCAGGATCTTGTTGACCAGGGTCTGCCGGAGCGGCGGGCGCCCGGTGGTGGTGGTCTCCAGCGCGTCGAGGCCCGCCTCGACGCTCCCGGCATCCTGGGCCGGTGTCGTCTCAGTGCTGGCCATGACGGCGGATCTCCCCCCGCAGTACGTCGGTGATCTCAAGGGACAGTTCGGCCACGGGGGCGTCCTCGATGCGCCGCGGCTGCGGTATGCCGACGCGCCACTCGCGCGCGATCCGGCCCGGCCGGGAGGACAGCAGGACGACCCGCTGCGCGAGCCGGACCGCCTCGCGCACGTTGTGCGTGACGAACAGAACGGACAGGCCGGTCTCGGCCCAGATCCGGGTCAGCTCGTCGTGCAGGACGTCGCGGGTGATGGCGTCCAGCGCCGAGAACGGCTCGTCCATCAGCAGCAGGTTGCTCTCCTGCGCGAGCGCGCGGGCCAGCGCGGCGCGCTGGCGCATACCGCCCGACAGCTCGTGGACCCGCTTGCCGTGCGCGCCCTTCAGCCGGACCAGGGCGAGCAGCTCCTCGGCCCGCTCGCGCCGCTCCGGCTTGGGAACTCCCCTGAGCTTCAGGGCGAGTTCGATGTTCTTGCCCGCGGTCAGCCACGGGAACAGCGCGTGCTCCTGGAACATCAGGGCCGGACGCCCGTCCGTCGTGATGGCGCCGGTGGAGGGCCGGTCGAGCCCGGCCACCAGGTTCAGCAGCGTGGACTTGCCGCAGCCCGAGGCCCCCAGGAGGGTGACGAACTCGCCCGGAGCGACATCGAGGCTGATGTCGTCCAGGACGAGCTGCTGCCCGCCCGGAGTCGGAAAGGACTTCGAGACATGCTCCAGGCGCGCCGCGTACTCGGTCGTTTCGGCGGCCTTGGCGAAGGTCGTGGCCATGGTCGTCACCTCCTGGGGACTGGTCGAGACCTGCGTCAGCTCGTGCCGAGACCGGCCGCGTCGACCGTGCTCGCGCCCTCGGCCCTGAGGACCTTGTTGAGGATCGTGAGGTCGTAGATGCCCTTCAGGTCGGGCTGCTTGAGCAGGCCGGCCTGCACGGCGTGCTGCGCCTCGGTGCCGAGCGTGGAGGCCAGCGGGTCGTCGGTGAACACGATCGACTTCCACGCCGGGTCGAGGACCTTCGCCGGCAGCGCCTTGCCGGAGTCGGCCGCCAGCTGCTTGTTCGCCGCCGCCTTGGCCTGGTCCGGGTTGGCGTTGATCCACTTGTTGGCCTCGACGGAGGCCTTCAGCACGGCCTCGACCGCCTTCGGGTGCTGCTTCAGGAACGACTGCCGCACGATGATGTTCGTGATCACGAACTTCTTGTCCGGCCACAGCGACGACTCGTCCAGCAGCACCTTGCCGCCCTCGGCGACCAGCTTCGAGGCGGTCGGCTCCGGCACCCAGGCGCCGTCGACGGAGCCGTTCGCGAAGGCGTCCGGGGTCACCTTGTTGTCGGTGCGGACGACCGACACATCGCCCTTGCCGCTCTGTGCGTCGACCTTCCAGCCCTGCTCGGCGATCCAGTTGAGGAACGCCACGTCCTGCGTGTTGCCCAGCTGGGGCGTGGCGATCTTCTTGCCCTTGACGTCCTTCAGGGAGGTGATCTTCTTCGGGTCGACGACCAGCTTCACCCCGCCGGACGCCGAACCACCGATGATCTTCAGGCTCTTGCCGTTCGACTTGGTGTAGCCGTTGATCGCCGGGGAGGGCCCGATCCAGCCGATGTCGATGGACCCGGAGTTCAGCGCCTCGATCTCGGAGGGACCGGCGTTGAAGATCGCGTAGTCGGCCTTGGTCGCGCCCAGCTCCTTCTGGAAGAAGCCCTTCTGGTTGGCGACCAGCGCGGTGCCGTGCGTCAGATTGCCGAAGTAGCCGATCTTGACGGAGTCGAGCCCGTCGATCTTCTTCGCACCGGCGGCCACCTTCGCGGTGTCGTCGGTCTTGGCCTGGGAGCCGTATCCGCAGGCGGCGAGGGTGAGCAGGGGGAGCGCGGCCGTCACGGCTATGCCGCGACGCAAGAGCTTCGAGCGGCGGTTGGCAGGCACGGGAGGTGTTCCTCTCGTTGGCCCGGCGGTCACGCCTGTCAGGTCGTGGCCGGGAGGTCGGCAGGTCTTCGTCTACGGCGGTGGGGGGTGCGGGCGCGCGAGCGGTGCGCGTACGTCAGCGCACACATCGGGCCACTCCGCCCTGTCCGCTGCCGAGGGCGCCGCTGCCGACCCGGCCGCCCTCCTTGGCGAACGTCGAGTAGAAATCGGGGAAGTTCACGGTCAGAAGTCCCAGCCGTCCTCGTCGGGCTGGTCCTTGACCGGCTCCGGGGCGGCGAACGACTCGCCGACCATGCCCGCCGTCAGCGTGGTGCCGTCGGCCGGGTCGATCAGGATGAAGGAGCCGGTGCGGCGCGAGTCGGCGTAGGAGTCGACCGGCAGCGGCTCGGCGGTACGGATCTTCACCCGGCCGATGTCGTTGGCGACGAGCCGTCCCGGGTGCGGGTGCAGGGACAGGTCGTCGAGGGTGAGCCGGGACGGGATGTCCTTCACGATCGCCTTGACCGTCCGGGTGCCGTGCTTGAGCAGCACCCGGTGCCCGACGGTCAGCGGGGCGTCGGCCACATGGCAGACGGTCGCCTCGACATCCTGGGTGGTGGCCGGGGCGTCCTTCGTCGGCACGATCAGGTCGCCGCGCGAGACGTCCACGTCGTCCTGGAGCAGGACGGTCACCGACTGCGTCGTCCAGGCCGCCTCGACCGGCTCGCCGAGCAGGTCGAGGCCGGAGATCCTCGTGGTCCGGCCGGACGGCAGGATGGTGACCTCCTCGCCGACCCGGAAGGTGCCGGCCGCGATCTGGCCCGCGTAGCCGCGGTAGTCGGGGTGCTCGGCGGTCTGCGGCCGGATCACGTACTGCACGGGCAGCCGGGCGTGGCAGTGCGCCAGGTCGTGGCTGACCGGCACCGTCTCCAGGTGCTCCAGCACGGTCGGGCCGCCGTACCAGTCCATGTTCGCGCTCGGCTCCACCACGTTGTCACCGGCGAGCGCCGAGATCGGGATCGCGGTGACCTCCGGGACCCCCAGCTCGGTCGCGTACGCCGTGAACTCCTCGGCGATCGCGGCGAAGGCGGTCTCCTGGTAGTCGACGAGGTCCATCTTGTTGACGGCGAGCACGACGTGCGGGACGCGCAGCAGGGCCGCGATGGCCGCGTGCCTGCGGGTCTGCTCGACCACGCCGTTGCGCGCGTCGACCAGGATCACCGTCAGCTCGGCCGTGGAGGCACCCGTGACCATGTTGCGGGTGTACTGCACATGGCCCGGGGTGTCGGCCAGGATGAACCGGCGCCGGGGTGTGGCGAAGTAGCGGTACGCCACGTCGATCGTGATGCCCTGCTCCCGCTCGGCGCGCAGGCCGTCGGTGAGCAGGGCCAGGTCCGGGGCGTCCTGGCCGCGGCTGGCGGAGGCGCGCTCCACGGCCTCCAGCTGGTCGGCGAGGACCGACTTGGAGTCGTGCAGCAGCCGCCCGACGAGTGTGGACTTGCCGTCGTCGACGGAGCCGGCGGTGGCGAACCGCAGCAGGGTGGTGGCCGAGAGCGCCTCGGTGACGGTCGTGCTCATGGTTAGAAGTACCCCTCGCGCTTGCGGTCTTCCATCGCGGCCTCGGAGAGCTTGTCGTCGGCGCGGGTCGCGCCCCGCTCGGTGAGCCGGGAGGCGGCGATCTCGGCGATCACGGCGTCCAGCGTGGTGGCGTCGGAGTCGACGGCACCCGTGCAGGACATGTCGCCGACGGTGCGGTAGCGCACGAGCCGCTTCTCCACCGTCTCGCCGTCCTTCGGACCGCCCCACTCGCCGGCGGTCAGCCACATGCCGCTCCGGGCGAACACCTCGCGCTCGTGCGCGAAGTAGATCTGCGGCAGCTCGATGCCCTCGCGGGCGATGTACTGCCAGACGTCCAGCTCGGTCCAGTTGGACAGCGGGAAGACCCGGACGTGCTCGCCGGGGGCGTGCCGGCCGTTGTACAGGTTCCACAGCTCGGGGCGCTGGCGGCGCGGGTCCCACTGGGAGAACTCGTCGCGCAGGCTGAACACCCGCTCCTTGGCGCGGGCCTTCTCCTCGTCCCGGCGGCCGCCGCCGAACACCGCGTCGAACTTCTCGCTCTGGATCTTCTCCGTCAAAGGGAGCGTCTGGAGCGGGTTGCGGGTGCCGTCGGGACGTTCCTTCAACACACCCCGGTCGATGTAGTCCTGGACCGAGGCCACATGGAGGCGCAGCCCGTGTGCGGCCACCACACGGTCCCGGTACTCAAGAACCTCGGGAAAGTTGTGTCCCGTGTCCACATGGAGGAGCGAGAAGGGGACCGCGGCCGGGGCGAACGCCTTCAGCGCGAGGTGCAGCATGACGATGGAGTCCTTGCCCCCGGAGAAAAGGATCACCGGGTTCTCGAACTCGCCCGCCACCTCACGGAAGATGTGCACGGCCTCCGATTCGAGGGCATCGAGGTGCGACAGGGCGTACGGGGTGCTGGTGCCGTCCTTCACCGTGGCGGCCGTGGTCATGCCAGTCCCCTCTCGCTCAGCAGGGCGTGCACGCGGGCCGCGGACTCCTGCACCGTCTGGTTCTGCGACTCGATCCGCAGATCCGGGGTCTCGGGCTCCTCGTACGGGTCGTCGACCCCGGTCAGCCCGGTCAGCTCGCCCGCGGCCTGCTTGGCGTACAGCCCCTTCACATCGCGGACGCTGCACACCTCGACCGGCGTCGCCACATGGATCTCCAGGTACGGCGTGGCGTTCTCCTCGTGCCGCTTGCGGACCGCCTCCCGGCTGTCCGCGTACGGCGCGATCACCGGCACCAGCGCCTTCACGCCGTTGCGGGCGAGCAACTCGGCGACGAAGCCGATGCGCTGCACGTTGGTGTGCCGGTCCTCGCGGGAAAAGCCGAGGCCCGCCGAGATGAACTCGCGGATCTCGTCGCCGTCGAGCACCTCGACGCGGTGGCCCTCGGCGCGCAGCCGGCCGGCCAGCTCGTACGCGATGGTGGTCTTGCCGGCGCTCGGCAGACCCGTGAGCCAGACGGTGGCTCCGGTCGTCACGTCGTTCTCCTGTGAATTCTGGTCGTCCGTCATCCGTGCAGCCCGCACTCGGTCTTGGCGCGGCCCGCCCAGCGGCCGGCGCGCGCGTCCTCGCCCGCAAGGACCCGCCGGGTGCACGGGGCGCAGCCGACGGAGGCGTAGCCGTCCATCAGCAACGGGTTGGTGAGCACACCGTGTTCGGCGACGTAGGCGTCCACGTCGTCCTGCGTCCAGCGGGCGATCGGCGAGATCTTGACCTTCTGCCGCTTGTCGTCCCAGCCGACGACCGGTGTGTTCGCCCGGGTCGGGGACTCGTCGCGGCGCAGGCCGGTCGCCCAGGCCTGGTAGCCCTTCAGGCCCTCCTCCAGCGGCTGGACCTTGCGCAGCTTGCAGCACAGGTCGGGATCGCGGTCGTGCAGCTTCGGGCCGTACTCGGCGTCCTGCTCGGCGACCGTCTGCCTCGGCGTGAGCGTGATGACGTTGACGTCCATCACGGCCTCGACGGCGTCGCGGGTGCCGATGGTCTCGGGGAAGTGGTAGCCGGTGTCGAGGAAGACGACGTCGACGCCCTTCAGCACGCGGGAGGCGAGATGGGCGACCACGGCGTCCTCCATGGAGGAGGTGACGCAGAACTTCGTGCCGAAGGTATCGACCGCCCACCGCAGGATCTCCAGGGCGGAGGCGTCCTCCAGCTCCCGGCCCGCCTGCTCCGCAAGTGCCTTCAACTCATCGGTCGTACGGTCGTGCTGAGCCGTCGTCATATCCGGTCGTCCCCTCCGTTGTCGGCCCGCTGAAGGCCCCGGGCCAGCAGCCCGAGGAACTTCAGCTGGAATGCGCGGTTGCACGCGCCGCATTCCCAGGCGCCATGGCCCTGCTCACCCGGACGCAGGTCCTCGTCGCCGCAGTAGGGGCAGTAGAAGGGCGCGGCCCGCTCGCTCACGACAGCGCCTCCTCGGAAGCCCGCGCCGCCCAGGCGGCGAACCGCTCGCCGTCCTCGCGCTCGGCCTGGAAGCGCTTGAGGACACGCTCGATGTAGTCGGGCAGCTCGGCGGAGGTGACCTTCAGACCGCGGACCTTGCGGCCGAAGGACGGCTCCAGGCCGAGGGCACCGCCCAGGTGGACCTGGTAGCCACCGACCTGGTTGCCCTCGGAGTCGGTGATCAGCTGGCCCTTGAGACCGATGTCCGCGGTCTGGATGCGGGCGCAGGCGTTCGGGCAGCCGTTGATGTTGATGGTCAGCGGCTCGTCGAACTCGGGCAGCCGCCGCTCCAGTTCGTCGATGAGGTCGCTGCCGCGCTCCTTGGTCTCCACGATGGCGAGCTTGCAGAACTCGATGCCCGTGCAGGCCATCGTGCCCCGCCGGAAGGGGGAGGGGCTGACCCTGAGGTCCAGCGCCTCCAGCCCGTCGACCAGCGAGTCGACCCGGTCCTCCGGCACGTCGAGGATGATCATCTTCTGCTCGACGGTGGTGGACACCCGCCCCGAGCCGTGTTCCTCGGCCAGCGCGGCGACCTTGGTGAGCAGCGAGCCGTCCATGCGGCCCACGCGCGGGGCGAAGCCGACGTAGAAGCGGCCGTCCTTCTGGCGGTGCACGCCGATGTGGTCGCGCCACGCCTGCGCGGGCATCTCGGGCGCGGGACCGTCGAGCAGCTTGCGGCCGAGGTACTCGTCCTCGACGACCTGGCGGAACTTCTCCGCGCCCCAGTCGGAGACCAGGAACTTCAGCCGGGCCCGGTGACGCAGCCGACGGTAGCCGTAGTCGCGGAAGACGGAGGTGACGGCCTCCCACACCTCCGGCACCTCGGCCTCCGGCACCCAGGCGCCAAGGCGCACACCGAACTTGGGGTTGGTGGACAGGCCGCCGCCGACCCACAGGTCGAAGCCGGGGCCGTGCTCGGGGTGGACCACGCCGACGAAGGAGATGTCGTTGATCTCGTGGGCGACGTCCAGCAGCGGCGAACCGGAGACGGCCGTCTTGTACTTGCGGGGCAGGTTGGAGAAGCGAGGGTCGCCGATGTAGCGGCGGACGATCTCGTCGAGCGCGGCCGTGCCGTCGATGATCTCGTCCTCGGCGACCCCGGCGACCGGGGAGCCGAGCATGCCGCGCGGGCAGTCGCCGCACGCCTCGGTGGTCGACAGGCCGACCGCCTCCAGGCGCTCCCAGATCGTGGGCACGTCCTCGATGCGGACCCAGTGGAACTGGATGTTCTGCCGGTCGGTGATGTCCGCGGTGCCGCGCGCGTACGTCTCGGAGACCTCGCCGATGACCCGCAGCTGTTCGGTGGTGAGCCGGCCGCCCGTGATGCGCACGCGCATCATGAAGTACTCGTCCTCCAGCTCCTCGGGCTCCAGCAGACCCGTGCGGCCGCCGTCGATCCCGGGGCGGCGCTGGGTGTACAGGCCCCACCAGCGGAAGCGTCCGCGCAGATCGTTCGGGTCGATGGAGTCGAAACCGCGCTTGGAGTAGATCGTCTCAATGCGTGTCCGCACGTTGAGACCGTCGTCGTCCTTCTTGAGTTGCTCGTTGCCGTTGAGCGGGGTGAGGTGGCCCACGGCCCACTGACCCTCACCGCGGTGACGGCTCACCTTGCGGCGGGGCGCGGAGGCGGCGGGGTTCGGCGGAGTGGCGGCCATGGTTCTACGTCCTTCGGGACCGACGGGAAGGGGATCTGACCTGCGCATACGCGCGCATGCGCACATGGTCGCGCATCATCGCGCGGCAGAAATCAGGAAGGGGGAGTGCGGCGGTGCTGGTGGGCTCAGCTCGCCGGACAGATGGCGCTGGACATGCGGCCGAGGTCGACGTGCCGCCGACTCACCAAGGCAATTCCAGTTCCAGGCATGACGGAAGCGTGTCACGGCGATCTGGACACAGTCCAGCTTTATCCATCATGCGGACACCCTTGTCCCGAAATATGGAACAAGGGTGTTGTCGCTCACATACGCTGCCGAAGGGGTTGTCGCGGCAGGTCGCGCCGGGTATCGGGGGTTATCGGCCGGCGTGCGCCCCGGGCCAGGGGCCCGGGGCCGACACCTCCGGCTCCAGCTCGATCTTGGTGTCGAACAGCTGGAAGCCGCGCCGCTGGTAGTTGGCCATCGCGAACTCGCCGTCCTTGCTGCACGTGCGCAGCCACACTCGCTTCGTCGGCGGCCGTCCCGGCCACCGCTCGGCCAGGTCCCAGGCGCGGGCCGTGCCGTACGACAGCAGATGACCGCCGATGCGCCGGCCGCGGAACGCGGGCACCAGACCGAAGTAGACGATCTCCACCGCGCCCTCGTCCTGCCCCTCCAGCTCCACATACCCGGCCGGCGTGCCGCGGTCGTAGGCCACCCAGGTCTCCACGCCCGGCCGGTCCAGGTACTCCTGCCACCGTGCGTAGCTCCACCCGAGCCGGTCGGTCCAGCGGATGTCGCCGCCGACCGAGGTGTACAGGAACCGGCTGAACTCGGGGGAGGGAACCTCGGCACGAACGATCCGGACGTCGTCGCCCTCGGGCGCCGTGGCGGCCAGGAGGTCGGTCGGTGACGTCTGCTCCAGAGACCAGGTGGTGACAGGGACGCTGCTCATGCGGGCCAGGGAATCATCCCGCCGCGGATCTGTCGATCGACCGGGTCACGCCGGAGGAGAGCCGTGCGCCCGGGCGAGGGACCGGTGCGGGCAGGGGCGCAGGGCGTGGGCTCGGACCGGTGTGCGGCTGGTGGCGTTCGGTGCGGCGTGGGTTCAGGTGCCGGCCCGGTGCGGCGGGGGCCGGGTGTTGGGCCGGAGGGCGTGGGGCGGGGTGCGGGGGTGCGGGAGTGGGACTGCGGGTCGGGGCGGGTGTGTGGCCGGGGGCGCGGACCGGTGTGCGGCCGGTCTGTGGGTCGGCGTCGGTGTGCGGCCGGGTGGGGTTCGGTGCGGCGTGGGGCCGGTGGGGCGCGGGGCGGGGGTGCGGGAGCGGGTCTGCGGGCGGGGGCGGGTGGTGCGGGTCGGGGCGGGTGTGTGGCCGGGGGCGCGGACCGGTGTGCGGCCGGTCTGTGGGTCGGCGTCGGTGTGCGGCCGGTGGGGCGCGGTGCGGCGTGGGGCCGGTGGGGCGCGGGGCGGGGGTGCGGGAGCGGGTCTGCGGGCGGGGGCGGGTGTGCGGCTGGGTGCGGATTCTGTCCGGCACGGGATTGGGGAGTGAGTGCGGACGGGTGTGCGGCTCGAGAGCGGGCGCGGGCCGATGTGCGGCCGGTCTGTGGACCGGGGCCGGTGTCAGGGCCGAGGTGGGCCTGTGGTCTGCCGGGGGCGGCTCAGTTCAGTGAGTGGTCCAGTTCGGCCAGTGGCAGTGAGAACAGCATCCGGTCCGACAGCGACCACACCTCGCCGGTCTCCTGCCAGTACGACAAGGGGCCCGCCCCCTCGGCCCAGCAGCGGTGCGAGGCATCCGCACCGCACTGCGCGGCCTTGGCCCCCGTGCTGTCCTGCCGCCACAGCTCGCCGTGTCCGTCCCGCGAGCCGGGCAGTCGTCCCACATACCAGGACGGACGATCCGCGCCGGGCTCCCGGTACGACAGCACTCCCCGGATCCCGGCCGCCCGCGTCCGGTACTCCTCCACCGCCTTCACCTCACCCGCGGCGTCCGTGGCGAGCAGCCCGCCGCGCGCGGGGGCCATGCTGAAGGCGTACCGCCACAGCCGGGCGGTGTGCCCGGCGCCGGGCGTCGTCCACTCCGCGGCGACCAGACTGTCGGGCGCGGTTCCCCGGTCCAGGGCGATCGCGCCCGGACAGGGCGGCCCCGAGGCGGCGCAGCGACCGGCGGTGAAGCGGTACGAGCCGATCGCGGGCATCACGTACCGGTAGCCGTCCGCCGACCAGCCGCCGGGCACCCGGCCGATCGCGGGCCCGTCGACGTCGGTGCGCTGGATGCGGTCGAGGTCGTAGACATAGAGCGCGTCGGCGCCGCCGGACCTGGCGGTGACCAGCAACTTGTCCTGGTACCAGACCATCCCGGAGACCCCCGACACCAGGCCCCGGTAGTCGCGGCCGCCGTCGACCGGCACCACCAGCAGCACCCAGCGGTAGGTGAGCCGGGCCGGGTCGTCGGCGTTCACGAAGGCGACCCGGGCGAGACCGCGCTCGGCGGCGCGGCCGGCCGTGGCACTGTGGGTCCAGCCCGCGAGGACGACCCGGTGCGCGCCCCAGACGCCGTCGTCGTCGGCGTCCCCGGACGTCGTCACCGAGGCCGGCCGCCAGACGCCGGCGGCGGTGTCCGCCGGGTCCCAGCAGTAGGCGCGGTCGGCGGCCGGGGCGACGGGCAGCGAGGCGCGGTCGGCGGACGCGCAGTCGGGGGCCTGGTTCATGCGGCGGTCGGCGCTCGCGAGGACGTCGTCCACACCGACCGGGGTGCCCATCGCCGAGGACAGCCGGTCCAGCGTACGGGCGGGGACGAGCTGTTCCCGCAGCCGCAGCCGGCCGGTGTCGGCGGGGGAGGAGAGCGACGTGAGCGTGCCGGGGCTGTCGGTGACGTCCGCCTGGGAGACGCTGATCAGGGTGGCGGCCGCGGTGAGCGCCAGCGCCGTGCTTGTCAGGAGCGCGCGCAGCGCGGCGCCCCGTCTGCGCCGGCGGTGTCTGCCGCGATGCTTCATCTCGTCCCCTCTTCCAGGGCTCCTTCGCCTCCGAGGTGCCTCGGTGGCCCGGCGCGGGCCGAGGCGGGCCAACTGTGCCTGGTGATCCGTAGGTTGACGCCTGGAACAGCCGGGGAGGCCCTGAAGGGATGCTACGGCAGTAACGGCCCGCGCAGGGCGAAGACCCCGCAATTGGATGGAAGACGGCCTCAGCGAACGGCGGTCCCGCCGTTCGCCGGAACCGCCCGGCGACGCGCGATCGCCGGTGCCGTCGAGGAAAGCAGCAGGTCACGCGGGTCGTCCGGGAGGAGCACCTCGATCTCCGCGCTCTCAGAGAAACGATAAGGCCGATGCTGGAGGAGTTCCCCGAGGTACCGCCGGATCCGCGACATCTCGGCCCGTACCGTCACCGTGCGTGAGGGATCCCCGAACAGATCCCCGGCGAGCGCCGCCGCCCCGCGCCCGGACCGGTGTTCGGCGAGCAGGTAGATCAACTCGGCGTGCCGGGGGCTGAGTTCACGTGACCAGGACCCTGCCGAACCGCTCACCGTCAGCGTGCTGCGCCCCGGCCTGCCGAGGTCCAGCACGAGCCGGGTCGCCGTGCCGGCCGGCTCCTGCGCCACCCGCAGCAGCCAGCCCCCGGCCAGCGGCTCCACCGCGCACGACCCCAGCGACGGCAGCCACCGCCGCCCCGGCGCCAGCGACTTGGGCAGCGCCACCCGCCGTACGTACGGCATCCCGGACACCGCCGCCGACCAGCCGTGGCGGTCCACCACCAGCGTCCGTCCCTCCAGCCGGGCCAGCACCGGCGCCGCCACCGACCGCAGCCGCTCCAGCGAGTCCAGGTGCATCTCCCGCAGCCGTGCCTCGGCCAGCTTGGCCACCGAGTCCACCCAGGCCAGGGTCGCCGGGTGCATCGTCTCCAGCGGGCCGCTGACGTCCACCACGCCGATCAGCCGGCCGTCCCGGGGATCGTTGATCGGTGCGCCGGTGCACGTCCAGGAGGTCTGCGAGCGTACGAAGTGCTCCGCCGCGAACACCTGCACGGGCCGGCGCACCACCGCGGGGGTGCCCACACCGTTCGTCCCGACGACGTCTTCCCGCCAGTCCGCGCCGAGTTCGAACCCGAGGCCGTCGGCCTTGCGCAGCACCGGAGAGGCGCCTTCCCGCCACAACACCCGCCCGTCCGCGTCCGCGACGACCATGATGTGCTGTGCGACGTCCGCGACCGAAAGCAGACCCTCGCGCAACACCGGCAGAACATGCCGCAGCGGTGACTCCTCGCGCCGGCGCCGCACTTCGTCCGACGGCAGCAGCCCCGAGCGGAAGTCGTGCTCGGGGTCCACGCCGTTGCGCAGCATCCGCCCCCAGGACTGCTCGATCACCGGCCGCGGCGCGATCCGCGCACGGTCACCGGCGAGTGTGGCCTCGCGCACCTCGCTCAGCACCCGCGCCGCGTCCACGGCGGCCAGGCGCGCCGCGTTCATCGGCGGGTTCACCACTGGGTCCTCCCGGAAAGGGCCCGGAAAAGGGCGTCGAACATCCTTGTCAAGCCGTACCGGCGGCGGTTTCCGGCCCGACTGTGCCCCCACATACTGCCGCTCCGGGCACGGCGGAGGCACATACTCCGCCCACGTGGGCCATTTTGTTGCAACCCCTTGCAACCCTGGTGAACCTACCTGGCGTGGCCGAGACTTGACCTCCCGGGGTGGTGCCGTGTCGGCGCAGCACCACCCCACCCCCTCGTCAACGCACCGAACCCACGGGACGGGCGCGCTCCACGATCGACTCCAGGTCCAGGCCCGTGGGCAGGGTGCCCAGGCTCGTGCCGTGGTCGCCGCCCAGGCGGGAGGTGCAGAAGGCGTCCGAGACCTCCGGTGGCGCGTGGCGGACCAGCAGGGAGCCCTGGAGGACCAGGGCCAGCCGCTCCACCAGACGGCGGGCGCGGGCCTCGACGCCGTCCAGGTCGGCGAGTTCGGTGAACAGGTCCTTCACCGCGCGGTCGAGGCGGTGGTCGGCGCCGTGGGCCCGGCCGATCTCCGTCAGGCAGGCGTCCAGCGCGCCCGGCTCGCGCCGCAGCACCCGGAGCACGTCCAGCGCCTGCACGTTCCCGGCGCCCTCCCAGACGGAGTTCAGCGGCGACTCCCGGACCAGCCGGGGCAGCCCGGACTCCTCGACGTAGCCGTTGCCGCCCAGGCACTCCGCGGCCTCCACCGCGACCGGCGTACAGCGCTTGGTGATCCAGTACTTGGCGGCCGGCACCGCGAGCCGCAGGAAGGCGCGCTCCTGCTCGCCGCCGTCGTCGCAGGCGGCAGCCAACCGCAGCGCGAGCGTGGTCGCGGCCTCCGACTCCAGGGCGAGGTCGGCGAGGACGTTGCGCATGAGCGGCTTGTCGATCAGCTTGCCGCCGAACGCCTCGCGGTGCGCGCAATGGTGCACGGCCTGCGCCACCGCCTGCCGCATCAGGCCCGCCGAGCCGAGCGCGCAGTCCAGCCGCGTCGCCGCCACCATCTCGATGATGGTGCGCACCCCGCGCCCCTCCTCGCCGACCCGGCGGGCCCAGGTGCCGTCGAACTCGACCTCGGCGGAGGCGTTGGACCGGTTGCCCAGCTTGTCCTTCAGCCGCTGGAGCAGGAACACGTTACGGGTGCCGTCCGCCAGGACCCGGGGGACCAGGAAACAGGTCAGGCCGCCGGGAGCCTGGGCCAGTACCAGGAACCCGTCCGACATCGGCGCCGAGCAGAACCACTTGTGCCCGCTCAGCGTGTACGTCCCGGCTTCGGCGAGCGGCCGGGCCTCGGTGGTGTTCGCCCGTACGTCGCTGCCGCCCTGCTTCTCCGTCATGGCCATGCCCAAGAGGGCCCCGGGCTTCTGCGCGGCGGGCCTCAGCTCGCGGTCGTAGACCGTCGACGTCAGCCGCGGCTCCCACTCGGCCGCCAGCTCCGGGTCGCAGCGCAGCGCGGGCACGGCCGCGTGGGTCATCGACAGCGGGCAGCAGTTGCCCGCCTCCACCTGGGTCCAGATCAGGAAGCCGGCCGCCCGGCGCACATGCCCGCACGGCCGGGTCCAGGCGGCGGTCAGCCCCGCGCCGACCCCCTTGCCGAGCAGCCGGTACCAGGCCGGGTCGAAGTCGACCTCGTCGATCCGGTGGCCGTAGCGGTCGTGCGTGCGCAGCCGGGGCGGGTTCTCGTTCGCCCGCGCTCCCCACTCCTGCACCTGCGCCGAGCCCGCGGACCGGCCCAGCCCGGACAGCTCCGCGCGCACCTCGGCCAGCACCTCGGGAGCGGTGTGGCGCTCGACGGCCGCCACGAGGGCCCGGTCGGCGGTGAACAGGTCGTAGCCGGCCAGTGGGGGCGGCTGGTTCGTCACGGTGTGGGTGGAGGTGCCTGCCATGCTTGCGAACCTACCCGGGGAAGTGCTGCTGATGGCCTCCAGCGTGGCACAGCGGCGCGGGGCGGTGGGCGAGCCGGACACGGTCGACCGGCCGGCCCGGCGGCGGACCCGATGCCGGCGGTGGGACGGGCCGTGATCAAACGGGCTGGAAGGGACGCGGTCGGCAGCCCGGAAGATGAGGGCGGTCCGGTGCTGCGGATACCGTTGGGTCGTGCAGCCAGCAAGTGAACCCCCCGAGCCGCCCGCCGGTCGCCTCCACCGGGCCAGAGCCCTCTACCGGAACGTCTCCAAACGCAGGACCGCCTGGCTGCTGCTCAAGGACACCGTCAACTCCTGCATGGAGTACCGCATCCTGGGCCTCGCGGCCGAGGCCGCGTTCTTCACGCTCCTGTCCGTGCCGCCCCTGCTGCTCTGCCTCATCGGGCTGCTCGCCTACGTCGACAACTGGACCGGCGCCCACACCATCCAGAGCCTGGAGACCAACATCCTCGACGCCTCCCGGACGGTCCTGTCCGACAAGGGCGTGAAGGAGATCGCCGAGCCGATCCTGCACGACGTGCTGAAGACCCGGCCCGACGTCATCTCCATCGGCTTCGTGTTCGCCCTGTGGTCGGGATCGCGCGCGGTGAACGTCTTCATCGACACCATCACCGTCATGTACGGCCTCGACGGCGTGCGCGGCATCGTCAAGACCAGGATGATGTCCTTCCTGCTCTTCATCGTGGCGCTGCTGATCGGCTCGGTGGCGCTGCCGCTGATGGTGGCGGGCCCGGACGCCGTGGTGCGGGTGGTGCCCTGGTCGGAGACGGTGGTGCAGGTCCTGTACTGGCCGGTGGTCATCGTCCTGTCCATCGCCTTCCTGACGACCCTGTACCACGTGTCCGTGCCGGTCCGCTCCCCGTGGATCGAGGACGTCCCCGGCGCCCTGGTGGCCCTGGCCATGTGGGTCTTCGGCAGCTTCCTCCTGCGCATCTACCTGGTGCACACCATCGAGGGCGCCACCATCTACGGCTCCCTGGCGGCCTCCGTCGCCGTCCTGCTGTGGATCGGCGTCTCGGCCTTCGCCGTCCTCGTCGGCGCGGCGGTGAACGCGGCCATCGACCGCGTCTGGCCCGCCGCCGCCACGGCCGCCGCCCGCGAGGCGAACGAGCGGGTCCGCGAGGCACAGGTCGCCGAGTACGTCGCCTGGGCGGCGGCCGCCCGCGATACCGACCCCGACGACCCCGACATGCCCTCGGAGTTCCCTGAGCGCTGGTCCCGCTTCCTCCCCCCGGAGGACGTCACGGCCCGCCTGCGTGCCCACGCGAAGAACCAGCAGCACCAGCACCCCGCCCACCACGGCAACGGCAACGCACACCCCCAGAAGGGCCAGGGTTCGGGACCGGGGCAGGGGTAGGGGCGCGGTCGGCCGCGCGGGGGCCGGGCTGAGGTCTCCACCCGGGGGTGCGGATCAAGGGTGGAGGGTATGGCCCGGTGCTTCCACCCGGTTTCCACCCGTCTCTCCACCGGTGCTCCGATCCGCCCGGCACCGCCTGGAACCTAGCGTTTACCCGCAGGCCGGCGACGGCTCCCAGTGGGCGAGGAGGCGAGGAGATGGCGCGGGTGCGAGGCGAAGCGACGGCACGGCCGCAGGGCATGGCGGGCACGACGTGCCACGCACGACGGACGGAGTCCGGCGCGGCGACGGACAGGAGCGTCAGGACGGCCAGGGCGGGCCGCGGCCCGCTGCTCGGAATCGCCGTCGGCCTCGTCCTGCCGCTCCTCGTCTACTACGCCGCCCGCGCACTCGGCGCCGGCCAGGGACCGGCGCTGCTGCTCAGCGGCGCGCCCCCCGCCCTGCGTCTGCTGTACGGCGCGGTCCGGCACCGCAGGATCGACGGCGTGGACCTGTTCCTCACGGTGCTGCTGGGCGCCGCCGCGCTGGTGTCCCTGATCGGCGGCGGTCCCCGGCTCCTGCTGTTCAAGGACGCGGCGCTGTCCCTCGCGGTCGGCACCTGGGCGCTCGGCACCGGCTTCACCCGCAGACCGCTGGCCTTCCAGCTCGGACAGCGGCTGCACCGGGGACAGGCAGCCCGGTCGCGGACCGGACTCTGGCGGGACTCCGCCGACTTCCGCCGGTCCCTGCGCGTCCTCACGCTGGCCTGGGGCGCCGAGCAACTGCTCGACGGCGGCCTCGGCACCCTCGCCGCCGCAACCCTGCCCACCGACCGAGTGCCACTGCTCACCCGGGTGGTGTCCTTCTCCCTGCTCGCCCTGACGGCCGCGGCCACCGCCGCCTACGCCCGCCGCTTCCGCGCCCGCCACGACATCCCCCTGCTCGGCGCCCCCGACTCCGGACACCCCGCCCGCGCTCGCGGCGAGCACCGGACCGGTGACCGAACGAACACCGCCCCGGCCGCCCCGGCCCACGCGGTCCCCCCGCCGACGGCGGCTCCCCGCGGCATACGCGCCGCGCCGGCCCCTCGCCCCCAACCCGGCGCATCACCCGACCGCCCCATCGGCTCCCGGGCCTGAGAGGTGGCCCTGCGCCGCCGACCGTCAGGTGCCTCCCCTTGGCCCAACCCCGCCAGGGACGCCGGCGACGTACGCTGACTCCTGTGTACACCGAGTGGGCCTCCCGGCTGACCGGTGCCGTCGTGTGGACGCGCGCCCCGAGCGGATCCGACGGCGGGGCGGTGCTGCCCGACGGCTGTATGGACCTGCTGTGGAGCGAGGGCCGACTACTGGTGGCCGGACCCGACACCCGCCCGTACGCCCCCGAGGGCCTGGATCGCTCCTGGGCGGGCATCCGCTTCTTCCCCGGCACCGCGCCCGCCCTGCTCGGCGTGCCGGCGCACCGACTGCGTGACCAGCGTGTGGAGTTGGCCGACCTCTGGCCCGCCGCCCGGGTCCGACGGCTGAGGGACCGTGTCGAGGCGGCGCCCGATCCGGCGACGGCACTGGAGGAACTGGCCCTGGAGGCGGCCGCACGGGCCGAGGCCCCCGATCCGCTGCTGCACCGGCTGGTGGAGCGCCTGCGTGCGGGCTGCCCGGTGGCCGCGACGGCGGCCGAACTCGGCGTCACGGCGCGCACCTTGCACCGCCGCAGCCTGAACGCGTTCGGGTACGGGCCCAAGACCCTCGCCCGTGTTCTGCGCCTGCAGCGTGCGCTGTCGCTGGCCCGCTCGGGACTGACGTACGCCGAGACGGCGGCCCGCGCGGGATACGCGGACCAGCCCCACCTCGCCCGCGAGGTACGGGAGCTGGCGGGGCGGCCGCTCGGGGAGCTACTCGGCGGCGGGTAGCGGGGCGAAGAGGTCGACGCCGTTGCCGTCGGGGTCGTGCACGGTGGCGTAGCGCTGGCCCCAGAAGGCGTCCCACGGTTTCAGCTCCCCGTGGTATCCGGCGCCCACGAGATCCTCGTACAGGGCGTCGACCCCGGCGGGGGAGTCGCAGCGGAAGGCGAGTGCGACGCGCCCACCGCCCTCGGGCGGGCGCCAGCCGGAGTGGAAGGAGCGGAGGGTCTCCTCGGTGTCCAGCGCGAGCACCAGCCCGCCGGGCAGTTCGGCCTCGACGTGCGGCTGTTCCTCGGCTCCGGGAGGGAAGGCCAGCCCGAGGCGGCGGTAGAAGGCGAGCGAGGCGGCCAGATCGGAGGCCACCACGCCGATCACTGCGAATCGTGCGGTCATGGAGCCACCGTAGGAGGGCGACGGCCCGCCGGTCTTGAAGGAAACGGACAGCCGACGTTCGGGGTGTGCACGGGGGGACGCTTCTTCGCGAACGCATCGCCGGGCCCGGGACCACCCCGCTGACCAGGGCCCGGGGTGTTCAGTCCTCGCCCAGGCCGGAGCGGAGGCCGTTCAGGTCGGGTCCGACGCCGTTCCGCGGATCGTGCCCGTCACCGGACGTGACCACGGTGACCCGGTGGCGGGTCTCCGGCGCCACGTCCTCGCGGCCGTTGACCACCTTCGACGCGGTCGGCACCGAGACGCCCGCTTCCTTGGCCAGATACACGCTGAAGGGGTTGATCAGGCAGGGGATCAGCATGGCCCACGGGGTGTCCACCATGCCGATCGCGGAGAACAGCAGGTACAGCGGGAGCGTGAGCAGGGCGATCGGGATCAGGAACGAGCCCACGACACAGGCGAAGATCACCCCCCGCCCCGGGAAGTCGAAGCGGGCCAGGCCGTAGCCCGCCGCGAGCGCGACCAGCGTGCCGCCGAGCGAGCCGGCACCGGCGTACAGCAGCGAGTTGGCCGTCCAGCGCAGGAAGACGCCGTCCTGGTAGGTGAACACCTCGCGCAGGTTGTCCCACAGATGCCAGCCCGAGAACCACAGGCCGTTGCTCTGGTAGAGCGCGGTGCGGTCCTTGGTCGCGCTGACGATCAGCCACCACACCGGGAACAGGCTGTAGGCACTGGCCAGGGTCAGGCCGATGAGGAGGAAGCGCTGGGCGCCGCGCCCGCGGGAGGCCGTGTCCGGGCGGGACAGGCGCCGCACGCCGCGGGCGGGCGGTCGCCCGGCGGGGGCTTCGGTGACCGCCATCAGTCGGCCTCCTTCGAGGTGAACCGGTGGAAGAGGAAGGAGGCCACGCCCAGGATCAGGGCGAGCAGCACCGACAGGGCGGCGGCGTAGTGGTAGTCGCCGGAGGTGAACGCCTGGTTGTAGATGATCACGATGGGGGTGAAGCTGTCGCTGACCGTCTGTGGGGTGACGTTCCGGAACAGCGCGGGCTCGTTGAAGATCTGCAGCATCTGGATGATCGACAGCAGCCCGGTGAGGACCAGGGCACCGCGCACGTACGGCACCTTGATGCTCCGTGCGATCCGGATCTCCGAGGCGCCGTCGAGGCGGGCCGCCTCGAACAGCTCACGCCGGACGCCCTGGAGCGCCGAGTAGATGATCACCATGTTGTAGCCGATGCCGTGCCAGGTCAGCAGGTTGCCGTGCCGCGGTCTGCTGAGGACCGCCGGCGGACTCACCGCCGCACTCGCCCTCGGCACCGCCGTGACCGCCACCACCGCGGACGCGGCCCCGGCCACCTTCACCCACCGCGGCATGCTGCACAACGCCGGCGACATCAACCGCGCCAAGGTCAGGGTCGCCGCCGGCACCGACCCCTGGCTGTCCGGCTGGAACAGGCTGACCGCCAACTCCCACTCCGCGTCCACCTGGACACCCAACCCCCAGGCCACCGTCATCCGCGGCGGCACCGGCGAGAACTAAGGCATCCTCTACAACGACATCGCCGCCGCCTACCGGAGCGCCCTGCGCTGGAAGGTCGGCGGCACCGAGGCCAACGCCCAGTGCGCCGACCGGATCCTCAACGCCTGGTCGTCCACCCTCACCACCGTCACCGGCAACGCCGACCGCTTCCTCGCCGCGGGCATCTACGGCTGGCAGTTCGCCAACGCGGCCGAACTCATGTGGGACTACGGCGCTTTCGACCTCGCCGCCTTTCGGCAGATGATGGCCACGGTCTTCTACCCGCTCAACAACCAGTTCCTCACCGGCCACAACGACGCCTGCATCACCAACTACTGGGCGAACTTGGACCTGTGCAACACGGCCTCCGTCCTGGCCATCGGCATCCTCAACGACGACGCCGCGAAGTACGACCAGGCCGTCACCTACTTCAAGTCCGGTGCCGGGAACGGCTGCATCGAGCACGCGGTGCCCTACCTGTACACCGACTCCGACGGCTATGCCCTCGGCCAGTGGCAGGAGTCCGGTCGCGACCAGGGCCACACCATCATGGGCATGGGCCAGATGGGCACCATCTGCGAGATGGCCTGGAACCAGGGCGACGACCTGTACTCGTACGACAGCCGGCGCTTCATGAAGGCCGCCCAGTACGTCGCGAAGTACAACATCGGCCAGGACGCCCCCTGCACCACCTATACCTGGGGCAGCGGCCAGAACTGCGCCCATCAGTCCCAGACCGTCATCGGCTCTGGCTCCCGCGGCCAGGTCCGCCCGGTCTGGGCGATGCTCCATTTCCACTACAACCGCCGCCTGTACCTGGACGACAAGTACATCTCGGCCATGTACTACAACCCCGTCGCCCCTGAAGGAGGAGGCGGCGACTACGGCTCCACCAGCGGCGGGTACGACCAGCTCGGCTTCGGCACGCTGATGTACGCAAAGTAGTGCACTGGTAACCCACCGTGCCTCTGTCGCCCGAACGGCCCTCCCGCGCGCCCGTGCGCCGGAATACCGGACGCGTCCGTGGTGCTCTGTTGCTACACGGTGCGCGAGGGCGCGGCGAAGGGCTGGTGGGCGATGGCGGCGGACCGGACGAACCCCGAGACCAGGCCCGAGAACAGGCATGAGGCCGGGCCCGAGGTGCGGACACCGTACGGGGCCGTGCGCGGCCGGTACGAGCGCGGCGTCGCGGTGTTCCGAGGGATCCCGTACGCCGCCCCGCCCTTCGGGCCCCGGCGGTTCCGCCCGCCCGAGCCGCCCGAGCCCTGGGACGGGGTGCGCGACGCCGGCGTGTTCGGGCCCACAGCGCCGAAACCGCCGTACTCCGAGGCCTTCGCCCGGTACCTGTCCGACCCCGAGATCCCCGGCGACGACTGCCTCAACCTCAACGTCTGGACCCCCGACCCGGGCTCCGGCGCCCGCCTCCCGGTCCTGGTCTGGCTCCACGGCGGCGGCCTGACCCGGGGCTCCTCGGCCGTGCCCGTCTACGACGGCACCGCCTTCGCCCGGAACGGTGTCGTCTGCGTCTCCCTCAACTACCGTCTGGGCGTGGAGGGTTACGGGCTCTTCCCGGACGCCCCGCCCAACCCGGGCCTGCGCGACCAGCTCGCCGCCCTGCGCTGGGTGCACGACGCGATCGGCGCCTTCGGCGGCGATCCCGACCGGATCACCCTGTGCGGCCAGTCGGCGGGTGCCATCAGCGCCGGCGCCCTGCTCGCCGCCCCGCAGAGCCAGGGCCTCGTCCGGCGCGCGGTGCTGCAGAGCGGACCGCCCGAGTCCCTCGACCGCGACAAAGTACGGCGCATGGTGCGCCGCATGGCCAACCGGCTGAAGATACCCGCCACCGCCGAGGCCTTCGCCGCCGTCGACCGTGACCTGCTGCTGCGCACCCAGGCCGACGTCGGCCGGCTCGGCAGCCCGATCCTCGGCGGACCCGCGTTCGGCATCGTCATGGACGGTGACCTCGTCCCCCGGGACCCGCTGCAGGCCCTGATCGACGGCGAGGCGGCCCCGGGCGTCGAACTCCTCATGGGCTGGACGCGCGACGAGTACCGGCTCTGGCTGGTCCCCGGCGGCCTGCTGGAGCACGTCGACCGGCTCGGCCACGTCGCCCTCGCCGGCGCCATGGCCCGCTGCCACACCGGCCACGAGGTGCCGCGCGGCTACCGCGTCCTGAACCCCGACGCGGGTACCGCCGAGATCGTCGGCCAGATGGTCACCGACCACCTGCTGCGCGTCCCGCTGCACCGCCTCGCCGACGCCCGCCCCGGCACCTGCCACCTCTACGAGTTCGCCTGGCCCTCCCGGCTCCCCGGCCTCGGCGCCTGCCACGCCCTGGAACTGGGCTTCGTCTTCGACACCGGCGACGCCCCCGAGTCCAGGAAACTGGCCGGAGAGGGCGCCTCGCGGGACCTGTGCACCGCGATGCACTCGGCCTGGGTCCGCTTCGCGACGACAGGTGACCCCGGCTGGCAGCCCTGGGACGGGTCCCATCCGGTGCGGATCTTCGGCGACGGTGGACCGTATACCGCATACGGTCCACGAGATGCGGAGGTCGCTCTCTGGTCGGCCGCCCCCGTCCTCACCGCCCCGGAGCCCCGCCCCGCCACGGACATCCGGGCGCCGGGAGCGGAGTGGGCAGCGGCGGTGCGGCGACTGCGGCGGTCGGTGGGGGCACTGCGACGCTGAACGCCGCCGACCGCCGGGTCCGCCGTGGACGGTCCGCCGTGGACGGTCCGCGGTACGCGGTCGATTGTCTACGGCCGTCAGCCGCCCGTCGTATCACCCACGGCCCTCGCCCCGATTCCCGCGACCGACTCCCGCACCACCACATGTGTACCCAGCAGCAGATGCTCGCCGGGGGAGTCCGCGGGGTGGCCGAGGGCGGTGCGCACGGCGAGCCGGCCCAGTTCCCCGTAGGGAACGTGCACGGTGGGCAGCGCCGGGCGCAGATCGCGGGCGAACGGTATGTCGTCGCACCCCGCCAGGGACACGTCCCCGGGCACGTCGAGCCCGGCCTCGCGCAGCGCGGTCAGGGCGCCCGCGGCGACCATGTCGGTCGCGGCCACCACGGCCGAGAAGTCCAGCTCCCGCTCCAGCGCCCTGCGCATCAGCCACTACCCCGAGTCGCGGGTGAAGTCGCCGTGCAGCAGCTCCGGGTCCGGCTCCAGACCGCGGGCCCGGTGCGCGCCCAGGTAGCCGCGTTCGCGGCCCTGCGCCGTCATGTGGTCCGGCTTGCCACCGAGGAACAGCACCCGCCGGTGGCCCTGGGCGAGGACATGGGACACCAGCGCATGGGCCCCGCCCTCGTTGTCGTACTCGATAACCGTCACCGGCGCGCCCGGACCGAGCGGTGGCCGCCCGCACAACACCAGCCGGGAACCGGCCGCGGCCAGCGAGTCGGCGATACGGCGCGTGCGCCCGCGGTACTCGGCGGTGTCCGCCGCACCGCCGGCCAGGATCACCGCGGCCGCCCGTTGAGCGCGCATCGTCTCGATGAAATCGAGTTCCTGCCGCAGGTCCCCGTCGGTGCTGCACACCAGGCACAGATGCCCGAGCCGCGCGGCCTCGCGCTCCACTCCCCGCGCCATGTGCGCGAACGACGGTCCGGTGATGTCCTCCAGCACGAACGCCGGCGTCGGCGTACCCGCCCCAGCGACGGCCTTCGCGCGCGCGTCGGCCACGTAGTCCATCTCGCGCACGGCGCGCAGCACCCGGGACCGGGTGGCCGCACTCACCGGATACACCCCGCCGAGCACCCGGGACACGGTCGACGCGGACACCCCGGCCCGCGGCGCCACGTCCCGGATCGGGCTCCGCCCGACGGCCTCGCTCCTCCTGGTCATCCCCGCCCCTTCGCAATCCCTCGGGAACTGCGGCAACACGGGGAGCAACCGGTGCCCACGCGGGAGGCTGGTGCCCCGGCAGGTGACGTTTGCCCGTCAGGGAGCGGCGTCCGGTGCGTGCTGTCGGCGTGCCGGCCGGAAGTCCTCGTACTGGGCGTACGTGGGCTTTCGGCCGGTGCGGCGAGTGGGGGCACCTCCCGCGCAGCGGGGGAGCGTGCCGGGCGTCGCGACGGGGCGAACGTCGCCTGTTGGGCCACTAGCGGTCGCGAGGTGCGCGGGCCAGTGCCGTGCGGAGACCGCCGGCCTGCGCACCGGGCCGCTAGGCGGCGCGCACCACGTGCCCGATCGACTCGATCGCCTCCGGCCCCACCCGGCAGCACCCGCCGATGAGCCGCGCCCCGGCGTCCTGCCACGCCTTCACCTGCTCCACGGCGAACCGCGACCGCCCCGTCCAGGCCCGGGCTCCGGCGTCCCAGGCCTCCCCGCTGTTGGGATAGACCACGACCGGCTTGCCGGTGACCCGCGCCGCGATCTCCGCCGCGGGCGCCACGTCCTGCGGGGCGCAGCAGTTCACGCCCACCGCGACCACCTCGTCCACGGCCGCGGCCGGGGCGAACGCCTCCTCCAGCGGCTGCCCGGCACGGGTGTGCGTACCGTCGACCGTGTACGAAAGCCAGGCCGGTACGCCCAGCCCGCGCACCGCCCGGAGCAGCGCGGCCCCCTCGTCGGCGTCCGGCACCGTCTCCAGCGCGAGGACATCCGGACGGGCGGCGGCCAGCACCTCCATGCGCGGCCGGTGAAAGCGTTCCAGCTCCGCCACGCTCAGCCCGTAGCGGCCCCGGTACTCGGCGCCGTCCGCCAGCATCGCTCCGTACGGCCCGACCGAGGCCGCCACCCACAGCGGCCGCGTGACCCCCGCCTCCCCGGCCCGTCGAGCGGCCGCGCGTGCCAGCTCCACGCTCAGAGCGAGGAGCCGCGCCGCCTCGTCACGCCCGATGCCGCGCCGGGCGAAGCCCTCGAAGGTGGCCTGGTAGCTCGCGGTGATCGCGACGTCCGCACCCGCCAGGAAGTAGGCGAGATGCGCCTCGGTCACCGCGTCCGGCTGTTCCGCGAGCAGCCGCGCCGACCACAGTTCGTCGCTCAGGTCGTGCCCGGCCGCCTCCAGTTGGTTGGACATGCCGCCGTCGAGGACGACCGTCCCGGCGGCGAGTGCGTCGGTGAGGCGGGGGAAGGTGCTGCTGCTGGTCATGTCATGACGTTAGTGGAAGCGGAGCCGGGGCAGGCAGCGGTGTCACATCGCCGCGCTCGCGGTCGCCGTCGTCGGGTACGTCGACCATGTGCTCGAAGGGCTGGTGGCGCTCGGCGCGCTGTGGCTGCCGGCCGCCGCGAACTGCCGGATACGCGGCCGCCGCGTACGACGCCTATCTGCACGGTCTGCGGGCGAGCGGCTGGCGCGGCGACGAGGCGCAGGTCCGGCTGGCCGTGTGTGCCTCCGCGGTGAAGTACGAGTGACTGGCTCACCGCGCTGATGCTCACCCGGGCGGGGGAGCGGCAACTGGACTACGGCGGCGGTCGCCCGGTCCCGGCCGCACTGCGCTGCCGCGAACGGGGCGCGGTGCTCGTGTTCCTCGCGGAATGGGCCCGCGAGGCCCGCACCCTGGCGGTACGCCTCGGCTTCCCGCAGGCACCCAGCGGATGGTGACGCCCGCCCGCCGCCGTCGTCCGGTCCCTGCGTGTGGGGACTGCCCGCCACCCCCGCCGCCGGCCACCCACCGCCCCAGCTGACTGTCACCCGCCCCCCCCGCTGACCGCCGCCCGCCGTCCGCGCCGAGCACCACCCGGCACCCGCGATGAAAGGGCTTTCCCTTCCCCTCGCCTGACCCATTGACCCCGCCGTGGCCCACCCTTACCTTTTCGGCGTTCGGGATCACAGATGACGTACGAAATCTCAGACAGTGCTTACGGAGGCAGTCCGCATGAGCCGCGACCCCGACCGGCCCGAAGTCCCCGGCCGCAGAGTGATGCTGGAGGGCGCCGCCCTGGCCGCGGGTGCCCTGGCCACCGTTCCCGGTACGGCCGAGGCCGCCCCCGCCCACGGCCCCGAGAAAACGGCTTCCTACGCCAACCCCCTGATCCTCCAGCGCGCCGATCCGCACATCACACGCCACACCGACGGCCGCTACTACTTCACGGCCACCGTCCCCGAGTACGACCGCATCGTCCTGCGCCGCTCCCGCACCCTGAACGGTCTGGCCGCGGCCGCCGAGTCCGTGATCTGGCGGGCGCACGCCACCGGTCCGATGGGCGCGCACATCTGGGCGCCCGAACTGCACCGCATCGGCGGCAAGTGGTACATCTACTTCGCCGCGGCGCCGGCCGAGGACGTGTGGGCGATCCGGATCTGGGTGCTGGAGAACGCCGACCAGGACCCGTTCCAGGGGACTTGGACCGAGCGGGGCCGGATCCGCACCGCCTGGGAGACGTTCTCCCTCGACGCCACCACCTTCAAGCACCGCGGCACCCGCTACCTGGTCTGGGCCCAGCACGAGCCCGGCGCGGACAACAACACCGCGCTGTGGATCTCGCGGATGGCCAGCCCCTGGGCCCTCACCGGGCCACAAGTGCGCCTGTCCACACCGGAGTTCGACTGGGAGTGCATCGGCTACAAGGTCAACGAGGGCCCCTGCGTCCTGCAGCGCCACGGCCGGATCTTCCTCACCTACTCCGCCAGCGCCACCGACCAGCACTACTGCGTGGGCCTGCTGACCGCCGACGCCGACAGCGACCCCACGGACGCCCGGAGCTGGACCAAGTCGCCCGTCCCGGTGTTCACCGGCAACGACACCACCCACCAGTACGGCCCCGGCCACAACTGCTTCACCGTCACCGAGGACGGACGCGGTGACGTCCTCGTCTACCACGCCCGTCAGTACAAGGAGATCACCGGAGATCCCCTGCACGACCCCAACCGGCACACCCGGATCCAGAGGCTCGGCTGGAAGCCGGACGGCACCCCGGACCTCGGTGTGCCCGTCGCCGACACCGTGAAGGAGAGTTGAGATGAGACGCGTGTACGCCCTCCTGCTCGCCCTGTGCTGCGCCCTGGCCGCGGCGCTGACGGCGGCCGGACCCGCACAGGCGGCGCCCCAGGCCCTCACCACCGGGGCGCAGCTCACCGACACGTCGGGCAGCGCCGTACAGGCCCACGGCGGCGGTGTCATCAAGGTCGGCCCCTACTACTACTGGTTCGGCGAGGACCGCAACAGCGACAACACCTTCCGGTACGTCGACGCCTACCGCTCCACCGACCTGAAGAACTGGGAGTTCCGCAACCACGTCCTGACCCAGTCCAGCGCCGCGGAGCTGCAGACGGCCTACATCGAGCGCCCGAAAGTCATCTACAACACTTCCACCGGGAAGTTCGTGATGTGGATGCACAAGGAGAACGGCGTCGACTACACCCAGGCCCGCGCGGCCGTCGCCGTCTCCGACACGGTCGACGGCGGCTACACCTACCAGGGCAGCTTCCAGCCCCTGGGCCGGTACCAGTCCCGCGACATGACCACGTTCGTCGACACCGACGGCACCGCTTACCTGGTCTCGTCCGCGAACAACAACTACGACCTCCACATCTACCGGCTCACCGCCGACTACACCGGCATCGACAGCCTGGTCGCCAACCCCTGGCCGGGCGGCCACCGGGAGGCCCCGGCGCTGTTCAAACGCGGCGGCGTCTACTTCATGCTGACCTCGGGTGCCACCGGGTGGAACCCCAACCAGCAGCAGTACGCCACCGCCACCTCCGTCGCCGGGCCCTGGACCTCCTGGAGCAACGTCGGCGACTCCACCGCGTACGGCTCGCAGACGGCGTACGTCCTTGCCGTGCAGGGCAGTTCGGGCACCTCGTACCTCTACATGGGCGACCGCTGGGGCAACTCCTTCGGCGGCACGGTCAACGACTCGCGCTACGTCTGGCTGCCGCTGGCCTTCCCGGCCTCCACCTCGATGTCCATGTCCTGGTACCCGGAGATCACCGTCGACACCGCCTCCGGAACCGTCACCGGCACCAGCGCCACGTACCACACGCTCATCGCCCGGCACAGCTCCAAGTGCGCCGACGTGCCGAACCAGTCCCTGTGGCAGGGCGTGGCCGTCAGC
Source organism: Streptomyces sp. NPDC104106 (assembly GCF_055584345.1). NCBI lineage: Bacteria > Bacillati > Actinomycetota > Actinomycetes > Kitasatosporales > Streptomycetaceae > Streptomyces > Streptomyces sp. NPDC104106. The sequence continues at coordinate 371,110 of NZ_JBVJMF010000002.1, forward strand.
CAGTACACCTGCAACGGCGGCGGGAACCAGAAATGGTGGTTCAAGGATCTCGGAAACGGCTACTACAGCCTGCTCGGCCGGGGCGGCTCGCTGTGCCTGCAGGAGAACGCGAGCGACGTCACGCAGGAGAACTGCACCGGCGCCACGGCCCAGCAGTGGTCGGTCGTCACCTCGGGCTCGTACGTGAACATCAAGGCCCGCACGACCGGCGAGTGCCTGGACGTGTCCGGCGCGTCCACCGCCGACTCGGCCGCGATCATCACCTACACCTGCAACGGCGGACCGAACCAGCAGTGGACGCGGGGGACCTGACGGCGGATCGGTGACCTCAGGCCAGCAGGTCGATGGCGTCGATCGACGTGCCCGCGCTCAGGTAGCCCGTCGTTCCCGAACCGCTCACGATGTTGATCTTCAGCACGTTGTACTGGCTGGTGTCCGTGAGCCACGCACTGGCCGGGACGCTGTAGGTGAACGTGTGGTTGTTGCCCCGGTAGGAGCCCACCGTCAGAGACCGGGTGCTCGGCTGGGTGGGCGGGGAGGGGATCGGCGACGTCCAGTTGTTGACCGTGACCTGGGGCCGGCCGCCCGCGTAGGCCGTCGTCACGCCGATCCGCAGGGTGTGCGCGGCGGCGGCCTGCGCGGCGGTCAGCCGGAAGTAGACGATCAGGCCGCTGTTGACGTCCTTCCACAGGTAGCAGGGGAAGGCGGAGGTCTCGGTGCCGCTGCCGATCACCACGTTGCCGGTCCAGGCCGAGGCCCGCACGTCCGAGGGGTGCGCGTACGTCATCAGGTCGGCGTTCTTGAACCCGCCCGGCGTGCCGTCCCAGTCACCGATCCGCCAGACGGCGCTCGCGTTCGACGGGTCGTTGGACGACGGGACGGCGATCGTGTTCAGGGTGGTCGTCGCGCCCGCGGATACGGTCACCTGTGTACTGTATACAGCCAGCTCGCCCTTGTAGACGGTCAGCGTGTAGGTGCCCGGCAGGATCCTGGACACCGAGAAGTAGCCGTCGGACGCCCGCGCCGAACCCCAGTACTGCGCCGCCGCGTTGGCGAGTCCGACCGTGTACGGGTACGCCGTGTCCCGCCCGGTGATGCCGACGCCGGCGAGCCGGCCCCGGCCGCTGTCGGGGACGTACCCGGAGATGCCGAGCGAGTCGGCCCACGGCGTGGTGAGGGTGCCGTGGTACAGCGCGGACGAGGGTGCGCCGCCGTCGGTGAAGGCGATGACATAGGGGCCCTGGAGGCCGAAGCGCTCGGACTCGGTCTGGTTCTCGCCGTAGTAGAGGATCTCGTACAGCCCGCCGCCGTCGGCGCTCTGGTGGCGCAGCAGCGAGCGGTAGAAGGGGCCGCCGGATGCCTTCTCGTGGTTGCTGCGAACGATCCATAGCCCGACGCCGCCGGTGGTCCAGCCGATGTAGTCGTAGTCGATGACGCGGTGCTTCGAGTAGTGCTTGGAGCGGGTCTGGCCGTCGGACTCGGCGAAGACGTCGGACGCCTCGACGGTGCTGGTGGTGTACGTGTACGAGTCCGGTTCGTCGTTGAGGAACAGGCCCGCCTGCACCCGCACGATGAACCGGGTGGCGGTGACCGAGGAGTCGGCCTTGTTCGTCCACAGGTAGATGTTGTTCTCGCCGCTGCGGGCCGCGTAGTAGTGCCTGAGCGTGCCGTAGGCCACGGAGATCAGGATGGTCGAACCCGACTGGGCCAGTGTCACGGCGGAGGTGCCGAGGCCGGACTCGACGTGGGAGTTCTTGCCGCCGTAGCCCTGGTACTCGGTGCCCTTGTAGACCAGTGACGTCAGGTCGCCGTTGGTCTTGCTGACCTTGAAGACGAGGTTCGCGCCGGTGTCGACGACGTAGTGGGATCCGTCGTCGTTCCAGCCGAAGCCCGCCGCCGACGCGGAGCCGGCGAGCGGGCCGGCGAGGGCCGCGGTACCGGCGGCGGCCGCGGTACCGACGACGAAGGCGCGGCGGGTGACCGCGGCGTTCGGGGATCCGGACATGAGGGTGCCTCCTTCGGGAGGTCCGGGGAGTGCGGGTGTGAGGCAGAGTGACAGTTGAATCGATTTCGCGAAAGGGCTTTCGCTGCCTCGCAGTTGGCGACATTGTTAATTTTCCAAAAATCTAGAAAGCGCTTGTTCGACGCGGTACCGTCCACCGGCCGGACCTTCTCCACCGCCCGAGGAGTCACGAGTGAGACGTTTCAAGACGGTGCGCGGTGCCCTGCTGACCACGCTGACGCTCACCTTGTGCGCGACCCTGGCGGCACCCGCCCAGGGGCAGGCCCGCCCCGGTCCCCGGCCGCCCGGGCTGCGGAACTGCACGGACACCGGCTGCCACTTCGACGTTCCGCCGGGGACCTACGACGTCACGGTCCGGCTCGGCGGGCAGGCGGACTCCAGCACGGCCGTCACCGGCGAGACCCGGCGCGCCCTGCTCCCGGAGACCGCCGTCCCGGCCGGGGAACAGGTCACCCGCAGCTTCACCGTGAACGTCCGCACCCCCGAGGGCGAGCCGACCGGCCCCGCCGGGAACCCGGGCCTGGACCTGACGTTCGGCGGCTCCGCCCCCGCCCTCGCCGGCATCAGGGTCACCCCGGCCCGGCACGCCCGGCAGATCGTCCTGATCGGCGACTCCACCGTCTGCGACCAGCCCGCCGCCCCGTACTCCGGCTGGGGCCAACAGCTCCCGCGGTACCTGCGCAAGGGCCTGTCGGTCGCCAACTACGCCGATTCCGGCGAGAGTACGGTCACCTACCTGGCCAACCCGCTGCTGTGGGACACCGTCCAGCCGCTCATCCACCCCGGGGACCTCGTCCTCGTCCAGCTCGCCCACAACGACAAGACCACCGACGAGGCCACCTACCGGGCCAACCTGGAGACCATGGTCGCGGGCATCCGGGCCAAGGGCGGCGAGCCGGTGCTCGTCACCCCGATCGTGCGCCGCTGGTTCAACGCCGACGGCACCCTGGACAACGGCACGGCCCTGCTGGTCAACGGCCTCGGCGTCGACCTCCCGGCCGTCATGCGCTCCGTCGCCGCCGCCGAGCGCGTCCCGCTGATCGACCTCACGGCGAGGACGAAGGCGCTCGTGGAGTCCCTGGGCGTGGAGGGCTCCAAGACGATCTACCTCTACAACGAGAAGCGCGACAACACCCACACCTCCGTGCACGGGGCCACCGTCTACGCGGCCCTCGTCCGCGACGCGCTGGTCGCCCGACACCTGGTCCCCGAGGGCCGGGTGCGGGCGGCATGAGTTCCTGGGGCGCCCCGACCGGAACCGGGGCGCCCCAGGTCCGCGAGGCCCACGAGGGTCACCGGGGACGAGATAGGCAAGGGACGCGACGGGCCGAGGTGTGTGTCGCCGACCTCCCTCACCCCCGTCACGACCGGGTCGGGGCCGGCGCGGTTGCCCGCGGCCGTCAGCGGGGTCACATGCCCTCCGTCCGCCGCCGGCCGGGCGACCCGGAGCATGCCGCCGGGTGCGGCGGCGGTGGCGGGTGCGATGCCACCCGCGGGGGAAGTGGTGACCCAGGGGAGGGGTACGGGAACCTGGCGGGCCGGGACACGGCCGTGGCGGTGGCGGTCAGGCCGGCGGTGACGGGGCTACCCCGGCCGTGGTGTACCAGGCGCCCGGCGAGCGGCACCGCGGCGGCGAGCAGCGGTCTGCCGGGGAGCGGGGCTTCGCCGACGGCCCATTCTTCGGCGAGCGCCGAAGCGTCCGGTGCCTAGGGTGGCCGTATGACCGTGAAGCCGGCCGCGAGCGTGACCGCGTTCGCCGCACTGCACCACCGCCCGGGGGAGCCGCTGCTGCTCCCCAACGCCTGGGACCACGCCTCGGCCGCCCTCCTCGCCGCCCGGGGGTTCGCGGCGGTCGGTACCACCAGCCTGGCCGCTGCCGCCGGCCTGCCCGACGGCCGCGGCGCGACCCGCGAGCAGACCCTGGCCCTCGCCCGCGTCCTCGGCTCCGAGCCGTACTTCCTCTCGGTCGACGCCGAGGACGGCTTCTGCGACGACCCGGACGAAGTCGCCGCGCTGGCAAGCAGGTTGTGGTCCGCCGGGGTCGTCGGCGTCAACCTGGAGGACGGGCTGGGACCGGCCGCGCGGCACGCCGCGAAGATCGCCGCGGTGAAGGCCGCCGTGCCCGGCCTGTTCGTCAACGCCCGCACGGACACCCACTGGTCGGGCGACGGCGACGAGAAGGAGACCCTGCGCCGCCTCGACGCCTACCGACAGGCGGGCGCCGACGGGGTGTTCGTGCCCGGCCTCACCGACCCGGACCGGATCGGCGCCCTGGTGCGACAGGTGGACGCCCCGCTCAACATCCTCTACGCGCCCACCGGCCCCACGCTCTCCCGGCTCGCCGACCTCGGCGTCGCCCGGGTCAGCCTCGGCTCGTTCCTCTACCGGCGGGCGCTGGGGGCGGCGCTGGACGCGGTGGCCGACATCGCGGCCGGACGGGTGCCCGGCGGCACGACACCCGCCTATGCCGAGGTGTGCGCGCCGGACAGCAGCGTCTCGGTGAGCAGGGCGGCGAAGTCCTCGGGGTGATCCAGGGTGCCGAGATGCCCGCCCGGGAACTCCACGAAGGCTCCGCCGAGCCGACCGGCGAGGAACTCGGCGGTACGGTACAGGAGTTGGCCGCGCGAGTCGGCGCCGGCGGCGAGCGTGAGCCGGGGACCGGCGGCGGGCGGGGAGGGGACGTACGCCGTGAAGGGGCGCAGGACATGGGCGAGGAAGACCCCCATCGGCGTCGCCGACCCGCCCTCGGCGGGCGGCCGCCCGGCCCCGCCGAACTGCCCGAGCAATTCGGTCCGTCGATCCGCCCCGTCCGGCAGCACCGCCACACACGGCGGCTCGTGCGCCACCACGCCCGCCAGTCGCCCCGGGTGCCGGGCGAGCAGGTCGAGGACGGCGATGCCGCCGGAGCTGGTCCCGAAGACGTACGCCCGCTCGCCGGGCGGCAGCACCTCCGCCAGCAGCCGGTGCGCACCGTCGCTCCAGTTTGCCGGGTGCTGGTCCGGGACCGGCACGCCGAGCCTGCCGTGCGCGAGGCCCAGCGGGTCGTATGTCACCACCGTGAAGCGCCGCGCGAGCCGTTCCGTCAGCGGGCCGAGCCCCATGGGGTGTCCGGCGCCGCCCGGCACGATCAGCAGCACGGGACCGCGGCCCGTGACGTCGTGGGCCGGCGGTTCGGGCGTCGTGCTCATCCGATGTCGTCCTTCTCCTCGTGCGCCGCTCGCTCGCTCTCCGGCTCCCGGGGCCAGTGGGTGAGAGCGAGGTGCAGGGCTTCGACGGCCTTGTCCCAGGAGGCCCGGACGTCCCGCGCCGCGCCGAAGCCGCCGGCGGACTCCAGGGCGCAGTAGCCGTGGAAGGTGCTGCGCAGCAGGCGTACGGCGTCCGTCAGATCGGGTTCGCCGAGGCCGTAGGCGCGCAGCATGCCGTAGGTGATCTCGGCGGTACGGCGCATGGCGGGCGAGTCGGCGATCAGGGACTGGTCGACGCGGATCTGGGTGGCCGCGTACCGGCCGGGGTGCTCCAGGGCGTAGGAGCGGTACGCCCCGGCGAAGGCGGTCAGCGCGTCCTTGCCGGCCCGTCCGGCCACGGCCAGGGCGATCCGGTCGATCAGCTCGCCCCCGGCGTGCAACGCGAGCCGGGTGCGCAGATCGTCCAGGCCCCTGACGTGCGAGTACAGGCTCGCGTCCTTCACCCCGAAGCGGCGGGCCAGCGCGGACAGGCTGACGTTCTCGAACCCCGCCTCGTCGGCGAGGTCGGCCGCCGCCGCGATCAGCCGGTCGGCGGTGAGTCCCGCACGCGCCATGGTCCGACACCTCCTCCTTGGATACCTAGGCTTTATCCTAGGGTATCTAGGTTCAGTGGGGGTGACGTGCGGGGACTCGGGCGCGACCTGTCCGGGGCCAAGGCGGTCGCGTCCGGGAGCGCCGTACGGCTGAGAGCGTCCGGCCACGGTCAGTAGCCAACGCCGTCGGGAAAATCCCTGTGGGGTCGGCCTCCTGACTGCGCGCCAGCCGCATGGATGTGAGAAGGCGGCTCGCCCTTCCTGCGTGCCGTCGCGGCCCCCGCCGCGCAGGAAGCGTGGCGGGGGCCGCGTGTGCGGTGGGCTGTGTGGTCGGGGTGCGGTCTGTCAGCGGGTCCGTGGTTGCTGGGCGGTGGAGAACACGAAGGAGAACTCGGCCGGTTCGGCCCGCAGGTGGTACTGGGGGAGGGGGCCGGGGCCGCAGGACTGGGAGCCGATGCCGTGCTGGGCGTGGTCGAGGTTGACCCACACCGTGTCGCCGGGGGTGAGGTCGGTGAGGTGCCGGGCGGCGTCCAGGTCCTCGGTGGTCCAGCGCCGGACGGTGAGCAGGAACTCCGGGGCGCCCTCGACGCGCAGACCGCCCAGCTCCGCCCAGCGGACGTCGATCCGGGCGCCGTTCTCCTGCGGACGGACGTACGGCGTCTGCATACCGTCCACGGTCGACTGCCAACGGCCTACTGCCGACGCCATCCTGGTGTCCGCGTACGCCTCGCCGGGGCCACCGCCGAACCACCGCACCCCGTCGGCAGCCGGCAGGCCGAAGCGGATGCCGAGCCGGGGCAGCGGGACCGTCCAGTCGCCCTCGGGGGCGGTGTATACGGTCAACCGCAGACTGTCTCCATCGGACGTCCAGCGGTACACCGTCGACAGTCCCACCTCCGCCGCGGCCGGGGCGACCCGCGTGCGCACCGTCAGCGCGTGCCCGCCCGTCTCCACCGCCTCCAGCCGGTGCCGCATCCGGTGCAGACCGAGGGTGCGCCACAGCAGGCCGTAGCGGGTGTCGTCCTGCCAGGCGGCGCCGTCGTCGTTGTCGGTGGTGGCCCGCCACACGTCCAGGCGCAGGCCGGTGACCGGTACGTCACCGATGGCCGTCAGGGCGCCGGTGCGGGCGTCGAAGGTGCCCGGGCCGAGGGTGATCGCCCCGTCGCCGGGCACCGGTCGGGCGGTCGGCGCGAGCGACGGCTCCCGGCGCCCCGCCGCCGCGACCTGGCCCCAGGCGACGACGTGGTCCTTCGGCGCCCACGGGGTGTCGGCCGCGAGCACCGCACGGACCGTCCACCACGCCTCGCCGGCCGCCGCCACGGGCGGCGGTGCGGGCAGCTTGACGTCGGCGGACTCGCCGGGTGCCAGCGTGGGCACCGACAGGGTGCCGGACTCCACGGGCTCGCCCTCCACCTCGTACGACCACGAGAACGCGAGCGCCGACAGGTCCGCGAAGTCCTGCTTGTTGGTGACGCGGACCGTGCCGTGGCCGGCAGCGCCGCTGATGCCGACCGGTTCGATCACCTTCTTGTACTCGACCAGGCCGGGGGAGGGCCGCCGGTCGGGGAAGAGCAGGCCGTCGCAGACGAAGTTGCCGTCGTGCAGTTCCTCGCCGAAGTCACCGCCGTAGGCGTAACCCAGCTCGGGGTGCGCGATGCCGTGGTCGATCCACTCCCAGACGAAGGCGCCCTGGAGCCGGTCGTACGTCTCGAACAGCCGCTGGTAGTCGGCGAGTCCGCCGGGTCCGTTGCCCATGGCGTGGGCGTACTCGCACAGGATGAACGGCAGCCCGCGCCGCTTGTGGGTGCCGCCGTCCAGGCCCTCGCCGATCCGTTCCACCTCGGCGTGGCTCGCGTACATCCGTGAGTACATGTCCGTGTCACGGCAGTCGATGTCGCCCTCGTAGTGGACGAGGCGGGAGGAGTCCCGGCCCTTGATCCACTCGGCCATCGCGGTCAGGCCCCGGCCGGTGCCGGCCTCGTTGCCGAGGGACCAGACGACGACCGAGGGGTGGTTCTTGTCCCGCTCGACCATGCGGGAGGCCCGGTCGAGCAGCGCCGGGGTCCAGCGGTCGTCGTCGACGGGGTTGTCCCGCCAGCCCTGCTCGGTGAAGCCGTGGGTCTCCAGGTCGCACTCGTCGATCACCCACAGGCCGTACTCGTCGCACAGGTCGAGGAAGGCCGGGTGGGGCGGGTAGTGGGAGGTGCGCACGGCGTTGATGTTGTGCCGCTTCATCAGCAGCACGTCCTCGCGCATCGTCTCCCGGTCGAGGGCGCGCCCCCGCTCCGGGTGCCACTCGTGCCGGTTGACGCCCTTGAACAGGATCGGCCTGCCGTTGACCGTGATCAGGCCGTCCGCCGACTCGACCGTGCGGAAGCCGATGCGCAGCGGCACCCGCTCGCCCTCGGTGGCCAGCTCGCCCGCGTACAGCCGCGGCACCTCCGCCGACCACGGTTCCACGGGCACGGTCGCGCTCTCGCCGGTCGCGATGTCGATGCCGAGGTCCGGGACGGTGACCCGGCCGGCCGTGTCGGAGTCGACCCGCAGGGTGCCGGTGCCGGCGAGGTGGTCGTAGGAGGCGTGGACGAAGAAGTCGACGGCACAGCCCGCCGGGCGGTGCAGCAGGGTGACATCACGGAAGATCCCCGGCAGCCACCACTGGTCCTGGTCCTCCAGGTAGGAGCCGGCCGACCACTGGTGGACGCGGACCGCCAGTACATTGTCTGCAGTCTTCAGCAGATGGCCGACCGCGAACTCGTGCGGCAGCCGGGAGCCCTTGAACTCGCCGAGGTCCGTGCCGTTCAGCCACACCCGCGCGCACGACTCCACCCCGTCGAAGCGCAGCACGGCGCCGCCCTCGGCGAGGTCCGGCCAGTCCGTCGGCAGGTCGAAGACCCGCAGATGGTCGCCGGTCGGGTTCTCGGTCGGCACGTGCGGCGGGTCGACCGGGAACGGGTAGAGGTGGTTGGTGTAGACGGGGGAGCCGTGCCCCTGGAGGACCCAGTGGCCGGGGACCGGGATCTCCGCCCACTCGCCGGCGTCGTACCCCTCCTCGGCGAAGGAGTCGTCCTCGGCGTCGGCCGTCGGCGACAGCCGGAAGCGCCAGGCGCCGTTCAGGGACAGGGATCGGGCGTCGGAGGCCGCGTACCAGGCGCGCGGCGGCAGCGCGCCGGAGCCCGGCGAGACGTCCTCGACGTAAGCGGTTTCGACGGTGGTGCGGAAGGACATCGGTCTCCTCGCTCAGCCCTTGATACCGGTCTGCGCGATCCCCTGCACCAGCCAGCGCTGGAGGAAGAGGAACACGAGTACCAGAGGCAGGATGGAAATGGCCGCGGCCATGAAGATCAGATGGAAGTTGACGGTCTGGTTGGTCATGAACGACGAAAGCGCGACCTGCACGGTCCAGGCGCTCGGGTCCTGGCCGATGACGAGCGGCCACAGGAAGGCGTTCCAGCCGCTGATGAACGTGATCGTGGCCATGGCCGCGAAGAAGTTCAGCGAGTTGGGCACGACGACCCGCCAGTACGCCCCCCAGATGGTCAGCCCGTCCACGCGTGCCGCCTCCTCCAGTTCCTTGGGGAATCCCAGGAAGTACTGCCGGAAGAGGAAGCACGTGAAACCACTGAACAGGCCCGGGATGATCAGACCGCGGTAGGTGTCCACCCAGCCGAGGGACGACACCAGAACGAAGCTCGGCACGAAGGTGACGGCGGTGGGGACCATGAGGGTCGCCAGGACGGCGTAGAAGACCTTGTCGGCGTGCCGGTAGGGGACGCGGGCGAGGCCGTAACCGGCGAGTGAGCAGACCAGCAGGGTGCCGGCGGTCGTCAGGAAGGCGACGACCATGGAGTTCCACAGGGACTGGCCGAACTCGACTGTCTGGTCGTTGAAGAGCTCGGAGATGTTGCCCCACTGGAAGGAGGGGAGCCACTTCCAGCTCGGGCCCGTGATCTCCGCGTCCGTCGACAGGGAGTTGCGGACGATCAGGTAGAACGGGATCAGGAACAGCAGGGCGGCGACGCTGACGGCGACGTACAGACCGGTGTTGCCGAGGACGCTTGCGCGCTTCACGCGGCGCGGCTTGCCGGTCTGCGGAGCGGTGGTGGTCACTGGGAGCCCTCCCCCCGGCCGAAGCCCATGAGCCTGCCCTGGAACAGGGTGACGAGACAGATCAGCAGCGACAGGATGACGGCGCCCGCGCTGCCGGCGCCGTAGTCCTGGTTCGTGCCGAGTGCCGCCTTGTACAGCTCCATGAGCGGTGTCTGGGCCCAGGTCGCCTTGGTCGTGATGATGTTGAAGAACTCGTCGAAGGCCTGGTACGCGCCGATGAGCAGCAGCAGGATCACCGCGGTGGAGGTGGCCCGCAGCTGCGGCAGTGTGATGTACCGGAAGGTCTGCCAGCCCGGCTTGGCGCCGTCGATGGCGGCGGCCTCGTACAGCTCCGACGGGATGTTCTGCAGCGCCGCCAGGAACAGGATCATGTAGAAGCCGGACTGGATCCACAGCCGCAGGGTGAGGATGACCAGCCAGTACCAGGGCGGGCTCGGGTTCGCCAGCCACGCGATGTTGTCGATGCCGAACCAGCCGAGGACGGTGTTCGCCATGCCGAAGCGGACGCCGGTGAAGATGGACATCTTCCACACCAGGGCGGCGGCGACGTAGGAGACCGCGGTCGGCAGGAAGAACACCGACCGGAAGAAGGCCCGCATGAACCGCAGCCGGTGCACGAGCAGGGCGAGGCCCAGCGACAGGGCCCAGGTGGTCGGCACGATGAACGCGGCGAACACGGTGAAGGTCAGCAGGGAGTCGGGGAAATTGCTGTTGGTGAGGATCTGCTTGTAGTTGTCGAGGCCGATGAAGTGGCTCGGCGTGACGGTGTAGCGCGCGTCGAAGAAGCTGAGCCAGACGCTCCAGCCGATCGGCACGAAGACGAAGATCGCCAGGCCGATGAGGAAGGGCCCGGTGAACAGCCAGAAGTTGAGGGTGTTGTTCGCCCCGAGGCCCCGCCTCGGCCGGGTCTTGGAGGCCTTGGCCGGGGCAGGGGGCTGGGCGACCCCGGGCTTGGTGGTGGTCGACATGTCGTGGGTCCGTCCGCGGCCTATCCGAACAGCTTCTTCAGCTCGACGCCGACCTTCTTGTCGCAGGCGTCGAGCGCGGCCTCCGGACTGGTGTTCTTGCGCACCGAGTTGGCGATGACGTCGTTGAACGCGGTGATCATCGCCTGGGTCCAGCCGATGTTGTCGAAGTGCCCGTAGGTGTTGAACAGCCTGACGCCGTCGGCCGCCGCGCCCGACTTCAGTTTGGTGGCCCGGGCGGCGATGGAGGTGCGCGGCGGGATGTGGAAGCCGTAGGAGGTGGCGAAGTCCTCCTGGTACTGCTTCTGGTCGATCCACAGCCACTTCACGTACTCCTTGGCCGCGTCGACGTTCTTGCTCTTGGCGTTGACGAACATGGACCAGCCGCCGTTGTACACGGACTGCTTGCCGCTGGAGCCGATCTTCGGGAAGGGGAAGACGCCGAAGTCGTCGCCGAGCGCCTGCTGGGTGGCGGGCATTCCCCACATGCCGCCCCACTGGATGGCGCACAGGCCCTGGTTGAACGCGGAGGGGTCCCAGAAGTCGGCCGGGGCGTCCAGCAGCAGGTGCCCGCTGGTGAACAGTGTGCGGAGCTTCTTCAGGCCCTCGACGACACCGTCCGTGTGGTAGGCGATCTGGTTCTTGCCGTCGAGGGTGTCGGCGCCGGCCGACCAGATCAGGTTGTTCTGGATCGGGGTCAGATCGTTGCCGAGGAACAGGCCCTTGACGTTGCCGGTGGTGAGCTTGGCGGCGGCCTCGATCAGCTCGTCCAGGGTCGTCGGTACGGGGACGTTCGCCTTCTCCAGCATGGACTTGCGGTAGAAGAAGAACTGCGGGTCGTCGATCATCCGGATGCCGTAGATCTTCCCGTCGACCGTGTGCGACGTGATGTCGGCCGGGTTGAAGTCGTCCTTGACCGGGGCGATGATGTCGGTCAGGTCGGCCACCTGACCGCTCTTGACGAGCTGGATCTGCGGGTGGAACTCGAAGACGTCGGGTGCCTGCGCGGTCAGCAGGGCCGAGAACAGCTTCGCCTCGAAGTTGTTGCCGGTGATCCACTGCGTGGACACGTTCGCCTTGGTGTACGCCTTCGCGTACCGCTTGACGGCCTGTTCCACACCGGCCTCGCCGTACGCGTGGAAGTACTGCTGCAGCTGCTTGCCCGAACCGGAGCCGCCCCCGCGGCCGTTGTTCCCGCCGCACGCGGCGAGCGGGGCGGCGACGGCCAGGCCGGCGGCGGCCCGGAGTATCGAACGGCGGTCCCAGGTGGGGTGGCTCTGTGCCGGCATGCTGACGTCCTTGTCTGTGGAGTGCGGCTCTACGGCTCTGCTGGCTCTGCGGCTCTGCGATGGCTCTGCGCCGGGCGGCCGACGGCCGAATGGCGTGAAAAGGAGGGTGTGGAGCGGGACGTTAACCTTCGGCTAAGGCTTCGGCAAGGGGTTGGACGAAGTCGGTGCGAAGTGTTGTAGACGGTTCGGGATCACGAACGCGGGGGCAGGGCAGGCGAGATGAGGGCCGCCGGGTCAGGGGTGTGGCCGGCGGCCCTCGGCCGGGGGAGCGGGGCTACGGAAGCGGGGCGGGGATGACTACCGCCTCGACCACGCCTCGTTGGCGCCGCCGTTGCAGCTGTAGAGGATGACCTCGCTGCCGTCCGCGGTCGCCTGCCCGCTCACGTCGAGACACTTGCCCGACGCCTCGTTCACGATCTGCCCGTTGCCGTTCAGCAGCCACCGCTGGGTGCCGTCACGCGTGGCCGTGGGTGTCGCGGTCAGACCCGAACCGGCAGTCGTCAGATAGCCGTTCGCGCCCTTCAGCGTGCCCTGCGCGTCGTACGACCAGGACTGGTCCGCGGCACCCGTGCACGAGGTGATCGCGGCCCCCGAGGCACCGGCGGTCAGGCACTTGCCGGACTGCTTGCCGGCGAGGGCGCCGGTGATCGCCGAACTGCCCTGGCCCCGTTGGTCGAAGACGTACGTCGTGACCGAGCGGGCGGCGAGCGTGGCGGACATCGTGCCACCGCGGAGCGACGGCTTCGCGACGTCCGCCCAGTCCTCGGTCGCCGAGGTCCGCACCGCATGCGCCGCCCGTACCGGCAGCTTGCTGTTGAAGCGCAGGTGGAGCGGGGTGTCGGTGGAGTTGTGGTTGTTGACCACGACCACCCACCGGCCGCCGCTGTCGTACGACGACACCTCGACGCCGTCCGGCGCCCCGGTCACGTCGTGCGCGACCGCGCCCGGCCGGACGAACTTGCTGTACTGGCCGAGCGCGTAGTACCGCTTGGTGAAGTACAGCTTCTGGTTGCCGTTCGTCGCGTAGTCGGGGTCGTAGTAGATCAGGCCGTCGTTCCAGCCCTGGTCGTTCTTCGCGGTCGGGCTGGTGCCGTAGCCGCTCGCGAGCGCCACCCACCACTGGAACGCCGAGTCGTGGGAGGTGGCGAAGTCCTTGTAGATGATCCGCGACATCAGCAGGGCGTTGTCGATCGTGGGGTCGTACTCCTGGTTCCAGCCCGTCGTGCCCTTGCCGAAGCAGCAGATCTCGGTCGCCCAGGACGGCTTGCCGACCGACCTCGACGTCTCGTAGACATTGCCGAGCTGGCCGTCGTCGGGGTTGTTGTACGTGTGATGGGCCAGCTTGGCGACGTATCCCGAGGTGCCCGGCTGGGCGATCCACTGCGGCACCTCGCTGGTGAACTGCGTGGTCTTGCTGGACTCGTCGGCGATGATCGACGTCTTCTGGTGCCGGGCCCGCTGCTCGGCGCCGAGCGCGCGCACGATGTCGTCGCGCTGGCCGACCGGGACGGGCATGCCCTCCTGGCCGCAGTCGGCGAAGCTGTTGTCCGGCTCGTTGAACGGGCTGATGTAGTCCAGCCGGACGCCCTGGCGCGCGAAGTGGGCGGTCACGTCGGCGACGTACCTGGCGAAGTCGGTCTCGTTCTGCGGCTTCAGCTGCCCGCCGCAGCTCTTGCCGTTGGTGGTCCACCGCGCGGGCGCGCTGTTGACGAAGCCGATCAGGTCCTTCACGCCGTAGTGGGCCGCGTACGTGAGGAACGTCCGGCCGCCCTTGTCCTTGCTCCAGTCGTAGGAGCCGTCGGAGTTCAGGAAGTCCTCCGCGGCACGGGCCGGGGTGGTGACCGCGGTGCCGCCGCCACCGATGTTGTAGCGGTACGAACTGAGGCCCAACCCCTGTTCCGAGAAGAGGAGTCGGGCGACCCTGGCCTGCACCCCCGGGGCGAAGTGCGTCAGGTCGTTGACCCACCAGGCGCCCGAGGCGCCGATGTCGTCGATGGTCTGGGCGGCGTGCGGGGAGACCTCGGCGGTGAGCGGGGCGGTGCCGGCGCTCGCGGGCGGTGAGGTGAGGAGGGCGGCGCCGAGGGCCAGCGCGGCCGGGGCCGCGAAGAGCAGGGACCTGAAGCGGGGGTGAGACACGTGCATCCCTTCCGTCGTCACGAAGGCGGTGCGGTACGGCTCCTTGCGAGGGTGGTGCGCTCAGTGGTGCTCTTGCCGGCGGTGCCCTTTCCGGTGGTGCCCTTGGTGGTGCTCTGCCTCTGCCCGACGGACTGCAGCGCACCCTCCAGCGCGAACGTGGCCGCGCCGAGGGACACCGGGTCGGTGGGGATCGGGGAGAGGACGATCTCGGTGGCGGCCAGCGGCCGGCGCAGCGCGTGCCGGGCCAGGGCGCGGCGGACCTCGTCGAGCAGCGGCTCGCCGAGCCGGGCCGCGACCCAGCTGCTGAGCACGACCACTTCGGGGTTGAGCAGGTTGACCAGGTCGGCGATGCCGGCGCCGAGGTAACGGGCGGTGTCGCGCACCACCTTGAGTGCCACGGGATCGCCCTCGGCGAGCGCGCGGGACAGCGCGCCGATGGTGGCCGTCTGGTCCTCGGGGTGCAACAGCGCGGAGCGGGGGCTCAGTTCGCGCAGGTTCTGCATGATGCCGGGCGCGCCGACGTACGTCTCGACACAGCCGTGGTTGCCGCAGTGGCACAGCCGGCCGTCCAGCACCAGCGTGGTGTGGCCCCACTCGCCGGCGCTGTTGCTCACGCCCCGGTGCAGCCCGCCGCCGAGCGCCAGGCCGGCGCCGACCCCCGTGCCCAGGTTGACCACCACCGTGTCCCCGCGGCCGCGCGCGGCCCCGAACCACAGCTCCGCCACCGCGCAGGCGCGCAGCGGATTGTCCAGGTAGAGGGGGTACGCGATGTGTTCGGCGAGCAGATCGAGGAACGGCACGTCGTGCCAGTCCCAGTTGGGCGCGTACTCGGCGACTCCGCTGTCGCGGTCCACCTGGCCGGGCACGCTCACCCCGACGCCGAGCACCCGGGCCGCCTCGACGCCGGCCTGTGCCACCACCGCCCCGACGGCCGCGGCGACCTGGCCGACCACCTGCTCCGGGCGGCTCTCGCCGGGCCGCATGTCCTCGTCGGCGCGGGCCAGCACGTTCAGCGCCAGGTCGAACAGCTCGACATGGACGTAGGTCTCCGCGATGTCCACGCCGATCAACGCGCCCCCCGACGCGTTGACGGCCACCAGCCCCCGGGGCCGGCCGCCGGCCGAGTCCTCGAAGCCGACCTCGGTGATCATGCGCAGGTCCAGCAGCTCGCCGACCAGCGTGGCGACCGTGGCGAGGCTCAGCCCGGTCGCGGCCGCCAGCTCCTGCCGGGAGGTGGGGGACTCGGCGATGATCTGCCGCAGCACCTCGTAGCGGTTCGCGGTGCGGATGTCACGCGATGTGCGCTTCACGCGGCGGCTCCTCCCATCCCGTCCGGACCAGACCCGGCCGGGGCGGCAGCGGCACCGGCGCGGGCCACAGGCTATGGGCTGCGAGGACTTTCGACAAGGGGTTAGGAAAGGGGCTGGAGAAAGTCCGCCGGGCAAGACCGGAGGCAGGTGGCGAGAAGTGTTCGCATCCGCGGCCTCCGTCGCGCCGCCACCCGCGCCCGCCTCACGCGTCCAGCAGTTCCCGGACGAAGGCGTTGGTGAACTTCCCGGCCGGATCGAGGGAGCGGGCCAGGGCGCGGAAGTCGGCGAGATGTGCATACAGTCCGCGGACGACCGTCGCCGGGATCTCGTAGACCTTCCCCCAGTGCGGACGCGGACCGAACGGCGCCAGCGCCTCCTCCAGCCGGCGCACCACCGGCAGGACGGCCGCCTCGTCGCGCACCCACGTGAAGTGCAGCGCCACCGAGTCGCGTCCGTGGGCCGGGCTGAGCCACTGGGTGTCGGCGGCGACGGTCCGCACCTCGCAGGTCTGCAGGACGCCGGCGACGGTCGACCGGATACCGTCGATCGCATACAGCGCCTCGACGGCCGCCGGGCGCGGCAGCAGGTACTCCGACTGGATCTCCTCCCCGTTGCTCGGGGTGAACTCCGCCCGGAAGTGCGGCAGCCGCTCGTGCCACGGTCCCGGCACGCCCATCTGCTCGGTGCAGTACGTCGCGGGCATGCCCGGCACCGGGTGCAGCGGCCCGGCCGCGGGGGCCGCCCAGGGGAAGCGCACGGCCGCCTGGTCGGTGCGCCGCTTGACCCACACCTGCGAAAAGCCCGGCTCGCGCCAGTCGGTGAACAGGCTCACGCTGTACCCGGCGGCGGCCACGGCGGCGAAGTCCAGGTCCCGTAGCGGGAGTTCGGTGAACACATGCTGCTCCACCCCGAACGCCGGCTCCAGGTCCAGGGTGAGCGCGGTGACCACGCCCAGCGCGCCCAGCGAGGTCACCGCGCCGTCGAACCGCGGGTCGCCCCGGCCGATCGTCACCGTCGAGCCGTCGGCGACGACCAACTCCACCTCCCGTACGGCCGAGGCGAGCGGCCCGTTGCCGACGCCCGAGCCATGGGTGCCGGTCGCCACCGAGCCGGCCACCGAGATGTGCGGCAGGGAGGCCATGTTGGGCAGGGCGAGGCCGTGCGCGTAGACCGCACGGGCCAGTTCGGCGTAGCGGACCCCGCCGGAGACCCGGACCGTGCGCGCCGCCGTGTCGACGTCGAGCACGGCCGGCAGCTCCGCCGTGGAGAGCAGCACGCCGTCCGGGCCGGGGTCGGCGATCCGGTTGAAGGAGTGCCCGCTGCCCAGCACCCGCACCCGCTCGCTGCCCGCCACCAGTGCCGCGAGCGCCTCGGGCGTGCGCGGCCGGTGGAACTCCCGCGCGGTGTACGTGATGGTGCGCGCCCAGTTGGTGACCGTCCCGGCGGTCTCGGCCGTCCCTGTCACAGTTGCGTCCCTCCCGGAGAGTGCGTGTGCGCCGACCCTCTCATCCGGAACGGCCCCACAGAGAGAGCTGCTGCGGATTTCGTCGTTCTATCCAGGGCACGGCACCGTATCCGAAAAGCCTCTGGCTCGCTTGCTGCGATATCGGTACCTTCCGTGTCATGAATCAAGAACCGCTCCCTGACCGGCTGCCCGTCACCGACCGCACCCGGCACCGGCGGCTGCGCGAGCAGGGCAGGCTGGAGCGCGCGGAGCTGGAGGCGATTGTCGACGCCGGGTTCGTGTGCCACCTCGGTGTGGTGGTGGACGGGCGGCCGGTCGTCGTGCCGACGGTGTACGGGCGGGACGGACGGTGGCTGTATGTGCACGGCTCGGTGGCCAGCCGCAGCCTCGCCGGGGACGCCCCCGTGTGCGTGACGGTCACCCACGTCGACGGGCTGGTGCTCGCCCGGTCCGTCTTCGAGCACGGGGTGAACTACCGCAGCGCCATGATCCACGGCACGGCCCGCACGGTCACCGACCCCGACGAGAAGCTCGCGGGCCTGCGCCGGCTCACCGAGCACTCCGCGCCGGGGCAGTGGTCGTACGCCCGTAGCCCGAACCGCAGGGAGCTGGCCGCCACCACCCTCCTCGCCCTCTCCCTGGAAGAGGCCTCCGTCAAGATCCGCACCGGCGCCCCGGACGACGGCGACGGGCCCGACGCGGCGCTCGGCCTGTGGGCCGGGGTCCTGCCGCTGACCGCGCGGTGGGGCACCCCGCGGCCGGACCCGGCGCTGCCGCCCGGCATCGCCGTGCCGGACCACATCGCGCGCCGTGCGGGGACCCGGCACGGCTGAGCCGCGGACGGGGGCATACGGTGTGAGGCGTACGCCTGAACCGGGAGGAGACAGACGGATGGGCAGTCGTACCGCGCTGGTCGAGGATCTGATGGAGCGCTTCCCGCACGTACCACGGGAAGCCGTCTTCAAGGAGGACCTGCTCCGCGGCGGCGTCGCCTTCGA
Organism: Streptomyces sp. NPDC104106; assembly: GCF_055584345.1. Classification (NCBI taxonomy): domain Bacteria; kingdom Bacillati; phylum Actinomycetota; class Actinomycetes; order Kitasatosporales; family Streptomycetaceae; genus Streptomyces; species Streptomyces sp. NPDC104106. Next base: position 389,184 of record NZ_JBVJMF010000002.1, read on the forward strand.
CCCCTCCGCCCTCAGTGACAACGAGAACGGTGAGGTCAAGCCGAAGTCGTACTTCATCTTCTCCTTCGACCACGGCACCCTGCCCGAACTGGGCGAGGCGGCCCTGCGGCGCCCGCCGGAGGAGATCATCCTCACCGGCGGGCCGTACGACCTGCGCCGCACGGTCGTCTCCGTACGGGTGAATCCGGCCTCGCCGTACCGGGTCGCCGCCGACGAGGAGGGGCTGCTCGGGCTCTACCTCGACGGCAAGCGGATCGCGGACGTGGGCGTGCCGCCCATGCCGGAGTACTACCGCCACACCCTCTCCAACGGCAAGTCCGTGATGGAGGTCGCCCCGACCATCCAGTGGGGCTACCTGATCTACCTCACCGTCTTCCGGGTCTGCCAGTACTTCGGCGCCAAGGAGGAGTGCCAGTACTGCGACATCAACCACAACTGGCGCCAGCACAAGGCCGCCGGCCGGCCGTACACCGGTGTCAAGGACGTGGAGGAGGTCCTGGAGGCGCTGGAGATCATCGACCGGTACGACACGCAGAAGGCCTCCACCGCGTACACCCTGACCGGCGGTGCGATCACCAAGACGGTCGCCGGGCGGGACGAGGCCGACTTCTACGGCCACTACGCCAGGGCCATCGAGGAGCGCTTCCCGGGCCGCTGGATCGGCAAGGTCGTCGCCCAGGCGCTGCCGAAGGCGGACGTGCAGCGGTTCAAGGACTACGGGGTGCAGATCTACCACCCCAACTTCGAGGTGTGGGACCGCCGGCTGTTCGAGCTGTACTGCCCGGGCAAGGAGCGGTATGTCGGCCGGGACGAGTGGCACCGGCGGATCCTGGACTCCGCCGAGGTGTTCGGCGCGCGCAACGTGATCCCGAACTTCGTGGCGGGCGTGGAGATGGCGGAGCCGTTCGGCTTCACCACCGTCGACGAGGCCATCGCCTCCACCACCGAGGGCCTGCGCTTCTTCATGTCGCACGGGATCACGCCCCGCTTCACCACCTGGTGCCCGGAGCCCACCACCCCGCTCGGCAAGGCCAACCCGCACGGCGCGCCGCTGGAGTACCACATCCGGCTGCTCCAGGCCTACCGGCAGACGATGGACGACTTCGGGCTCTCCTCCCCGCCCGGCTACGGCCCGCCCGGCCCCGGCCGCGCGGTGTTCTCGGTCAGCTCCTTCATGGACAGCCTGCCCGCGGACGACGCGCCCGCCGCGGACGGCGCACCGGCACCCCAGCCCGCCGGGGCGTGAAGCCCGTGTGAGGTGTCCGGCCGGGCGCTGAGTCGAACGGCTTCCGTGTCCGTACCACAGGCGGGAGTCGGGGTCCCGCCCGGCACGGAGCCGTCCGGCCACCTTGCGTCACCGGATGTGAACAGGCCGCTTGTCAGTTGTGTCGAGGTCGTGAAAGGCTCGGTGCCCTGCCGCGAGGTTCCGTACAACTCCCTTTTTCCTATGGAGAGTTGACCTCGCTCGTGGATGCAGGAGTCCCATGCCCGACCTGCCGACCCCCCAGGACGCCACCGAGGCCGCGCTGTTCTCGGAGGGCTGGGACGCGGTGCTCAGTTACGCCGACCTGTGCACCTCCGGCTCCGTGACGGCCCATCAACTGGCCACCGAGGCCTTTGCGCTCGGCGTGCGCGAGGTCCGTGCCGCCGAGCGCACCCATGTGCGCGGCGCGGGCCGCCGTACCGCACGGCTGCCGACGATCCCGGCGCTGCTCACCGCCGTACGCGACACGGCCGCCGGATGGGAGGCCGCCGGCCGGGGGCACAAGCTCGACCCCGAGCTGCGGCTGTGGCTCAACTCCGGCCAAGCGGGCCGCTACACGGGGCCGCCGCTGGAGCGGCCGATCGCGCTGCGGGGCCTGCGGGACATGCAGGAGGCGGACGCCTCGCTGCTGTGGCTGGCCGAGGTCGAGGCGCTGCCCCTGCCCGTCGTCGCCCGCCGGCTGGGCCTGGACCCGGCCGCCGTCGGCGAGGAACTCGACCAGGTCCGCACCCTGTTCCGCGACCGCTGCCACCGCGCCCATCTGGACGGTCGGATGGACGCGCAGTGCCGCTCGTACGCCCGGCTGCTCGACGCGGTCACGCGCTCGGCGTCCGCCGACACCCCCGGCGACCTCTCCCGGCACCTCGCCACCTGCGTGCGCTGTGCCGAGGCCGCCGCCTGCCTGCGCCTGTCCGGCGGCGGACTGCCCGCCGCGCTGGCCGGCGGGGTGGTCGGCTGGGGCGGCCTCGCCTATCTGGAGCGCCGTCGCCGCGCCGCCGAGGTCCGGCTCGGCGCCGGGCGCCCGGCAGCCGGCCCCGCCGGCGGCGAGCCCGAGGAGGGCGGCGCCCGCAGCCGGGTGCTGCGCGGCGGGCTGCTCGCCGCCGCGATACTGCTGTCGGCCCTGGCGCTCGGCGTGTCGATGATGCCGTTCGGCGCCTCCGGCGGCGACACGGCCGCCGGGGGCCGCGACGACCGGCAGCCGGTGGCCGACCCCGGCGTCCCGCGGACCTCGGGCCGCTCCTCCTTGCCGCCGAGTTCCGCCGCCGCCTCCGCCTCCTTCGCCGACGGCCCGTCCGCGACGCCCTCCGAGACCGGTACGGCGGCCGGCCCCGGCCGCGCGCACCCCGATCCCGAGCCGCAGGGCAGCACCTCCGCGGACCCGCGGCAGCCCGGCGGCACCGGCACCGCCGATCCCTCCTGCCGGGTCGCCTACGACCTCGTCAACCAGTGGCCCGACGGCTTCCAGGCCGCCGTCACCGTCACGACCGACCGGCCCCTCACCGACTGGCGCGTGTCCTGGACCTTCCGCGACGGCCAGCGGGTCAGCCAGATGTGGGACGCCACCGTCCACCAGGACGGCCCGCGCGTCACCGCCACCGCCGCCGACTACAACCGCACCGTCCCCGCCCACGGCACGCTCTCCTTCGGCTTCCTCGCCACGTGGCAGGACGGCAACCGGGCACCGCACGGCTTCACGCTCAACGGCACTTCCTGCGCGGCCGGTTGACCGTCGGCGGGGCACCCGGCGCCGCTTCCCGGAGCCGTTCCCCGGTACCTGCTCACCGTCCTCTCACCTCCCTTCACGGGGCCGCCGCGCGCGCGTCACAGGTTCCGGACACGAAAACCCGAGTTCTGGCCAAATCGCGTCCGTGACGGGCATTCCGCATATATGCGCATGGTGCGCGTGGTGATGTCCTGACCTCAGGTTCGTCCGCGGGGGAGCGGACACCGGGGACGGGTGCGGAGCGGGGCCGGGCGGGGGAGTGCGGCGTGCCGGGGGCACGTTCGTGCGGTCTACCTGGCCGTTCCCGACTACCGGCCGGTACTCCGGATGTGGCGCGTTTCCCCCGTCAAAAAACCGCGCTCTGTCACCATCATCGCCATCGAAAAATCGGCCATCCGAAATGCGGCGGGGGGCATGGCCATGGGGTTGCTCGGCGATGAGCAGGCGTTCGCGCAGGCTCTGACAGCCCAGGAGCACGAGAGCGTGATGGCGCTCGGCATCCGGAAGCGCTACCCGGCCGATGCCCATCTTCTGACCGAGGGTGACCGTTCCAGCCATGTTCTGATCATGATTCAGGGGTGGGCGACCGTTTCCGTGGCGATGGACCGGGGTGCCACCCGGCTGATACTCGGCTTGCGCGGTCCCGGTGAACTGCTCGGCGAGATGGCCGCGCTGGACCGCCACCCGCGCAGCGCCACGGTGCGCGCGCTGGGCCCCATAGAAGCCCAGGTCATCTCCGGGGACACCTTCCGCCGCTTCCTCGCCCTGCACCCCCGGGTCAGCGGACTCGTGATCCGCCAGCTCACCTTCCGGCTCCGCAGCGCCGACCAGGAGCGGTCCGCGCTCGCCTCCCTCACCGTGCTGCAGCGCCTGGCCGGCCGGCTGGCCGAACTCTCCACCGCCGAACCCACCGGCCCGTACACCCCCGCCCGGCCGGCCCCGTACGCCTCCTCCCCCGGCGGACCCGGCCCCCGTCCGCCCTCCCCGGCCGGGCCCTCCTCGCGCCGCCCCTGCGCCGGGACCGTCGTCCAACTCGCCCAGGACGAGCTGGCCGCCACGATCGGAGCCACCCGGGAAGCCGTCGCCAAGGCCCTGCGCCTGCTGCGCGCCCAGGACATCGTGCGCACCGGCAACCGGATGGTGGAGATCCTCGACCCGGCGCTGCTCGCGCTCCTCGCGGACGGCCATCACGAGTAGCGCGCCGCCCGGCATGTGTAAACGGCTACAGACGGCCCGCGATCCCGGGCCGACCCTGAGGAAAACGCACCACCTTTTCGACAGGCCACAGTCATCGCAGGGGGCACGGGTGAACCACGACGCACCGGAACTCACCGAAGCGCACTACGAGTTGGTGATCAGCGTCGACGCCAGACGGTCCGGCGAGTACGACGACGTCGACAAGGCGCGGATGCGCGCCCGTATCTACCGGGTGCTGGAGACGGCCTTCGAGCACGCCGCGGTGACCGGCGACGCCCTGCACCTGGAGGACCGCGGGGACGGCGTGCTGGCGTCGGTCGACGGGTCCGTCGCGGCCAGCCGGCTGCTGGGACTGTGGCTGGTCGAGGTGCACGAGAAACTGCGCGACGAGAACCGCGGACTGCGCGTGCCCCTCGGGCTGCGGATCGGCATGCACGTCGGTCCGGTCCGGCACGACGGGCGGGGGATCAGCGGGCGCGCCGTCGACCTCGCGTGCCGGCTCGCGGACTCCGCCGTCGCCCGGCACCTGCTCGACGCCGCCGGGGCCGACCTCGTGCTGGTGACCTCCCGGTCCCTGTACGAGGACGTGGTCAGCGGCGGGGGCAAGTTCATCGAACCGGCGCGCTACTCCCCGGCCACCCTGCGCCTCAAGGAGGGCGACGTCACCGCCTGGTGCCACCTGCCGGGCCGGCCCGCTCCCACGATCCCGGACGCGTCCGCCGCCTCCCCGTCCGCCGCCGGTGCCCAAGCCCCCGAACCCGCCCGCCCCACGCCCCGTCCCGGTGCCGGGTCCGCGGCCGGTCACCGGGCCGACCCGCCCGGTGCCGCCCGCTACACCGTCCACGGCGACATGTCCCAGCACCACGACAACGTCTACCAGCAGCCCGTGCACATCGGCCGGATCACCGGCCAGGACGCCGGGCAGCGGAAGGGCGGGGGCGCGTGAGCGACGACCAGCGGGCCGGCGGCCCCGCCGAAGAGGCCCCCGGCAAGCCGGACGAGGCCCCGCCGCGCGGCGCCGGGCAGGACGGGGACCGGGACGACCGGCCCCGCGACGACGCCAAGGCGGACGACGCGTCCGGCAAGGACGACGGCACACCCGGCGCCCAGGCCGACGGCGACGACGAGGCCGACGGCGACGAGCAGGCCGAACGGGACAAGGAACGCGAACGGGAACGGGAGCGCGCCGCCGGCCGGTTCAAGGAGCGCACCCGGGACCCGCTCGCCGAGGAGGCCGGCGAGGACGGCCCCACCGACCTCGCCGCCGCCGTCCGGACACGCCGCGCCACCCGCACGCTGTTCGACGTCGGCCGGGACCTGACCAGCTTCGAACGCTCCTACTTCGGCAGCGCCCACATCGGCGACATCGTCAACCTGCGGCTGGATGCCCGCACGGCGGGCACGGGGATGCGCAGCGGACCCGTGCCCGAGGAGGAACTGCGCAGGCTGCGCCGCGTCCATGTGGCGCCCGAGGGGTACGTACGGCTGCGCAACGCCCTGCGCGCCCGGCGGCTGCTGCTGCTCGGTGCCGCACCCGGCACCGGACGGACCAGCACGGCGCTCTCGCTCCTCGACGAGGTCACCCGGCGCCCCGCGGACGACACGGACACCGACCGGGTGCTGCGGGTCGATCCGGACGCCGGGGTACGGCAGTTGGCCGCCGAGCTGGAAGCGCGCGGCGGATGCGGCTATGTGCTCCAACTGACCCTCAGCGGACCCGGCGCGCAGCCCCCGGCCGAGATGGACCTCGACGAACTGGCCGCCGCCCTGGCCCGGCACGACGCCTTCGCGGTCCTCGTCGTCACCGTCGGATCGGCGGCGAACCCGCTGCTCGCCGGCCGGTACGGCATGCTCTGCCCGCCCGCGCCCACCCGGGAACTGCTCCACACCCGGCTGCGCGAGAGGCTGGAACGGCACGCCGCCACCGCACCGGACGACACCACCGGCCCGGACGAACTGCTCGCCCGCGCCGAGGAGTTGTGGGGACGCGAGGAGATCAGCGACGCCGTCGGGCTGAAGGACCTGCGCCCCGCCGAGGCCGAGTTGATCGCCTCACTGCTGGCCGGGCACGTCCTCGGCGAGGTCTCCCACGAGGAACTGCTCTCCGGGTGCCGCAGCCTCGCCGCGAGGCAGGCACAGGAGTGGTTCGCGGGCGTGGACCGGGCACTGACGGCGCCCCCGGCCCAGCCGGACGGCGGCCCGGCCCGGCCGGCCACCGCGACGCTCTTCCACCCGGTGGCCTTCCGCATCGCCCTCGCCGTGCTGGGCGGGGCCTCGCACAGCGCGGTGGCCGCCGCCGCCCACCTGCTCACCTGGGAGCTGTCCGTCCAGTGCGACCCGGACAACACCCCGGCCCGCCCGATGTTCTGCGACGACCCGGAAGCCGACCTCGCGCTCTCGCGGGCCGAACTGACCGACGGCACGGTCGAGGTGGCCGGCGCCGAGGTGCCGGCCCGGCTGATCTGGTACCGGGGCTCCGCGCTGCCGGCCTCGGTGCTCACCGAGCTGTGGGACCGCCACTTCCCGGTCCGGGCCCCGGTGGTGCGCTGGCTGCGGCAGTTGGCGGACGACCCGCGCTCCCAGGTGTGGATCCGCGCCGCCGTGGCGGCCGGAGAGCTGTGCGTACGGGACTTCGACCACGGCTACACCGAGCTGGTACGGCCGCTCGCCGAGGCGGCCACGCCCCGCCGGCGGATCTTCGCGGCCACCACCCTGGACCAGGCCGCCGGCCATGACTCCCACCGCAGGACGGTGCACCGGCTGGTGGACGACTGGAGCCGGGGCGGCACCAAGACGCTGCGCTGGACCGCCGCGCTGGCGCTCGGCTACGGAAACGCCGCGCCCACCACGGACGACACCCTGGACACCCTGGCCCGGATCGGGGTCCGCGACGAGGGCGACCAGATCGCGGTCGCCTCCTTCAACGTCGTACGGCTGCTGGCGCTGCCGGACGCGGCCCGGGTGCTGGAGCGGATGGCCGAGTGGACCCACCACCAGCGCGAGCCGTACCAGGACCTCGGCCTGGTGACCACCGTGCGGCTCGCGCTCACCACGGTGGACGAGGTGCTCTCGGACGCCTCCGACTCACCGCTGGCCGACCTCGGTGACTGGCCGCTGCCGCTCGCCCTCGCCGCCACCCGGCCCGAACTCGCCGCGCCCATGGCGGACTTGATGTGGACCGCGCTGAACACGGCACGCGCGAGGGACGTGGCGACGGACGCGCTGGAGCGGCTGCTGCGGTCGGCGGTGCGCAAGGACGGCACCGAGTGGACCCGGCCGGGGCTCGCCGCCCTGCTGCCCGCCCTGGTGGCCGAGGAACACGACCGGAAGCTGCTGGACTGGCTGCTGCGCCGCATGATGCGCGACCTCGACGAGCCCCTGCCCGACGCCCGGGCCCGCGAGGTGTGGTGGCTCGCCGTCACACCGCCGGAGCCCGGCCGCCCGGTCGGACAGCGGGGCGGCAGGCCGCGCCGGGACGAACCCCGGCAGCCGGCGCCGAACTGGGAAGAACCGGACCGGTCCACGCAGGGCTGGGACGAACCGGGCCGGGCCACACAGGGCTGGGCCCGGCCGCGCGCGGAACGGACGCGTCGGGACAGGACGCGCGAGGAGGACAGGGATGGCTGAGCGACAGGACGAAGGCCGGGACGAGGCGGACACGTCGGCGGTGCCCGCGGGGCCGTTCCTGCGGGACTACTCCCCGATGGGCAGACTGCCGGCACCGAGCCCGCGCCGCGCCCTCGTGCTGTTCTACCGCAGCGGCGGCCACAGCGTGGTCACCGTCTCGGGCACCCAGCACGTCGGCAAGCGGGGCTGGGCCGGGCCGTACTCGGTCTGCGAGATCGCGCAGGGCACCTATGTGTCGACGCTCCGGCTGGAACTGCCCGCCTCCGGCGGCACCAGCTTCTTCAAGGCCGAGGTGGACATCGAGTGGGAGGTGACCGACCCGCACCTGGCCGCCGTCCAGGTCGTCACCGATGTCGCGGCCCGGCTCACCTCCCCGGTGCTGGAACGGCTCCGCGAGGTCACCCTGACCTATCCGGTGACCGACGCCGAACGGGCCAACCGGGTCGTCACCCGGGAGTGCGTCGGCGGCCGCTGGAGCGACCTCGGGACCGAACTGGGCCTGCGCGTACGGCTGTACGTGCGGCTCGGGGTGGACGACGAGGCCATCGACTACGCGAAGAAGGAACGCGAGGTGCGGGCCGACGCCAACGTCACCCGGGTGCGCCAGGACGAGTTCCGGCGGATGCTGCTGGGCGGGGAACTGGAACAGCTCAGCTTCATGCTGGCCGCCGACCCGGAGGGCGCCAAGGACTTCCTGGAGAAGATCCGGCAGGAAGGCCGTCAGGACGAGCAGGAGCGGGTCGCCCGGCTCTACAACATGGCGCTGCGCGGCGAACTCCACGCCGTCGACGTCGAGACACAGGTCCTGAACCTGCTCAACCAGGACCGCCGCCGCCCCCTCCAGGGCCCCATCGGCACGATGCCGGCCCGCCGGGAGCCCCGGGAACTGGAGTCGTCCGCCGAGGGGCCGTTCACCCCGGACTGGGTGTCGGACGAACCGCCCCGCCGACGGCCCTCCCGCCCCGACCCCGACCGCAGCGGCAGCCGGCGCGGCGGCCGCGGCCGGGACGGCGACGCGGCGGCGGACGAACCCCCGCCCGCCCCCCGCCGCCGTCCCCGCCGGCCGGAGCCCCGTCCGGGGGCGGACGCGGACCGGGGCGGCTCGTCGCGGGGAGGGTCGTACGGCTCGGACGGTTCCTTCGTGGACGCCCCGGATCCGGACGGCCGTCGGTCGTTCCGCCCCGAGCCCTATCCGGGGCGGGACGGGGACTGGAGCGGCTCGTCGCGGGGAGGGTCGTACGGCTCGGACGGTTCCTTCGTGGACGCCCCGGATCCGGACGGCCGTCGGTCGTTCCGCCCCGAGCCCTATCCGGGGCGGGACGGGGACTGGAGCGGTACATCGCGCGAGTGGGCGTACCGGCCGGACGATCCGGACGGCGGCGGCCCGGCACGTGGGCGGACGTACCCGCAGGAAGACCCGGACCGGCCCGGGCGGGCGTACGACCCGGACGACGACAGGGGCCGGGGCTCGTCGGGGGACCGGCCGTACCGGGCGGACACCTACCCGGACGAGGATTCCGGGCTGCCGTCCCCGCGGGGGCGCCGGCGGTCGCCGGACGACGACTGGTCCTGGGCGGAGGAGTGATGGCGGCCGCCGAGGGCGAGGCCCCAAGGACCTCCCCCGACCCGGTCCGGGCCGTGCCGGACGGGGGTCGGCACCGCCACGACCGGGCGGGGGAGCGCATCGCCGAGCGGCTGCTGGCCACGGTCCGCGAGGACCTCGGCCGCGCCGACTCCAAGGCGGCCGTGCTGCTGTCCGGGACGCTCGCGCTGCCCGCGTTCCTGGTCGGCTGGCACGGCACGCCGGTCCGGTACGGGCCCGCCGACGTGACGCTGCTCCTCGCCGGCCTGCTCTGGGCCGGCGCGGTGGCCGCGCTGATCGGCGCGCTGATGCCGCGCACCGGCACGGTCCGCGACCGCGACGGGGTGACCTACTTCGGCGACCTGGTGGCCTCCCGCGACCTGGAGCGGCTCACCGCCAGGGTCGCCGAGGCCGGCCGGGACCCCGCCGAGTGGCTGCTCGTCCAGGCCGTGGACCTCAGCGCCATCCTGGCCGCCAAGTACCGCGCCATCCGCTGGGGCATGGGCGCGCTCGCCCTCTCCGCGGCCCTGGCCCTGATCTGGGGGCTGACCCCGCGCTGACTCCCGCCCCCGCTGCCCGAGCACATCCGCACCCACCAGGCACCACCCACCAGGCACCAGCACCCAGCACTTCACCACCCAGCAACTGCACGCAGACACGAGCGAAGAATCAGGGGACGGCCGTGAGAAGAGCCACGGGAAGACGGCACACGGGACGGGGCCGGCTGCGCCGCGCCGGGGTCTCGGTGCTGGCGGGCACCGCGTTGTTCGTTTCCCTGCTGGCACCGGGCGGCCGGGACCCGGTGCCCGCGGCGGACTCCGTGCCGGCGTTCCCGGCGGCCGAGTACGCGGTGGCCGTCGACGAGTCGGCGAGCATCGCGCCCGCCGACATGAGCGCCGAGAAGGACGCCGCCGCCCGCATCGCGCTCGGCGACGTCTCCTCCGACTCCCACGTCACCGTCTTCGGCTTCGCCGCGGCCGAAGCCGCCGGCCAGCGCGCCGTGGACCCGGTGTGCCCGCGCACCGCGCTGGACGCGGCGGGCCGCGAGACCATCGGCGGCTGCGTCGGCGGGCTGCACAGCCGTGCGAAGAACGAGGGCACCGGCACCGACTTCCCGAGCGCGATCCGGCAGGGCGTGCGCGCCCTCACCGGCGGCACCGACCCGTCCGTCCCGCGCGTGCTGTTCCTGCTCACCGACGGGAAGCTGGACGTGTCCGACAGCCCCAGCTACGGCGACCCGGCGCACCGGCAGGCCGAGGGCGAGCGGCAGCTGGGCCTCGCGCTCAAGGAGGCCGCCGCCCAGCACGTGCAGATCTGGCCGCTCGGCTTCGGCGCCGACCCGAGCTGGGACGAGCTGAGGACCATGGCGGCCGGCGGATACCAGAAGGGCTGTGTCGACCTGCCCTCCGCGACGCCCGCCCCCAAGAAGGTCGACCCGCAGGACATCGGCAGCACCCTGGAGGAGATCTTCGCCGCCGCCCACTGCCTGCGGCACGAGCAGGGCCCCAGCAAGCGGCCGCCGGCCACCCTGGACATCGGCATCTCGCCCCTCGCGACCGTGGGCAGCATCGTGGTCGACAAGGGCGACCCCAAGGTGCGGATCACCTACTACGACCCGAACGGCGACGAGGTCCCCACGCACGGCACGTACCACGGCTCCCGCTTCGAACTGGCGGGCGGCGGCGACGCGGTGGAGGCGCTGCGGGTCGTCGACCCGCTGCCCGGCACCTGGAAGGTGAAGGCCGAGGCCCCGGAGGGACACCGCTCCCTGCCCGTCTCCGTCAGTGTGCTGTGGCGCGGGGAGCTGCGGGGCGCGATCACCATGGACCCGCCCTCGCCGCAGGCCGGGGACAAGGTCACCGTGACCATGCGGCTGCAGACCCGCGAGGGTTACGAGATCAAGGACCCGCGCGACTACGCCGGCCTGCGGGTGAGCGGCGAGCTGACCGGTGACGGATTCGCTCCCCAGCAGCTGCGGCTCGCGGACGACGGCAAGGCGCCCGACCCCGCGGCGAGCGACGGCTCCTTCACCGGCACCGTACGGATCCCGCAGAGCGCCGACGGGGCGCTGAGGGTCAGCGCCACACTGACCGCCTCCGGGCTCAGCGCCGACACCCGCAGCGAGGGCGGCCAGGTCGCGCCGGGCCAACTGCCCGTCACCACCGCGCTCGACCTGCCGGCGGCCGGCGTCCACCCCGGCGCGCGGATCACCGGCACCCTGGCGGTGCACAACACCAGCGGCGCCCGGCACACCCTGCGGCTCGCCGTGACCGACCTGCGGTCCGGGCTGTTGTCCGTCGACCCCGCCGAGATCACCGTCGCACCGGGCGAGTCCGGCACCCGGAAGGTCACCGTCCAGGTGGCTCCCGCGGGCGTGTTCGGCGACCGCCTCGGCGACGGACTCAGCCTCGCCGGCACCGTCACCGTCGTCGACACCACCGACCACGGCCGCACCCTCGTCCGGTCCCCGCTCTTGGTGCGGGTGACTCCCGAACCGGGGGTCTGGGCGAAGTACTGGCCGGCGTTCCTGGGCGCCGCCGCGCTGGTCGCGCTGCTCGTCGGCGCGCTCGCCGGCTGGGTGTGGCAGCGGCGCAGGCGCCGGGACCCGCACGGGCTGGTCCTGCTCCTCGTGTCGGCCGACGGCACCGTCCTGGGCGGCCCGCACCGGGCGGGGCACGGCGTCAAGCAGTGGTACGGCTTCACCGTCGCCGAACCCCATCGCAGCCCGCGCATCGAACGGCGCCCCCACGGCCCGTACGCCGTCCAGCGCAACCCGAAGGGCGGGGCGGTCCTGCGCAGGAAGGACGGCAAGGTCCCGCTGCCCGCCCGGGGCCAGGTCCCCCTCAGCGACAGCCTGTACCTGGCCCTCGGCGAGGAGAACCGCACCACCACCCGCACCAGCCGCACCCACGAACCCCCCACCGGCCGCACGGCCGGCACCGCCGACAGCGGCGGCGCCTACGACTCGTACCTGTGACGCGTGAGCGCCGCACGCGTGGCGCCCGCGGTGCGCCCCGGCGTGCCCGACGCGTCACGCCCGAAACGGACTTGACCCAAGCCGAAGCCGCGGCCGGCCGGCCGCGAGCGGGGAGGACACCATGAAGATCTTCCAGCCGATGCTCTTCGTCGGCCTGGGGGGCACCGGGGGACTGGTCGGTGCCGAACTGGAGCGCAGACTGCGCGCCGAACTGTGCGGCCCGGACGGCATGGCGCTCAGCCGGCTGAGCGGCCGCCCGCCCTTCCAGCTGCCCGACTGCCTGCAGTTCGTCTACGCCGACTACAGCGAGAGCGATCTGCGGCGGCTGCCGCAGTTCAACGTGGACCAGTCGCTGCGGGCCGCGTACGCCCGGACCTCCCGCGCCACCCACAACCTGCTGCCGAACTTCGACAGTTCGCCCGAGGTGACCAAGATGCTCCGGGCGAGCCTGCGCGAGGAGGTGGCCGACTGGCTGCCTCCCGTCCTCGGGGAGCCGGAGGTCACCCCCCTGCACAACGGCGCGGGCCAGCTGCCCACCGTCGGCCGCGCCGCCCTGTTCGCGACCCTCCGCCACGGCCTCGGCCCGGTCCTGGAGCCACTGCTGCAGGCGATCGACGCCATCGCCAAGTCGGCGGGAGACCTGAGTGAACTGGGCGGCGGAAAGGTCAGCGGATGCGACGTGTTCGTCGCCTTCTCGGTGGCCGGCGGCACCGGCGCCGGGATCTTCCTCGACTACCTGCACCTCATCAGCCACGCCTTCCGGATGCGGCGCTTCGACGGGGTGAAGATCTACCCGCTCGTCGTGATGCCGTCCTCGTTCTCCGCCGCGACCGGCGGCGGGCGCGAGGCCGAACTCAACGCGGCCCGCGCGCTGGTCGACCTGTTCCGGCTGGTGGACCGGCAGAACGCGCCGACGGAGGGCGCCGAGATCGGCGACCTCGACCACGAGGCCGGCTTCGCCGTGCGCTACCCCGGAACCGTCCCCGTCCGGCTGCGCACCGGCATCCTGCCCACCGCGTTCCTGTTCAGCCCGACCGCCGGCATCCGCGCGGACGACCTGCGCCGGTCGATCGTCTCCCTGGTCATGTCGCTGATCGGCACCGAGCTGGGCGACGGCCGCTCCCGGGGCCGCAAGTTCGTGGCCGACGACGACTACCAGACCTTCGCCGCGAGCTTCATCAACCGGGGCGTGGCCCGCAGCTCCCTGTCGCCCACCGGGATCGGCCGTCAGGGCGTCTCCACCAGCCTCGTGGCCTCCATGACCGCGCCGATGGACCAGCTGGCCGACCTGGTCGCCGGACGGGTGCTGCGGCTCGCGGTCACGGAACTCGTGGAACGGCCCCGGCCCTCCTCGCGCGAGCAGGCGGTGCCGCTGATCCGGCAGCTGTTCGCCGACTCCCACCTCGAACAGCTCTGGGAACGCAGGCAGTTGGCGGTGCCCGAGCCCGATCCGCTGCCGCGCGGCGGCAAGAACATCGAGCAGGCGCTGGGCGAGCGGATCACCGACATGCAGCGGCTCCTCGCCGACCTGCGGGTGGAGGCCGACGCCCAGGCCGCCCAGATGGCCGACCGGTTCGCGCCGCGGCCCGCCGTCGACAAGCTGCTGGGCACCGTGGACCCCTTCCTCGCCGAACGCGTCGTGCGCGGCATACCCGACAGCGACGAGGCGATCGCCCGGCTCGGCTTCCTCGGCATGCTGGACAGCCGCGCCCGCGCCCCCCAGCGCCCGCCCGGGATCACCGAACAGCCGCCCCGGATCCCGCGGATCAAGGGCCTGCTCGCGGGCATGGCCCCGGCCCGCTGGGGCGACGACGACGTCCAGGCCGCCATCCGGGAGCAGGACGCCTGGTACCAGTGGCGCTGCCGGACGGTGTGGCACGAGGCGTGGCGGGACCAGCAGCAGCGCTGGCAGCCCCACGCCGACGCGGCCGGGGCCGACCTCGACCGCCTGGTACGGGCCTTCCGCCGGCACAGCGACCAGGACCGCAAGAGCTTCGAGCGCAAGGGCCTCGAACTGTACGAGGACCGCACCGGTATCTCCTACCTGCTGCCGCCGCAGCGCACCCTCAAACACTTCTACGAGGACGTCGTCACCCGGCTGATCCGCCGTGAGGGGCTGCGCGACACCGACTACGAGGGCGCGCTGCTGCTCAGGCTGGTCGACGGCGACACCTGGCGGCAGGTCCACGCGCGCAGCCGCCGCGACCCCGAGGGCGCCGTCGCCCAGGTCAAGGGACAGCTGGAGGCCCGTATCACCCGGCTGTTCGCGGAGAGCGGCGCCCACGTCGAGGAGCGGCCGCTGCTGCCGTCCATGGGCACCCTGCTGGCCGCGGCGGCCGGCGACCCGGACGCCACCGACCAGGTCAGCAAGGAGTCGCTCGACCTGTTCGGGCGCAAGCTGACCGGGCTGCTGCCGGTCGGGTTCACCCCCGAGGGCACCGGGCCGCTGCGCGTCCTCGTCACCCACCCGCGGGTGCAGGCCGTGGAGGAGGTGCAGGAGTACCTCGGCAAGACGCTGCGGCTGCCCTCGGACGCGAAGAACTCCGTGGAGTACCGCGGGGTCGAGAGCGACTCCGTCACCGTGGTCCTCTTCCGCAGCGAGATGAGCCTCACCCAGGTGCCCGAGGCCCGCAAGGTGCTGCGCCAGTGGGCCCGTGCCAAGGACTCCGAGCAGGCACAGGACGTGCTGCGCTGGCGCCAGCGGCTCGGCTGGCGCGACAGCTGGATGGTGAGCGGCGAGGAGGACCGGCGCACCATCCTGCACCGGCTGCTGTGCTGCATGTGGAACGGGCAGGTGGACGTGGTCGACGGCGACCCGGCCTCGCCGGCCCGGGTCCGGCTGCGGCTGTTCCCGGAGCAGGGCCCGAACATCCCCGGCGTCCGGCTGCGCCTCGGCGACTTCCCCGGCGGGGTGTCGAGCTGGGCGGAGCTGCTGCGCTCCTACGAGCGCTGGACCGTGCTGGACGACGAGCGGACCGTCGAGGACTACTGCCGTGAGCTGATGACGGCCCAGCCGCTGGGCCTCGCCCGTACCGGCAGCGAACCGCACCAGCTCTTCGTCGACCTGGTCGAGAAGATCGCCCCGCGCCAGCTGGAGCTGCTGGCCGACCGCCGCGAGCGCGGCGGCGAACGGGTCGAGGGCTGGGTGGGCCCGCTGTGGGAGTTCTGGGCGGAGACCCTGCCGGCCGCCCTGGACCGGGAGTTCGGCGACCAGCGCGCCGTCCAGCCGACCCTGCGCACCCTGCTCGACCATGTGCGCGGCGGCCTGCCGACGCCGCCCCGCCCCCGCGAGGACGCCCCCGCACCCCGCCGCGCCATGGCGGAGGACGACGACTGGGGCACGGTCCCGGTCTCCTCCTTCGACCCGTACCGGGACGGCACCGGCAAGGACCCGGACGGCCGGCCGGGCGACCACGACCGGAGCACCGGCGACCGACGCGAGCACCCGGACCGGGCCTTCGCCGACCGGCCCTTCGAGCAGCGCGGCGACGGGCGCGGGGAGCCGTACGAGCGGTCCTACGGCGAGGGCCCCGGCGAGGACCCGCGGCCGTATCGCGAACGGTCCTTCGGCGAGTGGCGCGCGGAAGGCGCCGCGCAGGAGTCCGACGGCCGGGGCGCCCGCCGCGCCGACGCGGGCGGGCCCCGGGTGTCCGGCCGCCACGCGGGCCACCCCGGCCGCGAGGGCTACGACGGCCACGACGGCCGCGACGGCCGCGACGGCCACGACGGCCACGACGGCTACGACGGCCGCGACCCGGTCGGTGGGCGGCGCGGCCGCGAGCGGTGGGCGGGCTCCGACGGGCGCCCGCCGCGCGAGGACCTGCCGCCGGTGCCCTGGGACGAACCCGGGGGCCGGGGGACGTACGGCGGTGGCGACGGCGAGCGGGGCGAGCGGGACCGGACCCGCCGCGACCCCTGGGACGGAGACGAACGGTGAGCGTGCCTCAGGACTTCGGTGCCGTGATCCACCTGGACCTGCGCGCCGGGGCGGCCGAACTCGACGGCCCGCAGGCCCTGCGCGCCCGGGTCGCCCGGCAGCTGGGCCGTGCCGGGCTGCCGGAACCCGACGACCCGCTGTTCCTCGTCGTCGACACCCCGGCCGGGCTGACCGACCACCAGCCGCAGTACGAACTGCTCGCCGGTTACCGGGCCGTGGGCGAGGTCAGACTCCTGGTGCTGCTCGTCGGCAGCGCGCCCGGCTCGTACGCCGGTGCCGACGAGGCGTTCCAGCCCGACCGCAGACTGGTCCGGCCCGCCGTGCTGCGCGCCTCCGGCATCGGGCTGCTGTGGGCCGGCGACCTGCGCTCGGCCCGCACCGCGCTGGAGCGGCCCGAGCCGGACGACCCGGACGCCCTGGCGGTCCTGGTGGACGTGCTGTCGGTCCCCGACCTCTACCTCCGCGTGCTGCGCGCGGTCCGCTCGCTGCCCGAGGCCGTCGCCGCACCCGGCGTACGCCTCCTCGAGCAGGACCTGCCGCCGGAGGTGCGCGACCGGGCCTGGCGCGACGCGCTCACCCGGGTCGCGGGCGAGGACACCGAGCCGGCGGCGGACGTGCTGACGGCCGCATCCGCCGGCGCCGACCTGCCGGAACCGCTGCGCTCCCTCGTGACGTTCCGGGGCGGGCGCGACCAGCGGCACCGGGAACCCGGGGGCCCGGCGGACGACGCCTACCGCGCCTGCGCGGACGCCCTGGACCAGGCCGAGGACGCGCTGGCCGGGCTGCGCGGCCTGCCGGGCCTGCTGCGGCCCGCCCGCCGGGAGGCCTTCGAAGCGGAGGCCGAGCTGGCGGGGCGCGCCCTCGACGAGTACCGGGAGCTGGTCGCCGCCGCCCTGCGCGGCGGCGGGGGCGCGGTGCCGTCCGCCGCCGAGTCGGCTGCCCGGCTCGCCGCCCTCGGGCTGCGGGTGCCGTCGGCCGAGGGCGTCGGCGAGCGGATCGGCGAGGGCCTGAAGGAGCTGGCGGGCAAGCTGCTCGGGCAGGGGCTGCCGCTGCGGTCGGTGGCCCAGCGGTTCACCGCCCTGGCCGGGCGGGTCGAGCCCGTACCCGGATCGGCGCTGCTGCCCAGGCTCGCCGCGCTCCCCGGCACCCGGACCCACGCGCGCCCGGCCGGGAGCGCGACCGCCGCCGACCACGACCTGGCCCGGGGCTCCGGGCCGGCCGGCACCGAGCCCGGCCCGCCGCTGACCGGTCCGTCGGCGGCGGCCGCGGCGCTGCTCGGCGCGCTGTGGTGGGGACCGTTCCTCGTGTTGGCGCTGGTCGTCCCCGCGCTGTTCGCGGGCGTCGCGGCGCTCGGCGCGGCCCGGCTGCGCGGAAGCGGACGACCCGGCCGCTGGGCCGTCGTCCCCCGGCTCGCGGCGCTCGGCGGCGCCGTGGCCGGGGCGGGCCTGGGGTACGCGACCGAGCCACCGCTCTGGCTGGGCACGATCGGCCTGCTGGCCGGCCTCGGCCTCGCGGTGGAGACGGCCCGCCGGCTCTGGCGCGCGCACGCCGCCTCCTGGTCGCCGGGCGCCGCCACGGCCGTACTGCGCCGGACGCTGCGGGAGGCCGACGCCCTGCTCGCCGAGGCGGTGCACGAGCACTGGGCCGTCGAGGAGCGCCTGTACTGCGCCGACGCCGCCCGGTCCGTCGCCGGGATGCTGCGGGCGACGGCCGCCGCGGCGCAGGCCGAGGCGGTGCCCGAGCCGGAGCGGTCCGCCGCGGCCCCGGCGCCCGGCACGGCCGCCGAGGACGACTGGCTCTTCGGCCCCTCACCGCTGCGGTCGGAGGACACCGGCGCGGCCGGCGACGACGCCGACGACGACTGGGCGAGCGCGTACGCCTGGCAGGACGGGCCGGCCTGGGAGGAACCGGCCGCGGACGAGAACGGGGAGCGGCGACCGGGCGAGGACGGGGAGCGCGAAGCGGCCGACGCCTGGGCCGACCGGGCCAAGGGCGTGCCGCGCTGGCTCGACCGGGACACCGGTGAGGGCGGACCGGAACTGGTCGCCACCCTGGCCGCAGATCTCCGCGACGCCGCCCTCGTGGCCATGGGCCCCTACTGGGGCGCCGTCGAACGCGGCCAAGCCGGCACCCTCGCCGTGCAGCGCACCGAGGAACGGGTCCGCGAGCTGCTGTCCACGGCCCGCCGGCATCTGCGCCACGACGGGGTGCTCGCCCCGCCCCCGTTCGCCGCCGCCGGCCGCGTCCGCGCCAGCGCCGCGCACCTGCTCGGCACCGATCCGCGGCGGCCGGCCGAACTCGTCGGGGCGGACGCCGACCGGCAGGCCGTCGTCCAGCTGTCCTCCCCCGAACAGGGCGCGCTGCTCAGCCGCGATCCGGCGGCCGCCGTATGGCTCAGGTTCGCCCCGCGCGCCGTACGCGACGAGGTCGAGAAGGCCTGGCGCGCCGGCGGCTCGCCCCAGCCGGCGGACGTCCTGTGGACGTCGTCGGGGCGCTACGCGGGCCTGATCCGGCTGACCCCGCTCCGGATGGGCGTGGTGAGCACCGTCCGGGCCCGGCAGGGGTACGACGGACCGGAGGCGGCTCACGACGGGCCGGACGGATACGGGCGCCCGGGAGTGTACGGCCGCCGGCCGGACCCGTCCGACGACCATGGCGGTCCGGAGCCGGACGATCCGCTGGACCGGTGGTACGACGGCACCGACTCGGACCGGTACGTCGCCCCGCACTCCGGCGGGTACGAAGCGCGGCACTCCGACGGGTACGAAGCGCGGGACTTCGACGGGTACGAAGCGCGGGACTTCGACGGGTACGAAGCGCGGCACTCCGACGGGTACGACGACCCCGACCCCTCCGGCCGGCCGGAGCCCCGCGACCGGCGGGACGGTGAGCGGTGGTGACCGGGAACGGGCCGGGCGCAAGCGCCGTGGACAAGCTCGTGTTCACCACGCCGTCGGGCCGGCGCCGGGTCACCCCGGCCCGCTTCGGCCAGGAGGGCCGCCGGGACCGGCTGCTGCCCCTGCTGATCCGCAGGTGCCTGCTGGACGACGAGCGGCAGCAGTGCGTGCAGGTGCGGCTGACCGCGGGCGACGCGGCCAACCCGGCGGCGCGCGGCCTGCTGGACACGGAGGCGGGGACGGCCCTGCACCTGCACCGCGTGCTGGACGGCACGGAGTACGCGGCCCTGTTCCCGAGGATCATCGGCTACGAACTGGACACGCCGGAGCCGTTCCTCCTGTACACCGCACCGCGCGGCAACCCGGCCGGGCGGACGCACGTCATGGCCGCGAGCGACCAGCAGCGCCTCACCCGGGACCTGCTGCTCGCCCTGTGCCTGCTGGCCGGGCAGGACCTGGTGCCGCGCGGGGTGTCGCCGGACACCGTGCTCTGGGACGGTGCCAGGGTCCAGCTGTGGGGACTGGAGGCGGTGACCTGGGCGGGACAGCGGCGCAGCGCGTGGGGCCGGCCGCCGTACTGCTCGCCCGAGCAACGCCGGGGCGAGGGGCTCGTCGACGCGCGGGACGCGGTGTGGAGCGCGGCCCAGGTGCTGTACCGGCTGGTGACCGGCCGGGCCGGGCCCCCCGACGCGGCCCCCGCCGACCTGGGCGAACACCGGGTGCTGGACCGTACGCTCCGGGACGCCTTCGCGGTGCGGGCGGCCGACCGGCCGACCTGCGCCGAACTGCTCGACCTCATGGCGCCCGGAGCCGCCGGCCGGATCCGGCTCACCCTGCCCGCCGACGAGGCACGCCCGCACCGGGAGGCCTTCGAGGAGGCGCTGCGGCTCAAGCGGCAGGCCCCGGTCCCGATCCCGGCGGACGGCCCGGGGCCGGAGGGCGGGCCGGGCGCCGGCGACGTGCTCTGCCCGTACTGCCTGGAGACCATCCGCCTCGACGTGTCCAAGCTGTTCGTGACCGACAGCCGGATGCAGTACCAGCCGCTGGACCTGTCCCGCCTCACCAACAAGGTGCGGCGGCAGGACGTCATGCGCGGCGCCGTCCAGAAGTGCACGGCGGACCCGGACTTCCCCGAGCACTTCATCCCGGTGCCCTATCTGACGTACGGCCGGCCGCTGACCGTCGCGATGGTCGGACAGTCCTCCACCGGCAAGAGCCATCTGCTGACCCAGATGATCGCGGCCATCACCGACGGCGGCCTGGAACCGTTCGGCCTGACGTGGCAGTCCGTCAACCCCGAGCAGCACGCACGGTTCGTCCGGGAGCGGGTGCAGCCGCTGCGCAGCGGCAGGGTGCTGGACCACACGGCGGCCCTCGGCCTGGACGACTACGCGCGCTTCGTCGAGTCGCTGCTGCTCACCGACGCGCGCGGCCAGGTGCGTCCGATCGCCTTCTTCGACCTGGGCGGCGAGGACCTCGTACGGACCGACGCGGCGCTGCGGTTCCTGCTGGGCGTCGACGCCCTGATCTTCGTCGTCGATCCGGCGCTGGCCCTGCCGCTGCCCGAACTGGACCACGTCCGCGAGCGCTGGGGCGTGGAGGTGAACCGGGACGGCGACCTCGCCTTCGGCACCGTCCTGGACCGGCTGCCGAAGAACGGACCGTATCTGGAGGTGCCGGCCGCGATGGTGCTCGGCAAGGCGGACCTGCTCCGGTTCCGGCGGCCCGTCGACCGGTGGCTGAGCCGGCCGCCGGCCACCGGGCTCGATGCGGCGGCGGTGCACGCCGAGAGCCGGGACGTGTACGGGCTGCTGCGCCGGCACGCCGGGCCGGCCTGGCTGCGCCCGTTCGACGGGATCCGCCGGTGCACCCTGCACATCGCGTCCGCGACCGGCGGCCAGGAGGCCCAGGGCCGGTACCCGGCGGGCGCGGGGCCGCGGCGGGTGCTGGAGCCGCTGGTGACGCTGCTGGCGCTGCACGGGCTGATCGACGTACCGGGCGGCGCCGACGCGTGCGCCGTGGGCGAGGCACCCCTGATCGAGGCGGTGCCGCGCACTGAAGCACCGGGGTCCCGGTCCGCGCGATCCACGGCATCCGGGGGAACCAGGGAAACCAGGGGAGGGGAAGGTCAGTGAGCGGTTACCAGGACCGGGACCGGGACGCGGTGCACCAGATCGTCTTCCGCTGGGACGGCAACCACGGCCGCCAGGGCACCGGCATGAAGGCCGTCGCCCACTCCTGCCCGGCCGAGCGCGCCGAGGAACTCGGCCGGGAACTGGGCCCATTGCTGTGGGTGCCGGGGGCGGCGGCCCGGCCCGGCGTCGTACGCACCCGTACCCGTGCCGGTGACGTCCTGCTCGTCCAGCGCTGGCCCACCACGGACCGGGGCGGCCGGCCGAGCACGGTCAGCCATGTCCTGGTCGGCGACGACGTCACCCTGGACACGCGCCGGTGCCTCTCCCTGGCGTGGGGCGGCTGGTGCCGGCAGGAGAAGGCCGAGGGGGCACCCGCGCGGCCGTTCCCGTACGACGCCGAGAGGCTCGGCGAGCTGGCCCTGCGCCGGCTGCCGGAGATGACGGAGCATCTGCCCGCCGTCCGGCACGCGTTGGTCCTCGCCACGGCGGAGCTGCTCCGCGATCCCGCGCAGCGGGTGTCGTTGCTCCTGGAGGAGCGGCCACCGCGTCGGTGGCCGGACCCGGAGGCCGTGCCGGTGGTCTACCTCGGGCTGTTCCTGCTGTTCGGGAACTGGCTGGAGGGGGAGTGGACGTTCGCGACGTACGACGCGGTGGACACCCATGCCCTGCGGCTGACGGCCGTGCCGCGCTGGGAACCGGACACGGGCGGCTTCGGCCCGCTGGCCCGGGTCACGGCCGGTCAGCGGGACCAGAACCGGTTCGAGCACGAGGCGGCGGCCCAGCTGGTGAAACACGTCCTGGAGCACCCGCGGGCGGAGGCCGGTGTGCCGCAACTCACCGGAGCCCTCGCCGACGGCGCGGCCCTCGACTGGGACCGGCGGCGTGCCCGGCTCCGGGACGTCCTCGGCCTCCACAGCCCGAGCACCCGCCGGCCCGCACCCGCTCCCCGCGTTCCGGACCCCCTGCCCGGACGGCTGGAACCCCCCTGCGAGCGATGGCACCACCCGACCGAACGGCCGGAGCCCGTACCCGAACGGCGGCAGGGCCCGGTTGAGGAGTCAAAGGGCGTGCCCGAGCGGTGGGAGCGTCCGGTTGAGGGGTCGGAGGGCGTACCTGGGCGGTGGGAGCGTCCGGCTGAGGGGTCGGAGGGCGTATCTGGGAGGTGGGAGCATCCGGTGGAGGGGCCGGAGGCTGCGCCCCGGCGGCGGCAGGGCCCGGTCGAGGGGTCGGAGGGCGTATACCAGCGGCCGGACCCTGTGCGCCAGCGGTCGCAAGGCGCGGGCGAGCGGTGGGAACGCGCAGCCGAACTGCCGGACCCCGTGCGCCAGCGGTCGGAAGGCGCGCGCGAGTGGTCCGGACGCGCACCCGAGCTGCCGGACCCCGTGCGGGCGGAATCGCAAGTGGCGCCCGAGCGGCCGGAAGTGACGCGCGAGCGGCGGGGAGTGGTGCCCGAGCTGCCGGGAGGCGTGCGTGGGCGGGCGGAACCCGTACCCGGCGGCGGATACGCGGTCGCGGCGCCCGCCGCGGAATTCGAGGCTCCCGCGCCCGCCCAGCAGGCAGCGGCCGCCCCGGACCCCCTCCACCGGGCCCTGTGCGAGCACCGGTACGGGGACGGCACCCAGCGCCGGCTGATGACGGAACTGGGCGAGCTGACCGACGACATGCTCCTGGCGGAGCTGCGTTCGGGCGACGGGCTGCCGCCGGAGTCGGTGGACCTGGTCCTGAACGAGCTGGGCAGAGACCACCGGGTCGAGGGGCGCGACCGCCGGACGCGGGAGGAGCTGTGCGCGGAGGTACTGCGCCAGGGCCTGTGCTTCCCGCCCCCGGGACGGGGCGCGGGGCACATGTCGGCCATGGCCATGGCCGAGCAGGCGGCCAGGGTCTTCCACTGGGCCGTGGCACCGCTGGCCAGGGACGAGCGCCACCTGAACGTCCTGCTGCAGGAGTTCCACCGGCTCGGCCTGGACACCCGTGTCACCACGGGCAACTGGCTCACGTACGTCCTCGTCGAACCGGTGGACGGCCGGCCGGTCCCCGATCTCCCGAAGGAACTGTGGCGCCAGATCCTGCGGGACATGAAGAGGAACGCAGGCGACCCCGGCGCGCAGCCACAGCCGCCGCTTCCGCCTCAGCCGCGCACCGTGACCGTGCCCCGGGTTCCCGACGCCCCCCCGCCTCCGCCGTCATCCGCCGCGCCCACCGGGCAACCACCCGCCTGGCCGGCCCGACTCGCCGACCTCACGAGCAGCCCGGGATGCGTGATCGGGACCCTCCTGTCGGTGATCGGGGTCGTGCTCGTCCTGATCGTCCTGATGACGGTGTGAAGGGTGTCCTCCACGGGGTGTCCGTCAGGCGTGTACGACAAGCGCGGAACCGCCCGGTGCGTGAGGATCCCGAGCCGGCCGGGGTCCACCCCGCCACCGACAAGCGCGGCGAGCCCGTGGGGGACGTGCCACATCGGTGGCACCCGGAGGCGGTGCGGCTCCAGGGTGAGGTCTGCTGCGCGCGGCGGCCGCCGGGTGCCGCTGTCGACCGGGTGAGGAACGGCGGGTGTTGACCGATGACTGTCCGCGTGACGGGCGCTGCCCGCATCCAGGAACTCCTCAAGTCCACCTCCGTGGCCACCGGCTGATCCGACCGCGCGCCGAACGCGCCTGCCCGGCAACGCCCTTGTGAAGGGTCTCCCTTGACTTCCACCTCCGCTGAGTTCTCCGCGCTGGCCCCCTACGGCTGGGACGAGGCCTGGGCCGATGCGTTCGCCTCCCACGGTGCCGACGGGCCGTGCCCGGCCGGGTCGTGCGGGTCGATCGCGGCCGGTGCGATGTCGTCACCTCCGAGGGGACCGTCCGCGCCGACACCGGGTTCGTCGTGCCCCGCGACCCGATGAAGGTCGTCTGCACGGGGGACTGGGTCGCCGTCGACCCCGACGGTGGGGACGAGCGTCATATCTCGGGAACCGCCCAAGGCGGCCACGGCGATCTGATGCCTCCGTCGACCACCCGTGAGCCTTCCCGAGGACGGCGGTTGCCTGCACGAGATCGCGCTTACCGACGCGTCGATCACCGTCCGGTGTGCGGACCTGCAAGCCGTGCAGGGGACGCGAGCTGAGGAGTGGCCGTCCCGCGACTTCAGTCATCCCCTCCGTACCCGGAGAACGACGACTGCCAGATCAGGGCACGGATCCCTGCTGGAGTACGAAATCGGTGGCACTCGGGCGCGTACCCCCTCTACAGTCAGGACTGCTTCGCGCGGCGGCCGTTGGCTGCCGCTGTCGACCGAGTGAGGAACGGGAGGTGTGACCGATGGCTGTCTCTGTGACGGGCGCTGCCCGCGACCAGAAGTTCATCCACTCCACCTCCGTGGTCTCCGGCTGATCTTTCCTGCCTTTCTCGCGCCTGTGAGTGCTGGCGCGTGGCCGGGGCCGCCCTTGTGAAGGGTTCCCCTTGAATCTCTCTTCTTTTTCGGTTTCTTCCGCTTCGTCGCACCCTCTGGCCCCCTACGGCTGGGACGAGGCCTGGGCCGATGCGTTCGCCTCCCACGGTGCCGACGGGCTGGTGCCCGGCCGGGTCGTGCGGGTCGACCGCGGCCGGTGCGATGTCGTCACCTCCGACGGGACAGTCCGCGCCGACACCGAGTTCGTCGTGCCCCGCGACCCGATGAAGGTCGTCTGCACGGGGGACTGGGTCGCCGTCGACCCCGACGGTGATCCGCGCTACGTCCGGGCGTATCTGCCGCGCCGCACCGCCTTCGTGCGCTCGACCTCCTCCAAGCGGTCCGAGGGGCAGATCCTGGCCGCCAACGTCGACCACGCCGTCGTCGCCGTGTCCCTCGCCCTCGAACTCGACCTCGGGCGCGTCGAACGCTTCCTCGCCCTCGCCTGGGAGTCCGGTGCCCAGCCCGTGGTCGTCCTCACCAAGGCCGACCTGGTGCCGGACCCGGTCACCCTCTCCCACCTCGTGCAGGACGTCGAACTGAGCGCGCCCAGCGTGCCCGTGCTCACGGTCAGCGCCCTGCACGGCGACGGGCTCGACGTCCTCGTCGCGCTCGTCGGCTCCGGTACGTCCGTGCTCCTCGGCCAGTCCGGCGCGGGCAAGTCCACGCTCGCCAACGCCCTCGCCGGCGAGGACGTCATGGACGTAGGCGCCACGCGGGACGTCGACGGCAAGGGGCGGCACACCACGACCACCCGCAACCTGCTCGCCCTGCCCTCCGGCGGGGTGCTGATCGACACCCCCGGGCTGCGCGGGGTCGGCCTGTTCGACGCCGAGGGCGGGGTCGGGCAGGTGTTCTCCGAGATCGAGGAACTGGCCGAGCGGTGCCGCTTCCACGACTGCGCGCACGAGGCCGAGCCGGACTGCGCGGTGCGCTCCGCCGTGGACAGCGGCGAGCTGCCCGCCCGGCGGCTGGAGAGCTACCGCAAGCTCATGCGCGAGAACCGGTGGATCGTCGCCAAGACCGATGCGCGGGTCCGTGCGGAGCTTCGGCGGGACTGGAAGCGGAAGGGTGCCGAGGGGAGGGCGGCGATGGAAGCGAAGCGAGGGCGGTACCAGTAAGGGCGCCGCTCCGCCCGCGCGGTCCCGTGCGCGCAGTTCCGTGTCCGTTTTCCGCTGGCCCGGCCCCCGGACGCCTCCCACACTGGAAGGCGTGATGGACGAGGACAGCAGGTACGAGGCCGTGCGGAGCCGGGACGGGCGGTTCGACGGGGCGTTCTTCTTCGCCGTCGAGACCACGGGCATCTACTGCCGGCCCAGCTGCCCGGCGGTGACGCCCAAGCGGCACAACGTGCGGTTCTTCGCGACGGCCGCCGCCGCGCAGGGCTGCGGCTTCCGCGCCTGCCGGCGGTGCCGGCCGGACGCGGTGCCGGGCTCGGCGGAGTGGAACGCGCGGGCGGACGTCGTCGGGCGGGCCATGCGGCTGATCGCCGACGGGATCGTGGACCGCGAGGGCGTGGCCGGGCTCGCCTCCCGGCTCGGCTACAGCGCCCGGCAGGTGCAGCGGCAGCTGACGGCCGAGCTGGGCGCCGGGCCCGTCGCGCTCGCCCGGGCGCAGCGGGCGCACACCGCGCGGGTACTGCTCCAGACCACCGAACTGCCCATCACCGAGGTCGCGTTCGCCTCCGGATTCGCCAGTGTCCGGCAGTTCAACGACACCGTCCGGGAGGTGTACGCCGCGACCCCGACCGAGGTGCGCGCCGCCGCGCCCGCCGGGCGCGGGCGGGGCGCCCGGCGGGCCACGCCCGGCGCCGGCATCCCCCTGCGGCTCGCCTACCGGGGCCCGTACCAGGCCGCGGCCGTCTTCGACCAGCTGGCGCACGAGGCGGTCGCCGGGGTCGAGGAGGTCACCGGCCCGCCCGGCGGCCGTACCTACCGGCGCACCCTGCGACTGCCGTACGGCACCGGGATCGCCGCCGTCGAGGAGCGCACCCGGGTGCCGCGCACCGGCACCGGTACCCGGCCGGGCGGCTGGCTCGACGCACGCCTGCACCTCACCGACCCCCGGGACCTGACCACCGCGGTGCAACGGCTGCGCCGGCTGTTCGACCTCGACGCCGACCCGTACGCCGTCGACGAGCGGCTCGGCACCGATCCGCGGCTCGCCCCGCTCGTCGCCGCCCGTCCCGGACTGCGCTCGCCCGGCACCGTCGACCCGCTGGAACCCGCGGTACGCGCGCTGGTGGGCAGCGCGGGCGCCGAGCCGCTGGTGCGCCGGTACGGCAAGGCCCTCGACGCGCCCTGCGGCGGCCTCACCCATCTCTTCCCGGAACCCGCCGTGCTCGCCGAGGCCGAACCCGGCGGCCCGCTGGGCACGCTCGCCGCGGCCCTCGCCGACGGCCGTGTGCGGCTGGACGCGGGCGCCGACCGGGACGACGCCGCGGCCGCCCTGGGCGCCCTGCCCGGCATGGACCCGGCCGTCGTCGCCGCCGTCCGGGTCCGCGCCCTCGGCGATCCGGACGTCGCCCCGCCGGGCACGGAGGTACCCGACGCCTGGCGGCCCTGGCGGTCGTACGCCGTCCAGCACCTGCGCGTGGCGGGGGAGCCGGTCTGACGACGGGCGTGCCGGGCCCCGGTCGGTGCCGGGCCCACCGGTGAACTCGCCGCGCCCCGGCCGCCGTTGGCCGCCCCCACGCGTGCTGGCGTCGGCCGCCCGAGCGGGGCCGCGACCGTGCCCCTGCCGCCCTGCCGCCCTGCCGCCCCGCCGACTCCGGCCCTCTGCACTACGCCGAGCGGGTGGATCGCCGTCGAGGATGCACCTCCGCGGACCGGGCGTGTGGGACGGTCGCCTCCGACGAGCCACGGGGAAGGGCGAGCGCGGACATGGCCAAGGTCGTACGGATCCTCGCGGTGCTGCTGCTGGCGATGCTGCCCGGCCCGGCGACAGCGGCCGTCGCCCGCCAAGGGCCCGAGCCGCGGTGGACCGGCAGCTGGGAGAGCGCGCCGTCCGGGACCGCCGAGCCCCGGCCCGGCGCCGCCGTCCGCAACGTCGTCCACCTCAGCGTCGGCGGCGCCGCCGTCCGCGTCCACCTCAGCAACCGCCTCGGCACCGCACCCCTGCGCGTCGGCGCGGTCACCGTCGCACGGCGCGCGGCGGACGGCCCGGACGCCCTGCCCGGCACCCTGCGCGCCGCCACCTTCCACGGCGCCCCGTCCGTCACCGTCCCGACCGGCGAGGACGCGGTCACCGACCCGGTGCCGCTGCGCGTACCGGCCGCGGCCGACCTCCTCGTCACCGTGTACACCCCCGGCGACAGCGGCCCCGCGACCTCCCATCAGACCGCGCTCCAGACCAGCTACCTGGCCCCGGACGGCGCGGACCGGGCCGCCGACGAGGACGGCACCGCCTACACGGTCACCATCACCCGCTGGTACTACGTCACCGGCGTCGACGTCCTCGGCGACGCCACCGGCAGCGTGGTCGCGTTCGGCGACTCCCTCACCGACGGCAACGGCTCCACCCCCGACACCAACCACCGCTGGCCCGACCGGCTCGCCGCCCTGCTGCGCGCCGACCGGTACGGCGTCCTCAACGCCGGCGTCTCCGGGAACCGGCTGCTGCGCGCCGGCACCGGGCCGAGCGCCCTCACCCGCCTCGACGCCGACGCCCTCGACCGCGCGGGCGTACGGATCCTGGTGGTCCTGGAGGGCATCAACGACATCAAGGGCACCCCCACGGCCGACGACGTGGCCGCCTACGCCGACGCCTACCGCACCCTCGTCGCCCGCGCCCACGCCCGGGGCGTCCGGGTCGTCGGCGTCACCCTCACCCCGTTCCGCGGCTTCGCCGCCTACACCGGCGCCCGCGAGGCCGTACGGCAGCGGGTGAACGCCTTCATCCGCACCGGCGGCGCCTTCGACGCGGTCGCGGACGCAGACGCCGCCGTCCGCGACCCCGCCGACCCGGCCCGCATCCGCCCGGCCTACGACCCGGGCGACCACCTGCACTTCAACGACACCGGCATGGCGGCCGTCGCCGACGCCGTCCTGACGGCCCTCGCCGGCTGACGGGCCGCCGGGCCGGCGCCGCCCGAGCGCATCGCAGGGGGCAGCGCGAAGCCGGGGAACGCCCCGCCGCTACGGCGGTGGCGCCCACCAGGACGGCCCAGGCCGGCGGCTGCGGACCGGTCGGCGCCCGCCACGGCACCGCGGCCCGCGCCAGCCACGGCCCCGGCACCCCGGGCACCGCCACTCCGCACGGCCGAGGCCGGCGCCGGGCGGCTACGAACGGGTGATCCAGCCCCGCTCGTACGCATGCCAGCCCAGTTGCAGGCGGGTCGTCACCCCGGCCAGTCCCATCAGGCGCCGCACCCGGCGCTGCACGGTGCGCAGGCCCAGGTCGAGCTGCTTGGCCACGCTCGCGTCGGTCAGGCCGGCCAGGAGCAGGGACAGCACCTCCAGATCGGTGGCGTCGGGGGCGTCCGGGCCTTCCTCGGCCACCCCCGAGGCGCCGATCCGCAGCGGCAGCGCCTCCCGCCACACCGACTCGAACAGCCCGGCGAGCAGCTCCAGCAGTCCGCTGGCGTGCACCACCAGCGCGGCCGGCTCCGCCGTCGTCGAGGTCAGCGGCACCATCGCCAGCGAGCGGTCCGCCACGACCAGCTTCGTCGGCACCCGGTCCACCACCCGGACCCGCTCGTCGCGGCCCAGCGCGGCCGTCAGCTCGGTCAGCGCGTGCGGCTGGTCCAGCACCGCGCGCTCCATCACCACCCGGTAGCGCACCCCGCGCACGGCGGCCTGTTCCTCGGCCTCGTTCTCCATGCCGGACACGACCACGGGACGGGCGGTGACCAGCGCGCACACCTCGTACACGGCGCCCAGTTGCAGCTGGAGGAAGCGCTGGGCGACCGCCGAGGCCCCGGTCACCACCTCCACCAGGTCGTGCACCGCCGGTTCCGCCGCGGCCGCCCGGTACTCCTCCGCGAGCAGGGCCGCGGCCAGCTCCGCCTTCTCCAGCTCGTGCCGCTGCTGGGCGAGCAGCGCGCCGAGCGCCACGCCCGGCGGGGCCGCCACCCAGCGGCCGGGCCGGGCCGGGGACTGCGCGGCGAGCCCCTGCCGCTCCAGCCGGCGCAGCGCCCGCTCGGTGTCGGACTCGGCCAGCGCCAGGCGGCGCGCCAGATCGCTCACGTCGGCCGCGCCGACGGCCACCAGTGCCCGGTACGCCGCCTCGTGCGTGTCGTCCAGCCCTATCGCTGCCAGCATCGGCCTACGCCCCTCCCACCACACGCCGTCGACAAGCCGTCGCGGCGGGCCCGGCCTGGCGGAAACCGGCCACGGCACAAACCCGCCGCCGGACATCATCGCCGCAGGGCCGGTGACTCTGCCAAGGTGGCAGCACCCGGGACGCGGGGTCGCGAGCGCGATTCACAGCGTCGTCCCAGGAAACCAAGCCACAATCCGGCCATCCGACCGGTGCCGTTCCCAGGCCCGGTCGCACGGACCGTGGCCCGGGCCCGTACGTGTGCGAGGCATGCGAAGGGGATTCGGGGCCGGGCCACTGTGGGCGTCGCCGGGCGGTCCTCCCGTGGGGGGTGGGGCCGCTCGGCGACCAACAGCCGCCATTCGTACGGCTGTTCAGCCCCTCACCCGACGCGGCGGCCGGGGACGCCGTATTTTCCCGATGCCCCGTTTTCCCACGGCCTCGCCGGTGGACAATGAAGGGCATGAGCCAGCAGGGGGGAAGGCCCGCCCGCCATGAGGACGACTGGTGGGGGCAGTTGTACGACAACTCCACCGCGGACACGGGTCCCACGGCCGCGCCCGATTCCCTGGACGACCGCTTCGCCTCCGCGAAGAGCACGGTGACGGAGCCGTCGCCGGTCACCCCGCCACCCCGCGAACCCGCCCTCCCGGCCCCACGCCCGCCCGAGCCGCCGGACACCCGGCCCCTTGAGATCGGCATTCTGGGGACCGGCCCGCTGGGGACCGGCCCGCTGGAGACCGGCCGGTTGGAGGCCGGACCGCTGGAGACCGGGCTCACGGATGCCGAGCTTCTGGACACCGGCCTCCCGGACGCCGAACTACTGGACGCCGGGCCCAGGGACGCCGAGTTCCTGGACGCCGGACCCAGGGACGCCGAGTTTCTGGACGTCGATCTCAGGGATGCCGGGCCCAGGGATGCTGGCCTCGGGGATGCGGGCCCGAGGGACGCCGGTCTCAGGGATGTCGGCCCGAGGGACGCCGGTCTGCTGGACGCCGGGCCCATGGGCACCGGCCTCGGGGATGCGGGCCCGAGGGACGCCGGTCTCAGGGATGTCGGCCCGAGGGACGCCGGTCTGCTGGACGCCGGGCCCATGGGCACCGGCCTC